>CBIHLQ010000023.1:0-80257 GCA_966210885.1 uncultured Pseudomonas sp.
GGGCCAGGGATGGCCCTTCGGGGCGTGCCCCTGGAGCGGTGATGGAAGGAGGGAAACGTAGCGAAGCGAAGTAACAGCCGAAGGCTGGCCCGGAGGGTAAGCGAAGCGAATAACCGCGGCGCAGCCGGGGCCGGATGTCGGGGTGCCCTTCTCTTTGGTTACTTTCTCTTGGGCAAGCAAGAGAAAGTGACTCGCCCGTGAGGGGCGAAACCAGAACCCTGGCTCAACACGTTAATGAACCTGTTCTAGAGGCAGAGAGCGCCGTGATCAGAAAACACAAATTTGCCAGTCCAGTGTCAATCGGCACTTCAACATTCCGCGAAGAACCTTTTTTACCTGTTGGTCAGATTCGCCTGGCGGATCAACTCCATCAGGTCCTGGGGGCGTGCGTTTTCTGGCGGCTTGATATCCAGTTCCGGTCGCAGTTGATTGAGCAGTTTCGCGTGCTCGTCCACACAGTTGTTATGGGTGGGGCCTGCGGTGACATAGTGCACGGGGTTTTTGGCTTGCTCGGCCATGGCGTTGTGCAGAATCTGCGCGCCCTCCGGCGAAAGATGCCCGTGATCGATTCTGTCTGCGTAAGACGGTAGCGGTTGGTCCGAGCCCAATGGGCGGGCGAGGTTCTGGTGCGGCTTGATGGTGAATTCCTGATTATTCGGAAACTTACCCTTGAATTGGTCAAGGTGCTTAGTGCCCTCTTTTTCCGGATTGAGCCCCATCGCGGGTGGAAGACCGTATTCGCTTTGTTCTTTCTTGGTGAACTCAAGCTGGATATGGCCGGCGCTGATGACTTGACCCGACGATGTGATTTGGGTCGGGGTCGCGGTGCTGTGATAAGGGCGCGGCGGCTGCGCATATTGCTGCAATGCCGAGCTTGCTGCGGAGCCCGCATTCTTTATGACATTGGTTGCGGGGCCGCTGGCTGCAGTGGCCAGGGTCGGTAACAGATTTACGCCTGTTTTAAGCATGTTGTTTCTCCAGGTCCGACATTATTGCTTGTCGGTTTCGTAGCGCAGTCCGCCGGTTTGAGCCGTGCGGGGGAGCGCCGGGATCAGGTTCTTTCCAGCGTCGCCGCCGCCATCGAAACCCGGCGCATCGCAAAATGTAATGCCTCGACATCGCGGGCCAGATGGCCGCTATCCACCAGCCCGCAACCGACCAACGCCAGGCCATCGGTCGTAGGGTGCAGGCCGATATTCAGTTCGCTGCCCACCGCCCAGGAAAAGCTGTAGCGACCCAGGCGGATGTAGCCCGCGATGTCCAGCACGCCGATCTTGGCCCCGCTGTAGATATAGCAACGCTGCTCTTCCTTGATCGACACGACACTCACCGATCGACCTTCGATTTCAAATGTCCATTCGTTGCCGCTTTGTTCCGGCATGGCGATCCCGAGCCTGGAGCACAGGGGCGCGATCAATCTGCTCACGTGGCCTCCTTCTATTCAATCGATGCCTTGATGAGTGGCGGAATCGAACTTTGCGTTCCCGGCAACCTGCAATTTGCTCGGGGCAGGCGCTTGCGTGCGGGAAGGGCGGAGGGGAGGCGCAGCAGGCTCAGTCGGCAATCGACTCGCCCGCCCAGGCACCGCTGGCGGCACCGGCATAGCTGGCGAGCAGGCGTTGCAGCAGGGTATCGAGAGGCATGAGGTTTCTCCGCTGGGTTGGAGTGATCAGCCTAGGCGCGGGAAGGCGATACGGCTGCTTGATTGTCTCGATGGCGCCGATAGAGCGCCTGTAACGCCTGTTGCGGGTTCATGAGCAAATGGAATGACATGAAGAGTAAAGGTTGCTTGTGATGCGGCATCTGGTCGGCTACTAATCCAGGCGCTAACAGGCTGTTGAAAACTACCTACGTAGGCAATACAGCGTTAAAAAGGACCTCGTGTGCGAACCCAGTCCTTTTTTCGGCTGTTTTGCGGGGACGCCTAGTCCTTGTCTTGCCTGCCTCGGCTATGTTTTCCAACGGCACTGTTAGTGCCGGCTGCTGGCGATATGCACGGCCATAGGTCGTCGGGCGCACCAAAGAGGCGCGTCCATGGGGCAAAAAGGGGCTTTGTTACCGAAAGTAAAACGGCCCGAAACACCGCTGCGTCTGGGGTGCTTGCGGATTTCGTTGGTCCAAAAAAAATCTGTCGAAAACCTCTGGAGTTTTATTAAAAAACTATTTTTCGGCGGTGTGTTTTCTGTGGCTAAAGCCATGGCACGCCCTTTGCTCTTGCCTGTTCCGGTAGCCAACAGCAGTATCGATTACAAAGAAAAAGTAGCAGTACTCACCCACACAACGGAGTAACCAAGCTATGCCGCAGATGATTTTCAAAAAAGGTTTCCTTGCGCTCGCTGTAACCGCTGCAATGGGGATTTCTTCCTTGGCCCAGGCCGACCTGGTGATTGGCGTGGCGGGGCCGCACACCGGGGCTAATGCCACCTTCGGCGAACAATACTGGCGCGGTGCGAGCCAAGCGGCGGAAGACATCAACGCGGCCGGTGGCGTCAACGGCGAGATGATCAAACTGGTCAAGGCCGACGACGCTTGCGAACCCAAGCAGGCGGTCGCCGTGGCCAACCGGCTGGTCGACCAGGACGAAGCCAAGGGCGTGGTCGGACACTTCTGTTCCTCCTCGACCATTCCGGCCTCCGAGGTCTATGACGAGGCGGGCATCATCACCATTACCCCGGGGTCGACCAACCCACAGGTCACCGAGCGCGGCCTGCCGGGCATGTTCCGCATCTGCGGGCGCGACGATCAGCAAGGCATCGTTGCCGGTGACTACATCGTCGATACCCTGAAGGCCACCAAGGTCGCGATCATTCACGACAAGGACACTTACGGCCAGGGTCTGGCCGATGCGACCAAAGCGCAGCTGAATTCGCGCGGCGTCACCGAAGTGCTCTACGAGGGCCTGACCCGCGGCGAGAAAGACTTCAACGCGCTGGTCACCAAGCTGCGCGCCGCCGGCGCCGAGGTCGTGTACTTCGGCGGTCTGCACGCCGAAGCCGGTCCGCTGGTGCGGCAGATGCGTGAACAGGGCCTGACCGCGACCTTCCTCTCCGGCGACGGTATCGTTACCGACGAGCTGGTCACCACCGCTGGCGGGCCGCAGTACACCAAGGGCGTGCTGATGACCTTCGGCGCCGATCCGCGGCTGATCCCGGACGGCAAAGTGGTGATCGAGAAGTTCCGCGCCAATGGCTTCGAACCCGAAGGTTACACCCTCTACTCCTACGCCTCCCTGCAGGCCATCGCGGCGGCCTTCAACGGCGCCGGCGAGAACGACCCGGCCAAGGCCAGCACCTGGCTGAAAGCCAATCCGGTGCAGACCGTGCTGGGTAAGAAGGAGTGGGACACCAAGGGCGACCTGAAGGTCTCCGACTATGTCGTCTACGAGTGGGACGACAAGGGCAAATACCACCAGCAGTAAGTTCTGGGAGTCCGCCGGGCTCGGCCGCTCCAAGGCGGCCGTGCCCGGCGGGCGTTTTGCCCGCCTGATCGCTCGTGCCGCGCGCCTGAACGGCCAATGCTCGAACGATTAGCGCCTTCCGGGAACTGCTGAGCCCCCGTTCGCCGACGCATACCTTGCGGCGGCATTCAGCAGTACCCGTCTGAAAACACACGAGGCGCGCAGGCCATGGCTGGCCTGCACGTCCCGCAGACGAGATTGAGTCAATGGACGGTATCTTCCTGCAGCAAATGATCAATGGGCTGACGCTCGGGGCGGTCTATGGCCTGATCGCCATCGGCTACACCATGGTCTACGGCATCATCGGCATGATCAACTTCGCCCACGGCGAGGTGTACATGATCTCCGCGTACCTCTCGGCCATCACCCTGGCCTTGCTGGCCTATTTCGGCCTCGAATCCTTTCCGCTGCTGATTCTCGGCACGCTGCTGTTCACCATCTGCATCACCGGCGTATATGGCTGGGTGATCGAGCGGGTGGCCTACAGACCGTTACGCAACTCCACCCGCCTGGCGCCGCTGATCAGCGCCATCGGTATGTCGCTGGTGCTGCAGAACTATGTGCAGATCAGCCAGGGCGCCCGCCAGCAAGGCGTGCCGACCCTGCTCGAAGGCGCGTTCAAGCTGAATATCGGCGACGGCTTCGTGCAGCTGACCTACACCAAGGTGTTCATCCTGATCGCCGCCTTCGTCGGTATGGCGCTGCTGACCTACGTGATCCAGTGCACCAAGCTCGGACGCATGTGCCGCGCCACCCAGCAGGATCGCAAGATGGCCTCGATCCTCGGCATCAACACCGACCGGGTGATCTCCTACGTATTCGTCATCGGTGCGGCCATGGCGGCTTTGGCCGGCGTGCTGATCACCATGAACTACGGCACCTTCGACTTCTACGCCGGCTTCATCATCGGTATCAAGGCGTTCACCGCCGCGGTGCTCGGCGGTATCGGCTCGCTGCCCGGCGCCATGCTTGGCGGCTTGATCCTCGGCGTGGCCGAGGCGCAGTTCTCCGGCATGGTCAACACCGACTACAAGGACGTATTCAGCTTCTCGCTGCTGGTGCTGATCCTGATCTTCCGTCCCCAGGGCCTGTTGGGCCGTCCTCACGTGGCGAAGGTGTAACCATGTCCTCAGCCATTGCAAGCAAGCGTTTCGACGTGAAAAAGAGCCTGGTCGATGCGGTGCTCGCCGGCCTGATCGCCCTGATCGTGTTCGGTCCCATCGTCGGGGTGGTCCTCGACGGCTATAAGTTCAACCTGGAAATCGAGCGGGTCGCCGCGATCATCGGTGTGGTCATGCTCGGCCGTTTCGCCCTCAGTCTGTTTTTACAGACGCCCAGGGGCCTGGCGATTCTCGCGACCTTCGAGACCGCGGGCTCGGGCGTGCATGTGCTGGCGCCGGATCATAAGAGCCAGTTGCGCTGGGTGCTGCCGCTGCTGATAGTGCTCGCCCTGGTGTTTCCGTTCTTCGCCAGCAAGTACCTGCTGACGGTGGTGATCCTCGGCCTGATCTATGTGCTGCTCGGGCTCGGCCTGAACATCGTGGTCGGTCTGGCCGGCCTGCTCGACCTGGGCTATGTGGCCTTCTACGCCATCGGCGCCTATGGTCTGGCCCTGGGCTACGAGCACCTCGGCCTGGGCTTCTGGAGCGTGCTGCCGTTGGCCGCTTTTGCGGCGGCGCTGGCGGGGGGCATTCTGGGCTTTCCGGTGTTGCGCATGCACGGCGACTACCTGGCCATCGTCACCCTCGGCTTCGGCGAGATCATCCGTCTGGTACTGAACAACTGGCTGTCGTTCACCGGCGGGCCGAACGGCATGTCGGTGCCGTCGCCCAGTTTCATGGGCCTGGAGTTCACCCGCAGGGCCAAGGATGGAGGGGTGCCGTTCCATGAGTTCTTCGGCATCGATTACAACGCCAACTACAAGTTCCTGTTCATCTACCTGGTGCTGTTCCTGGTGGTGCTGATGGTGCTCCACGTGAAGAACCGTCTGACCCGCATGCCGGTCGGCCGCGCCTGGGAAGCGTTGCGCGAAGACGAAATCGCCTGCCGCGCCATGGGCCTGAACCACGTGCTGGTGAAGCTCTCGGCGTTCATGATCGGCGCCTCGACCGCGGGCCTCGCCGGGGTGTTCTTCGCCAGTTACCAGGGCTTCGTCAATCCGGCTTCGTTCACCTTCTTCGAGTCGGCGCTGATCCTCGCCATCGTCGTGCTCGGCGGCATGGGCTCGACGGTCGGCGTGGTGATCGCGGCGTTCGTCCTGACGGTGGCGCCCGAGTTGCTGCGCAGCTTCGCCGAGTATCGGGTGCTGCTGTTCGGCGTGCTGATGGTGCTGATGATGATCTGGCGCCCGCGCGGCTTGATCCGGGTCAGCCGCAAAGGTGTGCAACCGCGTAAAGGAGTAGCGCCATGAGCGAAGAAATTGTCCTCTCGGTCGACCGCCTGGCGATGCACTTCGGCGGGATCAAGGCACTCAACGATGTCAGCCTGGATATCAAACGCAATTCCATCTCGGCGCTGATCGGCCCCAATGGCGCCGGCAAGACCACGGTGTTCAACTGCCTGACCGGCTTCTACAGCGCCACCGGCGGCAGCATCAAGCTCACCGCCCGGGGCAAGACCACCGACGTGATCAAGGTGCTCGGCGAGCCCTTCGAACTGGGCGATTTCATCTCCCCGGCGAAGTTCTTCAAGCGCCTGTACTACAAGATGTTCGGCGGTACCCACCTGGTCAATCGCGCGGGTTTGGCGCGGACCTTCCAGAACATTCGCCTGTTCAAGGAAATGTCGGTGGTGGAGAACCTGCTGGTGGCCCAGCACATGTGGATCAACCGCAACATGCTGGCCGGCGTGTTCAATACACCGGCCTTCCGCAAGGCTGAGAGCCAGGCGCTCGATCACGCCTTCTACTGGCTGGAGGTGGTCGACCTGGTCGACTGCGCCAACCGCCTGGCCGGCGAGCTGTCCTACGGCCAGCAGCGTCGCCTGGAAATCGCCCGGGCGATGTGCACGCGGCCGCAGATCATCTGCCTCGACGAACCAGCGGCGGGCCTCAACCCGCAGGAGACCGAGGCGCTCAGCCGGATCATCCGCCTGCTGCGCGACGAGCACGACCTCACGGTGCTGCTGATCGAACACGACATGGGCATGGTCATGAGCATTTCCGACCATATCGTGGTGCTCGATCATGGCCTGGTGATCGCCCAGGGCGGGCCCGAGGCGATCCGTAACGACCCCAAAGTGATTGCCGCCTACCTGGGCGCCGATGAGGAAGAACTGGTATGAGTCAGCCGATCCTCGAATTGAAGGAACTGGATGTGTTCTACGGGCCTATCCAGGCATTGAGGCAGGTCAGCCTGCATATCGACGAGGGCGAAACGGTCAGCCTGATCGGCGCCAACGGTGCGGGCAAGTCGACCCTGCTGATGTCGATCTTCGGTCAGCCGCGCGCGGCGTCCGGGCAGATCCTCTATCGCGGTACCGACATCACCCAGAAGTCCTCGCACTTCGTCGCCTCCAACGGTATCGCCCAATCGCCGGAAGGGCGGCGGGTGTTCCCCGATATGAGCGTCGAGGAAAACCTGATGATGGGCACCATCCCGATTGGCGACAAACACGCCGATGAGGATATGCAGGCGATGTTCGAACTGTTCCCGCGGCTCAAGGAGCGGCGCAACCAGCGGGCCATGACCATGTCCGGCGGCGAGCAGCAGATGCTCGCCATCGCCCGGGCGTTGATGAGCCGGCCCAAGCTGTTGCTGTTGGATGAGCCGAGCCTCGGCCTGGCGCCGATCGTGGTCAAACAGATCTTCCAGACCCTGCGCGAGCTGGCCCAGAGCGGCATGACCATCTTCCTGGTCGAACAGAACGCCAACCACGCCCTGCGCCTGTCCAACCGCGGCTACGTGATGGTCAACGGCGAAATCCGCCTGAGCGGTAGCGGCGAGGACTTGCTGGGCAACGAGGAAGTGCGCAAAGCCTACCTGGGAGGCCATTGATCCTGTGTATTTAAGCTGCTGTGGGGACTTCGGCATCTTCTGTGTCGGCGCGCCGAAGTCGTTCTAGCTTAGCTGCCGCGGATCGGGACACCCTGATCCGCGGTTCTTTTTTGGGCATCCGCGAAGGCCGCCAACGCTTCCAAAACCAGCGGAACGGCCAATACTTTGCGATGTAATTCCCTTCCTCCTGTCACCTGTTACTTGCTCTGGGTTGAAAGCTGCAAGCCACCACAGCAGTAATCCAAATCCCGCTTACACAAAAGTCCGCACAGCCTCGTTCATCGTCCTGCAAATGGCCGCCACATGACGATGGTCGGTGCCGCAGCAACCGCCGACAACCGACAGGCGCGGCAGCGCCGACTGCAAGGCGGCGTACTGGATGCCCAGTTCTTCCGCGTCGCCGGCATCGAGCTCGGTGCTTTCATCCAGTTCCGCATGGCTGCGTCGCGATGCATTAGCGCGCAAGCCGCGGATGCGTTGCAGCCATTCGCCGCCGCTGCGCAGCACGCTGTCGAAATGGGTCGGGTGCGCGCAATTGATCATGTAGTAGACCGCATACCCTTGCGTGGCTTCGTCGCTGCGCAGGATGGCCTGTTGCAGCGTTTCTCCGGACGGCAGTCGCCCGTCGGTCTCCAGCGTGAATGAAATCGCCACCGGCATGGCGGAGTCTCTCGCCGCCATCACGATGCCGATGGCTTCCTCGGTGTAATTCAGGGTGAATGCCGCGACCATGTCGGCGTCCGTCTGGGCGAAGGTCTGGATTTGCGTTGCATGGTAATCCCGCGCTTGCTGCACGCTCATGCGCGAGTCGGGCCGGTAACCGTCGCCGCGCGGGCCGAGGTTGCCGCTGATGACGATGCGGGTGTCCGGGGTTTCGTATTCGTCGCGGATGGCCAGCAACAATGCGATGGCCTGGCGATTGGCCTCGGCCAGTGCGCTCGCGTCGTAGCCCAGTCTGGCCGCCCAGTCGGCGTTGGCACGCCAGGTCGGCGCTTCCAGAATCAGGCCCAGGCCTTGCTCGCGGGCCATCTGCGCATAGCCGGAAAAGTAGCGGCGCAGCATGGCTGTTCCATCGCTGTCTTTCAGCAAGTCGAACGAGGCGAACAGCGGAAGCTCCAGGTGCTCGTGAAAAATCAGCGTCGTTTCAAGGCCTCCATCGGTGATGAATAACTGCTCGTGCAACTGGGGAAGGCGGTTGCGGTATTTGCTCATGGTATTTTCCCTTCGGTGACGAAAATGTGAGGTGCTGGTCTGCTCGATGCGCGATGGATCGCACAACGATCGGGTTTTCGACTCCAAGGTACGTCCAGCAGGCTTCAAGGACTAAAGTCATATCTGCAACGAATCGGACGAATCGGCCATGCGCGATACAGATTCCCCGGCCCGGGTGGCCATTCTTGCCTTGCCGGAAACGTCCGCCTCGGTGATCTACGGCATGTACGACATGTTCATGTCGGCGGGGCGCGACTGGGGGCTCATCGTGGATGGCTCGCCCGGCGCGGCACTGATCCACCCGCAAGTGGCGTCGTTGCACAAGGGCGCGTTGATTTGCGGCAACGGTGTCAGGATCGTGCCGCAGGCCAGCCTGGACGAATGCCTGGGCGTCGATGTGGTTTGCGTGCCGGAACTCTTGGTGCCGCCCGGCGAATCGCTCGATGGTCGGTTTATCGAAGAGATGGCATGGCTGCGGCGCTGCTATGAGGGCGGTGCAATGCTTGCGACCGCCTGCTCGGGAGCCATGCTGCTGGCGCAGGCCGGCCTGCTCGACGGCCACGAGGCAACCACGCACTGGGCGTACTGCGACGTGATGGCGCGACGCTACCCGCAAATCAAGGTGCGCGGTCAACGCGCCCTCGTCGCGTCCGGCGAGGGGCAACGCCTGATCATGGCCGGCGGCGGCACTTCATGGCTCGACCTGGCGCTGTACCTGATCGCGCGGCTGATCGACGTCGATGCCGCGATGCAGGTCGCCCGGCTCAATCTGATCGACTGGCACGACATCGGCCAGCAGCCGTTCGCGCGCCTCGCGCGTTCGCGGCAAGTGGATGACGCCGTCATCGCGCGCTGCCAGAGCTGGATCGCCGAGCATTACGCGCAACCGTCCCCGGTCGCCGCGATGAGCCAGTTGAGCGGGCTGGCCGAGCGCTCGTTCAAGCGTCGCTTCCAGCAGGCCACCGGCATGCCGCCGCTGGAGTATGTGCATACCATGCGGCTGGAGGAAGCGAAGCAGATGTTGGAGTCCGGCAATCAGCCGATTGAAGCGATCGCCAATGAAGTCGGCTATGAGGACGCCGGATTTTTCAGCCGCCTGTTCCGGCGCAATGTCGGTATGACGCCCGCGCAGTACCGCAAGCGGTTCGGCGCGATGCGCAAGGCACTGGCCACCCTCTAGCTGCCCAGTCTTCCACTGGCCCACGCTTTCAGCAACGCTCGCGGCTCGCTCCAGGTCGGGGTTACCGTGCCTATATCGGCGGTGGCGAGGACATCCAATTGATGCAGGGCACGGCTGAAGGAGACGACCTGCTGGTGGGCGAAGTCCGGGTCCAGACGCTCGATGCCGCCGCCGGGCAACATCTGACACAGGTAATCGGGAACTGGGATCAACGAGATGCCCGGAATGCCGGCGAGAAACAGCGGCTGCCCCTCGCCGAAGAACACCTTCTTGGTGCGGGGCGACAGCGTCAGGCTTCTGAGCTTGGTACGGTCCGCCACGGCCTGCAGATAGATCTGCTCCATGAGCGGGTTGGTGGTGTAGATCAGCTCCCGCTCGAGGCGCCCGGTGGGCGAGGGCCCGCCTGCGGCCCTGTCGTCCTTCCATTCGTTGCAGCCGAGATGCTCCAGGGTGAGGCTTGCCACCGCTTTGGCGTGACCGTCTTGGCCGTCCCAGAGTTCGGGATGGCGCGCCAGCCAGGCTGTGGTCGCCTGACCTTCGGTTGTCACCTGAGGTATCTGGAAATGCCCCGTCGCCATGACGAAGACCTGAGTGCGATTGCGCTCGGCTCGCCGCGCCTGGTGGCGGGCCAAGGCGAGCAGCCCGGCGACGCCGTTTTCTTCACAGGCGTTCGGCCCGTCGGTATGGGTGTTGATGATCAGGGTTTCACCGGCATTGTTGCCGGGTAGCACGGCGTAGAGCGTGTCGGTCCGGGCGTCCTCCAAAGCTGCATCGAGCACCAGAGTGGCGGACAGGCCCTGTTGGGCCGCGTCTTTGAGCCGCTGGCCGGTGCCGGCAGTAACCCATAGCGCCGGGCAGTCCGCATAGGGGGTGGTGAAGGGCAGCACCTGGTGCTGGGCTTGTGCGTCCGAGAGCCCCTCGAAAACGCAGATCACCCCCAGCACGCCGGCCTGACGCGCTTGTGGCAGAAACGCGGCGAGCAGCGGCCCCAGCAGCGGTGTCGCCTCACCCGCCTGGAAATCGGCCCCCTCGTCGGGCAGGCTGGATTTCCGCTGGAACATGGCGATGGCCTTCAGGCGCGAGAGGTCGATGCGTGCCACTGGCACTATGGCGATCTTGCCGCGGGCCTGGCTGAAATCCCCGGGCTTGCCGTCGAACCAGAACAATGCCCCCGTTACCCCCTGGGGCGTGGTCATGCCGGAGTAGGGGTACTCGGCCGCCACGGCAAGCGGGCTGCCGTCCGACAGCGTCAAGGACGAGCCGCGGGCGGTCCAGCGCCGGATGTGTTGAGCATCCCGCTGGACCTGCAGGCCGAGGGCTTGGAACTCCGACTCCAGATAATCGATGGACCGGGCATGGGCCTCGCTACCGGTGAGGCGCGGCCCGAAGCTGTTGAGTCGCTCTATCCAGCCCCAGAGTTCGTCGCGTGTGGGGAGCTGTGCCAGGTCGATCGGGGTGGCTGGCAAAGGTTCGAGCGTTTTGCTTCTCAGGCGCTGGAACGCTGTGGCGGCAAGGATTGCAGCGGCGCCACTTAATAAGAGTCGTCTCCGGTTCATGGGCTTTGATACTCCTTTGCCGCTGGCGATGGGCCGCCTCGTCTTAGTGCGATGGCCTTGGGGCGGTGAAAGCCGCGCACCGCATGGCGCCCTCTGTGTGCTTGAAACGCCATGTCGATTGGCCTGCACCACTCGCTGGCCCCACCCGGAACAGAGCGGCTGGTAACGGGGAATTCAGGGCGAACAGAAGCGTATGTCCCTATTTGGTTTCTTTTGTTCCGTTCTTTTTTGCTCGCAATCCCGCGCAAAGAAATAATCGCGCTATTTCAATGGGTTGACCAAGGGCAGCGGGGATTAAACCGGCGACTTATCCCAAATTGCTGTGGAGCGATCTGTGGATAAGCTGCGTATGCCTGCTGCCAGACCGGCAAGTGTCGGGCTCGGACGCCGTTGTTGGCTTTTTGCTCAATTTCTTGTGCTGGCCTTGGCTGGTGAATAACGCCCAGTTGCAGAGCGAAATATGGCCGCGACTATCGAGAGGGGTTGCTGTTTGGCGAGGCGCCGCACAAAGGCGGCGACCTGATGTGGTCAGTCGGATTGTGGCCAAGGGTCATGAATCTCATACCAGGGGGCTTTGGATGCCACCTGGATGTGCTTCTGCTTTTCCGGGGTGAATGCTGTGTCCAGGGTGCCGAGCGCTATCGAGATCCAGTCGGCGTATTCACCTTCGCTTCTCGACCAGAACAGCGACGAGCCGCAGTGGGCGCAGAACTGGCGAAGCACGGATGGGGAGGAAGAATAGGATCTGAGGTCATCCGCGCCCTGAATCAGATGCAGGTCATTGCGCAACACACTGCCGTAGCTGGCGAATGCAGCGCCATGGCCTTTGCGACATTGGCTGCAATGACAGTGGCTCAGCGCCTTGGGGCGAGATCGGGTTGCGTATTTGATGGCGCCGCAAAGGCAGCTGCCCTGAAAGCATTCAGTCATTCTGGAACGTCGCCCTGAAAACCTGGAGCCAATTTAAAGCGCAGACTGGTTGCGCTGTCCAATGGCAGCGCCTGGGTCAGGGCGCCGAGGTGCGCGCGGCGCACCCTACCTGGTTTGGGGCAGGCAGTCACCCTGCATATTGGCGAGATCGTAGCCGAGCGCGGCAAAGACCTCGCTCGCGGCCCGCACTATCTCCCGCTCTCTGGCCAGCCGGGCTTTTTGCCTTCGGCCAGGCTTGCAGTCCGTGCTCGCCGGGCCGGCTCCCAGGGGCGAAACGGCCATTCGTGCATCCATCATTCACCTCGCTTCGCACATGTGTGGCCTATTCAGGCAAGCCCGAAAGTTTTCCTCAGGCCCGCATCGACGGGGCCTGCCGGCATGAAGCGACGCAGTTTTCTCAACAGAGAGGCCTCGCCCTTGGGCGTATGGCGCATTTTCCAAGCCCCCAGTGCGGCATCGACAATGGTCATGGCGACCCCATCGGGCTGCGGTGCCTTCTGGACATTCTCTTGAATGGCCTGGGAAACCACACTGCGCTCGCTGTCGTAGGCCGGGATACTGGAGGCCGCCTGGGGCGCATTGATGTCCAGGTTGGTCCTGGTGAAGGAGGGCTCGACCAGCGCGACGCGAATGCCGAACTTGCGGACCTCGTGATCCAGGGTCTCGGACAACCCTTCGACGGCATGCTTGGAGGCCGAATAGAGCCCCATATACGGCGCCGGAAGGAAACCCAGCACCGAACTGACATTGACGATGCGCCCTGAGCCTTGCTCGCGCATATGCGGCAGTACCGCCTGCGTGGTGCGCAGGATGCCCAGGACGTTGGTGTCGAACAGCGATTGGGCTTCGGCAATCGAGGTTTCCTCGGTCGCGCCGAGCAGGGTCATGCCCGCACTGTTGACCAGCACGTCGATGCGCTTGGCCTGGGCGATGATGGTCTGGATGCCCAGGCGAACCGAAGCCTCCTCGCGAACATCCATCTCGATCAGTTCGACGCCGGGCAATGGGCTCGCTTTCGCGATGCTGCGCACGCTGCCGAATACCCGGCAACCGCGCTTGGCAAACCGCTCCGCGGCGGCGCGCCCGATGCCCGATGAGACCCCGGTGACAACGACTACTGGCGAATTCGACATAGCGATTTCTCTCTGTTTGGCTGAATTGGATAGGGCGCTGCCCGTTTATGCGGGCACCGCCTCTACGGCGTGGCTGAGGCTGGCGGGCCTGATCTTGAACCAGATGGCGTACATGGCCGGCAGGAATACCAGGGTCAGGATGGTGCCGGCGAAGGTGCCGCCGATCAGGGTGTAGGCGAGGGTGCCCCAGAACACCGAGTGAGTGAGCGGGATAAAGGCCAGGATCGCCGCCAGCGCGGTGAGGATCACCGGCCGGGCGCGCTGCACGGTGGCCTCGACGACCGCGCTGAACGGGTCCAGCCCCGCCTGTTCGTTGTGGCGGATCTGCCCGATCAGGATCAGCGTGTTGCGCATCAGGATGCCCGACAACGCAATCAGGCCGACCAGCGCGTTGATGCCGAACGGCTGCTGGAACAGGATCAGGGTCGGTACCACGCCGATCAGCCCCAGTGGGCTGGTCAGGAACACCATGACCATCGCGGAGATCGAGCGCACCTGAAGGATGATGATGAGCAGGGTGATGGCCAGCATGATCGGGAACAGCGGCAGCATGGCTCTGCTCGCCTTGCCCGACTCCTCGATGGAGCCGGCCTCGACGATGCGGTAACCGCTCGGCAGCTTGTCCATGATGGGCTGCAACTGCCGGGTGATGGCTGTAGACACGTCCGGCGGCTGCAAGCCATCGGCGATATCGCCGCGCACGGTGATGGTCGGCATGCGGTCGCGCCGGCGCATGATTGGTTCTTCCATGCGCACATCGACCTCGCCGACCTGCGACAGCGGGATGCGTTGTCCGTTGGCGCCGGCCAGGGTGAAGTCGGCGATTCTCGCCGGATCGAGGCGGGTATCGCCGGCCGAACGGGCGACCACCTGCACGGTGCGAATATCCTCGCGCACGGCCGTGACGGGCACACCGCTGAGCAAAAATTGCAGTTGTTGCGCGACGGCGCTGGAGCTCAGGCCCACGGCCTGCAAGCGGTCCTGCTGCAAGCTGAAATGCAGCGCGGGCGTACGCGTGCCCCAGTCGCTATTGACCGTGCGCATCATCGGGCTGGCCGCCATGACCTGCTGCACCTCGGCGGCGATTTCGCGCAGCTTGTCCGGATCCGGCCCGGTGACCCGGTAGGCGACCGGGAACGGCGAATAGGGGCCGAACACCAGCTGGGCGACGCGCACCCGCGCCTCTGAGGCCAAGCCATCGGCGATCGCCCGGCGCAGCCGGTGTTTCAGGGCATCGCGCTCGTCCTGGTTGTCCGTGCGGATGACGATCTTGGCGAATGACGGATCTGGCAACTCCGGTGCCATCGAGAAGTAGAAACGTGGCGCGCCCTGGCCAATGTAGGCCGTGACGATCCGGGCTTCCTCCTGCTCGGCCAACCAGGCTTCCACCTTCGCCGCGGCGGCGCTGGTCTGGACGATCGAGGTGCCATAGGGCATCTGCACCTCGACCAGCACTTCGGGGCGGTCGGAAATCGGGAAAAACTGTTTCTTGACCAGCCCCATGCCGAGTATGGCCGCGACGAACAGACCGACCACCGTGCCGGCGACCAGCCATTTGCGCGCGATGACGCGCCCCAGCAGCTGACGGAAACGGTTGTAGCGCGGTGTGTCGTAGAGCGCGTTGTGGCCGCCTGCGACCTTGTTGCTCTCGGCCTTTTTGATGGCGGGCAGCAGCTTGACGCCCAGGTAGGGGGTGAACACCACCGCGACCACCCAGGAAGCGATCAGCGCGGTGCCGACGATCCAGAACATATTGCCGGTGTATTCGCCAGCGGTGGAGCGGGCGAAGCCGTTGGGCATGAAGCCGACGGCCGTGACCAGCGTGCCCGAAAGCATAGGCGCGGCGGTGTGGCTCCAGGCATAGGCCGAGGCTTTGATGCGGCTGTAACCTTCCTCCATTTTCACCACCATCATCTCGATGGCGATGATGGCGTCGTCCACCAGCAGGCCCAGTGCCAGGATCAGCGAACCCAGGGTGATGCGGTCGAAGTTCTTGCCGGTCGCGGCCATCAGCATAAAGACCATCGCCAGCGTCAGCGGTACGGCCGCGGCGACCACGATGCCCACACGCCAGCCCATGCTGACGAAACTCACCAGCATCACCACCAGCAGCGCGACGAAGAACTTGACCATGAATTCATCGACCGCCGCGCTGATGTTGACGGCCTGGTCGGTGACCTTGCTCAGGCTCATGCCCAGCGGCAGCTCGGCATTGATCGCATGCACCTCGCCGTCCAGCGCCTTGCCCAGGTCGAGCCCGTTCCAGCCTTCGCGCATGACGACGCCCAGCAGCAGAGCCGGTTCGCCGCCGTTGCGGATCATCAACGTCGCCGGGTCTTCATAGCCACGTTTTACCGTGGCGATGTCCGACAGCGTGAGCGTGCGCCCCTGGGCCATGACCGGCGTGTCGCGGATTTTCTGCAATTCATCGAAAGCGCCGTCCAGGCGCACGAATACCTGCGGCCCCCGGGTTTCCACCGCGCCGGCCGGGGTCAGGGCATTCTGGCTGTTGAGCGCAGCGAACACCTGTTGCGGACCGATACCCAGGGTCGCCAGGCGCTCATGGGAGAACTCGACATAGATACGCTCGGGCTGCTCGCCGACGATATTGACCTTCTTCACGCCCGGCACATGCAGCAGCCGCTGGCGCAGCGTCTCCGCGTCGCGTGCCAGCAAACGCTGCGGTTCGCCCTTGGCCTTGAGCGCGAACAGGGCAAAGGTGACATCCGCGTATTCGTCGTTGACCATCGGCCCGATCACCCCGGCCGGCAGGCCGATCGCCTCGTCGCCGACTTTTTTGCGGGCCTGGTAGAACTGCTCCTGCACTTGCGCCGGCGGGGTGCTGTCGAGCAGGGTCAAGGTGGTGAACGCCAGGCCGGGTCTGGTGTAGGTCTCGCTGCGGTCGTACCAGCGCAGCTCCTGCAGACGCTTTTCGATCTTCTCGGCGACCTGGTCCTGCATTTCCTGGGCGGTGGCGCCGGGCCAGGCGGTCACGATGGTCATCACCTTGACCGTGAAGGCGGGGTCTTCCGCCCGGCCCAGCTTGAAGAACGCAACGATCCCGGCCAGGGAGATCAGGCAGACCAGAAACAGGGTGATGGCGCGCTCGCGTACGGCGAGCGCCGACAGATTGAAACGGCCTTCGCTCATGGGCGGACTCCCTCGGCCGCCGCAACTGCGGCCTGATCGGCCAACCGCACCTGCTGACCTTCGCGTAGCAAGTGCGCGCCGAGCGCGACTATCCGCGTGCCGCGTTCGAATTGAGCGGCGATACGCGCGCTATCGTCGCCCAGGCGCTGGACCGTCACCGCGCGCCACGTCACCGTTGCCGGCTCGCCGTCGACCACCCACACCCCGGGGCCTTTGCCCGCGTCGAACAGGGCGCCGATCGGCACTTGCAGGTCGCCTTGCGTGAGGGCGCTGCCATCCGGGATTTGCAGGGTGACAGTGGTGCCCAAGGGCGCGTTGGCCAGCTCGCCTTGCAAGACATAGCGCGCTTCGAAAGTGCGGGTCAGCCGGTTCGCCACATCCGAAAGCTGGCGCAGCCGGCTCGGAACGCTTACCTCCTCTTTGCCGAAGAGCGTGGCCTGGGCGGCGGAACCGACCGCGGGACGCAGGGTTTCCGGCAACTGAATGATGGCTTCGCGGGGCCCGGCATGCGCCACGCGCACCACCACCTGACCGGCGCTGACGACCTGGCCGGGCTCGACCAGGGTTTCCATGACGATGCCATCGGCATCGGCCAGCAAGTCGGCATAACGGGTCGCGTTGCGGGCGACTTCGGCCTGGGCCTCGGCCGCATTGAGTTGAGCTTTGGCGGCATCCGCCGCCGCCTTGACCTGATCGTAGGCCGAGGCCGAGATCGCGCCGGTGCCGCGCAGGTCGTGGTAGCGGGCCTCGTCTTCCGCCGTCTGTTGCGCCCGTGCTCGCGCAGCGGCGACCGTCTGCCGTTGCGCATGGGCGGCGAGTTGCAGGTCGACGGGGTCGATCCGCATCAGCGGCTGGCCGCGTTTGACGCTTTGTCCCGTATCCACCAGGCGCTCCAGCACCTTGCCGGAAACGCGAAAGCCCAGGTCGCTCTGGACCCGTGCGGCTACGGTGCCGGTGAAGGAGCGCGACGCGGCGCTCGCATCCTGGACGATAACGGCACGCACCAACGGTGCTTCGGTGCGCGGGTCGGCTGGTTTTTTTTCGCCGCAAGCGACCAAGGCAAACGGCAATGCACAGATGAGGGTGGGTAAAACGAGGCGGCGCCGACGCATAGGAGTCCCATTGCTGAATGGATTGGGACTCTACTTTGTATCTAGTGACTAATTTAGTCAATGGTCACTATTCGGTTCGCTGCATCAGGGCGACAGGCTGCGCAGCGCCAGAGCGGAAAGCAGGGCCGGCGCCTCGTCGGTATGACCGAAGCTATGCTGCAGGAGCAGCGGGTTGAGGTAGGGGCGCATGATCAGATAGATCGCCATCACCACTTCGTCGAGCGGCGTCTTGCGCTCGAAGTCGCCGCTTTGTCGGCCTTCCTGCAGGATGTCCTGCAGCAATTTGCGGATGCGCTCTTCGTATTCGCGCGCCGCCTGCCAGCCCTCGGTTGCCGCCGAAGAGGCGATCTCATAGAGCTTGCGGTCCTGGAAAAACAGGCGAAGGCTCGCCTCGACGATCGCCTTGAACATCCGCCGCAGCTTCTCCGGCGGCTGATCGGCCGTGTCGACCGCGGCTCTGACTTCGGCTTCGATCTGGCTCAGGCAGCCTGCACAGATCATCTCGCCAATCGCCTGCTTGGATTCGAAGAACTTGTAGATGTAGGCCTTGGAGAAGCCGATGGCTTTGGCGAGATCGGAGACGGTGGTCTTCGTGTAGCCATAGCGGCTGAAGTGTTCGGTGGCCGCGGCAACGATCTGATCGCGCACATCGTGATCCGCGGGGCCGCGTGTTGAAGCTGGGTGGGGGGGTATCTGGCTCATGGCCCATAGCCTACAGCTCGTCTTGGCAATGGACAACGTAATGGACAGCAAGTGACCAATATGTATTATGGTCACTAAAGCCAGCTCCCATCTCCTGCTGCGGAAGAAGCCCATGCTGCCCAAACGCCCCATCGCCCTGCTTATCCTTGCCAGCCTCTCGGCGGGCTGCGCCGTCGGTCCCGACTACACCCAGCCCGATACGCCCCTGCCGGAACAGTACCTGGGGCAGGCGGCAGTTGACCGACGGCATGCTGCCGCCAGCGCCGACCTCGTCGCCTGGTGGGCGGGATTCGAGGACCCGCAACTGACTCGATTCGTGACTCTTGCCCTGCAGCAGAACCTCGATCTGGCGCAGGCGTCGGCTCGCGTCGCGCAAGCGCGTGCGGGGCTCGGAGCGGCGAACGCCGCTTTGTTGCCCGCCGGCAATCTCAGCGCGCAGGCCGCCCGTGGCCAGCAGTCGGTGGAAACGCCGCTGGGGCAGGTGCTGGACTCGACACCGGCTTTCGACCGCTACGGCAATGCCTTCGAGGCCAATCTCGGCGCGAGCTGGGAGCTGGACGTGTTCGGCGGCCTGCGGCGTGGGCGCGAAGCGGCGCTTGCCGAGTATCGGGCCTCGGAGGCGGGTGCGGCCGCGACACGACTGGTGGTGGCGGCGCAGACCGCCGATACCTATATCGGCATCCGTGGTTTGCAAACCCGCCTCGAGGTCGCCCGCGGGCAGGTGCGCACGCAGCAGGAACTGCTCGCCACCATCCAGCTGCTGTATAGCAAGGGGCTGGCGGCCGAGCTGCAGGTGCGCCAGGTCGAAGGCGCGCTCGCCCAGGTTCTGGCATCCATACCCGTGCTGGAAATGAGCCTGGACACGGCGATGAACGCATTGGACGTAATGCTCGGCTCGCCGCCCGGCACGCACCGCGCCGAACTGGCCGATACCGGCGCCATCCCGGCCGCCCCGCAGATTGGGGCGACGGGATCGCCGGGCGAATTGCTCAGGCGCCGTCCCGATCTGATCGCGGCCGAGCGTCAACTGGCCGCGGCGAACGCGCGTATCGGCGTGGCCATCGCCGAGTACTACCCCAAGCTCTCCCTGAGTGGGCTGATCGGCAGTGCGACATCGGTGTCCAGTGGCAATCTGTTCAGCAACGCTGCCAGTCAGGCCGCTGGTGTGCTGGGCCTACGCTGGCGTTTGTTCGATTTCGGCCGCATCGACGCGCAGATCGAGCTGGCCGAAGGGCGGGAGGCCGAGCTGCTGGCGGCCTATCGCCTGGCCGTGCTGCGGGCTGCCGAGGATGTGGAAAACGCCTTTTCCGCCCTGGTCAAACGCGAGCAGCAGGCGGGCGCGCTCGCCCAGGGCGTGGACTCCCTCGGCCGTGCGCGGGAGGCCTCCTTTGCGGCTTACCAGAAAGGCATCGTCAGCCTGATCGAGGTGCTGCAAGCCGACGAGAATCTGCTGCGTGCCGCCGACGCGCGGGCCCAGGCACAAACCGAATCGGCACGTGCCGCGGTCGCGGCCTTCAAGGCACTCGGCGGCGGTTGGCAACCCCACGAGCCCGCGGCGGTAGCGGCCAGATAACGGGATTTTATGCACAGGCCGGCGATTGTTTTGGCTATGTCCCAGCTACGTGTTGCATGCAGCGAGGCCCAGCAGGAGGCGCGCCCCGAGGTCGTAATGCTATTCACTTACGCCAAGTGAGCAGCGTTTTTTGTAGCCCGGATGAAATCCGGGGGCAGTCCGGCGTCTGAAAAACCGCTCCCGGATTGCATCCAGGCTACGCGACTGAGTTGCGCTGCTGCCGGCCCCTGGCGGACTTTTCCCCAAGGCGGACACGCCTCTGTTGAAGTTGCCCACAAAGACTGTGGAGCGAGTTGTGGGTAAGGTGGGTGTAGCCGGCTGCGCGCTTAGTTAGCCGGCTTTCAGCGGCTGTTGCTGGTTTTTTGATCAATCCTGTTTTTGTCGTAAAAACAGCAGCTTAGTCGAGTTATGCAGCGGCGCTGAAGTTGTCCACGACTACTGTGGGCATCGTTGTGGATAACTGTGGTATGCCTTGTTCGAGCCCTCGCCGGGCGCCGCTTTGCGCCGGTTGATCAGTATTTGACCAGCTCACCAGGCGCCGGCCTGGAGGCACTTCCGTGTCTGGTAAGTCAAGAAATAATCACGCTATTTCAAGGTGTTGGCGTAGGCGGACGAGGCCAGCTGAACGACTTATCCCGAATAGCTGTGGAGCGATCTGTGGATAAGCTGCGTATGTCTGCTGCCAGGCCCCTGGGGACTAAGCCTGGCTGTCGTTGCTGGTTTTTTGCTCAATTTCAGCAGGCTTCAGCTTGGTCTGTGCATAACCGACCAACAGGCATGTCGCTCAGGGCTGTTGGTCCGCGATGCGCCGCACAAAGGCGGTGATATGGGGCTGGAAGTCCGGCAGTTGCTTGGCCGGCAACCAGCGTTCGTAGATAGCCAGCATGGCTTGGGGTCGTTGTGCCTGCTGGTACACCTGCTGGCGGAAGCGTTCGGTCAATTGTCGGCCCCAGGGCGTTTTCGCACAGTAGACCCCGATGGCGGCAACCGGGCCGGTTTCCTCGATCGCCAGCGCGCTCAACGGGCTAGGGCCGGCGGCATGCAGCAGGCTAGGCAAGGGGTATTCCAGGGTGTAGTCGGCGCGTCCGTAGGCCACCATCACACTGAGGTTGGCGCCCAGGTTGGGCGCGTGGACCAGTTGCAGGTTGCTCGGCGGGCGGTCGTGCAGCAGCGCTTGCAGGGCGGGGCCATACAACCGGCCTTTGGTCACCACGCCGCGTAGTTGCGGATCGCTAATGGTCCGGCGCAGGGACAGCGGCGCCTTGGGGCGCAGTCTGTCGGCCAGGTCGCTACGCACGATCAGGTGGACCGGTGGCAACACCATCATCTCGGCGAAATAGCCGATGCGGTCGCGTTCGGCGGTGGCCAGGGCGGCGCCGAAGCAGACCGGCTTGCCTTCTTCTATGTCCTTGAAGGCGCGGGGCACATTGCCCAGCAGGAAGCCATGGCGGTATTGCGGCAACTGTTCGGTGATCAGGTGCAGGGTTTCGTAGATCAGGCCATCGACCGGTTGTTGATCCTTGAAGTTGCTGAAACCGGCCCAGTCCGGCAGCACCCAGACGACCTGGTGCTCGCTGGCCATGCTGCCGCTGCAGCAGGCCAGCAATATCGGTACGGCCAGAAATTTCAGCGGAATCGACATGCGCTATCACCGGGCGCGGAGCAGGCCTGCCCTATTGCAGGCCTCACCTATGAGCATAGTCGTTGGCGGCCCGTCCGATAGGTCGGCCTGCAAAGCGGCCAGACCGCTGGCGGCGGGAGTATCAGGTGGCCAGCAGGCAAGCCCCGGTAAGCGCCGTGGCTACGCCGGCGAGGCGGATCAGCGGCGCGGCGGCTTGCGGCAGCAGGCGCACCAGGGCATAGCCCGCGGTATGCAATGCGGCGGTGGCGCTGACAAAGCCCAGGGCATAACCCCAAGGGCTGGCCAGTGTCGGCAGCTCAAGGCCGTGGGCCACACCGTGGCTCAAGGCGAAGGCTGCGGTGAGGCTCAGGGCAAGCGCCATGGGCAGGCGCACGGCGACGGCCACCAACAGCCCGAGCGCCAATACCGAGGCGGCAATGCCGGTTTCCAGCAGGGGTAACTGCACGCCAGCAAAACCCAGCAAACCACCGAGCAGCATACTGACGACGAAGACCCCGGGCAGCGCCCAGCGCGCCGCCCCGCTCTGTTGCGCGGCCCAGAGGCCGACGGCGAACATCGCCAACAGGTGGTCGAGGCCCAGCATTGGATGGGCGAGGCCGGCCAGCAGGCCGGCGGCTTGATGGCCTGGGTGGGCGAAGGCCAGGCCAGGCGCGAGAAGCAGGGCGAGGGCGGGCAGGTGTCTATGCAGTTTCATGGCGGCGCTCCTTGGGTGGCTGGTTCAGGCGGCGGTCAGCATGCCGTGGCGTTCGATAAAGGCGATGATCTGCTCCAGGCCCTGGCCGATCTTCTGGTTGCTGAAGACGAACGGCTTGTCGCCGCGCATTTTCAGGGTGTCGCGCTCCATCACCTCCAGGGAGGCGCCGACCAGCGGCGCCAGGTCGACCTTGTTGATCACCAGCAGGTCGGATTTGCAGATGCCCGGCCCGCCCTTGCGCGGCAGCTTGTCGCCGGCCGATACGTCGATCACGTAGATGGTCAGGTCCGACAGTTCGGGGCTGAAGGTGGCGGAAAGGTTGTCGCCGCCGGATTCGACGATGATCAGGTCGAGGCCGGGAAAGCGCCGGTTGAGCTGGTCGACCGCCTCCAGGTTGATCGAGGCGTCTTCGCGGATCGCCGTGTGTGGGCAGCCGCCGGTTTCCACGCCGATGATCCGCTCCGGCGCCAGGGCTTCGTTGCGTACCAGAAACTGCGCGTCTTCCTGGGTGTAGATGTCGTTGGTCACCACCGCCAGGTTGTAGCGCTCGCGCAGGGCCAGGCACAGGGCCAGGGTCAGGGCGGTCTTGCCGGAGCCTACCGGGCCACCGATACCGACGCGCAGAGGTTGGCTGTTCATCGTTGAGTCTTCCTTATCAAGAGCGGAATAAACGGCTGTATTGGCGCTCGTGCGCCATGCTCGCCAGGGTCAGGCCGAAGGCGGCGCTGCCCCAGTGTTCGGGTTTCAGTTCGCTGGCCTGGTGCTGCGCCTGATCGAGCAATGGCAACAGCTCGGAGGTCAGACGTTGTGCGGCCTGCTGGCCCAGCGGCAGGGTCTTCATCAGCACCGCCAGTTGGTTTTCCAGCCAGCCCCAGAGCCAGGCGGCCAGGGCGTCCTGCGGGGCGATGTGCCAGGCGCGGGCGGCCAGGGCCCAGCCCACGGCCAGGCCGGGTTCGTCGAGTGCGGCGAACAGCGCCCGCGATTCTTCGTCCAGTTCCGGCAGACCGCTGAGCAGTTGTTCCAGGGAATAGCCCATCTGCCGGCTTTCCTGGCGCAGCTCGCGGGTTTCGCGGCTGGCGCGCTGTTGCTCGGCGAGCTGGCGCAAGCGCGGCCAGTCTGCATCGGCCGCCGCTTGGCAGTGCGCCAGTAGCAGCGGCGCTTCGAATCGTGCGAGGTTGAGCAGCAGTTGATCGGCGATCCAGCGCGCAGCGCTTTCTGCGTTGTCGACCAGACCCTGTTCGACGGCCATTTCCAGGCCCTGGGAATAGCTGTAACCGCCGATCGGCAATTGCGGGCTGGCGAGTCTCAGCAGCGCCCAGGACGGATTCACTTGCGCGCCCCGAACTGATGCAGGCGCGGCGCGTAGCTGAATTCCGCATCGCCGGCATGGGAGTGATGATGGCCGCCGCCGTAGGCGCCTTGCTCGGGCTGGTAGGGCGCCTCGACCGCTTCGACCCGCGCGCCCAGTTGCTCGAGCATGGCCTTGAGCACGTAGTCGTCGGGCAGGCGCAGCCAGCCGTCGCCGAGTTGCAGGGCAACATGGCGGTTGCCCAGGTGATAGGCGGCGCGCATCAATTCGAAGGGGTTGGCGCAGGTCACGTGCAGCAGTTGCTCGGCGCGGGCGCGGACTTTGACGATGCGGCCGTCTTCGGCCTGCAGGCATTCGCCGTCTTGCAATGGCGGCTGGCCGCGTTCGAGAAACAGGCCGACGTCTTCGCCCTGGCTGCTGAAGCAGCGCAGGCGGCTTTTGCTGCGGGCCTCGAAGCTCAGGTGCAGTTCGGCGTCCCAGTGTTCGCAGGGCGCGATGCGTGTGTGGATGACCAGCATGGATGCCTTCCTTTAATGCCAATTCCCCCGGAGAGGCGGCGCGATCGGGGCGATGCCGATAGCAGAGCAAGGGGCTTGCCAAATCCGCGCAGCGCGCATTTATGGCCGGGAATGGGCAGGCGTGGCAAAAAACGGGGCATCGCCAGGATTTAATTGGTGCGCGTCAGGCTCGCATGCATTCTTTTGGTGCGATTTGCTCAGTCTTTCGCTTGCCCGAGGCCCTGCCAAGATTTGGCGCCGATAAAGATAAAGCGCAGTTGCTCGATCATCTTGGCTTGGGGCGTGGCGTGGGCCGGTAACGTCGGCGAGGGCGGGTCGATAAGCTCGGGTAGGGTGGCGAATACGGTTTTCACCACCAAGTCGGCGAGCATGTTGCGGGCGGGCGTGTCGAAGTCGCGCATTTTCGGCATGGTCGCCAGATCCGCCACCAGATCGGCGGTGATGCGTTCGCGCAACGCGCCTATCGCCTGGCGTACCTGCTGGGAGCCACCGTACTGCTCGCGGGCGAGAAACAGGAATTGCGCACGATTGGCCGCGACCGCATCGAGGAAGATGCGCACCGAGGCATCGATCACCCCGCCGACCTCGAACTCATGGTGACGCACCTGACGAATGGTCTCGCGAAATGTCTCGCCGACCTCGGCGACCAGCGCCAGGCCCAATTCGTCCATATCGTGGAAATGCCGGTAGAAGCCGGTCGGCACTATGCCGGCGTTACGTGCGACTTCGCGCAGGCTGAGGCTGCCGAAGCCGCGCCCGCTGTCCATCAGGTTGCGCGCTGCGTCCATCAAGGCGTTGCGGGTTTGCAGTTTTTGTTCCGCGCGAGGTTGCATGACATCCGAGTTCCAGGGCGTGGTCGCGCACTCTATCAAATGCACTTCCCGACCGTCGAACGGATTGGGTGAGCGGTCGTTGACTGAAAAGAAGGCTTCTGCCATCTTGGTGCACAACTGTTCACCGTAGAATCGTCATGCCTCTTTTGCCCTTCGCTTCAGCGCGCCTTGGCGCGCCCTTATTAGCGCCTTTACGCGCTCTGGTCGACGTCGACGGGCTGCGCTGGTGGCGCGATGCCGAGCTGGTCAGCCAGCTGCACCTGCACGCTGATCAGCGGCGCGGTACGCGATATGCGCAGCGGCGAAATCGCCAGCGAGCCGGGCCAGCCGATTCGCCTATGCGTGAATGCTCCGCACACCGATGTCGAGATCGATCTTTGACCACCCCTTGCGCAGCGCCCCGTCCTACCAGTCAGGGGTGTGTGGTCGCGCCATTCACGACCCCCGGAACCTCCGGGACATAAGGAGATACCGATGCGAGTAGACCGTGAACTCAACCCCGAGGAACTGGCGGCCTTCGGCGCCGAACTGGATGCCCTGGGCCGACGCATCCGGGCCGACCTCGGCGAGGCCGATGCGCGCTATATCCGCCGTATCCGCAACGCCGTGCGTTTTTGCTGCTGGAGCGGTCGCGCGTTGCTGATGTTCGGCTGGCTGCCGCCGACCTGGCTGCTCGGCACCGCGCTGCTCGGCCTGGGCAAGATTCTCGAGAACATGGAGTTGGGCCATAACGTCATTCATGGCCAGTACGATTGGATGAACGACCCGGAATTCTCCGGGCGTAACTACGAGTGGGATATTGCCGGCCCCAGCGCATTCTGGCGGCATACCCACAACCATATCCATCACACCTACACCAACGTGCTGGGCATGGATGACGACGTCGGTTACGGTCTGGTACGGCTGTTCCCGGAGCAGCGCTGGAAGCCGTTCTACCGCTGGCAGCCATTGTGGGTGACGCTGCAGGCGCTGCTGTTCCAATACTCGATCGCGATCCAGAACCTGCGCCTGGACAAAGTCTACAAGGGCAAACTGAGCCGTGCCGAGGTGGCGCCGCTGATCAAGCAGTTCAACGCCAAGGTGCTGCGCCAGTGGGTCAAGGACTACCTGGCGTTCCCGCTGCTGGCGCTGTTGCTGGGGACCAATGCGCTGGCGGTGCTGTGCGGCAATGTGCTAGCCAACTTGATCCGCAATCTGTGGACCTTTCTGGTGATCTTCTGCGGTCATTTCACCGAACAGGCGGCGGTGTTCAGCCGCGACTCGGTGGTGGGCGAGAGCCGCGGCCACTGGTACCTGCGCCAGCTGCGTGGGTCGAGCAACCTGGAGGGCGGGCCGCTGCTGCATATCCTCACCGGCAACCTCAGTCACCAGATCGAGCACCATCTGTTCCCCGATCTGCCGGCGCGGCGTTATGCCGCCCTGGCGGTGGAGGTGCGCGAGATCGCTCGGCGTTATGGCCAGGTCTACAACAGCGGCAGTCTCGGCGGGCAGTTCGCCACCGTGTTGCGGCGCATCTGGCAGTATCGGTTGCCCAATCCCCAGGCGCTGTGACAGCGCCGGGATTCTGCGCTGGCCCTGATGCGCGCGGCGTTACGTGCGACTTCGCGCAGGCTGCCGAAGCCGCGCCCGCTGCCCATCAGGCTGCGCGCGGCGTCCATCAGAGCGTTGCGGGTCTGCAAATTTTGTTCGGCGCGGCAGCATGAATCGATCTTCCGAAAATGTATCCGGCCTTCTAACAAATGCGCTTTGTAGCAGTCGAACCGGTTGAGTGATCACCTGTTAACTGAAAATAGAAAGGCTTTGCCACCTTATTTACGACTGTTCGTTGGAGATTCGCCATGCCCCTTATTCCCTTTGCTTTGGCGCGTAGTTGTGCGCCCCTTTTACGCCCGATACGGATGCTGGTCGAAGGCGCTTGGTTACGCGAAAGCGATGTCGATCTGCTGCTTACCAGCTTGCATCCGGCCTGGCGGCTCAACCGTGTGTTCGCCCGCGTCGACTCGCGCAAGTGGGTGGCCGAGGACATGCTGGCACTGACCCTGCGGCCCAACGGCAATTGGCGCGGCGCCAAGCCCGGTCAGCATGTGCAGGTCTATGTGGAACAGCGGGGCGTACGCTTGAGCCGTAGCTACAGCCTGACCGCGTTGCATGCCGACGGCAGCCTGGAGATCGCCGTCAAGCGTCAGCCCGATGGACGGGTTTCTCCGCAATTGCTGGAAACCGTGGTGGTCGGTCAGGTGCTGGAACTGAGCCAGGCGTTTGGCGAGCTGCGTTGGGCCGAGCCCGATGAGGGCGTGCTATTGCTGGCTGCCGGCAGTGGCATCACGCCGCTGCTGGGTATGTTGCGCAGCGCCTTGGCCGAGGGTTTCACGGCACCGATCAATCTATTGCATTACGTGCGCGAGCACGGCCAGCGAGCCTTTGTCGATGAGCTGCAGGCCTTGCAGGCGCAATACGCCAACTTGCAGGTGCGCTGGGCCTTGAGCGGGGCGCCGGCGGGGGCGGGTGAACTGCGCGGGCGGTTCTGCGCCGAGCACTTGAGCGACATCGACGAGTTGGCCCGGCGCCGCGTCCTGGCTTGCGGGCCGGCAGGCTTCGTCGAGCAGGTGCAGCACTGGTGGCGGGGGGCGGGTCAGCCGACTCAATTGCAGTACGAGGCCTTCACCGCGCCGTCTTGGCGTGAGAGCGAGCACGCCTCGCAGCAGGTGCAGCTGGGGTTCGCCCGCAGCCGGCTGCAGGGTGAGGGCGATAACCGGCGCAGCATATTGGAACAGGCCGAAGACCTCGGCCTGCATCCTCAGCACGGTTGCCGGCAGGGCATTTGCACCAGCTGCACCTGCCTCCTGCTCAGCGGCGCGGTGCGCGATTTGCGCAGCGGCGAAATATTCAGCGAGCCGGGGCAGCCGATTCGTGTGTGCGTGAGCGCACCTCATACGGATGTCGAAATCGATCTTTAATCAGGCCAGTCGCGCAGCACCTCGTCTTATTAGGTTGTGGGGTATGGAGTCGCGCCACAGGCGACACCCACGCCGGAGCGTTCCGGCTATCAGGAGATACCTATGCGAGTCGATCGTGAGCTTACGACCGAACAACTGGCTGCTTTCGGCGCTGAATTGGACGATCTGCGCCAACGCACCCGCGCCGATCTGGGCGAGGCCGATGCGCGTTACATCCGCAGAATACGTACGGCCATGCGCTTCTGCTGCTGGAGCGGGCGCGCCCTGCTGCTGTTCGGCTGGTTTCCACCGACCTGGCTGCTCGGCAGCGCCTTGCTCAGTGTGGGCAAGATTCTCGAGAACATGGAGCTCGGTCACAACGTCATGCACGGCCAATACGACTGGATGAACGACCCCGAGTTTTTCGGGCGTACCTACGAGTGGGACATAGCGATCCCCAGCGCTCATTGGCGGAATACCCATAACCATAGTCATCACGCCTACACCGGCGTGCTGAGAATGGACGACGACATCGGTTATGGCTTGGCGCGGCTGTTTCCCGAACAGCGCTGGAAACCGTTCTATCGCTTGCAGTCCTTGTGGTTGGGGATCGCGGCGCTGCTGTTCGAGTTCGCGGCAGCGGTCCAACACCTGCGCCTGGATCAAGTCTATAAAGGTCGCATGAGCCGGGCCGAACTGGCGCCGCGGCTCCGTCAGTTCAACGCTAAAGTGTCGCGTCAATTGCTCAAGGACTACCTGTTCTTCCCGCTACTGGCTTTGTTGCTGGGCGCCAATGCGCTGGCGGTGTTGGCTGGCAACCTGGTGGCCAACATCATCCGCAACCTGTGGCTCGCGCTGATGGTCTTCTGCAGTCACTTCACCGAGCGTGCCGTGGTCTTCCCCCGCGAAGTCGTCGAGGGCGAGAGCCGCGCCCATTGGTACCTGCGGCAACTGCGGGGGGCGAGCAACCTGGAAGGCGGGCCGTTGTTCAATATCCTCAGCGGCAACGTCACCTACCATATCGAGCATCATCTGTTCCCCGACCTGCCGGCGTGCCGTTATGCGGCGATGGCGGTGGAGGTGCGCGAGATCGCCGAGCGCTATGGCCAGGTTTACAACAGTGGGCGTTTCGGAGAGCAATTCGCCGCCGTGTTGCGGCGCATCCGCCTGTATCGCCTGCCCAGCGACCCCCAAGTGGCGTAAAGGCAGGGCGCTGGTCAGTTGCGGGCGGCGGCAGGAGCGCCGTCCGCGCTTTTCATCCCGCCGTGCGCCGATAGGCTTCCTGTCCCGCTGACTTTTTGCGGGAGATTTCACACTTCACTTGTGTTTGCAAAGAGGCTTCACACTTCAGTTGTGAAAGCCGGAGCATCCTTACAACGTTACAGGTGAGCAGGGTATTAAAAGAGTAATCACGGAAATACCCTGTGAGGATATAAGCGCCAATAACGAATGTAAGGAGTAGTACCCATGGGACACAGACTGAAGACCGGTAAGGTGAAACTTATTGGTTTTTTAAGCCCGTTTCTGGCCGTAACCGGTCTGGGCTTCTCGGGCCTTGTCATGGCGGAAAACTGCGCCGAGATGCCGGTCAGCGGCAAGGTTTATAACCTTGTCAATATGGGTAGCGGCAAGTACATGGATGTGCAAAGTGCATCCAGCGCAAACGGCGCCAACATTCATCAATGGTCGGCAAATGGGAGAACCAACCAACAGTTCACCGTTACCGATATGAATAACGGTTATTGGTCGATTCGACCGCTTCACAGCAATAAGGCAGTAGACCTTTACGGTTGGTCGAAAGAAGACGGCGGCACCATAAAGCAGTGGGAATATTGGGGCGGCCAAGCGCAACAATGGACGCTGGCCAAAAGCGGCGCCGGTGGAATCAAGGTTGCCTCGGCTTACACTGGAAAACTGATTTCCGTTGCGAACGGCAATAGCGGAGCCGATGTGTTCCAAAAAACCGATGGTGGCTCCAATTACCAGATTTGGTATTTCAATCCGGTCAATGGTAGTTGCGGTGCGTCGAGTGGCAGTAGCAGCACTAGCACCAGTCAATTGATCGGCTTCGCCTCCGTGGCGGGTAGCGGCCTCTCCACGACCACCGGTGGCGGTAGTGCGAAGCCCACCGAAGTCAGCAGCTGCGATCAGTTGGCAACTGCCCTGAATTCCGACAGCCCTGGGGTCATACAGGTGCCGAACAAAGCCTTGGATTGCCGTACTCCGAACAGGGTCCAGTCTGTATGCAAATTCACCTGCGGCAATATTTATGAACCGGCGAACCCGAATAAAACTTTCCACTGGGCGGTTCAGGGGAATGACCATCAAGCACGAGTAGCAGCCTGTCAACAGATTGAAAAAGGCTTCTCGTATTTTCAATTCGGCTTTAAGGGAATGGAAAACGTATCCCTGAACGAGCGCCGGATCGTCGTTAAATCAAACAAGACACTGGTAGGTCTGGGGTCAGAGTCCCGGGTTATCGGCGCCAACTTCATACTGAATGGTGTGAACAACGTTATTATTCGCAACCTGACCATCGAGAACGTCAACCCATCGATCATCGAGGCTGGCGACGCGATATCGATGAACAATACCCATCACATCTGGCTGGATCACCTGACTACCCGGTTGATCAGCGATGGGCATGTGGATATGTACGACAGTAAGAATGTCACGCTTAGCTGGAACCGTTTTGAAGGCGACAATGCCTATTCCTGCGGCAGTCGCGATCAATACGTAAACCTGATCGTTGATAGCGAGGCAACTTACCATCACAACTATTTCCGCCGGGGCAATGGGCGTAACCCCGATGTAAAAGGTCAGGGCGCGAAGGTTCACCTGTTCAATAATTTCTGGAACGACATTACCCGCTATTCAATTGGCGTAGCCGATTTCGGCCAGGCCAAGGTGGAAGGAAACTATTTCGAAAACTCGGTAAAACCGCATTGGAATTATAAGAACGGCCTGATCGATGCGAATATCCAGTCGAACGTCTATACCGGTTTGTCCGGAACCGATTCCTTTAAGGACACCGGCAGCAACATGACCTGGAGCATCCCCTATGCCTACAGCCGGGGCGACGCGACCCAGGCACGGCAGACCATCATCACTGGGGCAGGGCCTCAGTAGTCCACTACCGCTAGTAAGAAGGGTCGCCATAGGCGGCCCTTTTTGCTTCTATTACGGAGAATTGCCTACGAAGGATCGCCGTTTCATGTCGACGCCACGTTATCCCCTGGTGCTGGTCCCCGGATTGTTGGGGTTCGTGCGGGTGCTCGGTTATCCCTACTGGTACGGCATCGTCACGGCGCTGCGCAACCATGGCGCCACGGTGTTCCCGGTATTGGTCTCGGCCGTGCATTCGACCGAGGTACGTGGCGAGCAGCTGTTGCAACGGATCGCCGAGCTGCGCGAGCAAACCGGCGCCGCCAAGGTGCACCTGATCGGCCACAGCCAGGGCGCGCTGACCGCCCGTTACGCCGCGGCGAAAAAGCCCGAGTGGGTGGCCTCGGTCACTTCGGTGGCCGGACCCAATCACGGCTCGGAAATGGCCGACTACCTGGATCGCCGCTTCGCCGCTGGCAGCTGGCAGGAACGTGTCGTCAGCGCGCTGATGGGGACGATGGCGCGCGGCCTGGGCTGGTTCGAAAGTGGCTGCCAAGGCCCGCGCCTGCCGATCGATGTCGCCGCCGCGCACCGTTCGCTGACCAGTGAAGGTGTCGCCGCCTTCAATGCGCAATACCCCCAGGGCCTACCGGATACCTGGGGCGGGCAGGGCGCCGCCGAGGTCGATGGCGTGCGCTATTACTCCTGGGCCGGGGTCATCACGCCGGGCGTTACCGACCGAGGTATTCGCCGTTTCGAGGCCATGAGTCTGATGTGCAGAATCTGCGCCCGCTACGGCTTCCAGCGCGAAGCCGGCCAGTGCGATGGCTTGGTCGGGCGTAACAGCTCGCACCTGGGTACGGTGCTCGGCGACCGCTTCACCTTCGACCACCTGAGCATCGTCAACCAACCCCTCGGCCTGGTCGGCAAGGGCGACGATCCGGTGCGGCTGTTCGTCGAGCATGCGCAGCGTCTGCACGACGCCGGTTTGTAAGCGGGCGGCTTCTGTCTGCCCAGCGGTTCTGCGAGAGCGATGGTGGATGAAAAAAGCGTCATCCGCCCAGGGCGCGTCAGCGCTGGTGGATGAAAAAGGCATCAGCTCCGCGCCCCGTAAAAATTTCTCCTACTACGCACCGATGCGGTGCTAGAGCGCTTCCTGATCGATCGGACAGCCGCCCGTAATCACGGTGCTTTCAGCTAACTTATTGATATTCATGAACATGGTTCGTTCATTTGGGCTGGCGTGCTTTGTGCTTCGCTAATTCCGCAAAGTTGGTTTTAGCCGAACTTCGTCTAGGCTCTCGGGATAATAATTTTTCAGCAGGTAGCGAGTATGCCCAAGGCCATCAAGCTATTCGTGCGTGGGGTGGAGGCAATCAACCGGGTGGTCGGCCGGTTCGCCATGTACCTGATCTTCGCCATTCTCGGCGTGCTGCTGTATTCCTCGATCAGCAAAACCTTCTTTATGCCCGCCGCCTGGACCCTGGAAAGCGCACAGTTTCTGATGGTCGCCTACTTCCTCCTCGGCGGCGCCTATTCCATGCAACTCGATGCCCACGTGCGCATGGACCTGTTCTATAGCCGCTGGTCGCCGAAGACCCGCGCGCTGGTCGATGTGCTGACCATCGGCTTTCTGATCTTTTATCTGGTGCTGCTGCTTTACGGTGGCATCTCCTCGACCCAGTACGCCCTGGAATACGACGAAACCAGCTACTCCGCGTGGTCGCCGCCGATGGCGCCGATCAAGATCGTCATGTGCATCGGCATCGCCCTGATGTTGCTGCAGGCCATCGCGACGCTGTTCAAGGACATCGCCGCGGCTCGGGGAGAAACGCTCTAATGGGCTACGAACTGATCGCCTTGCTGATGTTCTCCACGATGATGTTGCTGCTGCTCACCGGCAAGCGGGTGTTCGGCGCCATCGGCTTTGTCGCGGTCGCCGCGGCGCTGCTGCTGTGGGGCGACGGCGGCGCGGAAGTGGCCTTCAGTGCGGCGATGAAACTGATGAAGTGGTATCCGCTGCTGACCTTGCCGCTGTTCGTCTATATGGGCTACATGCTCTCCGAATCGGGCATCGCCGAAGACCTCTACCGCATGTTCCATGTGTGGATGGGCCCGCTCAACGGCGGCCTGGCGATCGGCACCATCGCGCTGATGGTGGCGATCTCGGCAATGAACGGCCTGAGCGTCGCTGGCATGGCGATAGGCGCGAGCATCGCCTTGCCCGAACTGCTGCGTCGCGGCTACGACAAGATCATGATCACCGGGGTGATCCAGGCCGGCAGCTCGCTGGGCATCCTGATCCCGCCGAGCGTGGTGCTGGTGCTCTACGGCATGATCGCCCGCCAACCGGTCGGCCAGCTGTGGTTGGCCGGGGTCTTTCCCGGTCTGCTGATGGCCGGCTTGTTCGTGCTCTACATCGCCATTCGTTGCCGCCTGCAACCCGACCTGGGGCCGGCCTTGAGCGCCGAGGAGCGTGCTGAAATCACCTGGGGCGAAAAGCTGCGCCTGCTCAGCGCCGGGTTGGTGCCGTTGTTCATTTTCTTCAGCATGACCGGGCTGTTTCTCATGGGCTACACCAGCCTGGTGGAAAGCTCGGCGGTCGGCGCGGCGGCGGCGACCCTGGCGGCTCTGGCCAAACGTCGGCTGACCCGCCGGGTGATGGAAGAAACCCTGCGCAAAACCCTCGGCATCAGTTGCATGTTCATGTGGATCATCCTCGCCGCGCTGTGCTTCGGCGCGGTGTTCGACGGCCTCGGCGCGGTCAAGGCGATCGAGGCGTTCTTCCTCGAAGACCTGGGCCTGGGGCCTTGGCAGGTGCTGATCCTGATGCAGCTGTCGTTCATCCTGATGGGCATGTTTCTCGACGACACCGCGATGCTGGTGATAGTCGCGCCGCTGTATATCCCGCTGGTCGGCGCCCTGGGCTTCGACCTGGTCTGGTACGGCGTGCTCTACACCATCACCTGCCAGATCGCCTATATGACCCCGCCGTTCGGCTACAACCTGTTCCTGATGCGCGCCATGGCGCCGCCGGAAGTCAGCCTGCGCGACATCTACGTCTCGGTAACGCCGTTCGTGGCGATCATGGTGCTGGCGTTGGCGCTGGTCATGCTGTTTCCGCAAATCGCTCTGTGGTTGCCGCAGTGGCATTACGCACGCTGAGTTTTTTCGATTTTCAGGGAGCATCGCTCGTTGATCGCGTCGACTGGCGCACCGCTGACGGGCCTTTCACCACCTGAGAACGCTGCACGGCCTGCCGGCCGCTGCAGCGCAATGCGGTACGACATCTGAATCGACAGCTAGGGAGAGACAGCATGACTACGAGACGCAGCTTTCTGAAAACCGCCGCGGTGGCCACCGGCGCCACCGCCCTGGGCACATCCCACATCTACGCCGACGAGCCGAAGAAGATCACCTGGCGCCTGCAGACCTACGCCGGCCCGGCGCTCGGCGAGCACGTGATCAAACCGTCCATCGACGCCTTCAACAAGGCCGCCAACGGCCAGATGGAAATCCAGCTGTATTACGCCGACCAGCTGGTGCCCACCGGCGAGCTGTTCCGCGCCATGCAGAAGGGCACCATCGATGCGGTGCAAAGCGACGACGACTCGATCGCCGCGCCGGTGGATATCTCGGTGTTCGGCGGCTACTTCCCGTTCGCCACCCGCTACAGCCTGGACGTGCCGGTGCTGTTCAACAAATACGGGCTCAACGAAATCTGGGAAGAAGCCTACGGCGAAGTCAAAGGCGTGACCTGGCTCGGCGCCGGCGCCTGGGACCCCTGCAACTTCGCCACCGTCGAGCCGATCAACAGCCTCGCCGACCTCAAGGGCAAACGCATCTTCACCTTCCCCACCGCCGGCAAATTCCTTTCGCGCTTCGGCGTGATCCCGGTGACCCTGCCCTGGGAGGACGTCGAAGTGGCGATCCAGACCGGCGAACTGGACGGCATCGCCTGGTCCGGCATCACCGAGGACTACACCGTCGGCTGGGCCAACGTGACCAAATACTTCCTCACCAACAACATCTCCGGCGCCTGGTGCGGCTCCTACTTCGCCAACTCTGAAAAGTGGGCGGAAGTGCCCGCGCACCTGCAAACCCTGTTCAAACTGTGCATGGACAGCTCCAACTACTACCGCCAGCACTGGTACTGGGGCGGCGAGGCGCAACTGCGGGTCGAGGGCGACAAGCTCAAACTGACCACCATCCCCGACGCCGAATGGGCCACGGTGGAAGCCGAAGCGCAGAAGTTCTGGGACGAAATCGCCAAAACCAGCCCACGCTGCGCACGGGTGGTGGAGATCTTCAAAAAGTACAACGCGCTGATGGCCAAGGCGGGGTCGCCGTATCGCTGCTGATTGCCAGGCTGAACCTGAACCTATGCCCGCGCCGAGAGGTGCGGGCATGTTTTTTATGGAGCGGCAGGGGATAGGGGCGTCGTTCATTTCTGTGCTTCACTAGTCGCCGGTTGGCCACCGCGTTATGCAACTGAACATGGCAATCAAGGCGGTCCTGCGCATGGACGCTAATGGAGATAAACGTGACCACAGACCAAACCAAGCAGAAGCTGGTAATTCCCAGGCACTTCTTCGAAACATCCGATGGATGGGGGCTGCGTGCCACGTTGCGGCTCTTGGGTGTTCCGCTGATTCATATCGCGATGCTGCCTTTTTGGGCGAGCCTTTCACCTTGGCTGGCCATTGCTGCAATAGTGCCGCTGGGTGTCGCGATATCCAAAACAACGCTATTGGTCCATGAGGCCGTGCATGGTTCGCTGTTCCGCACGCCAGCCTTGAACCGTATCGTTGGGCGTATAGGCGGCTGGTGGACCATGGTGGATTTCATCGCCTTTGATGCTTTGCATAAAAGCCACCACATGAAGGTTGGTGACGATGACGATCCGCAACTCCTCGATTATGGCGCGCTCGAGACAGCCAGCCGCAGTCGGCTGGCCTGGCACTTGTTGCGGCCTCTGCTGGGCTGGAACCTGATCCATATGGCCACGCTGCTCAAGCAACGGCTGAGGATGCCCCGGCCTTGGCGAGTAACCCTGGGTGAATGCCTAGGCCTTGTCGCCGTGCAAGGCACATTTTTTCTGTTGGCCACCAGCGGTGGTGAGCAGCTGTGGCTCGGCTTGATCTTCCCAATTTCGGCCGCCACGGTTGGCTTGTTCATGTCGCAAATCCGAGGCTTTTGCGAGCATGTGCCAATGCCGGGTGAATCCGGCGTCATGCGTTTGCGCAGTCATACCAGCAATCCATTTGAGCGGCCATTTATCCACTACCTCAATTACAACTACCACGGCGAACACCACCGCTATCCACGTGTGCCGAGTCGCAATCTGCCGGCGCTGTCGCAATGGCTGTTGGAGCAAGGTCAACCCGTTGAGCGCTCGCCGTCATACACCAACACCATCCGCTCCCGCTGGCAGGCCTGCTTTTAAGCGACTGTGGTCAATCTGAGCATGTGGTGCCACCGCAATATCTGATGCGGCACGACGCCATCGAAAAAACCGTTTAGCCCTAGGGTCTGTTGCCGTTTCAGCGCAAGCCGCGTTGCCGCGCAAAATCTCGCCATGGCCGGGCGGCGATCCGCTAGGCGTAGGACGCCGGTAATGGACTAGCCGTCCGCGTTGTTCCCTTGCCAAGTCCTACAACAACGCATGGCGAGATTTTCCGCGCAACCCGCAGGGCCGGGCCTGTTTTAGCGCGATACTGCGTTTCTCGACACTCATTTGGAACGACCAAACTTCGCGTCTCGTGCCTTGTCTCGCGCTAAAACAGGCTCCGGCGCGGTCGCGATGAAACGGCAACAGACCCTAGACTGAGAAATATGCTGGGGTCGCTTCAGGTCGCCTTATTGTCGAGGCTTAAAGCCGCTGGCCTGCCGCGGTTTTAAGCCCGATGATGAGCATCGCCACGTCATCCGTGGCTTGTCTTAAAGGAGTCGCCCACGCGGATGTTGATCGTCGAGGATGTGCACAAAGCCTTCGCCACCGCCCAAGGCCGCTTGCCGGTGTTGCGCGGGGTCGACCTGCAATTGCCGAGGGGCAGCAGCCTGGCGCTGATGGGCGAATCGGGCAGCGGTAAGAGCACTTTGCTACACCTGATCGCCGGGCTGGAGCGCGCCGACAGCGGGCGCATCCTGATCGACGGCGAGCCGTTGCAGGGGCGTGGCGAGGCCGAATTGGCGCGCTGGCGCCGCGAAGGCATCGGCCTGGTGTTCCAGCAATACAACCTGATCGGCAGCCTCAGCGTCGCCGCCAACCTGGCATTTCAGGCGCGGCTGGCCGGGCGGCACGATCCGGCCTGGGTCAGCTATCTGGCCGAACGCCTGGGGCTGACGCCATTGCTGCAGCGTTACCCCGAGCAGCTTTCCGGCGGCCAGCAGCAACGGGTGGCGATCGGTCGGGCGTTGGCGTCGCGGCCTTCGCTGGTGTTGGCCGATGAGCCGACCGGCAGCCTCGACGAGGCGAGCAGCGAAACCGTGCTGGAGTTGTTCCTGGAACTGGTCGGCGAGGCCGGCAGCAGCCTGTTGCTGGTGACCCATAGCGAACGGCTGGCCGCGCGTCTGGCGCATCACCTGTATCTGCACCTGGGCCGGGTGCAGCCGCGGGAGAGCTGACGAGCATGCTGCGCATCTGTCTGCTGGCGCTGCTCAGCCATTGGCGCCGCCATCCGCTGCAATTGTTCAGCATCCTCACCGGCTTGTGGCTGGCCACCGCCCTGTGGACCGGGGTGCAGGCGCTCAACAGTCAGGCGCGCGCCGATTACGCCCGCGCCAGCGCCGTGCTCGCCGGGCCGGCGAGGGCGCAATTGTTACCGCGCCAGGGTCAGCGCTTCGCCCAGCAGCCGTATGTGCAACTGCGGCGCAGTGGCTGGCCGGTATCGCCAGTACTGGAAGGGCGCTTGCGTTTTGCCGGCGAGCCGCCGCTGAGTGTGCAGCTGCTCGGTATCGAGCCGCTGAGCCTGCCGGCCGGCAGCGAAATAGCAGGGCAGGGCGCCAGTAGCATCGATCTCACCGCCTTTATCGGTGCATCCGGCCAGGCCTGGATCGCGCCGGATACCTTGGCCCGTTTGGGCCTCAAGCCCGGCGAACAGGCAATCACCCTCGATGGCCAGCGCCTGCCGCCCTTACAGGTGCAACCGCAACTGGCGCCCGGGGTGATCCTGGTCGATATCGGCCAGGCGCAACGCCTGTTGCAGGCGTCGGGGCAACTCTCGAGGCTGCTGTTGCCGGCGGACTACGCCGCGCGCGCCCCCGAGCTGCCAGCGGAGCTGAATGCTCTGCTGCGGCTGCAAGCGGCTGAAGATGACGACGACCTGCAGCGCCTGACCGCCAGCTTTCACCTCAACTTGACCGCGCTCGGCTTGCTGGCCTTTATCGTCGGCCTGTTTATCGTGCACGCGGCGATTGGCCTGGCGCTGGAGCAGCGTCGCGGTTTGCTGCGCACCCTGCGCGCCTGCGGGGTCAGCCTGCGGGGCTTGCTCACTGCCTTGGCGTTGGAATTGGGGCTGTTCGCCTTGCTTGCGGGACTGGCCGGGGTCGTCAGCGGCTATCTGTTGGCCAGTTGGTTGCTCGGCGACCTGGCCGCCAGCCTGCGCGGGCTCTATGGCGCGGAGGTGGCCGGGCAGTTGAACCTGTCGCCGCAGTGGTGGCTGGCCGGCTTGGCGATCAGCCTGTTCGGCGCCTTGCTGGCGGGCGCCAACAGTCTGCTGCGTGCGGCCAATCTGCCGTTGTTGGCGCTGGCCCAGCCGCAAGCCTGGCGTCAGGCGCAAAGCCGCTGGCTAAAGCGCCAAGCCTGGCTGGCGGCCGTGTTGTCGCTGATCGCCCTGGCCTGTTGGGCGTTCGGCGACAGCCTGCTCAGCGCCTTTGCCCTGCTCGGTGCCCTGCTGCTGGCCGCGGCCTTGCTGTTGCCAGCGTTGCTCGATGGCGCCCTGGTCCTGCTCGCGCGCCACTGCCGTGGGCCCGTGGCCGAGTGGTTCGTCGCCGACAGTCGCCAGCAACTGCCGGCATTGGCCTTGGCGCTGATGGCTTTGCTGTTGGCGCTGGCCGCCAGCGTCGGTGTCGGCAGCATGACCGAGGGTTTTCGCCAGACCTTTGTCGGCTGGCTCGATCAACGCCTGTCCGCCGAGCTGTACGTGTCGCCCCGCGATGCCGCGCAATCGCGGCAGGTGCTCGCCTGGCTCGAGCCGCAGGCCGATATCGATGCGTTGCCGCATTGGCACGTCGACCTGCGCCTGCAAGGTTTGCCGGTGCAGGTCCAGGGCATAGTCGAGCACCCCAGCTATGCGCAGCATTGGCCGCTGCTGGAACAGCAAGCCGAGGCCTGGCCGCTGTTGCACGCCGGCCAGGGTGCGATGCTCAGCGAGCAACTGGCGCGGCGTCTCGATCTGCAAGTGGGCGACACCCTGCGCCTGCCGGCCGCCGATGGCGAGCAGCGCCTGCCGGTGGTGGCGCTGTATGCCGACTACGGCAACCCCAAGGGCCATGTGCTGACCAGCGCCGCCTGGTTGCAACGGCAGTGGCCGGATGCCGTGCTCGGTAACCTCAGCCTGCGCATGCCGGCGCCGCGCGTGGCCCCGCTCAAGGCGCAGCTCGAGCAGCGTTACGGCGCCGATGGCCTGCGCCTGATCGATCAGGCCGAGCTGAAGCGTTGGTCGACACGCATCTTCGAACGCACCTTCGCCGCCACCGGTGCGCTCAATAGCCTGACCTTGGGTGTGGCCGGCATAGCCCTGTTTATCAGCCTGCTGACCCTGGGGCAGAGCCGTCTCGGCCAATTGGCGCCCTTGTGGGCTTTGGGCTTGGGGCGCCGCCAATTGGCCTGGTTGAGTCTGGGGCAAACGCTGTTGCTGGCCAGCTTCACGGTGCTGCTGGCGATGCCTCTCGGGCTGCTGTTGGCCTGGTGCCTGGTGGCGGTGGTCAATGTCCAGGCCTTCGGCTGGCGCCTGCCGCTGCATGTGTTTCCCGCACAACTGCTGCAACTCGCCGCGCTCGGCTTGTGCACCAGCCTGCTCGCCGCCGCCGGGCCGCTTTGGCAAATGGCCCGGCGCCAGCCCGCCGATCTGTTGAGGCAATTCGCCGATGACCGCTAACAGGCCGTTGAAAAGCGTAGGCGAGGCAGGCAAGACAAGGCAAAAACAGGCGAGGAAGCGGAGTTTACGAGCTGTAAATAAGCATTCCGAGCCTGTTTTTAACGCCGTATTGCCAACGCAGGTAGTTTTTCAACGGCCTGCTAAGCATCTGCTGTCGAGCTTGCTGCTAAGCCTGGCGCTGCTCGCCGGTTGCGATCAGGCGCCCGAACCGCGCCAGGGTTTCGCCGGCCTCGGCGAGGCGGCGCAGGGCTTCGCCCTGGTCGAGCGCGGCCAGCCGCTGGTATTCCCGCGCGACCATGGCGCCCATCCTGGTTACCGCATCGAATGGTGGTACGTCACCGCCAACCTAACCGATGAGCAGGGCCGCGACTGGGGCGTGCAGTGGACGCTGTTTCGCTCGGCGCTGCGCCCCGGCGAGGAGCAGCCCGGTTGGCAAAGCCCCAATTTGTGGATGGGCCACTCCGGCCTGAGTGGACCCTTCGGCCATCTCCATAGCGAGCGACTGGCCCGCGGTGGCATCGGCCAGGCGGGCGTCGAGGCTGAGCCGTTCCATGCCTGGATCGATGACTGGTCGCTGCGCGGTGAGCCCGGCCAGGGCTTGCAGCAACTGCAGATGCAGGCCGCCGGCGAGGACTTCCGCTACCGCCTGCAACTGCGCGCCGAGGGCCCGCTGGTGCTGCACGGCGAGCGCGGCTACAGCGAAAAGTCCGGCGCGGGCCAGGCCTCGTATTACTACAGCCAGCCGTTCTATCGGGTCAGCGGCGAGATCGAGCGCGATGGCCAGCGCTTCACCGTCAGCGGTCAGGCCTGGCTCGACCGTGAGTGGAGCAGCCAGCCGCTGGCCGCCGAGCAGCAGGGCTGGGATTGGTTCTCCCTGCACCTGGCCAGCGGCGCCAAGCTGATGCTGTTCCAGGTGCGCCAGGCCGACGGCGAGCCCTATCGCGCCGGCACCTGGATCGACGCGGACGGCAATGCGCAGGCGCTGCGCGGCGAGCAAATCCAACTCAGCGAACAGGCCTGGACGCGGCAAACCCATGGCCGCAAGGTGCCGACCCGCTGGCGCATCCAGGTCGCCGAGCATGGCATCGACGTGCAGGCCGAAGCCATCCAGCCGCAGGCCTGGATGGACACCTCATTCCCCTACTGGGAAGGCCCGGTGCGCCTGAGCGGCGAGCCGGGCGGCCAGGGTTACCTGGAAATGACCGGCTACTGACGAAAGTCGCCAGGCGCGGATAGGCAACAGCGCCCCGGCATGGCTATGATCGGAGTCCATGACAGCCTCCTTGCCGATCCGCCAAACCTGTCCGCCGGGCCTCTGCACCTGTGGGCTCGAACGCCTGCTGGAAACCCCCGGCGCCGACACGCGCATCCTGCTGCTGACCCGCCCGGAAGAAAAACGCCTGCTCGAACGCCTGGAAAATCTGCAAAGCCTGGCCGACCTGGAAAAAGTCCAGCAGCGCATGTTCGAACAGTTGGGTATCCGCCTCAGCATCGCGCCGGGCTTCAACGAAGTGCGCAGCATGCGCGGCATCGCCATCCAGATCGACGAGCTGCCCGGCCTCTGCCGCAAAACCCGCCAGGCGATCCCCGCCGCGATCCGCCGCGGCCTGGAGAAACGCCCGGAAATCGCCTACCGCCTGCTCGACGCCCACGACCTGTTTCGCGACAGCTGAGCGCCGTATCGAACAGCTCGCCCCTCACGTACTCCCTACCCATCAGCAGCCTCCGCCAGCAGCCAATCACGGAACGCCTGAATTTTCGTCAGCCCGGCTACTTCCGGGCGGTGGACAATGTAGTAGGCAAATCCCAGCGGGCAGCTGACAGCGCCGAAGGGACGCAGCAAGCGACCGGCCGCCAGGTCGTCGCGCAACATCACGCTGCGCCCGAGCGCCACGCCCTGACCGTCGATAACCGCTTGCAGCACGGCCGCCGAGTTATTGATGCGCAAGCCGTGCTCCGCGCTTACCTCGGGGTATCCCGCTGCGTCGAGCCAGCTACGCCAGGTGGGGTAGCTTGGCTCGCCGGTCATCGACAGGTCGTGGATCAGGGTTGCCTGCGCCAGGTTGCGGGCCGACAGCCGCCCCGCCTGCAGTAGCGGATAGCTCGGCGCACAGACTGGATACATCTCCTCATCCATCAGCTTGATCGCCGTCAGCCCCGGCCAACGTCCCGTGCCATAGCGAACGCCGATGTCCATGCCCTCGGTGATGAAATCCAGCGGTCGTAGATTGGTGTCCAGCAGCACATCCATCTGCGGGTGCATCAGTTGGAAGCGCTCGATACGCGGCAGCAGCCACTTGGCCGCGAACGCCGGGCTGACGGTAACGGTCAGCCCGCTGCTCATCGAGCCCTCTTTCAAGCGTTCCAGGCCCGTGCGCAAACGCTCGAGCCCTTCGCGAATATCGGGCAGCGCCGCCCGCGCCACATCGGTCGGAACCAGCCTGACCGAGCCGCTGGAGGCACGATTGAACAAGCTGATGCCCAACCACGCCTCCAGCGTTCGTACCTGCTGACCCACTGCGGCCGAGGTGACATGCAGCTCCGCCGCCGCCGCGGAAAAACTGCGGTGCCGCGCGGCGGCCTCAAAGGCGCGCAGCGCGTTGAGATAGATCGGTGTGGTCATCTAAAGATTTTCTTTAATAAGGAAGAAGAACTTCTAATTTGTGAGCCCGGATGGTTAGGCCAAAAATGATTGCCATACCGACCATTCAAGGGCTTAAAGCCTGGAAAGTATCATTTGAAGCTGTTTATAGCATTCCTTCTCACCCAAGCAGGGCATTCCATTATGAAAAGTTTTTCTTCCAAGGTTGCGATCGTAACCGGCGGCGGTTCAGGCATCGGCAAAGAGGTTGCTCAGCGCCTGGTCGCTGAAGGCGCGAGTGTGCTGATCGCCGGGCGCGATGCGGCGAAGCTCGAAATGGCCGCGGCGCAGATCGACCCGAGCGGCGCGCGGGTCCGCACGCTGGCGGGGGACATTGCCAACCCTGCCACGGCCAAGGCGCTGGTCGAGCTGGCGACGGCAGCCTTCGGCGGCGTCGACATCCTGATCAACAACGCCGGGGTATTCAGCCCCAAGCCTTTCCTGGAGGTCGATGAACAGGAGTACGACCAGTTCATCGATATCATTCTCAAGGGCAAATTCTTTATGGCCCAGGCAGCGGCCAAAGCCATGTTGCTGCGTGGCGGCGGCGCTATCGTTCAGACGGGTTCGCTGTGGGCGCTGCAAGCGATAGGCGCGACGCCCTCGGCGGCTTACTCGGCGGCCAATGCCGGTGTTCACGCGCTGACCCGCAACTTGGCGATCGAGCTGGCATCGTCCGGCATACGCATTAACACCGTTGCCCCCGCTGTGGTGGAAACGCCGGTGTACAACACCTTTATGAGCGACGAGCAGGTCAAACAGGTATTGCCGACCTTCAACGCCTTTCACCCCTTGGGCCGCAACGGTCGGCCCGGTGATGTCGCCGAAGCCATTCTGTTCATGGCCTCCCAGGAGGCGTCCTGGATCACCGGTACCGTGCTGCCCGTCGATGGTGGCGTGACCGCCGGCCGGATTTAACCGGCGGTTCAGCAGCCGGAATTACTTACCGGCTGCTCGATCCCCACAACCTGCTTACGACAGCGGAGTTGCACCACGCCGTTTTCGTCCCTGAGCGTGAAGGCTGGAGCGTTGAGCACGTGCGGTCGAGTAGCGCTTATCCCTGTCGTTTTTTACGTTTCAAGTACGGGTTCCAGCGTGCATACTTATATACCCGTTGGGGTATATTTTATGGCTTGTTCGAGGGGACTCATATGCGATTCGCGACTGCGGTTTTTTTAGGTTTTGTGAGTATTGGCACCTATGCGGAGAATTATCAGGCTGAAGGCGCCGCGCTAATTCCGCCTTTCCAGCAGCAACTATTGGCAACTGTCAAATCGGCCATGCAGGCCGGCGGGCCAGCCAAGGCCGTCGAAGCCTGTCGGTTATCGGCGCCGCAGATCGCCGCCGAGCACAGCAAAAGCCCATGGACTGTCGGGCGCACCGCCTTGAAAGTGCGCAACCCGGCGAACGCCCCCGATGCCTGGGAGCGGCGGGTGCTGGAGCTGTTCGCCGCGCGTGCGCAGGCGGGCGAGCCGCTTGCGAATCTGGTTCACGCGGAAACGGTCGACGGCGAATTCCGCATGATGAAGGCCATCGCCACCGGCGAGCCGTGCCTGGCCTGTCACGGCAAGCAGATAGAGCCGGCGCTCGCCGCGGTGATTGATGTAGGCTATCCGCACGACGAGGCACGTGGTTTCGCACTCGGTGAGCTGCGCGGTGCCTTTACATTGCGACGTACTGTAGAAGTTGGAAATGATTGAATCAGAACAGCTGAAACACCGGGATTCCCTGCTCAAGCGTCTGGCCCGTGTCGAGGGCCAGGTGCGCGGTATTCAGGCGATGATCAAGCGCGGCGATGAATGCGAGTCCGTCGCTCAGCAGTTCAGCGCCGCCCGCAAAGCCCTGGATAAGGCCTATCAGGAAATGCTCGTGTGCCTGGCCGAGGAAGCGATTCTCAGCCCCGACCAGAGCAATCAGGACAAGCTCGCCCAGGTGCGCGCGATCTTTACCAAATACACCTGAGTGTCACCGGGTTTGGGCTTGCCACAAGATGGCGTAGCCCAATCCCATCAGCAGCCATCCCGCAACGGGATGGAAGATGATTTGCCACAGCCTGCCGATCGGGTCGAAGCCCACGCCATGGATAAAGCCGCTGGAGATGCCGAGCATGCTCAGCATGATCAGGCGATGCTCGTAGTGACCGTCCGCGGTCAGCATGGCCGCGGGATGGATCAGCAATATCAGCGTCAACGGCGTCGCCAGCAGCAGCGATAGCGCGCGGCTGTAACCGCGTGCCAGCCAAGGGCGCGACTCAGTCGTCACCGCTCAGCTCTTCGTCGAGGTTCTGCGTCGTTTCCAGCCACAGGGCGTTGATGATGCCGAAGCTGCACGCCAGCAGCACGCCCAGAATCCAAGTGAAATACCACATAGCGTTCTCCTTGCCCGTCAGGCGGGATTTTGCGCTTCGGCACGGATATCGGCGTGCCGAAGCGCGTCGATCAATACAGCCCGTGCGGGTTGGCTTCGATGGTTCGATCGGTCAGGCGGCCCCACATGCGCGTGTAGCACCAGAGGCTGTAAGCCAGAATCAGCGGGACGAAAATACAGGCCACGACGAACATGATGCCCAGGGTCTTGTGGCTCGATACCGCATCCCACAGGGTCAGGCTCGACGCCGGATCGATGCTCGACGGAAAGACGAAAGGAAACAGCGCAAAGCCCGCCGTACACAGGGTGCCGACGATCATCAGGCTGCTGCCGATAAAGGCCACGGCGCCGCGATTGGCCTGGGCGCCGAGCAGCGCGAGCAGCCCACCGAGCAAGCCCAGCACGGGCGCCAGCATGGTCAACGAATACTGGCGATAGTTGCCGAGCCAGCCGACGTTGCTCGACGCCACCTGCTTGGCCAGCGGGTCGATCGCGCCGGCGGGATCGATGCCGCCGGTCAGCGTCATGCCGGTAATGCCCAGGCTCAGCCACACGCCGGCACCGGCGAAAGCGATCAGGTACAGGATCGCGCAGTACCAGGTGGCATTGCGCGAACGGGCATGCAGGTCGGCATCGGTGCGCATCATCAGCCAGGCGCCGCCATGGGTGCTCAGCATGCTCAGGCTCACCACGCCGGCAAGCAGAGCGAAGGGATGCAGCAGACCGAAGAACGAGCCTTCGTAGCTGGAACGCATCAACTCATCGAGGCGAAACGGCAGGCCGAGGAACAGGTTGCCGAAGGCCACGCCGAACAGCAGTGCGGGTGCCGCGCCGCCGACGAACAGCGCCCAGTCCCAGGTCGTGCGCCACTTCTGGTTCTCCAGTTTGCTGCGGTAATCGAAGCCCACCGGGCGGCAGAACAGCGCGAACAGTACGGCCAGCATCGCCCAGTAGAGCCCGGAGAAGGCCACGGCGTAGATCATCGGCCAGGCGGCGAAAATCGCCCCGCCGGCAGTGATGAACCAGACCTGGTTGCCATCCCAGTGGGGCGCGATGGTGTTGATCGCCACGCGGCGCTCGTTATCGGTCTTGCCGACGAAGGGCATGAGCGCCATGGCGCCCATGTCGAAGCCATCGGTCAGGGCGAAGCCGATCAGCAATACGCCGACCAATACCCACCAGACCAGTTTCAAGGTTTCGTAATCAAACATACTGGGCTCCTTGCGCGTTGGCGGCCGGTGCGGCGACTTCACGCTCAAAGTGATAACGACCGCTGTGCAGGCTGGATGGGCCGAGGCGGGCGAACTTGATCATCAGGTACATCTCGACCACCAGCAGCAGGCTGTAGAAGGCGATCAGCGCCGCCAGGGAACCCCAGACATCGGCTGCCGAGAGCGATGAGGCCGAGAGGTGCACCGGCAGGACTTCGGCGATCGACCAGGGCTGACGGCCATGCTCGGCGACGATCCAGCCGGTCTGCGCGGCGATCCACGGCAGCGGCAGGCTGAGCAGGGCGAACCTGAGCAGCCAGGGTTTGTTCTCGGCATCGCGCTTCACCGAGGCCCAGGCCGCCAGGGCGAACAACAGCAGCATCAGGAAGCCGGCGGCGACCATGGCGCGGAAGGTCCAGAACATGGTGGCGACGTTGGGGATGGTATCCAGGGACGCGAGCCTGATCTGCTCCTCGCTGGCATCGACCACCGCCGGGGTGTACTTCTTCAGCAGCAGGCCGTAGCCGAGGTCCTGTTTGACCGCATCAAAGGCGGCGATATTGGCCTCGCTCTTGTCGCCGGCGCGCAGTTTTTCCAGCAGGCCGTAGGCAATGATGCCGTTGCGGATGCGCAGCTCGTGCTGCTTGATCAGGTCCTTGATGCCGGTGACTTCCTGGTCCAGCGAGCGGGTGGCGATGATGCCCATGGCATAGGGGATCTTCACCGCGTAGTCGGTGCGCTGCTCCTGCTGGTTGGGCAAACCGAACAGGGTAAAGGCGGCGGGCGCGGGTTCGGTTTCCCACTCGGCCTCGATGGCCGCCAGCTTGGTCTTCTGCACGTCGCCGATCTCGTAGCCGGACTCATCGCCGAGGATGATCACCGAGAGGGTCGAGGCCAGGCCGAACACCGCGGCGATGGCGAAGGAGCGACGGGCGAACGGCAGGTCGCGTTTCTTCAGCAGGTAGTAGCTGGAGATGGCCAGCACGAAGATCGCCCCGGTCACGTAGCCGGCGGAAACGGTATGCACGAACTTGACCTGAGCCACCGGGTTGAACAGCAGGGCGCCGAAATCGGTCAGCTCCATGCGCATGGTCTCGAAGTTGAACGCCGCGCCCACCGGGTTCTGCATCCAGCCGTTGGCGATCAGAATCCACAGCGCCGACATGTTCGAGCCGATGGCCACCAGCCAGGTGACGGCGAGGTGCTGCACCCGCGTCAGGCGATCCCAGCCGAAGAAGAACAGGCCGATAAAGGTCGATTCGAGGAAGAACGCCATCAAGCCTTCGATGGCCAGCGGCGCGCCGAAGATATCGCCGACATAGTGGCTGTAATAGGCCCAGTTGGTGCCGAACTGGAACTCCATGGTCAGGCCGGTGGTGACACCCAGGGCGAAGTTGATGCCGAACAACTTGCCCCAGAATTTGACCATGTCCTGGTAGACCTGCTTGCCGGTCATGACATAGACCGACTCCATGATCGCCAGCAGAAATGCCAGCCCCAGGGTCAGGGGTACGAACAGGAAGTGGTACATCGCGGTTATTGCGAATTGCAGGCGCGAGAGGTCGACGACGGATTCCGAGATCATCTCGGTTTCTCCTCAGTGGCTAGTGGTGAAGTAGGCGCGGCAAGGGGGCCGAACAGGTGGCCGGCAAACCGCTCGGTGCCGTTCTCGGGCACCGTGGGTTCGGTGAACCAGATGGCTTTGATGCTGAACAGGATGACCAGCTTGATCAGCAGAATGACGCCGAGCTCGCGCACCAGTGGCATGCGCCATGGGGACTTGGGGGCGTTGTCGGTCATGCTTGCACTCCGGCTTCTGTAGCGGCGTAACGTCGGTCTGGCAGTCCAGCGACTGCGCTACTCGGTGCGTGGCAAAGCAATATTACTTGATACCCGTGGGGGTATGTTGGCGGGGCTATTGATGCAGATCAGTGGAGTGGCGAATAGCTTGATAGGGACCCGTTACCTGTTGAAGCCAGCGGCTCGCAAGATGATGTCGAGGGGGCTGCTGATTCGTGTTTCGTAGCCTGGGTTGAGTGCAACGATCCCCAGGGGTGGGCCAGCGCAGCGCCCTCCGGGACATCATCGCCCCGGAGGCGCCAAGGCTTGTCCGGGCTACTCTGGCAGACAGGCTCCTAGAAATGCTCTAACCCACCCGACGCAAGCTGCTTGCAACAGGTAGCTGGGATATCGCCTTAATCGAAAGCCGGCAGCTGTGGGCTGGCGACGGCTTTGCCGGCTGCACTCCAGGCTTCGAAGCCGCCCTCGATCGACAGCACCTGCAAGTAGCCCATCTCTTGCAACGAGCAGGCGGACAGCGCCGAACGGCCGCTGTTCTTGCAATACAGCACCAGTTTGCGGTCGCGCGCGGACAGTTTGGGGTCATTGCTCAATTTGAATTCCAGCAGGCCGCGGGGGATGTTGATCGCCCCCGGAATATGCCCGGCGTGAAACTCATCGGCTTCGCGTACATCGATCAGCACGTCGGCGTCGTGAATCGCCGCTTCGGCATTCTCTACGTCGACTTCGTGGATCCGTGCTTTGGCGGCGGTCACCAAATCATGGGCGGTTTTCATAAGGGTTTCCTCTCGGCTTGAGGTTGGCTATCGGTGCGTGGACGGCCTTGCGCCAGGGGTTGCTGGGCGAGCTGCGGGGCCAGGGTTTGCAGGGCCTGGAACTGGCTGATAAATACCTGGCCACCGAACTTTTCGAGGAAGTCGGAGCGGCGCAACTGATCCATCACCGGACCTTTGACCTCGGACAGGTGCAACTGCACGCCGGCCGTATGCAAGCGCTCGACTATCGCCTCCAAGGAGTCCAGGGCGCTGGCGTCGATCAGGTTGACCCCCGAGCACATCAACACCAGATGGCGGACCAGTGGCCGGTTGGCGATCAACTCGCCGATGCGGTCCTCCAGGTAGCGCGCGTTGGGGAAATACAGGCTCTCGTCGACCCGCAGCGACAGCACGCTGGGCGACTCGATCACGGCGAAGCGCTCGACGTTGCGAAAGTGCTCGCTGCCCGGCACCTGGCCGACCACGGCCATATGCGGCTGGCTGGTGCGCCAGAGAAACAGCAGCAGCGACAGGCCGACACCGAGCAGGATGCCGGCCTCCACGCCGATCAGCAGCACGCCGAGGATGGTCGCCAACTGCGCCGCGCCGTCCTGCCGCGAGTAGCGCCAGGTGCGGCGCAACGACGCGAGATCGACCAGGCTGAGCACCGCGACCATGATGCTGGCGGCCAGCACCGCTTGCGGCAGGTTGTGCAGCAATGGGGTCAGCAGCATCACGCTGAGGCCAATGCCGGCGGCGGTGAACACCCCGGCCATCGGCGTTTGCGCGCCGGCGTCGTAGTTGACCACCGAGCGGGCGAAGCCACCGGTGACCGGGAAGCCGCCGCTGAACGCCGCGCCGAGATTGGCGGCGCCGAGGCCGAGCAATTCGTTGTCGGGTTCGATGCGCTGGCGGCGTTTGGCGGCCAGGGTTTGGCCTACGGAGATGGATTCGACGAAGCCGACCAGGCTGATCAGCAGCGCCGCCGGCAGCAGTTGCAAGGCCAGCCCAAGGTCCAGCGTCGGCAGGCTCAGGCCCGGCAGCCCCTGGGGAATGGCACCGACCACTTTGACCCCGGCCTGCTCCAGCTGCAGCAGCGATACCGCGACTATGGCGACCACGATCGCCAGCACCGGCCCGGCCTTGGCCAGGTTGCCGGCCATGGGCGCGGACAACCCCGCGCGTTGCAGCAGCGGCTTCAAGCGGGCGCGCGCCCACCACAGCCAGGCCAGGCTGAGCAGGCCGATCAGCAGGGTCGGCCCGTGGCTGTCCGCTAGCGCCCGCCAGAGTTGCGGGAGCAACTGCGGCAGGCTTTCGCCCGAGGCCGATACGCCGAGCAAGTGCTTGAGTTGGCCAACGGCGATCAAGATCCCTGAGGCGCTGATAAAACCGGAAACCACCGGGTGGCTGAGAAAATTGGCGAGAAAGCCCAGGCGCAGCAGCGCCATCAGGGCGAGCAGCAAGCCCGACAGCAGGGCCAGCAACATCGCCGCGCCGACGTATTCGGCGCTGCCAGCGGGGAATAACGGCGCCAGCGTGGCGGCGGTCATCAGCGACACCACGGCCACGGGGCCGACCGCCAGGGTCCGACTGGAGCCGAACAGCGCATACAGCAGCAGCGGCAAGATGCTCGCGTACAGGCCGGTGACCGGCGGCAGGCCGGCGAGCATGGCGTAGGCCAGGCTCTGCGGTATCAGCATCAGCGTCACGATCAGCGCCGCGAGGCCGTCCTGGGCGGCGCTGGCGCGGTCGTAACGACGGCCCCAGTCCAGGCAGGGCAGCCAGTGGCGCAGCTTCATTGGCCCTGTTCCTTGTCGAAGTCGCAGGCGGCCGGGGCTTCCATCGGCAGCGGCTCATGGGGCAGGCGCTTGGGCCCCGCCAGCCACTCATGGCCGTGCAGCATCAGGTCGAAGTAGATGCTCGGCATCGCCTTCACCTTCAACTCCCAGGCCAGGCGGCGCGGTATCACCGGGTCGAGGGGGAAGATCGGCAGCAGCTTGCCGCCGTAGCCGAATTCGGCCAACACCACCTTGCCGCGTTCGACCGTCAACGGGCAGGAGCCGTAACCGTCGTACAACGCCCGCGGCCCTTTGCCGGCGAGTACCGCGATGACGTTTTCCGCGACCACCGGGGCCTGCTTGCGCACCGCGGCCGCGGTCTTGGCGTTGGGCGCGGCGCACACATCGCCGAGGCTGAAGATATTGCCGAAGCGCGGGTGGCGCAGGGTTTCATAGTCGGCTTCGACCCAGCCGTCGGCGTTGGCCAGCGGGCTCTGGCGGATAAAATCCGGGGCGCGCTGGACTGGTACGGCATGCAGAAAATCGAAAGATTTCTCGACGGTTCGGCTATTGCCCGCGGCATCGACCTGCTTGAACCAGGCTTTGCGTGCCGGCCCATCGACGGCGCTGAGTGTCGTGTTGAAGTCGAGTTGTACGCCGTAGCGCTCGACGTATTTCATCAGCGGCGGGACGAAGGTCGGTACGCCGAACAGCACCGCCCCGGCCGTGCAGAACTCCACGTCGATATCCTTCAGCACGCCTTCGGTGCGCCACCAGTCGCAGGACAGGTACATGGCCTTCTGCGGTGCGCCGGCGCATTTGATCGGCATTGGCGGCTGGGTAAACAGCGCGCGGCCCTGGCGCAGGTTCTGCACCAGCTGCCAGGTATAGGGCGCCAGCTCGAAGTGATAGTTCGAGGTGACGCCGTTTTTACCCAGAGTCTCCTTGAGCCCTTCGATCGCATCCCAGTGCAGGCTCAAGCCGGGGCAGACGATCAGGGCGCGGTAACCCACCCGGGTGCTGTCTTCGAGCACCACACGCTGTTGCTCGGCTTCGAAGCCGGCCACCGCTGCGCGAATCCACTGGGCGCCGCGGGGTACGCAGCGCGCCATCGGTCGCTCGGTGCGGGCGCGGTCGAAGATGCCGGCGCCGACCAGGGTCCAGCCCGGTTGGTAATAGTGCTGCTCGCGCGGCTCGACCACGGCGATGCGCAAGTGCGGATCACGCCGCAACAGGCTCGCGGTGACCGCACAGCCGGCCGCGCCGCCGCCGACCACCAGCACGTCATAGCGCTGTGTGGGCGTGGTCGCGGCCTGGGCTATTGAGGCAGGCGCGTTCTGCCAGCGTTGTTCCAGGCGCTGGGCCAGGCCGGTGAGGTCATAACCATGTTCGCGTGCGGTATTCAGCAGCGCCAGCGGGTCCAGGTGATGGGCTTCGCTCAGCGCCCAGAGGCTGGTGGAACGGGTGCCGGTGCGGCAGAACGCCAATACCGGGCCGCGCACCTGAGCGAGCAACTCGATAAAGGCGAGCACGTCGTCCTCGCCGATCTGCCCGGAAACCACCGGTAGGTAGTGGTACTCCAGACCGCTGGCTTGCGCCGCCGCCCGCATCTCGGCCGAGGTCGGTTGACCTTCGCCTTCAGCGTCCGGGCGGTTGTTGATCACGCTGCGAAAACCGGCGGCGGCCAGGGTGCCCATGTCCGCCGGTTGCAATTGCGCGGCTACGGCGAGAAAGGGCGTCAGGCGTTTCAGCGAATCCATGGTCATCACCTCAGAGCACGTCCAGGGGGATTTTCAGGTAGCGGGTACCGTTGTCCTCGGCGGGCGGCAATTGCCCGGCGCGCATGTTCACCTGCACCGAGGGCAGGATCAGGGTCGGCATACCCAGGGTGGCATCGCGGGCGTTGCGCATGGCGACGAACGCGGCCTCGTCGATACCCTCATGGACGTGCACATTGTGCTCGCGCTCCTCGGCCACCGTGGTCTGGTTGCGAAAGTCGTCGCGCCCCGGCGCCTTGTAGTCATGACACATGAACAGGCGCGTTGTATCCGCCAGCTCGAACAACTTGCGGATCGACTGGAACAGCGTGCGCGCATCGCCGCCGGGAAAGTCGCAGCGCGCCGTGCCGTAGTCGGGCATGAACAGGGTATCGCCGACGAAGGCGGCATCGCCGATCAGGTAGGTCATGCACGCCGGGGTATGCCCAGGGGTATGGATGGCCCGCGCCTCGATAGCGCCGATTTGAAAGCAATCGCCATCCTTGAACAGGCGATCGAACTGGCGTCCGTCGGTGGCGAACTCGGTGCCGGCGTTGAACAGCTTGCCGAAGGTGTTCTGCACGATGGTGATGTTCTCACCGATCGCCAACTGGCCGCCCAGCTCGCGTTTGAGGTAGGGCGCGGCCGAGAGGTGATCGGCATGCACGTGGGTTTCCAGCAGCCAATCGACCTGCAACTGGTTGCGCTTCACGTACTCGATCAAACGGTCGGCGCTGTGGTGCGAGGTACGTCCGGCGGCGGGGTCGTAATCGAGTACCGAATCGACGATGGCGCAGCGTTTGCTTTCGGGGTCTGTCACCACGTAGCTGTAGGTAAAGGTGGCGGGGTCAAAGAATGCTTCGACGTTGGGTTGCATGAGTGTGCTCCTCTCGTATACCCCTATGGGTATTCATTTAAGAGGGATCGTAACTATTTTTATGTTCTATACATAGAATAAAAAAGAATAATAGGTTGTGGCGCTGTCATGGGTTGCCATAACGGCGTGCAACTGACTGATAAATAATGCGTTTAAGAATTTTCGACCAAGGTCGTAGAAGCGCTTTCAGCGGTGCTCGTCTGGCCAAAAATGGCGAAAGGAGGGCGATCCGCGAGGATCAGGCAGCGCTTCTGTTGGAACGCTGCAATTTCCACGACCACCGATCACGACCGTTTGCGGGATCGTGCCGGGGCGTCTTTTATGGACGCCTGAGGACGTTCGTTTGATTCGAGGAGAGCTCGCATGGATAGATTCACGGGTGGTTGCCTGTGCGGCAACGTGCGAATCGTGGCATCGGGACGGCCATACCGGGTCGGCCTTTGCCACTGTCTCGACTGTCGTAAGCATCATGGCGCGCTTTTCCACGCTTGCGCGGTGTTCCCTCAGGAGGCGGTGACGATCGACGGCGAAACGCGCGACTACGCCGGGCGGTTTTTCTGCCCGCGCTGCGGCTCGTCGGTTTTCGCGCGTAGCGCGGACGAAATCGAAGTGAGCCTCGGTTCCCTGGATGCCCCAGACCAATTGCTGCCGACCTACGAACTCTGGACCCTGCGCCGCGAATCCTGGCTGCCGCCGTTTCCACTCACGAGACACTACGAACGCGACCGTGACGCCACGGGCCGCGAGGAGTAGCGGGCGCCTCTAGCAGGTGGTTTTTCACGAACTGCTAGGGGCTGTTGCCGTTTGGGCAAGAGGTGCCGAGCGCTGCTGCCGTAGGGTGGGTCGGGCCGCGCAGGTTAGTGGCGCCGAATGCCGGTCCTCCAGGCGCAGAGAAAGGTCGTGCGCCGCGTAACCCACCAGGCGATGGACGGCGCTGCGCCGATGGTGGGTTACGCCGCACCGGGCACAGCGAGTCGACTGAGAAACGCAACAGGCGGCTAACCCACCCTACGAAGGTGGGCAGTGCTTCAACGGTATGAGCTTGCTCTTATAGATCAATTAGTTGGTTCAAAACGGCAACAGACCCTAGAGCTTGAGCAGCGTCGAATCCAACTGGTTGAAGCATTGCACGATGCGCTCGTGGGAGACCTCGGCAAAAGCCTTCTGCGTCAGGGGTATCAACACCGCCGGCTTGACCCGGCCGGAACGCAGCTGGCGTTGCATATAGGCGAGGATTTCCTCGTCGCTGGCCGGTGTTGCTGGAGTTGGTTGGTCCACGTTGTCGTCGCTCGTTGTCTGCATGAGATTAGGTTTCGGCTGCGGTTAGCGCACCTTGCGGAGAATGAAGTCGAACATGCTTTCCTCCTTCGTGGGCATGATGTTCATCCTCGGGATATAGAACTGGCCTTTCAGGCCGACCTGCATCGCCTGCTCCTGCAGCGCTCTGGCATGGTAGGGGTGGTGGTAGAGAGTGCTGGCGTTGGTGGGGGCGGCTACCGGGATGTTGCGGTTGGCCACCCAGATTTCCGGGTCGGCGCTATCCATCAGGCGCAGCAGGTCGATTTCATGGCGATACCGGACGATCCGAGGGTCGTCCAGTTGTTGCAGCGTTTCGATGCCGTACAGCACCTTCGCTTTCTCCAGCCGGCTGATGGTGAACCGGTATTCCTCGAACACTTCCTCCCAGCGCACGATATCCAGAGTGGACTGAACTTCGGTTGCGATGGCGGCGCGTACGCGGGTGGATTGGCGTTCGACCGGGTCCTGGCTGTGCGGGTCGGCCATGTCGTCATGCAGCGCCAGCCAGAGCGCGGCACTGCCCCCTGCCGAACTGCCCACCAGAACGATCCGCTCGGGATCGATATTGAACGCCTTGCTGTTCAGGCGCAGAAACTGCAGCGCCCGCCGTGCACCGGCCAGCGATTTGATCAGCCCCTGCTGTTCATTCCGCTCCAGCAGCGGATAGTTGATCGAGGCATAGGCGATCCCATGCTGCAACAGCTTGGAGAGTTCTTGGCGATTGCCGCGTTTGTAGGCTTTTTCCTTACTGCCCGACGAGAATCCGCCGCCGTGGATAAACAGCACCAGCGGCGTTGGGCGCCGCTTCGCATCGGTACTGGCGGGAAGGAATATGTCCAGCTTATTGCGCTGATGCGGACCATAGACGACATCGCGGATGAATAGCGCCGCAGTGTCGTTCAGCTTGAAAGGCGGGCTGCTCGGACCTTGGGGCAGCGCCGAGAGCGATGGCGGCAGACAGACGGCGAGCAAGACGATCGACACGCGCAGCCAATGGATGAGCGGCTTGCTCAACGAGCGCTGCAATATTCCTTGGCTCCGGGGCATCGGCTAGAACATCCTTCAGAAAAGTGTCAGTTAGAGGGCGACTGCTCGAGTTCGTGCATTGCGCTCCGACGAGCAGCCCCAAGCCGCCCCCTACCGCCCGCAAACCTCCCGCAAACAGCCGCGTAACCAGCGATGCGCCGGGTCGGCGTCCATGCGCGGGTGCCAGAGCATGGCCACGGTAAAGGCCGGCAGGGGCAAGGGCAGGGCGAAGCTGTGCATGCCGTCGCGCAGGCTGGCGGTGTGGCGTTCGGGCACGCTGGCAATCAGCTCGCTGGCGCGGGCCAGGGCGAGTGCGGTGGAGAAGCCGGCGACGCTCGTCACCACCTCCCGGGTCAGGCCGAGCGAGTTCAAGGCTTCGTCGATGGGACCTCTATCGAAACCGCGGCGCGAGACGTAGATATGCCCGCCGACCGCGAAGCGCGCCGGGGTGATTTCGCCCTGGCTCAGCGGGTGGCCGGCGCGCACCACGCCGACGAAACGGTCGCGGAACAGCGCCTGGGTGCGCAGCTCGGGGCTGGTGTCCTGGTCGACCACGCCGGTTTCCAAATCGACGATGCCGTTGCGCAGCGGCGTGCTGTCCTTATCCGGCTTCTGCATAAAGTGCAGGCGTACGCCCGGCGCTTCTTTGGCAATACGCGCAATCAGCGCCGGCCCGAAGTTTTCCACGAAGCCTTCGCTGCTGCGCAAGGTGAAGGTGCGCACCAGTTGTGCGAGGTCGACCTGTGCGGCGGGGCGCAGCACCGCTTCGGCGTCCTGCACCAATTGCGCGACCCGCTCGCGCAACTCCAGCGCGCGGGGCGTGGGCACCAGGCCGCGACCGGCGCGGACCAGCAGCGGATCGCCCAGGGTGTCGCGCAAGCGTGCCAGTGCCCGGCTCATCGCCGACGGGCTCAGGCGCAAGCGCTTGGCGGCGCGCGCCACGCTGCCTTCGGCGAGCAGCACATCGAGGGTGATCAGCAGATTGAGGTCAGGAGTGGACATGGCTTGGCCCGGTTTGGCTGTTTTTTGATCAGGCGTTTAGCGCACGAATAAAGTGCAAATGCTGCGCCTTCCGCCAGGTTACGCGCCGGCGTAGATTTTCGACAGCGCCATATTGGGCGTGTCGGAAATCAGGAGGGCATGATGAAGTCGGTTATTGCGGGACAAGGCGAGGCCCTGGCGATCAGTGCGCCCCGGATAGCTTCGGTGCGCCTGGCGCTGCTCAGTCTGTCGCTGTCCATGTTGTTGTCCTCGCTGGGCATCAGCATCGCCAATGTCGGCTTGCCGACCCTGGCCCAGGCGTTCGACGCCTCCGTCCAGAACGTGCAGTGGGTGGTGATCGCCTACTTGCTGACGATCACCACGCTGATCGTCAGCGTCGGCCGGCTCGGCGACTCGATCGGCCGTCGGCGCCTGCTGCTGGCCGGCCTCGCCGTGTTCAGCCTGGCTTCGGCGCTGTGCGGCTTCGCTCCCAGTCTCGAACTGTTGATCGCCGCCCGCGCGCTGCAAGGGCTCGGCGCGGCGGCGATGATGGCCCTGACCCTGACCCTGGCCTTCGTCGGCGAGACCGTGGCCAAGGACAAAACCGGCAGCGCCATGGGCCTGCTGGGCACCATGTCGGCGCTCGGCACCGCGCTGGGGCCGTCGCTCGGCGGCGTGCTGATCGCCGGATTCGGCTGGCGGGCGATCTTCCTCGTCGGCGTGCCGCTGGGGCTGCTGACCTTGCTGCTTGCCTGGCGCCATCTGCCCGTCGATCGGCCGGCGGCGAAGGCCGAGCGCGCCGGTTTCGATCCGCTCGGCACCCTGTTGCTGGCGTTGACGCTCGCCGCCTATGCGCTGGCCATGACCCTGGGGCGTGGGGTCGATTTGACCTTGCTGTCGGCGGCGGCCGTCGGCATCGGTCTGTTCCTGCTGGTCGAGGCGAAAGTTCCGGCGCCGTTGATTCGCCTTGGGCTATTTAACGATCCGCGTTTGAGCGGCGGGCTGGCCATGAGCGCGCTGGTGTCGACGGTGATGATGGCGACGCTGGTGGTCGGGCCTTTCTACCTCTCGGCCGCGCTCGGGCTCGATGCCGCCCGGGTCGGGCTGGCGTTGGCCGTCGGGCCCTGCGTCTCGGCCTTCACCGCCGCGCCCGCGGGCCGCATCGCCGACCGCTTCGGCGCGCAGCGCATGACGCTGCTGGGGCTTGCCGGCATGGCGCTCGGTTGCCTGTTGCTGGCGCTGCTGCCGGAAACGCTCGGCATCGGCGGCTACATCGCCCCGCTGGTGGTCGTCACCATTGGCTATGCGCTGTTCCAGACCGCCAACAACACCGCGGTCATGGCCGCTATCGAGGCGCAGCAGCGCGGGGTGATCGCCGGCATGCTCAACCTCTCGCGCAACCTCGGCCTGATCACCGGGGCCTCCGCGATGGGCGCGGTGTTCGCGCTCGCCTCGACGAACCGCGAAGTCGCCCCGGCGGCGGCAGCTGCCAGCGGCATGCGCGTCACCTTCGCGGTTGCCCTGGGGCTGGTTGTAGTCGCGTTGGTCGTCGCGCTGGCAAGCCGTGCGCTGGCGCGCAGACGCTCCTCCTAGGAGTTGGCGACGGATTCCGTAGCGGAGGTCGCCGCGGCATCCTCCCGCCGAACCGGCGCGCTCTTGCGCCGGGACACCAACCACACGCCCGCCAGCACCAGGGCCGCGCCCGCCAGCTGGGCGAAGGAAACCGGCTCCGAGAGCAGCAGCCAGCCGAAGAAGATTGTCAGTATCGGGCCCAATGTGCCGATCAGCACGGTGCGCGCCGCGCCTATCTGGCGAACTGCGGCCGACTGCCAGAACACCGGCAATACCGTGGAGAACAGCGCCATCGCCGCGCCGTAAAGGTAAACCTCGGTGGGCTGGACCAGGGCGGAGAACGGCTGGCTGACGAGAAAGTGCAGCAGCGTGGCGACCGTGGACACCATGATCGCCAGCGCGGCGAAGCGCAGGGTGCCGACCCGATGCACGGCGATTTCGGCGCCGGCGCTATAGAGCGCGTAGGACAGCGCGGAACCGAAGACGAAGGCCGCGCCGATCAGCACGCTGTTGATATCTTCCGCCACCTGCAGATCGTGGGCGAACGCCAGGCCGATGCCGGCATAGGTCAGTAACAGCGCGCCGACCTGGCGGCGTTCCAGGCGTTTGCCCATGGCGAGCACGCCGATCAGCACGGTGATGGTCGGGTAGATGAACAGAATCAAGCGCTCCAGCGCCGCCGAGATGTACTGCAGGCCGATAAAGTCGAGGATGCTCGCGCCGTAGTAGCCGAGCAGGCCCAGGGCGATCAACAGGCCCCAATCCTTGTGCGTCAGCGGCGGCGCGGAGCGGTGCAATGAAAGGCTGACCCAGAGCACGATCGGCAGGGCGAAGGCCATGCGCAGGGTCAGCAGCGTTACCGCATCCACCGGCGCGGCGGCATAGGCCAACTTGACGAAAATCGCCTTGAAGGAGAATCCGAAGGCGGCCAGCACCGCCAGCGCGATACCCACACGTTCGGCCGACCAGCTTTTCCATGGCATTGGGTTTAGTCCAGAGAGTTGTCTTGAAACGAATGATGAAGGGCGTATAACCGCTGTTGAAGTGGCTTATTTGCAAGATATCGTTCGGATTTGACCAACGCTATGCACTATGACCTGACCGATTTGCGCCTGTTTGTCGCGATTGCCGAGGCGAAGAACCTGACCCGTGGCGCCGAGCGCGTGCATCTGGCGCCGTCCTCGGCCAGCCACCGCATGCGCCTGCTGGAAGCCTCGATCGGCACCGCGCTGTTGCTGCGCGAGCCGCGCGGCGTCGCCCTGACCCGCGCTGGCGAGGCCTTGCTGCGCCACGCGCGCCAGGTGTTCGCCCAGCTCGAACAGATGCACGCCGACCTCACGCCCTACGCCAAAGGCGTGCGCGGGCACGTCAGCCTGTGGGCCAACACCCACGCCACCCATACCTTTCTGCCGGACAGCCTTTCGACCTTCCTGAAGCGCCACCCGCAAGTCACCATCACCCTGGAGGAGCACACCAGCCCGGAAGTGGTGATGGCCGTGGCGCGCGGCGAGGTCGATGTCGGCGTGGTGGCGGATCTGGTCGAAGGCGCCGAAGTCGAACTCATCCCCTACCGCGCCGACCGCCTGGTGCTGATCGCCCCCGCCGACCACCCGCTGGCACAACAGGCCAGTACGCGTTTTGCCGAGGTTCTTGATTACCCCTTCGTGATGCTGCATTCCGGCTCGGCGATCCACACCTTCACCATGAACGCCGCCGCCGCGCTCGGCCGGCATCTAGAAGTGCGTATCCAGGTGCGCAGTTTCGAAGCGGTGTGCCGCATGGTCAGCGCCGGTGTCGGCCTGGGCATGGTGCCCCTTAGCGCCGTGACGGAAGGCAGCGCCCCGCTGGCGGTGGTCGAGCTCGAAGAGCCCTGGGCCCAGCGGGACTTGAAAGTCTGCGTGCGTAAACGCGAGTCGCTGTCGCGCTTCGCCGCCGACCTGGTGACCTCGTTGACCGAAGCCAAATAGGTGCGTTTCCACATAAGGGGCAGCCGCCGGCAGCTGATGTGCAGAGCCGCCTGTGCGAATCGGCGGAATATCGCTCGCCCGCCGGTTACTTCGAGTGCCCCGCGAATTTCTGAATCAGGTGCGTCGGCCCGGACACGATAAGTAAATCGCCAGGCAGGATCAGGGTGCTGGGCGTGGCATGCTGAAAGTCTTGATTGGCGCGTTTCAGTCCGACGACGGTTACGCCGTATTTTTCACGGATATTGGAATCGGCAAGCCTGCTGCTGTGGGTCGGCGCAGGGGCATGGATTTTGGCGATGGCAAAACCGTCGTCGAACTCGATGAAATCCATCATCCGGCCCGATACCAGGTGCGCGACGCGTTCCCCCATATCCGTCTCCGGGTAGACCACATGATGGGCGCCCATACGCTGGGCTATCTGCCCGTGTTCGGCGGTCAGCGCCTTGACCCAGATATCCCGGATGCCCAGTTCGGTCAGGGTCATGATGGTCATCAAGCTGGCCGCCAGGTCGGTACCTATCCCCACGATGGCGTGGGCGAAGTCGGCGATGCCGAGTTGGCGCAGCACCATGATATTGGTGGAGTCGGCCTGTACCGCATGGGTCAACAGGTCGGCCCAGTCGTGTACCGGTTCGGCGTCCCTGTCGATGCCCATGACATCGTGCCCCAGGCGCATCAAGGATTGCGCCACGGAGCTGCCGAAACGGCCGAGGCCGATCACCACCACGCTATCGCCCTTGGAAAAAGCGAACTGCTCGGTAAACAGGAATTTAGCCAACAATTGGATGCTCCTCTGGGTAGCGGTAGGGCATGCGGTGTTCGCCCAGGGCCAAGGATGTCGCAAGGGTGATGGTGCCGACCCGGCCGATAAACATCAGCAGCGCCAGCGTCAATTGGCTCGAATCGGGGAGGGCGGCGGTGATGCCGGTGGACAGGCCGACCGTGCCGAATGCGGAGATGACCTCGAAGATCACCTGGTCGGTGGGGAAGTCGGTTTCGCAGAGAATGAGCATGGTGCCCAGCACGATCATCGCGCTGCCGAGCACCATGACCGTGATCGCCTGACGCTGTTCCGAGACGCCGACACGGCGGCCGAATGCTTCGCTGTCGCTACGGCCGCGAATTTCCGCGATGACCAACAACACCAGAATGGCCATGGTGCCGACTTTGACGCCGCCGGCGGTACCCGCGCTGCCACCGCCGACAAACATCAGAAAGTAGTGCAACGCCCAGCTTTCATGGGTCAACACGGCGATATCGACCGAGTTGAAACCGGCCGTGCGCGCCGAAACGGATGCGAATGCCGCCGAGAGTAGCTTGTCGGCCACCGGCATCGGGCCGAGCGTCTTGGCGTTGGACCACTCGAACAGCAGCAGCGCGAAAAAGCCGCCGAGAAGCAACACCGCCGTGCCGATCAGGGTGAGTTTGGTATGCAGCGACCAATGGCGGGGGTCGGTGAATTTACTGCGCAAGTCATGCAGCACGGGAAATCCGATACCGCCGATCACAATCGCGGTCATCACCGGCAACAGGATCAGGGCGTCGGCGGCATAGCGCATCAGGTTGTCGGCGTGGATGGAAAAGCCCGCGTTGTTGTAGGCGGAGACGGCATGGAATAAACCGCTCCAGGCCGCGTCCGCCCAGGGTAGGTCATAGGCCAGGTGCAGGCGCAGGGTCAGCAGCAGGGTCACCGCCAGCTCCAGAATGAAGGTTACGACCAGCACCAGTTTGGCCACGCTGGTTATATCGCCCAACCCCAGCAGGCGCGACTCGAACTGCGCGGCCATCTTAGTACGCAGGCGGAAGGAACGATTGACCATCAGGCCCAGCAGGGTCGCGATGGTCATCATGCCGAAGCCGCCGAGCTGGAACAGCAGCAAGATCACCGCCTGGCCGAAGATCGACCAGTAGGTGCCGGTATCCACCACCACCAGCCCGGTCACGCAGACCGCCGACACCGCGGTGAACAATGCGGTCAGCCAGGGCGTCGCAGCGCCGTCGGCGTGGGATATCGGCAGCATCAGCAAGGCGGTGCCAAGCAGGATGACGACCAGAAAAACCAGCGTGACGACCCGGGAAGGATGGAGCAGCGATTTCATCTGGCGGGCACCCGTGGAATAAGGAGCAGGGACGAAGGCATGACGGCATAGCGGGCGCTGTTCGATGGGGCGACGGTGCGTGGCAAGGCGCGGGCCGATTCAGGCCGGATGCTACCCTCGATTCAAGCCCGTCAGGCGCAGCCGGGCTGGCGCCGGCGCGAAAATTTACGGTTTTTTTACGGCTTCTCAGCCTTTGCGTATCGAACCTTTACGCCAATCGCTGAGAGAATCTCCGGGCGCTGTTCGCCCTGGGCAAACGGCCGGCGTTATACGCATCGATCCGCCGGCATCCGCGTCGACAATTGGTCCTTTACCGACACCGAGTAAGTTGCATGAGCGATATCCCACGCGCCGCCGCCCCGCTGGATGAAATACCCAGAACGCGGCGCGGACGCCTGAAAGTATTTCTGGGCGCGGCACCGGGCGTGGGCAAGACCTACGCCATGTTGCAGGCCGCACAAGGGCAACTGCAGCAGGGCGTCGACGTGCGGGTCGGGGCGGTGCAAACCCACGGCCGGGCGGAAACCGAGGCGATGCTGACCGGCTTGCCGCAGCAACCCTTGCTGCGCGTTGATCATCGCGGCGTGGTCAGCGACGAGCTGGACCTGGACGGCATCCTGGCGGACCCGCCCGAGTTGGTGCTGGTCGATGAGTTGTCGCACGGTAACGCTCCCGGCAGCCGCCACGGCAAACGCTGGCAGGACGTGCAGGAACTGCTCGACGCCGCGATCGACGTGTACAGCACGGTCAACGTGCAGCATCTGGAGAGCCTGAACGACCGGGTGCGCGACATTACCGGCGTGCAGGTCAGCGAAACCCTGCCGGACTGGGTGTTGCAGGACGCCGATGAAATCCTCCTGATCGATCTGCCGCCGCGGGAATTGCTCGAACGCCTGCGCGAAGGAAAAGTCCGGGTGCCGGAGCAGGCGCGCGCGGCCATCGATGCCTTTTTCAGCCAGACCAACCTCACCGTGCTACGCGAGTTGGCGATGCAAACGGCGGCCGCCCGGGTGGATGCCGACCTGCATCGTCGCTATCGCCTGCAAGGGCAGGAAGCCCCGCCGCTACGTGGCCGCTTGTTGGTCGGGATAGACGGCGACGCGCAGGCCGAGCGCCTGGTTCGGCATGCCAGCCAAGTGGCCGCACGGCGTCATCTGCCCTGGTCGGTGGTGCACGTGGACGCCGGCGGCAAACGCGACGAAGCGAGTCTGGGTTGCCTGCAATCCGCCGAGCAGCTCGCCGAGCGTCTGGGTGGCGAAGTCGTCAGCCTGCGCGGCGAAGCGGTGGCGCTTACCCTGCTCGAACATGCACGTCAGCGGCGCGCCAGCCTGATTCTGATCGGGCGCAGCCGCCAGCGCTGGTGGCCCCGCTGGTTCGGTCGCGGCTTGGCCGAGCGTTTGCTCGCGCGTGGGCAGGGATTGGAAATCAGCGTCCTGGATGCCGGCGGCGACCGGGCTCCGGCAACACGCCATAAAGAGCGGCCCCTGGCTTGGCATGAATACCTGCTGGCACCGCTGGCTACCTTGGTCGCGGTGGCGGTCGCCTTGGCGCTGTCGCACGTGCTCGAACTGCCGAATATCTCCCTGATCTTTCTCGCCGCCGTACTGGTGGTGGCGGTGCGCAGCAGCCCGGCGCTGGCGCTGGCCTGCGCCGGTCTTTCGTTCTTGGCGTACAACTTCCTGTTTATCCAGCCGACCATGACGCTGACCATTGCGCGCCAGGAGGACGTCCTGAGCCTGTTGTTCTTCCTGCTCGTGGCGGGCCTCACCGGTAACCTGGCCAGCCGCCAGCGCCGACAACTGCTGACCCTGCGGCAGACCCAGGCGGAAACCACGGCGTTGCTCGAACTCTCGCGCAAGTTGACCGCCGCCACCGACCGTCAAGCGGTGATGGCGGCTGCGATGCAGCAGTTCGCGCTCTGGCCCGAGGTCGACGTCAGCCTGTTAACCCCTGATCGCGATGGCGGCTGGAACGTCGAGGCGGGGGCGCAGAGGCCCTTGACGGAGCAGGAGCAAGCCGCTGCCGATTGGTCCTGGCGCAATGAGAAGCCCGCGGGCCTGGGCACTGGCACCCTGCCGGACGGGCGTTGGTGGTGGTGGCCGTTGATCGGCGAAGCCGGACCGCTGGCGCTGCTGGGCATTCGTCCCCGGGGCAGCGACGCGCTGGTACTCGAGCGGCGCCGGCTGATTGCCGCGCTCGGCCAGCCGCTGGTCCAGGCCCTGGAGCGCGCGCAACTGGCCGAAGACCTGGAGGCCGCGCGTTTGCACGGGCAAACCGAGGAGCTGCGTAGCGCCTTGCTGGCCTCGGTATCCCATGACCTGCGTACGCCGTTGACCGCCATGCGCGGTTCCATCGACAGCCTGCTGGCGCTTGGCGAGCAGATTCCGCCGGAGGATCGTCGCGAACTGCTCGAAGGCACCCGCGATGAAGCCGAGCGCCTGGACCGCTATATCCAGAACCTGCTGGATATGACCCGCTTGGGCCATGGCAGCCTCAAGCTGGAGCGCGACTGGGTGACGCCGGCGGATATAGTCGCCGCGGCGGTGCAACGCTTGCGTCCGGTGTTGGCACCCTTGCAGGTCGAGCTGCAGGTGCCCAGCGAACTGCCGCTGCTCTACGCCCATGCCGCATTGATCGAGCAAGCCCTGGTCAACGTCCTGGAAAACGCCGCGCGCTTTTCGCCGAGCCAGGGCCGCCTGCGCATCGCCGTGGAGGCGGACACGGCAGAGCTGCGATTTATCGTCAGCGACCAGGGGCCGGGGATCCCCCAGCACGAGCGGCAGAAAATCTTCGACATGTTCTATACCGCCGCGCGTGGCGACCGCGGCGGGCAGGGTACCGGCCTGGGCCTGGCGATCTGCCAGGGCATGGTCGGCGCGCATGGCGGGCGGGTCAGCGTCGGCGACGGGCTCGATGGTCAGGGTGCGAGCCCGACCCTGCACCTGCCGCTGCATCCACAACCTTTGATGGAAGAAGAAGCGCCATGAGCCTTAGCCAATCGACCGTCCTGGTGATCGACGACGAGGCGCAGATCCGCAAATTCCTGCGTATCAGCCTCAGCGCTCAGGGCTACAGCGTGCTCGAAGCCGGCAATGGCCGCGACGGCCTGGCGCAGGCGGCGTTGGGCAAGCCCGCGCTGGTGGTGCTTGACCTCGGCCTGCCGGACCTCGACGGGCAGACGGTACTGCGCGAACTGCGTGCCTGGTCACAGGTCCCGGTGATGGTGCTTTCGGTACGCGCCAGCGAAAGCGAGAAAGTACTGGCGCTGGATGGCGGCGCCAACGACTACGTGACCAAACCCTTCGGTATTCAAGAGTTTCTCGCGCGTGCGCGTGCGCTGCTGCGCCAAACCGGCGATGCCCGCCAACAGCAAGCCATGGTTCGCAGCGGGCCGCTAGCGGTGGACTTCGTCTACCGGCGCGTCAGCTTGGCGGATACCGAGGTGGCGCTGACGCCCAAGGAATACGCGGTGCTGGCGATGCTCGCACAGCACCTGGGGCGGGTGGTGACCCAGCAGCAACTGCTGAAGGATATCTGGGGCCCCAGCCATACCGAGCACAGTCACTACCTGCGTGTAGTGGTCGGTCACCTGCGGCAGAAACTCGGCGACGACCCGACCGCCCCACGGTTTATCAGCACCGAGGCCGGGGTCGGCTACCGCTTGCTGGAAGTATGAGCGGCGAGCGCCTTGGTGTTTTTCAAGCCCACTGGCGTAACCACTGAGCGAAGATATTTGCGCGCAAGCACAGGGATTGTGACGCTAGCAGGCCGTTGAAAAATGCAGGCGAGGCAGGCAAGACAAGGACTAGGCGTCCCCACAAAAACAGCCGAAAAAGCGGACTGGGCTCGCACGCGAGGCCGTTTTTAACGCCGTATTGCCAACGCAGGTAGTTTTTCAACGGCCTGCTAGGCGCTTCTATTGCCCAATGGGTTGCTCGTAGCGACGCTGAATACGCGCCAGTTCGCCCGAGTGGCGCAGCTGCTCCAGGGCGCTGGCCCAGTGAGCCACCAACTCATCGTCACTGTCGCGGCTGAAGGCGATGTAAAGCGAGGCGCGATAGAGCTCGAGGGGAATCCGCCGCAGCGTGCCGGGGGCGATGTTCAATCGGCGGCTGTAGTAGGCCACCCCCGCATCGGTGTCGCCGACGATGATGTCGGTGCGGCCGGCCAGTAGCATGCGGTAGAGCTGCAGGCTCTTAGTTGCGCTTTTGTCGAGGTTATTGAACCCCAGCGACTCCAGCATCCTCGGCACCAGACCGGCATGCCGCGTGGTGATCCGCGGCGCATGCAGCAGTTGCTCCAGGGAAGTCACCGGCTGCGACGCATTGGCCAACTGATAGGGATGGATGGACTCCTCCACAAGCGGCCCGACCCATTTGTACAGGGCCTCACGTTCCGCCGTGCGGAACATGGAATACATAATGGTCTTGGGTCGGGTCTGCAGCATGTGAGAGGTTCGCATGCTGGGCAGCAGCACTACCTCGAAGTCATCCCCGGTCAGCGCCATGATGGCCCGAACGATCTCCGTCGTCATGCCGGTGAGCTGATCGTTCTCCTGGTAGTTGTACGGCGCCCACTCCTCGGTAACGATCTGATACTGCTCGGCTCGGGCAAGCGTGCCGAGCAGCAGAAAAAACAGCACAGCAGTATGGATCGAATGCTTCACGTGTCCTGCCAAGTGAGCGATGAAGGAAGGGGACGGATTTACTTATAGGCGAAGAAAAGAAAGAGGATGGATTATTAATAGGGCAAACCATCCCTCTTTTCGTTCGGGCTCATCCCTCCGGGTTCCTGTGCGTGCCCAATTGAAATTGGACAAGGAAGAACCCCACATGCTCCGCCTCCTTTGGCTATACGACCACATGCAGTACAGCGACACATTGGCGCAGTGGCTGCATCAACAATTCGCCTACGAATTCGCCGAGCAACCCCTGGCCGACTGGCAGCGTGAATTCGCCGAGGGCCAGGGTAACGGCGACTGGCGATGCCTGATCGCCATCGAGAACGGCCAACTGCTCGGCGGCGCCTCCCTCGCCAGCAACGACCTGCCCGAACGCCTGGAACTCGGGCCCTGGCTCGCCTGCGTATTCATCGCCCCGCAGGCAAGGCAGCGCGGCCTGGCGCAGCAACTGATCGAAGGCATCTGCACCGCGGCAAAAGCCGCCGGCACCACGCGCCTGTACCTGCACACCCACGACCGCAGCGACTACTACGCGAAGCGCGGCTGGCGGGTGCAGGAGCGTTTTGCAGCCTGGGGCAAAGAACAGTGGTTGATGGCACGGGAGCTTTGAGCTGCCTGAGTCGATAGCGAGGGCGATCAAAGCGGTGATCTGTCTCCGACTGTTCCATTGCGTATTGCAAGGGCAGGTGGAAAGCCGCAAACCGTAGGGTGCGCCACGCACCGGCGCCAGCACCAGGCACCGGTGTTGGCATTGGGATGGGTGCGCACGGAGTTCAGCCGAGAGACATAGTCATTGATTCGGCCGAGAAGGGGACGCACTTCCCTTGGTTTGATGTTCGTTCTGACTGATACCGGTATGCCTCGACAGGCAAAACGGGCCGTCCAGAAGTTGTCTCTCGGCATTCATACCCTGGCCTATTCCCGGTAGTTTTTCTGTTCCCGATTGCTTGTCCTACCGCCTCAACCTCAAGGGCGGCTCAATGCGTAAACGGGTGAAGAAATTGACGGCATCGGGCGCCTCAGGCTAACAATGTCGGTCCTGCGTCGCTGCGCTTCGCTATTCGGCTGGGTGGCATGCGACCGCTCAAGCGCTATGCGCTGATCAATCCGCTATTCGAGGGGCTTTACTGGCCTCCCATAACGAGTCGAGGTTCAAACAGCCCGTATCCGGCTGAGCCAGCTCACAACAGCTGCCCTTTATTTCTCCAGGAAAGGAATTCCACGATGAAACCCAACCCGCCCAAATGGATGCTTTTGACGTTACTGGCCTTGGCGCTGCTGACGGCAGTGGGCCTTGGTTACTATTTTGCGGCGCAGCACTCGGCCGGCCCGCGCTTCAGCGCCGAGGAGATGAACGAGGGTGGGATCGAGGACCTGGGCGCACTGTCGATGCCCGAAGCCGAAAAGCGCCTGAACTATCTCATCAGTGACAGCGCCGGCACGCTCAGCATCCTGGAAATGCTCAGCGAGATCGACCTCAGCCTGACGGTTTCCGCGATCACCGAGGAGGAGACGGCGCAGGAATACCAGTACGAAACGCTCTTCGTCCCCTACACCAGTGCTGAGGTTGCAGCGGCTCTGGCCGCGACCGGCAAGCTGCATTTCACTCAATCTCTACAGGGCACGCGTTCGCAGGTGCGCTTGGATACCGACCCCCTCGACGAGATCTGGGCGCGTGCGGCCACGCCGGAGCAATCCGCGGCCGAGCAATATCAGCCTACGCATCTGTATTTTCGTGACGGTTCCGAGCAGGTGCTTGCCGAGGCGAAGGCCGAGACGGATGCTGCCGAGGTCATGCCGTCCTCCAGCGACCAGCTCGAACTGCCGGTCGGCAAGCCTCTCGCCAAACTCGATCTACAGGTCAGCTACCGCAGCTACCCGGCGTTCAAGACGATAGTGCTGGATGAGCAAACCCCCAAGGTTGAACTTGCAAGCGGCGAGGTCTATCAGCTGACCGCTCTAGCGGATAACGCCGCCTCGCTGACGCTCAGCGTCCCCCGGGGATCCTCCTACGTCGTGCAAGGCCTGACCGACGCGGGCAAGGCGCTGTACAACAGCGGGCAGAACGCACAGTCGCTGCCCTCGGCGGATGAGATCGCAGCGCTACGCGCATTCCACGAAGCGCTGCTGCAGACCAAGGATGAACTTGACCAGTATCCGAATAGCCAGGCGCTGCAGAAACACCTGGAAACGCTCAGCAAAGATCTGCAGGTCGAGCCGAGCCCGTTACAACAGGTCAGCGCGCGCTACGATTTCGAGGCCACGCCCCAACGTATCGTCATCCATGTGCTCGATCCGTTCGAAGAGCACCAGGCCCAACTCCAACTAACCAATGCACTGCCCGCACAGAAACGCTATATCGCCAGCGACCCGGAATCGGAGCTGGCGGGCTTCGTCGACGCCGCCTGACACTGGTTGGTAAAACCGCGCTTTCTCGATGCGGATCACAGCGATACGCCGGGGCTCTATCGCCTGACCGGCCATCTGAAACCCGCGGACCCGAACAGCGAGGTGCAGGTCGGTTACTACTATTTCCCCGCGGGCAGCACCGAACCCAAGCGCCTGCCGTTCGAGACCATCGAACAGGAGATCAATGCCGATCTGCTGCTGGTGCAGCGTGAAACCAATGGCCCTTATGGCATCTACGACATCAAGCGGCATAAGTTCACGCTGCCGATGCGCTTCGTGAACCCCACCGTTACTGGCAACCTCATCACCGCCCGCGTCGGCGAGCTGACCTACGAAATCCAGGGGGGCTACGGGGCCTACACCCTGGCCGGCAAAGAAATTCTGCCGCCGCGTTACGACGAAGCGTCGCAAAACGGCGACTTCATTTACACCTCCTTGCAAGAGCGCAGCCAGCGCGATGTCTTCGACCTGCAAGGGAAAAGAATCAACCCCAAGGGCTACAGCGCCATCGGCTATTTCGATGGCGAGCAGCCGCTGTTGGTGCAACACGACAGCAGCAAGCGCTACGCCTTTATCAACCGGCAAGGCGCCTTCCTGCCGTTCAAGCTTCCCTACGACGAGGTGAGCTACTTCTCCAGCGGCATGGCGGTGGTTACCCGTGGCGAAAGGGAAGGGGCCATCGACCTGAGCGGTAAATTGCGCATCCCCCTGGAATACCACTCGATCCAGCCCTTCGAGAACGACCTGGCCATCGCCCACCCAGCCGAAGGCTCCGCGGGCATGGTGCAGATCGACAAGGACAACAACTGGGTAAAGAGACTGGACACCGACCTCGACCAATCGTCGAGCAGTGCTGACGCTGAAATCGCCGGGCAAGACGCTGACGCCCAAGACTACGCCTCGCAGGATGACGCTATCGGCGAGGCGACTGACGCGATTGAGGCGACCGAATAGCCAACAAGGCAGCGCTAATCAGTCACGTCGTGTTGATAGGGGATGTTAGTAGGGGATCACGGTTTTCGTGCCAAAGAACCGTGGTCCCCAATTACTAGACATCAGGCTCGGTTTTTAACGAAAGCTTTCAATACCTCTTCACGCGAAGGCAGCATGCGCCCAGCGTCTGCGGGGGTATGTGGAAGCCTTCCAGACGCAGGCTCGCCGCATAGTTGGACTTGCGCGTCTTGGCCGCCCTCACGCAGCCGGGCTTACCACGAACCATAGGGGATGCCGTGCTGTTCGATATAGGCCTTAGCTGCGGGTTCCAATGGACGATGCCGTCCCTTCGACAAACCTTGGTATGGTCCTTTGGGTTCGATCTCGGCCTGGATTCGCAGAATTTCTGTAATAGGGAAACAAGGACCGTTGACCCAAAGTTTGGCAACGCCTCCGGGCGCAAGACCGATAGTAATAAAGCGTCGGTAATCGGTAACTGTGCCGCGTAGAGGGCAAGTGACCTGCTCAGGTTCACGCATTAATTGGCGAGCCGAGGCGGGAATCTCAAGTGTTGCGCGATAGGTTTGCGGCTCAACCAATGACTGCCAACGGACAAAAATTCGCGCTGGTAAATCGATATTCGTAAGAGTTACCCCTTTACCTCGAATATACGGACCGGGCCAGCCGGCAGGCGTACCAGAGCCATCTTCTGGTTGGCGGATTGAAACCGTACCGGACATCGCACCAGTGAAGGTAACACCTCGATTGTCAGTGACATCGGCGGTTTCCAGCCATACATCCATATAATCGGGTGCGAAGAAACCCAGATACCAGCCTTTGTAGGGCATTGATGGCTCGGCCGCACCAGAGGCTCTTGCTAGAAGTGTGACGACGAGAAGAGCAAGCAGCGTGTATTTCATAACAGGGTTACCGAATCAGGTTTGTTTGGGTGGACTGTACGCTGACCATCCCTCGCAGGGCGGTTGACGAAGTGAACTGTCAACGCGCCACTTTCACCTAGATGGACATTCCAATGGGCCGCCTGGTGCAGGAAGTGTGCATAGAGCAGGTCTTGTTCCTCGAACGACAGATTCAACGGTGCTTTGCCCTGGGCATAAGTCATCAGCTTATCGGCAATGGTTTGAAGCGACTGGGGAATGGCTGTTTCGGGATCGAACTCATCCAATAACTTGAACGGCGCCCCTGCGTCCTGAGCTAGGGCATGCATGATGCGTAGGGGAATACGCCCATACTCGCCGCGCACACGGCGCTCCAGTTTGACCTGGGTATAGATCACCTTGCGCCGCACCGGGTTGTTGGTAGAGCGTACTTGCCGCCAGTCGATAAACAGCTTGCCGTTGGGCCGCGCCGCGTCGAGCAGGCCGCGTTGCCGCCAGGACGCCAAGGCGCGGCTGGCTTGCTTCCAGGCCAGACTCTCTTCATTGGGCAAGTGGATATCCACCTCGTCACTGAAGGGTCGGGTGAGGAACAGCTTTTCCTCGGCCTCCAGCGGGTAGTTGCCACCAATGTCGCCATGGGCACCGGGTAAAGTGATCTCCGAGAAGTTTGGCTGGGTGCTATTCAGTGAGTAGTTATGACGGTATTCATCGCCGGCCACCAAGTGGATCACCCGTTTTGCGCTATCTGGCGCCAAGTGCAGCTTCAGGTCGCCGTTTTGATCGTCGTTCACGTCCCAGCCGTCAGCTAGGCTACCGATGGCTGCCACGGTATCGAATAGCCCGATCAGGTTGATCTGTACGTCCTGGCCGAAACGCCAAGTGAAGTGCTCCGCCAACGGTGCTTGCGATGGAGGTAAGGCTTTAGCCAATACGGATGAGCTGCCCTTACGCAAGTCGTTAACGAAATGGCGGGCTGCCGCTGCGCCTCGACTAAAACCGAAAACATCGATTGCGATCTGATTAACCGAGACATCTGGATTGCTCAATAGGAGTTGCTCCAGTTTCTCGAAAAAGGCTGCAGAGCACTGTTCAACTTTTTCAATAACCCCCGTATCACCTCGACCCAGAGCCATATCGGGAAATACCTTGTCGGGCTCCCCTGTTTCTGTACCTACGCCATCGATATACACCGGAATACAGGCAGTACCAGCCCTTTTGCCGAGGGTAGTGGGCGCATCGTCCTGATACAGATCGTGTAGCCGCCAAACATTCGTCCGATGCCGCCCATAACTACTCATCGGGTCCATCTGGTGGGGAGGGCAGTATTCCAGCAGGGCACGTTCATCGGCGGCGTCATAGCCGAGTTGGTTGGCGCGGCATTGCTCGCCGCGCGCCACGTTGGCGGCATTGTCGCCGGTGCCGTCGAAGAAGAAGCCCACGCGCAGGGTGATGCCTTGCTGCACTTGTTCTTCCAGTTCTTCTTCCTCGTCCTCTTCTTCCAGGCCCAGCGGCGCTTTATCGCCGGGCTCTTCCTGCCAAGTCCGTGCGAGGGTGTCTGTGGGACGTTGCGGCGTGCTTGGCGTGTTGGGTGCCAGGGCCTGGGCGGCGCTGGCGGCGATGTTCAATGGCGTGGGTGGGGTAAAAGGTGCCGGAGTGTTGCTGTTGCCGATGATCACGCTGCCAGAACCGGCGATCACCACGTTGCCATGACTGCCTATGGTACCGAGGGTGGTGGCCGGCAGGCCGTTGATTAGTACGTTGGAAATTACATTGCCAGCCAATGTACTGCCGCAGGCGGTGGGGTCGGTCTGGCGAGCGGCGGGCAAACTATCGAAAAGCACATCCGGCGAGCCGGCGGTGATGGGGTTGGTGCCGTGCCCAGGGATGGGGCAGGCAGTGGGGTCGTTGACCCGGGCAGCGGGTTTGCCGGACATGACTAACTTCCTTATCGGTTATGGCAGGGGGGACCTTGCGCAAAGAATCCTCTCAGTGCAATCGAAAGAGCCCGTTCTATGCGCTGTTTCGCAGTAGAAAGCTTGATTGCGCAAGAACTTACGCAGCTTCAGGTAGGGCGACCTCGCCGCAGGCAGCTCGCCAAGTGCTGACGGGCTGCGTGCGGCGGGGAGCGCGCTACTTATTCATAACTGCAAACAAGTCTGCCGGGCTTGGTGACCACCGCCGAACGGTGAGCACAAACGCTGATGCACCCGGCAGAGAAAACCGACCTCGAACGCACGGCGCTGTACCCCAGGAGGCAACGCATCGCGCTCAACGATCAGGTTGGCCCATAGCCAGCCGGTGTCGTCATTGCTCAACCAGGTCTGGGCGCAGCTCACGCCCTGATCGAAGGAGCGTTGGCAATTGTGCGTCCACTCGATCACCGCGCCGCGCTGGCCGTCGTGGCTGGGCAGGTAGCAGGTAAAGGGCTTAATCATCGGCAACCCTCCCTTGCGCCAGTGCACTGCGGTACAGCACCTGCGCATCGTTAAGCAGCTCGCGGGCGTTGTCGCAGCACTCGTGCAAGTGCCCTGTGTTGTCGGTGGACGCATCCGTGCGCGCCAGTATCTCGAACAGCTTATGCAGCATCGTCATCCGCAATTCGGCCGCCGCCTGGAAGTGACAGACAGCGGAAATGGTGCAGTCGAGCGGTTCGATACGTTTCGGAAAGGGAATGACAGCGGGGTGGGGTTTAGTCATGGCACACCTCCAGAGCGGAGGTGGACGAGTAACAGCAGACTCCAAGGCGGAGCCCTTGGGTAAAAGGGGGATAGCGCATTTTCCTTATGCTCCTCGAACAATTTAAGGAGCCGCAGCCATTCGTTACCACACGAAATGGAGGCGGACCGTACAAGGGTGGTAAACCGGCGTCCGAGGGAACCGGCCAGGCCGAAGCCTGCCTCGCACGGCCCGCCATAGAAGTGCTTAAGCCGGGCACAAAAAAAGCGCCGGCTACTCGCTATGGCGCTTCCGCGCCTCAGACAACAAACGGGTTACCACACCCGGCCACGGGATTGACCGTGACGGGCGAACTCTAGCCCGGCAAGGCGGGATGGGCAAGCCCAAAGAAGGATGGCTATTGGCCATAAAAAACTTGTGGTCAAGGCAGCTGTGGGCTAGCTTCAAGCAACGCAATGATGCACCCCGCAGGCTGGATGCCAGTTACCTTCCTTCCTGTTTGGCATTTACAAGGTTGCAGCAGGCTTTTCGCCGATGGTTGAACAAGGCGTGATTCGGTTCCCTATTACCCTGCATCCCTAGATTTTCTGCAGAACCAGGGGAATAGGGAACAAGGTATATCGACTCGATACTGGTTTTATGGGCAGTGCTAATAAGGCGGAAAAATGCGGAAGCCAAGCGAATACAGAAAGCGTTTACCGGCTTTGGGTAATATTTTGGTCTGTAAGGATTTTCCTTCTCTGGCTTTCACGCCGGTGCGTGCTTATACAGAACCCACTGTCGTAGGAATAGTGAAGAATTCCGTCTAACCACTGTTATGTGCAAGAACAATGAGTGGCATCCTTGGGTGCGCTCATTAACCGGCCCGCCTGGTTTGCTGCTTCCTGAAAATTGGCGGGAATTTAAAAAAGCAGCAAAAGTCTGGACGGCCTTGATCCAGGTATTTTGAAAGACTGAGGCCAGTTAAAGAAGGAGAGCCAATGGCTAAACCTAATTTAACAAGTTCAGCAAGCTTGCACCTGAGGTTGGGTGCTTTTGGAGCGTTGTTTGCAGTTTTGGCTGCATCATTCACTCCATTAGCAGCTTTCGGGCTGGCTCTGCTAGCTTCGTTAGTCCTAGCTAAAGTGTAATGCTTAGGTGCGTATTCAGTTTGGCTGGCGCACCGACCTTTGCCATCACCAACAACGGAGGTTCGAATGGAAAGCGTAGAGAGCAAGTTAGGCTATTACCCGAAATGCCCATACTGCGAGAATGACCACGGCTTCGATGTAACATTATGCCCACACACGTTTGGAGCAGGTGGCATGTGCGAACTGATTAGCTGTAAGAGCTGCCATAAAATAATTAATGTCTCCTGCCCTCCTGTAGAACAGAAAGGCTAGAGAAAAATCGGCGAAAAGCACATAACAAGTCGCTCAAATCGCTCACTTCGTTCGCTGGGACGGGCTAAAGCCCGCCCCTTAGCTTATCGTTAGAGCCAACCATAAATCAACTTAAGGAGTATTAGATGGCAACATTTCAAGAATTGGCAAAAAACTACGCCAAACGGATAAAGGACGCTATTTTATTCGATGGTTTTACTACCAGGTCTAGAATTTCACCACAAGACCTTAGAGGTTCAAGAACACTCCAAGAAGCAAAGAAAATTAAGCGCGAAATTGATGGATTAATTTATACACAAAGTAATAAGCTGCTTAGTGAAGACGACAAGCGCAAGATAATCGAGCAAATAGACCAAGAGCTTGGCCTGCCAAGAAATATTCAGAAGAGCTACAATATTGTTGAGTCAGCAAGTAATGACGACTTAGCTGACTTAGCTGATGAGATTGAGAACGTACTAGGCGGTAAGAAGTAATGGATATGGGTGATTACATAGCTCTCGGTAGTGCAGGTATCGCTTTGGTTAGCATGTTTGTAACTATTTATTTTTCGTCAAAAGCTTCTGGCGCAAGCAAAGAATCTCTGCGCAATGCTGATAAAGCCAATAATATCGCCATAGGTCAAACGGAAACTTCTTTAAGAGAGCAAATTATGAATGCTCGTAACCGCATGGAAGACTGCGGTTTTAAAATTCAAGATTTTTTAAAAGGCAGAAAAAAAGAAAGCCTTTCTGAAGAAGAGTTGCCTCACTTAGAGTTTTTAGAAAGCACATGGCGATCATCTACAGAAAGTTACTTGAATGCTTACGAAGATGCATGTGGGAAATACCTTGATGATAAAACCGATAAAGGCAGATTTAAGAAAGCATATATTAACGAAATTAAAAATATTTGTGATCCTAAAAGAACGTCATTCGAGAGATTAATGCATCCAGAGTCAACCTCAAATTTCGAGGCTATTTGGAAGGTTTACAAAGAGTGGCACCGGCATGAAAATTAGCTCTAGCAAAGCGCTGCTACGGAAATTTACTCGCTGGCGCTCCTAAATTTCCGCAGAGCGCGGCGTTATGTGTAATGCCTAAATTAACTTATCTATGCAGCGAGAGCTCTAATGGCTAAATGCTATTTCCCCGGATGTGAAAGCCATGCAAACACAAAAGAACATATTCCACCAAGATCTTTTTTTCCCGACTCAAAAAAAATCAATCTAATGACGGTAAAGTCATGCAAAATCCACAATAATGAAAAAACCAAAGACGACATATATGTACTCGCCAATATATGCGTAAACAGCATCGCAAGCGGAAACAATGATGCTTTGGAGATTTTTGAATCAAGGGTAAAGCCACAGTTAATACACAATAACAACTCTCTCTTTAAAAAAATATTCAAAAACATGTCAAAGCAAAACTCTGGGTATAAATTTCAAGTAGACTCGGAAAGATTGGATTCATTTTTTGACTGCCTAGTCCATGGTGTCTTATATAAAAAAACAAAGAAAAAAATTAATCTCGAGCACTATCGTGTAAGACATCTATATATGAATCTTGACGAGCAAGATGAAAATGGAGATCGCCATAAAGGTTTCTCCTTGATGAAAGAGTTTTGGAGATCTAATCTTCTTGACGACAGTGCTGCTGCGGATATCTTAGAATTCAAAGCAATGGATGCACATGGTCACAATCAAGATATTTACAAAGTTAAAATTATTGGTGCTGACTTTCTCCAAGCCTTAGAGTCAGAGAGTTATGAGTCCTCTATATCGGTCATTCATGAATTTTATGGTCACTTCATTGTTGTGTCCGCGTTGACTAGAGTCGCATCGTTTGAGAAAACCCCGATTCATTTAGCACCTCAGTACATATAACAACTTATATGGACTCTCCCCACAAGTAGTGAGCAAAGCTTTGCTTTTGCACTTGTCGTCAGCGCGGTTGCATTCGAGGAGTAATTGGGGACAAGGAGTAATTGGGGATAGACCACAATTTCCGCACCAAATAACCGTAGTCTATTCCCGGTTGGCTGCCGACATTGTTCGGCTCCAGCATAAGCCACGCTGCCACAGCATTTACATGCTATAGAACGCTGGACTGATATTGGTTTTCAAGGCGTCCATATTGGTCTCCACGTAGTTTAGGAATTCCGACGCGTTATAGATTACTGAGATAATTTCGCGCTTGCCTTCCAGCGCTATAACCAATTCTTGCTGATCCTCGATTTGACCTCGTAGTTTCTTAATGTCTCTGATCAATTGCTGCTTATAATCCTCGAAATTCATTTGCTCGGCTTTGATGATTTCCCCTTTGCGCTCTGTAGCTTGCTTGCTGAACATTTGGATCATTTCCTCCGAGGTCAGGAAGGATTGGAATTCTTCGAAATCTTTTCTGAGTGCGACCAGTCGAGCGCTTTTATATTCGCTGAATGCTGTTTCGTTCACGGCAGACTCTAGCTCTGATATTTTTTGCTTGGCTTTGAGGATCTGTTCCTTCGAGTGCAGCAAGGTTTCTTTTTCCTGCTTGTCGAGAATACACTTCAGCTGCACGCTGGCGGCGCAGGTAGGCGGCTTTACGCCGATATCGGGAAAGGGATTGCTGACAAAGCCGACCTTGGCATCTATGGCTAACGCTGCCAGATCTTTGAAGTATTTCACTACGTGGTAAAGGTTTAAGGCATTGGGGCGGAAGTGCCCGCTGTGGGCGTGAATCAGTTTGACTTTGCCTTGGGATATCAGGATTTCGCCAGCGCCCTTGGCGAATTTCCCGACAAAAGAGGAGTGTGCGACTTTGTCGGTTTTATTGAAGTGATTGAATATATAAACCTTATTGTCGGGCGATATGACAAAGGCGGCCATGCCACTCTTGTCATGAGAGCTGAACATTACCGTCGAAAGTAACGGTATTCCATCCCCGTTGCGCAGGTGCCCATCGAGTACTCGGTAGGCATAGCGCTGCAGCTCCTCATCGGTAAACCGTCTGGTTCCCTGGGACGCATCTAATTTCAGGTTGCCTTGGGTAATGGCTAAGAGCTTGCCTTCTTCGAACTGCCCCTTGAGAAACTTCCAATGGTTTGGCACCGAATTCTCCTTGCTATGGCCTGAATGTCCTTTGCCCCGAAAGCGTAGTCTGGCGTTGGGCAATATCAAAAGGCGGTCCAGCCGAGAGGCATCGTCGCAGCCATGTTGGGAGTGGAGGCGTGTTCCGCGGTAAGCCCGCTTCGAGCGGTCATTGTTTCCGTGCGCGAGACCCTGCGGCGACTTCTGCCTGGGTACTGAGCTGAAAACCCGCGCTACGCCACCTGCACAAATATTCCAGAAATCCCTCCGCCCATGACCGAGAATATCGCCCTTATTGCATTGCCTTTCTAAACATCGTCGAGCGCTTTCTGGAGTCGCTATGGGTACGCGCAATTGGGTGGATCTGGGGAAGGATGCCGAGACCGGCATCGAGACGATCCGTGCGCATTTCGAGGGCCACGCTTACGACCCGCATTTTCACGAGAGCTACCTGATCGGCTTTACCGAGCAGGGCGTGCAGCAGTTCCATTGTCGCAAGGTGCTGCACAGCAGTACGCCGGGGCAGGTGTTTTTGCTGGAGCCGGGTGAGATTCATGATGGGCACGCGCCGGCCCAGGGTGGTTTCACTTATTCGATGCTGTACCTGGAGCCGCAGTGGATCGAGGGCGAACTCCGGGGGTTGTTCGAGGATGCGCCGAACGATTGCCAGCCGACCTTCGCCAAGATTCTGGGCGAGGAGCCGGCGTTGCTGGCGGTTATCGCCCATGCAATTCGCGCGTTGCAGGGCCGCGAGTTGCGTATCGTGCGGCAGGCCGCGCTGGATGCGTTGCTCGGCGAGTTGTCGCGGCACCTGGCTTGGCAGCCGAAGCATCGGGCCGATCCGCGTTTACCGCTGGTAGCGTTGCGTGCGCGGGATTATTTGCATGCGCATCTGGATCAGGACCTGGGGCTGGATGACCTAGCGCGGGCGTGCGGGGTGGATCGCTTTCGTTTGTCGCGGGCGTTCAAGGCGGCGTTCGGCCTGGCGCCCCATGCCTATCTGATCCAACTGCGGTTGGCCAAGGCGCGGCAGCTGCTGGCGGCCGGGCACGCGCCGGCGCTGGTGGCGATGAATCTCGGTTTCGCCGATCAAAGCCATCTGGGCCGCTGGTTCCGCCGCGCTTACGGGTTGACGCCGGCGCATTACCGCAGGCGCTGCTCGAATCTTCCAGACGCCTGAACGGGCCGGGGCAACAATCGATTCACTGCAATCGAATGGAGTCCCATCCCATGCTTTACACCCTAAATCACGCCCCTCGCCGGCAACCGCCAGCGCACTATCGGGGCAGGCAGCGATGAACCAACTCCTCCCCTTCGCGCTATTCGCCTTTGTCGCTTCGATAACGCCGGGGCCGACCAATATTCTGGTGCTGAGCAACAGCGCGCGCTTTGGCCTGGCGGCGGCCGTGCCGATCATCCTGGGCGGCTGTTCGGCCGCGGCGACTATCGTGCTGCTGGTCGGGCTGGGCGCCGGCGAGTGGTTGCTGGGCCACCCGCATATTCAACAGGCGATGGCCTGGTTCGGCCTGGCTTGGCTGCTGTATCTGGCTTGGCAGATCGCCCGCAGCCCGCTCGGCCCTATCGCCGCGGATGGCGCCGCCAAGCGCCTCGGCTCGGTCGGCGCGGCCAGCTTGCAATTGGTCAACCCGAAAACCTGGATGATGGCGTTCGCCGTGGTCAGCCTGTTTGCCGGCGCCGATGCCGGCGCGGTCGGTTATGCCAGCTACGCCTTGCTGTTCTTTTTGATCTCGATTCCCTGCCTTGCCGCGTGGGCGTTGCTGGGCCGGGGCGCGGTCCGGGTGTTGCGCAGCGCGGCGCATATGCGGCGCTTCAATCAGGCGATGGCGCTGCTGTTGGTGGTTTCGGCCTGGCTGAGTCTGTAGCGCGACTGCGAGGGTGGATAAAAAGGCTATGTACCAGCCATGTGTTGAGTCGCCCCGAACCGCTATGCGGTGCATGA
>CBIHLQ010000024.1:0-78341 GCA_966210885.1 uncultured Pseudomonas sp.
AGCAGTTGGCTTTTAACCAATTGGTCGTAGGTTCGAATCCTACACGACCCACCATATTTTCTTCTGCGGAAGATGCTAAAAGCCTGATGGCTCTGGAAAGAGCCCTCGGGCTTTTTTGTGCGCATTGTTTTTCCCGGTCCCCTTGCACCAGCGCTGTTTCCGTCGTGTCTGCGGGTATAATCGACTTCCGCACTGCTAGACCTCCACAGGGCCTGATGATATGACGCAGATTTCCGAACGCCTTCTAGTCCAGGCTCATCTGGATGCCAAACAGCCCAAACCGCTGACGCCCGAGCAGGAAGCGTTTTATCGCGCCGAGATCGCCGCGGAGCTGAAGAAGCAGAACGCCGTGTTGGTCGCTCACTACTACTGCGACCCGGTGTTGCAGGCGCTGGCCGAAGAGACCGGCGGTTGCGTCTCCGATTCCCTGGAAATGGCGCGTTTCGGCAATGCCCATCCGGCGCAGACCGTGCTGGTCGCCGGGGTCAAGTTCATGGGTGAGACGGCGAAGATCCTCAACCCGGAGAAGCGCGTGCTGATGCCCACCCTGGAGGCGACCTGCTCGCTGGATCTGGGCTGCCCGGTGGAAGAGTTCGCGGCGTTTTGCGACCAGCATCCGCAGCGTACCGTGGTGGTCTATGCGAATACCTCGGCGGCGGTGAAGGCGCGCGCCGACTGGGTGGTGACCTCCAGTTGCGCGGTGGAGATCGTCGAGCACCTGATGGATAACGGCGAAAGCATCATCTGGGCGCCCGATCAGCACCTGGGTCGTTATATCCAGAACAAGACCGGTGCGGACATGCTGCTGTGGGACGGTGCCTGTATCGTCCACGAGGAATTCAAAGCCAAGCAGCTTGAGGATATGAAGGCGCTGTATCCCGATGCCGCCGTTCTGGTGCATCCGGAGTCGCCGAGCGCGGTGATCGAGTTGGCCGATGCCGTCGGCTCGACCAGTCAGTTGATCGCCACCGCGCAGAGCCTGCCGAACAAGCGGTTCATCGTCGCCACCGACCGCGGCATCTTCTACAAGATGCAGCAGCTGTGCCCGGATAAGGAATTCGTCGAGGCGCCCACCGCCGGTAACGGCGCGGCTTGCCGCAGTTGCGCCCATTGTCCGTGGATGGCGATGAACACGCTGGAGCGCACCCTTAGCTGCCTGCGCGAGGGCAGTAACGAGATTTTCGTCGACCCGGCGCTGATCCCCAAGGCGATCAAACCGCTCAAGCGCATGCTCGATTTCACCCAGGCGGCCCGGCTCAAGTTGTCCGGCAACGCTTAACTTGTGCGTAGCCGGATGTAATCCGGGAGCGATTGGTCTGATTATGAAGATTCCCCGGATTGCATCGGGGTGTGTAGGGGGATGACGCCTTTTTCATCCACCAATCGCACTTGGTGGATGGATAAAGCGTCATCCACCCTACGAGGTCGTAACCTGCAAATAGACATAGGCATTGCGGGTTAGAACGTCTTGGTAGCCCGGATAGGCCCCGGCGCAATCCGGGGGGGCTGCCTCGGATTGCATCCCGGGGTCTTCTCCCGCTAGCGCATCATCTGCTGGATCAGGCGCTGCTCTTCGATCAGCTCGCGCTGCCGCGCGTCGATGCGTGAGGCCAGCTGGAAATTATTGCTGATCCGGCGTTTGGCGAAATCGAGTTGTTCGATGGCCTCGTCGTAGTCGCCGACCAAGGCGAAGAATTCGGCGCGGGCCTGGTGCAGGCCGACGGTGTTGCCGCTGAGTCCGCGTACTTCGGCGACCAGATACCAGATATCGGGATCCCTGTCCCGGCGCTTGAGCAGTTGGTCGAGCGCGCGTTCGGCATCCTGTATGCGACCTTGCTTCATCAATAGATCGACGCGTGCCTGGTTGACCGGGTAGTTCTTCGGGTACAGCTCGAGCAGGCGCTCGACGCGGCTTTGCGCCTCGGGCAGACGATTTGCCGCGAGATCCGACTCGATCTGCGCGAGGTTGTAAGCGATATCGTTCGGCGCTTTGCTCAGCAGCGGCTGCAGGGTCTCGCGGGCCTGCTGGTGCTGGCTTCTTTTGATCTGGGCAATGGCCAGGCCATAGCGGGCGGCATCGAGCTTGGGATTTTCAGTGAGCATGGCGCGAAAACGCTTGGCGGCCAGGCCTGGGGTTTCTTCATAGATCACTTGCACGCGGGCGCGCATCAGTTGATAGCGCAGGCTGTCGCTAGCGCCGCCCCCTTGATATTGCTCGGCTCGGTTGCGCGTGTCGGCGATGCGCGATTCGGATACCGGGTGGGTGAGGAGGAATTCCGGCGGCAGGCGGTCGTAGCGGTATTGGCGCATCAGGCGTTCGAACATGCTCGGCATGGCGCGCGGGTCGTAGCCGGCTTTCTCCAGATTGACCAGGCCTATGCGGTCGGCCTCTTGCTCGTTCTGCCGGGAGAAACGTCGTTGTTCCTGCAATGCCGCGGCCTGGGTCGAGGCGATCGCAGCGATGCCCAGATCGCCCGCGCCGGCGGCTGCCGCGACTATCCCCGCGAGCATCCCGGCCATCATCGGGATTTGCATACGTTGCTGGGCTTCCAGGCCGCGCGCGAAGTGGCGCTGCGATAAGTGGGCGAGTTCGTGGGCCATGACCGAGGCGTACTCGGCTTCGGTCTGGGCATACAGGAACAAGCCGCCATTGACTCCGATAATCCCGCCCGGGGCGGCGAAGGCATTGATCTGCGGGCTGTCGAGTAGCACGAATTCCAGGCGCCGGTCCTGTAGTTCGCTGGTTTCGCTGATGCGGTAGACGCTGCTTTCGACGAAGTCCTTGAGCTGCGGGTCGGACAGTTGGCTGACCTGGCCGCGTACCAGGCTCAGCCAGGCACGCCCCAGTTGATGCTCCTGTTGCGGCGAGATCAGCGCCGAGCTGGCATCGCCGAGCGAAGGGAGGTCGTTGGCTGCAATGGGCAGGGTGAATAGGCAAGCGAGCGTCAACAGGGTGGGGCGCAGAAAATTCATGCACGGGGCTCGTGGCGTTCAAAGGCGTTACTGTAGCCGGGTACACGCCAGCCTGGCCAGGGTTGGACGGGCTTGGGTATCCTGGCAGGCTGTTGAAAAACTACCTGCGTTGCCGATACTGCGTTAAAAACAGGCTCGGAATGCTCATTTACAACCCGTAAACTGCGCTTCCTCGCCTGTTTTTGCCTTGTCTCGCCTGCCTCGCCTACGTTTTTCAACGGCCTGCCGGACTTTGATTAGGAGATATTGCATGACCGATGCGCAAGACTGGGCCGAGGCCTTCGATGTGGAGCTGGACGCCAGCGGCCTGAATTGTCCGCTGCCGTTGCTTAAGGCCAAGTTGGAATTGAATCGTCTGGCCAGCGGCAAGGTACTCAAGGTCACCGCAACCGATGCCGGGTCGCAGCGCGACTTCCGCGTATTCGCGCAACTGGCGGGCCATGATCTGCTGCATGAGGAGGCCGAGGGCGGCGTTTATCGTTATTGGTTGCGCAAGGCTTGAGACGCGATGATGCGGCCTATGGGTTAAGGAACCTCAATGTTTAAAGTTCTGCAGGACTGGTTCCACCGCTATTTCTCCGACGAGCAGGCTGTGGTGTTGGCGATTTTGCTGGTGCTCGGCTTCGCCGTGGTGTTGAGCCTGGGCGGCATGCTGGCCCCGGTGCTGACCGGCTTGGTATTGGCGTTCTTGATGCAGGGCCTGGTCAATGCCTTCGAGCGCATTCGCCTGCCGCAGATAGTCGCGGTGTGGCTGGTGTTCATCCTGTTTATCAGTGCGCTGGCGCTGTGCATGCTGGTGTTGCTGCCGTTGATCTGGCGGCAACTGAGCGGTCTGTTCAATGAGCTACCGCGCATGCTCGGCGAGTGGCAGTCGTTGTTGCTGTTGCTGCCGGAACGCTACCCGAACCTGATCAGCGATGCCCAGGTCGTGCAACTGATCGAGTCGATCCGTGGGGAGATGGGCCAGTTCGGTCAGTGGGCGGTGTCGTTTTCCCTGTCCAGCCTGCCGATGTTGGTGAGCATCATGATCTACCTGGTGCTGGTGCCGATTCTGGTGTTCTTCTTCCTCAAGGACCGCGAGTTGATCGGCCAATGGTTCCGCAGTTACCTACCTGCCGAGCGGCCGCTGATTACCCGGGTGGCGCGCGAGATGAACAAGCAGATCGCCAACTATATCCGCGGCAAGGTGATCGAAATCATCATCTGCGGCGTGGTCACCTATATCGCCTTTGCCGCTCTTGGCATCAACTATGCGGCGCTGCTCGCGCTCTTGGTCGGGCTGTCAGTGGTGGTGCCATACATAGGCGCAGTGGTGGTGACGGTGCCAGTGGCGCTGATCGGCTTGTTCCAGTGGGGCATGAGCGACCAGTTTCTCTACTTGATGGTGGTTTACGGGGTAATCCAGGCCCTCGACGGCAACGTGCTGGTGCCGCTGCTGTTCTCCGAGGCGGTCAACCTGCATCCTGTGGCGATCATCTGCGCGGTTCTACTGTTTGGCGGCTTGTGGGGCTTTTGGGGCGTGTTCTTCGCCATCCCTCTGGCGACGCTGTTCAAGGCGGTGATCGATGCGTGGCCGCGTACCGAGCTGGTGCAGAGCAGCCCTGGATGATGAAGATCGTCTTGGATTCACGTTCAGGAAATCCGGCCTAAAAAGAATCCTGACTTAGGAGATATCCGTAACCCGGATAAGCCTTAGCGCAATCCGGGATGGCAGCGCCCCGGCCCGGATTGCACTGCGCTTATCCGGCTACAAGAGCTGGCGTTCAGCCTTTGTGTAAGGCTTGTGCCGCCGCCAGTACCGCATCGACATGCCCCGGTACCTTCACGCCGCGCCATTCTTGACGTAGCACACCGTTCTTATCGATCAGGAAGGTGCTGCGGTCGACGCCCAAGTATTCCTTACCGTAGAGCTTCTTCAGCTTGATCACGTCGAAAAGCTGGCACAGTGCTTCGTCTTTGTCCGAGATCAGCTCGAAGGGGAACGCTTGCTTGCACTTGAAGTTCTCGTGGGACTTCAAACCATCCCGGGATACGCCGAATACCAGGGTATTGGCCGCCTGGAATGCCGGGTATTGGTCGCGAAAGCCCTGGCCTTCGGTGGTGCAGCCCGGCGTGCTGTCCTTCGGGTAGAAATACAGCACGATTTGCTGGCCCTTGAGTGCGCTCAGTTGCACCTGCTGGCCGCTGGTGGCTTGCGCCTGGAAATCGGCAACCGCGGTATCGACTGCTACGGCCATAAAAACTTTCCTTTTAAGGGTTCTGTGGGCGCCAGGGTTCGATCAGGGCGTCCAGATTCAAGGCATCGGCGAAATCGAGGAACTGGTCGCGCAACCAACTGATTTGCGTGCCCGCGGGCAAGGTCACGGTCAGGGTGGCGTTGAGCATGGTGCCGCCGGTCTGCGGGGCCAGGTAAGTATCGCAGGTGAGGTTCTCCAGCTCGACATGATGGTCGATGAAGAACTGGCACAGCTCGTTGAGAATGTCCGGGCGATAGGCCGCGCTGACGTAGGCGACATAGGGCAGCGCCTGGGGGCGGGCTTCCGAGGCGGCGCTGCGGATCACATTGACCGCGAAGCTGTGCTTCTTCGCCAGGGCGGGCAGGCCCGTCTCCAGGCGGGCCAAGGCATCCCAGCTACCGGAGATCTGCAACACCAGCGCGCTGAAGTCGCCATGCCGGCTCAGGCGGGTGCTGACCACCGCGCAGCGGTTCTCGTGGCTGGCGCGGCACAGAACGTTGGTCAGTTCCATGGCGTTGGGGCCGAGCGCACTGATAAGGAGGAATTGTTCGCGAACTGGGGGGGTGGACATGCAACCTTCCTAAAGCGATTGACGCCCGGCGCACGTAAAGCGCGTCAAGCAAAGGCGGAAGGGTAGCGAAAAGCGCTGCCCAGGGGAATGCTCATGGGTCGCTTGAACGAGGAATGTTCGGCCCTTTGCCCAGAAATATCGGATGTTCGGCGGTTATTCGACGGCCTTGTGCGTCGCTTGTGCAAGGCTGGTGGCGCCAGTACCATTACGCTCTCTTTTTCCGGCAGGAGCGGTTGCATGATTGCGGGCAGTATGGTGGCACTGGTCACGCCCATGGATGCGCAAGGCGGTCTCGATTGGGACAGCCTGAGCAAACTGGTGGATTTCCATCTGCAAGAAGGCACCAACGCCATAGTCGCGGTCGGCACCACGGGTGAGTCCGCTACGCTGGATGTGGCCGAACACATCGAAGTCATCCGACGTGTGGTCGATCAGGTCGCCGGGCGTATTCCGGTCATCGCCGGCACGGGCGGCAACTCCACCCGCGAATCGGTTGAACTGACCCGCGCCGCCACCGAGGTGGGCGCCGATGCCTGCCTGCTGGTCACGCCGTACTACAACAAGCCGACCCAGGAAGGCCTGTATCAGCACTTCCGGCATATCGCCGAAGCGGTCGCCACGCCGCAGATCCTATATAACGTGCCGGGTCGCACCGTGTGCGATATGCTGCCGGAAACCGTCGAACGGTTGTCGAAGATCGGCAACATCATCGGTATCAAGGAAGCCACCGGCGACCTGCAGCGCGGCCAGGAAGTACTGGACCGCGTCAGCAAGGACTTCCTGGTGTATTCCGGCGACGACGCCACCGCCGTCGAGCTGATGCTGATGGGCGGCCGGGGCAATATTTCGGTGACCGCCAACGTCGCCCCGCGCGCCATGAGCGAACTGTGCGCCGCGGCCATGCGTGGCGAAGCCGCCATTGCACGCGCCATCAACGACCGTCTGATGCCGCTGCACAAGGCGTTGTTCATCGAATCCAATCCTATTCCGGTGAAGTGGGCCCTGCATGAAATGGGCATGATGCCTGACGGCATCCGCTTGCCGCTGACCTGGCTCAGCCCCCGTTGTCATGAACCGCTGCGTCAGGCCCTGCGCCAGTCCGGCGTATTGGTCTAATCGAGGAAATATCACGCATGAAGCGACTGGGCGGACTCTCTGCACTAGCTCTTATCATCTCCAGCGCCAGCGGTTGCGGTTGGATCTACGGCGAAGACGGCTATTTCCGTGATCGCGGCGGCGACTATCTCGAGGCGCGGCAAACCGCGCCCATGCAATTGCCGGCCAATGTCGAGGCCAAGCCTCTCGACCCGCTGCTGCCCGTACCGCAGCACATCGCGACCACCACCGCGGTCGATGAATACGAAGTGCCACGGCCGCAACCGCTGTCGGTGCGTGCAGACGCCAGCGAATTCAGCCTGCAGAAGAGCGGCGATTCGCGCTGGGTGGTCGCCCAGCGCGTACCGGCCGAAGTCTGGCCGATGGCCCGCCAGTTCTTCGAAGACAATGGCTTCCAGATCGTCGACGAGCGCCCGCAGACCGGCGAATTCAGCAGTGCCTGGCAGCGTATCGATCAGTTGTCGGCCACCATGGCCAGCCGTTTGAGCAGCAGTCTCGACGGCGGCGCGGCGGACAACGAAGCCCGTGTGCGGGTACGTATCGAGCCCGGCGTGCAGCGCAATACCAGCGAGATTTTCGTGGTCAGCGCCGTGCGTCCGGCCGGCAGTAGCGCCGATGTGGCGTTCACCAACCGCAGCGGTAATGCCGGCGTCGACGCCGCGTTGCTCGACGAAATGCTCGTCAGCCTGGCGCGCAGCGCCGAGCAGGGCGGCTCCGTCTCGTTGCTGGCCGCCCGCGATTTCGATGCGCCGAGCCGCGTCAGCCTGTCCGAGGACGGCAACGGCAACCCGGTATTGAACCTGGGCGCCGACTTCGACCGCGCCTGGTCCGCTGTTGGCCGGTCCCTGGAGCTGGCCGATGTGCGCATCGACGACCTCAATCGCAGCCTCGGCGTGTACTACGTCAACCTGGCCGAAGGCGCTCGCAAGAAAGACGAAGAGCCGGGCTTCCTCGGTAAGGTGTTTGGCGGCGAGCCGGATAAGGAAACCATCGAGGAGCGCGCCGAGCGTTATCAGGTGCGCCTGACGCCGGTCGGCGACAGCGTGCAGGTTACGGTGGAAAAGGACCTGAACACCATTGCGCCGGCCGATGTGACGCGTCGCGTACTGACGCTGATTCAGGACAACCTGGGCTAAGCGACTGGTTCGGCCGTTGTTGCACTACCAATAGGCGAAACCCACCGGGTTTCGCCTGTTTCGTTACTAACGGGCACGCCACGCGGGCTGCTCAGAATCATGCAAGCTTTCGCGGCCTCCTGTCTTGTGGCGTAACCCGCCCGGCAGCTGCCACGTAAAGGCGGAGATCCCGAAATGACCACACCCTCGACCCTGAGCCTGAAAAAGATCTACTCGGGCAAAGTCCGCGACCTATACGAAATCGACGACAAGCGCATGCTGATGGTCGCCACCGACCGTCTCTCGGCCTTCGACGTGATCCTCGCCGAGCCGATCCCGGACAAGGGCAAGATCCTTACCGCCATCTCCAATTTCTGGTTCGACAAACTCGCAGGCCTAGTGCCCAACCACTTCACCGGCGACAAGGTCGAAGATTTGGTGCCGGCCGCCGAATTGCCGCTGGTCGAGGGCCGCGCGGTAGTCGCCAAACGCCTCAAACCGGTCGCCGTGGAAGCCATCGTGCGCGGTTATATCGTCGGTTCCGGCTGGAAGGAATACCAGAAGAGTGGCACCGTCTGCGGCATCCAGCTGCCTGCCGGCCTGCAGGAAGCCTCCAAGCTGCCGCAGCCGATCTTCACCCCCTCGACCAAGGCCGCCGTCGGCGACCATGACGAAAACATCTCCTTCGAACAGTGCGAAGCGATCATCGGCGCGGATATCGCCGCCAAGGTGCGCGACACCGCCATCGCCCTGTACAGTGCCGCCGTCGAATACGCCGCCACCCGCGGCATCATCATCGCCGACACCAAGTTCGAATTCGGCCTCGACGAAGACGGCACCCTGACCCTGATGGACGAAGTGCTGACCCCCGATTCCAGCCGCTTCTGGCCCGCCGAGAGCTACGTCGAAGGCAAGAACCCGCCGAGCTTCGACAAGCAATTCGTGCGCGACTGGCTGGAATCCACCGGCTGGAACAAACAACCGCCAGCGCCAGCCGTACCCGCCGAGGTCGCGCAAAAGACCGCCGACAAGTATCGCGAAGCCCTGACCAAACTCACCCAGTAAACGGTCCGGACAGTGGCGGCACCCTGTTGCCGCCATTGCCATACACCAGCCGAATGACGCAAGCGCCTGAAAGCAAGCAAGAAATTTACCCGGCGGGCTTCGCCAAATCGATTTCAGCTGCTATCATGCGCGCCGCCACGGGAAGATGCCGGAGTGGCCGAACGGGACGGATTCGAAATCCGTTGTATCAGCGATGGTACCTAGGGTTCAAATCCCTATCTTCCCGCCATATAGCATCACCAAAAACCCCTGAACTTCCTTGTGAATTCAGGGGTTTTTGCGTTTCGGAACGCCACCGGTGCCGCGCCTCTACGCTTTAGGTTTATGCTGTGAAGGCCATTGGCTATCTATCTGGTTCGTTGTTTTAGACAAACGAGCTACTGCTTGTGCGTGTGAATGGTCGGCGCGGGGGCATTTCCAGGTGGCGGAGCTGTCGAAACGACCGGCATCACAGTCTGTGTTATCTCGACCTGAGCGCCGTCATCGCTGAGGACGCCGACTGTCCGGCTGTGGCAAACTCTGCGGCTCGAGGCGAGAGCTGACGTTGTTTGGCGAATAAACTCCGCTTTTTATGCATTTTTATGTCCGTGGCCCAGTGCCCGGGCACACCACTTTAGAGAGTGGCCGGCATATGCGGCCCGAACAAGAGGAGCCTCCCGTGCACAACGTCGTTATCAGCGGCACAGGTCTTTTTACCCCGGTCAACAGCATTTCCAACGATGAACTGGTAGAGGCGTTCAATGCCTACGTTCAGCTGTTCAATAGCGAGAATGCGGAGGCGATTGCGCGGGGTGAAGTCGAGGCGCTGGCCGAATCGAACAGCGCCTTTATCGAAAAAGCGTCGGGTATCAAGAGTCGTTTCGTCATCGACAAAGCCGGTATCCTCGATCCCAAACGCATGACGCCGCGTATCCCCGAGCGCTCGAACGACGAATGGGGGATTCTCTGTGAAATGGCGGTTGCCGCCGCCGAGCAGGCGCTGAGTCGTGCCGGCAAGACCGCGGCCGATATCGACGGGGTGATCGTCGCCTGTTCCAACCTGCAGCGCGCTTATCCGGCGGTGGCCATCGAAGTGCAGGCGGCTCTGGGTATCCAGGGCTTTGGTTACGACATGAACGTGGCCTGTTCTTCGGCGACCTTCGGCATCCAGGCCGCAGCCAATAGCGTGCAACTCGGCCAGGCGCGGGCGATTCTGATGGTCAACCCGGAAATCTGCACCGGCCATTTGAATTTCCGCGACCGCGACAGCCACTTCATCTTCGGTGATGCCTGCACCGCGGTGATCGTCGAGCGCGCCGATCTGGCCACCTCGCCGTATCAGTTCGAGATCGTCGGCACCAAGTTGTTGACCCAGTTCAGCAACAACATCCGCAATAACTTCGGCTTTCTCAACCGCGCTGCGGAAGAGGGCATTGGCGCGCCGGACAAGCTGTTCGTCCAGGAAGGCCGCAAGGTGTTCCGCGATGTTTGCCCGATGGTCGCCGAGCTGATCGCCACGCACCTGGCCGAGAATCAGCTGAATGTCAGCGATGTGAAGCGCTTCTGGCTGCACCAGGCCAACCTCAATATGAACCTGCTGATCGCTCGCAAGCTGCTCGGTCGCGATGCCGAGCCCCATGAGGCGCCGGTGATTCTCGACACCTATGCCAACACCAGCTCGGCCGGCTCGGTGATCGCCCTGCACAAAAACCAGGACGACTTGCCCAGCGGTACTTTGGGCGTGCTCAGCTCCTTCGGCGCCGGTTATTCGATCGGCAGCGTGATTCTGCGTAAGCGCTGATGAACTATCCCGCCGACAGCGCCTTGCTCGCCCGTCTGTTGGCGGGCGAGCAAAAGGCCTTTCGCGAACTGGTCGCCGCTTATCAAGGGGCGATGCGCGCGGTGGCGTTCGCCATCGTCGGCAGCCGCAACGCCGATGAAGTGGTGCAGGACGCCTGGCTTGCGGTGGTGCGTAACCTCGAGGGTTTCCAAGGGCGCTCGAGCCTGAAGACCTGGTTGCTGACCATCACCGCGAATACCGCGAAAACCCGCCTCAAACAGAACCGCCGCGAAGTGTTGCTGGATGATATCCCTTCGCCCCACGGCACTATCGGCGAGGAGCGCTTCCATGAGGATGGCCACTGGCTGCTCGCGCCCCATGCCTGGCATCAGGACACGCCCGAGGCCCTGCTGACCGAGGCCGAGTTACGCGAGTGCCTGGAGCGTACCCTGGCCAGTCTCTCCGAGTTGCAGGGCAGCGTGCTGCACCTGCGCGAGCGCGAGGGGATGGAGTTGGAGGAGATCTGTAATCTATTGCAGGTCTCGCTCTCCAATGTGCGGGTGCTGTTGCACCGCGCGCGCCTGAAGGTGTTCGCCACCCTGGAGCATTTCGAGGAGACCGGGGCATGTTGAGTTGTAAGGAACTGGTCGCCCAATCCAGCGATTTTCTCGATGGTCAGATGAACCTGCGCAGGCGCCTGGCCGTGCGCATGCACTTGGCCATGTGTCATAACTGCCGACGCTTTATCAAACAGATGCGCTTGAGCCAGGCGGTGCTGCGCCGACTGCCGCAAGGGCAGAGCGCCGAGCTCGACGCCTTGGCGCTGAAACTGGCGGAACTGCGGCGCAAGCGTTCCTGATACGCCATTCCCGATTTGCAACGATGAACTGCCTGGTTATTCGCCAGGCGGAGCCTTGTCGCGTCGCAAATTCCCCTGCTGCAAATCCCCCGCGGCCGCCGGATTGAGCCCCCTTCAGGTGCAGGCGTTGGATAAAAATCATCGCCCGCTGTAACGCCCGCTCGCTTGTCGCGTCCATTATGCCGAGGGAGCCAATACGGCCCCATTATCGAAACGCATTGGAGAGTTGCCATGAACCATCTGAACACCCTAGTCGCTGGCCTCGGCGCCGCTTTGTTGACCAGCGCCGCATTTACCGCGCAAGCCGCCGGCAATCCGTTCGCCGCGCAAGAGCTGAGCAGCGGTTACAGCCTGGCGGCCGGCGAGAAATCCGCCGAGGGTTCCTGTGGCGAGGGCAAATGCGGCGGCGAAATGAAGGCCGAGAGCGAGGGCAAGTGCGGCGAAGGCAAATGTGGCGGCGAAGCCAAGTCCGGCGCCAAGGCCGAAGCCGAAGGCAAATGCGGCGAAGGCAAGTGCGGCGCCGAGAAGCAGGACGCCTGAGTGAGGCCGGGAGGGCAGAACATGCGGACGGATTTCGTCGACGGCGCCGGCCTTGGCTTGCGTCGCGGCCTGCTCGGCGCGTTGGCTGAATGCACCACGGCCGAGTTGGATTTCCTCGAAGTGGCGCCGGAAAACTGGATCGGTGTCGGCGGTCGGCTGGGCAAGCAATTGCGCGCGCTGACCGAGCGCCTGCCGTTTCTCTGCCATGGTCTGTCCCTCAACCTCGGCGGTTTCGCCCCGCTGGATATGCAACTGCTCAAGGCCATCAAAGGCTTTCTCGACGAGCACGGTATTCGCGGCTACAGCGAGCATCTGTCGGCCTGCGCCGACGACGGCCAGCTGTACGACCTGATGCCGCTGCCGTTCTGCGAGGAGTCGGTGGATCGCATCGCCACCCGGGTGCGTACCGTGCAGGAGGTGCTGGAGCGGCCGTTGATCATCGAGAACGTCTCGGCCTATGCGCAGTTGCCGGGCGAGCTGGATGAGGCGAGCTTCGTCCGTGCGCTGCTGGAGCGCGCCGACTGCCAACTGTTGCTCGATGTGAACAATGTATACGTCAACGCCATCAATTTTGGCTTCGACCCGCGTGCCTATATCGCCGCCATGCCCAGTGAGCGTATCGCCTATGTGCATGTCGCCGGGCACTACGACGAGGCCGCGGATTTGAAGATCGATACCCATGGTGCGGCGGTGATCGACCCGGTGTGGGCGCTGCTCGAACATGCCTATGCGGTGCACGGCGTGCGGCCGACTTTGCTGGAGCGCGACTTCAACTTCCCGCCGATTGCCGAGCTGTACGGCGAAATTGCGCAGATTCGCCAGTTGCAGGCGGCCGGCCAACAGCGGAGCTACGGCACATGAGCGGCGTGGCCCTGCAACGCGCTTTTGCCGCGCGCATCCGGCGGCCTGGCGAGCAGCCGCTGCTCGAGGGGATCGATGCCGAACGCATGGCGATCTACGAAAGCCTGTTTTTCAACAATATCGAGAGTTTTATCAGCGGCGCCTTCCCGGTGTTGCGCACGCTGTTCGAGGCACCACGCTGGAATCGCTTGGTTCGTGGCTTTATCGCCGAGCACCGCGCTACGACGCCGTATTTTTTGGAAATCAGCCAGGAGTTTCTCGGCTGGCTGCAACAAGGCTATGTCGCGCAAGCGGGCGATCCGCCCTTCATTCTGGAGCTGGCGCATTACGAGTGGGTCGAGTTGGCCCTCGATGTCAGCGATGCCACGCCCGCGCCTGAAGGTTGGTCGGCCCTGGCCTGGCCGCTGGCGTACCGCTGGCCGGTACAGCGGCTCGGCAGCGACTACCAGCCCGAGACCCCGCCGGAGCAGGCCACCTGCTTGCTGGCCTGGCGCGATCCGCACGACAAAGTGCGCTTTATGCAACTGAGCCCCTTCGCCTACCGACTGGCCCTCGGCCTGCAAGCCGGCGCGAGCGCCGAGGCCACCTTGCGGCAGTTGGCTGACGAGCATGGCCTGGCTGCCGATGCGGACTATTTCAATAACGCCCAACAACTGCTCGATGACTGGCAACGCCAGGGCATCTGGCGCGCCCCCTGACCGCCTGACGTCGCGGTGACTTTGGAGATACCCCCATGCTGACTTTCCTCAATCGGCTTCAGGACGCCCTGGACGCCACCCGCCGCCTGGATTTCATCGGCCCCTTGCTGTTGCGCCTGTATCTTGTGCCGATTTTCTGGATGGCCGGTACCCATAAACTGGCCGATATCGGCGCCACCGCCGCCTGGTTCGGCAATCCCGACTGGGGGCTGGGCTTGCCCTTTCCCGAGCTGCTGGCCTGGGCCGCCGCGTTGACCGAAGCAGGCGGCGCGATCCTGTTGCTGTTCGGCCTGGCGGTGCGTTGGATCAGCATTCCTTTGATCGTCACCATGCTGGTGGCGATCTTCGCTGTGCATCTGCCGTTCGGCTGGCAAGCGATTGCCGATGCCTCGGCACCGTTCGCCAACGACCGAGTGCTGGCCTCGGTGGAGAAAATCGAGCGGGCGCGGGCGATTCTCAAGGAGCACGGCAACTACGACTGGCTGACCAGCAGCGGCAAGTTCGTCGTGCTGAACAACGGCATCGAATTTGCCGCCACCTATCTGGTGATGCTCGTGGCCTTGTTCTTCAGCGGCGCGGGACGTTGGCTGAGCCTGGATTATTGGCTGGCCAAGGGGCTGCGCAGGCCCGTTTAGTACGCCGCTGGCAGTTCGCATCGCCGGTTAAGAAACAGTGCAGCGCTCTGCTTATAGTTGAAAGGAGTAAAAGTTCAGTCAGTCATCAAAATTTTATATAACGGCAACTGCGCTGAAATATCGCCTCGCCAAGATTCCCCTCAGCACGAACGAGCCCCCCGCTCGGGTGTTTTCAACACTAAAAGTCTATTAGAGGAATCCTTGATGATCCGTAAGCACAGCTTTCGTGGAGTAGCGGCCGGTTTCGCTACCAGCGCCCTGGCTCTGGCCGTTTCCGCCCAGGCTTTCGCCGGCACCGTCACCACCGACGGCGCCGATCTCGTGATCAAGACCAAGGGCGGCCTGGAAGTCGCTACTACCGACAAGGAATTCAGCTTCAAGCTGGGCGGTAAGTTGCAGTGGGATGTCACCAACTTCGACGGTTTGATGGCAGGCCGCCAGAACGATCCGTTCGACGATACCTTCAACACCTTTATCCGTCGCGGTGAAGTCGGTTTTGAAGGCGTGGCCTATAAGGACTGGGGTTATGGTCTGCGTGTCAGCTACGACGAAGATGATGGCACCGACTTCGACCGTGCCTTTATCACCTACAGCGGCCTGGGCTTTGTCGACGTGACCGTTGGCCAGTTCGGCGTCGACTACGGCCTGGAGAACACCACCAGCTCGTCGTGGATCACCGCCATCGAACGTCCGTTCATGTATGACTTCCTCAATGGCGACGAGGATGCCAAATTCGGTGTCAACGTTATGCACACCGGTGACAACTACGGCCTGATGGCTCAGGCGGCTCACTACGACAAGTATGAGTCCGACGACAACGACGAGCTGTTCGGCTACACCCTGCGCGCCAACTGGGCGCCGTACCTGAACGGCACCGATGTGATCCACCTGGGTGCCAACTTCCACAGCAACAATCCGGATGACAACAGCTCCAGCGTGCGCACCCGCATGGGCATTCGCAGCGATGACGATGCGCGTATCGCTTTCGGCAGCACCGCTGAGACCGACAAAGACGTCGAGTGGGTACTGGAAACCGGCGCTCAGTTCGGCTCCTTCCGTGCCGCTGCCGAGTACTTCCAGCGCCAGGTTTCCGGTGAAACTGCCGGCGGTGTCGATGCCGACGTGGACGCCAGCGGTTACTACGGCCAGGTTTCCTACATGTTCGGCGGCGCCCGCGGCTACAAGGCCGGTGCTGGCAAGTGGGACAAGCCGACCGACATGAAAGGGACTTTCGAAGTATTCGCGCGTTATGAAAGCAATACCATCGACGCCGACGCAGGCGCCATTCCGGCGCAGATGATGAGCGGTGTGGTCGGTGTGGTCGCGGACGATCTGAGCGATGAGTTCGAAGCCAATGCCATGGTGGTGGGTGTCAACTACTTCGCCACCCCGGCCGTGCGCATGAGCTTGAACTACGTGGACTACGAGGTCGACAACCTCGACAGCACTTCGCAAGTCAACGGCGAAGACGTGCAGGACGACGGTAAAGCCATCATCGGTCGCCTGCAGTACGTGTTCTAAGTAGGGCGTTACACCCGCTGCTCCTTTTAAGCTCGTTGCATGCGCAATGCCGCTCACTTGACCCGAAGTGAGCGGCATTTTTTTGTCATGTACCGGTGATACGCACGGGTGGCCCAGCTTACTCAGCGCCTCACTGGCTCCGACAGAGGCGTCTACTTGGCGTTATAGTGCGGCCTAGTCCGTAGCAGCGAGTCGCCGATGCCTTTGTCTTGCTTGAGATCCCTGCATGAGCTCACCCCCACCGCTTGGGATGGGTTGCTCGGCAGTCCGCAACCCTTTCTGCGCCACGCGTTTTTGTCCGCCTTGGAAGACAGCGGCAGCGTTGGCGGGCGTAGCGGTTGGCAGGCGGCGCATCAGCTGTTGCTCGATGGCCAGGGCCAGCCCTTGGCGGCGCTGCCTGCCTATGTGAAAAGCCATTCCTACGGCGAATACGTGTTCGACCATGGCTGGGCCGATGCCTGCCAGCGCGCTGGCATCGCTTATTACCCCAAACTGCTCGGCGCCATTCCGTTCTCCCCGGTGACGGGCCCGCGCTTGCTCGGCGATCCGCTGGCGGCGGCGCAACTGCTCGATGAGTCGAGCGCCGGCTTGGAGCAACAGGGGCTGTCCAGCCTGCATATCAACTTTACCGATAGCGCCGACGATGCCTTGCTGCAGGGGCGCGACGGTTGGTTGCAACGGCTCGGTTGCCAGTTCCATTGGCACAATCGCGGTTACCGCGATTTTCAGGATTTCCTCGATCGGCTCAGCTCGCGCAAGCGTAAGCAGATGCGCAAGGAGCGCGAGCAGGTGGCGGGGCAGGGCATCGAGTTCGACTGGCGCGAAGGCCGGCAGATGAGCGAGGCCGACTGGGACTTCGTTTACCTGTGCTACGCCAATACCTATCGTGTGCGTGGCCAGTCGCCTTATCTGACTCGCGTGTTTTTCAGCCTGTTGGCCGAGCGCATGCCCGAGATGCTCCGCGTGGTGTTGGCGCGACAGGGCTCACGGCCGGTGGCGATGGCCTTCAGTCTGGTCGGCGGCGATAGCCTGTACGGGCGTTACTGGGGCTGTCTGGCCGAGTTCGACCGCCTGCATTTCGAGGCCTGTCTCTATCAGGGTATGGACTATGCCATCGCCCATGGCCTGCAGCGTTTCGACGCCGGCGCCCAGGGCGAGCACAAACTGATCCGCGGTTTCGAGCCGGTGATCAGTCGTTCCTGGCATTATCTCTGCCATCCGGGGTTACGCGCCGCCGTGGCGGATTTTCTCGTGCGCGAGTGCGATGGGGTGCTGGCCTACGCCGAAGAGGCGCGTGGCCTGTTGCCCTATCGTCAGGAGCCTTAAGCCGGCTGCTCGCGCGTATCGAGGATATGCAGGCTGTAACCCGGCACCCCCTTGGCATGGCGCTTGGCCTCCGAGGCCAGGCCGGCCAGTTGGTTGGCGTCCAGATGCGCGCACTGTTCCGGGTGCAGGTGCACCACGCCCAGGGATAGCGACAACAGCGCGTATTCCTTGCGCTTGCCCTGGCGGTTGGCGGCGAAGAAACAGCCGGCCTGCAGGTGTTCGTCGCGATAGAAGCGCCGGCATTGGTTCTGGAAATCGTCGAACAGGCGGTTGAGCCGGGCGCGCCAGTCCTCCGAGCCGAACACCAGCAGGAAGTCATCGCCACCGATATGGCCGACGAAATCCTTGCTCGGATCGACCTGCTGGGTCAGGCATTGCGCCAGGCTCAGCAGCACCTCGTCACCCTTGGCATAGCCGTAGAGGTCGTTGTACGGCTTGAAGTTGTCGATATCCACGTAGCAGATCACCGCTTCGCGATTCTGCTGCAACAGGCGGCTCAGGCATTGCTGGATCGGCACATTGCCGGGGAGCAGGGTCAGCGGGTTGGCATAGCGGGCCTGCTGGATTTTCAGCTCGGTGATCAATTTCAGCACGTCTATCACCCGGCCCATGCCCTGATAGCGGCCATCGTCGATGACGATGAAGTCCTCCTCGATACGTTGGCGCGCGCGACTGGTCAGCAGGCGGCTGACTTTCTGCAGCGATTGGCATTGTTCGACGGCGAGAAAGTCGTCGCTCATCAGGCGGCTGATCGGTTTGCGCGCGAACAGGTCGGCCGCGAAGGGTTTGAGCAAGGCTTCGGATAGCGAGTGACGGTGCACGATGCCCACCGGTTGCTGCTGCTCGTTGAGGACCGCCAGGGAGTTCAGGTTGGCCTGGCCGCGAAAGGCTTCCAGCACTTCGGCGATCGGCGTTTGCACGCCCACTGCGGGTTGGTTATTGAGCAGGGCGCCGAGGTCGCCGCTGGTCTCGTTCAGCGGCGCCGGGGTGTTGCGGTATTTCGGCAGCAACTGATAGGCGTCGCTCGGTGGTTTTTCCTGCGGGCGGCTGAGCAGATAGCCCTGCAGCAGATCGATACCCATCTCCGCCAGCACCGTGAGTTCCTCCTCCAGCTCGATGCCTTCGGCGATGACCTGAGCGCGCGAAGCCTTGGCCATTTTCAGAATGGAGTCGACGAACTCGCGCTTGACCAGGTCCTGATGGATGCCGTCGATGAAATGACGGTCGATCTTCACATAGTCCGGGCGCAATTCGGACCAGAGGCGCAGGCTCGAATAGCCGGCGCCGAGGTCGTCCAGGGCAATCGAAAAGCCCATGGCGCGGTAGTGATGCAGGGCGGTGTCGAGCAAGGCGAAGTCGTGGGTCGGCGATTGTTCGGTCAGCTCGATCACCACCTGGCTGGGCGGGATGCCATAGGTCTGCAGCAATTGCAGGGTGCGCCCCGGCTGGTGCCCGGGTTCGAGCAGGGAGTCGGGCGATACGTTGAGAAACAGTTTGCCCTGCAGTTTCAGTTCGCTGAAACGCCGGCAGGCATTGCGTCGGCAGGCCACTTCCAACTCGCTCAAACGCCCGGCGTGGCGGGCCACGGCGAACAGCGTCAGGGGCGAATGCAGGGGGCTGTTGGATGGGCCGCGGGTCAGGGCTTCATAGCCGAGGATGCGTCGCTCGGAGAGGCAGACGATCGGTTGAAACAGGCTGTGTAGGTCGCCGTGAGCAAGAATATGATTCAGCGCGCTCAACTGCTCGGTGACGGTCATGGCTGAGTATCCGTAAAAAAAAGGGGCTGATTGCTATCAGCCCCTGCATTTCACGACAGTTTGATGACTGTTTGATGACGTCCGTGCCGGCTCCCGTTTATTGCTTGGCCAGCCTGGAACTCAGCCCGAGGTAATCGATCAGGATGTGTCCGCTTTCGGCGAGGAAGGCGTCGTCTTCCGGCTTGGTCTTCTTCGGTTCGCTCGGCGCCGCGTCTTCGTCCTCTTCCTCGAGTTTGCTGAGCAGGTCTTCGCCCTTGGCCTTGCGGCGGCTGTTCTCGATCACCAGTTGCTGGGCTTCGATATCGCTCTGCTGCGCGCGACGCTTGGTTTCGTTGAGGCTGACGCTGGTTTCGGCCATCAACTTCTGCGCCAGGGTCAGCTGGTCGCGGGTGAAGGTGAAGTCCGGGTTTTTCGCCGTGCGGTTCTCGTAGCGCGCTTGCAGCTCGACCAGGAACGGCTTGATCGGGTCCAGCTCCGGTTTGATCGCCGGCTTGATGCTGTCCCAGGGCATGGCTTCGGGCAATGCGCTTTCGCCGATTTCCTTGGTGTCCATCACGTCGGGGTATTGGATATCCGGGATCACCCCCTGGTGCTGGGTGCTCTGTCCGGAAACGCGGTAGAACTTGGCCAGGGTCAGCTTCAGTTCGCCATGGTTGAGCGGTTGAATGGTTTGCACCGTGCCTTTGCCGAAGGTCTGTCCGCCGAGGATCAGGGCTCGGTGATAGTCCTGCATGGCGCCGGCGAAAATCTCCGAAGCCGAGGCGGACAGGCGGTTGACCAGCACCGCCAGCGGTCCCTTGTAGAAGACCCCGCTGTTTTCGTCGGCCAGTACGTCGACGCGGCCGTCGCTGTTGCGCACCAGCACGGTCGGCCCCTGATCGATGAACAGTCCGGTCAGCTCGGTGGCTTCCTGTAGCGAACCGCCGCCGTTGTTGCGCAGGTCGATGACCACGCCGTCGACTTTTTCCTTCTGCAGCTCGGTGAGCAGGCGTTTCACGTCGCGGGTGGTGCTGGTGTAGTTCGGGTCGCCGGCGCGGAACGCTTTGAAGTCCAGGTAGAACGCCGGTATCTCGATAATCCCCAGCTTGTAGTCGCGGCCCTGGTGGTTGAGCTCCAGCACGGATTTCTTCGCCGCTTGCTCCTCCAGCTTGACCGCTTCGCGGGTGATGTTGACCACTTTGCTGGTCTGGTCGTTCGGCGCGTTGCTCGCGGGAATCACTTCCAGGCGCACCAGCGAGCCTTTCGGGCCGCGGATCAGTTTGACCACTTCGTCCAGACGCCAGCCGATCACGTCGACCATCTCGTCGTTGCCCTGGGCTACGCCGATAATCTTGTCCGCCGGGGCGATCTGCTTGCTTTTCTCGGCTGGGCCGGCGGGCACCAGGCGCACCACCTTGACGTGTTCGTTGTCGCTTTGCAGCACGGCGCCGATACCTTCCAGCGACAGGCTCATGTTGATGTCGAAGTTTTCCGCGTTATCCGGCGACAGGTAGGTGGTGTGCGGGTCGTAGGACATCGCGAAGGCGTTGATATACGACTGGAAGATGTCTTCGCCGCGGGTTTGCTGCAGGCGCGACAGCTGATTCTTATAGCGCTTGATCAGCAGTTCCTGAATCGCCTTGGGTTCTTTGCCGGCGATTTTCAGGCGCAGCACTTCATCCTTCACCCGCTTGCGCCAGAGATCGTCGAGGGCGGCGGTATCGGCGACCCAGGGGGCGTTCTCGCGGTCGATCAACAAGCTTTCGTCGACGCTGAAGTCGAACTTGTCGACGCCTTGTTCGAGCATGTTCAAGGCGAATTGCAGGCGACCTTGCAGGCGCTCGAGGTGGCGTTTGTAGATCAGGAAGCCCGGCTGCAATTCGCCATTCTTCAGCAGGTCGTCGAATTGATCGCGCCACTGGTCGAATTCAGCGATATCGCCCGCGGTGAAGTAGCTGCGCGAGGGGTCGAGCATCTTCAGGTAGCCCTGATAGATCTTGTTCGAACGCTCATCGTTCAGCGGCGGCTTGTTGTAGTGGTGGCGATTGAGCAGCTCGACCACATTGAGGCTGGCGATTACCTGCTCGCGTGTGGGCTGCAGATATTCCCAGGGATCGGGTGTGGTGGCTTTCGCGTAGAGCGGCGAAGCGCCTAGGCTGAGGCTAAGGGCGAGGAAGGTGCTGAGTAGGGGACGTTTCACACCGATTCGACGTACAGGCAATTGATAACGCATATTAGGCCGTCTGTAAGGGCGCCAGTTCCATCGGCGCAATGCAAAAGCCCGGCGCACGTGCGGGGGCTCGTTTAAATGCACTATGGAGGCAGCGTGAAGGCATTGCAAGGCGTTGAAGGGCGTGTGGAGTGGCTGGAGCAGCAGGTTCCGGCCTGCGATGTGGGCGAAGTTCGCATTCGCGTGGCGGCTGCGGGGCTGAATCGCGCCGATTTGTTGCAGCGCGCCGGCTTGTATCCGCCGCCACCCGGCGCCAGCGCGACCTTGGGCCTGGAATGCGCCGGGATAATCAGCGAAGTCGGCGCCGGTTGCGACTGGAAAGTCGGCGACCGGGTCTGCGCTTTGCTCGCCGGCGGCGGTATGGCCGAAAAGGTGGTGGTCGATGCGCGGCACGTCTTGCCGATACCCGAAGGTGTCTCGCTGCACGAGGCGGCGGCGCTGCCGGAAGTCTATGCCACGGCCTGGCTCAATCTATTCCAGCTTGCCGCACTGAAACCGGGCGAAAAGGTCCTCCTGCATGCCGGCGCCAGCGGTGTCGGCTCGGCGGCTATCCAGCTCTGCAAAGCCTTCGGCAATCCGTGTTGGGTCAGTGTCGGTTCGGCCGAGCGGTTGGCCTATTGCGAGTCCCTGGGCGCCCAGGGTGGGGTGCTGCGGGATGACGATCTGCAGGCGTTGCGCGACTTCGCGCCCTTCGATGTGATTCTCGACCCGGTGGGCGGCCACTATGCCGCATTGAACCTGGCGCTGCTGGGGCTCGATGGGCGTTGGATCAATATCGGTTTGATGGGCGGGCGTCAGGCCGAATTGGATATGGGCGTGCTGCTGAGCAAACGCGTGCAATTGATCGGCTCGACCCTGCGCAACCGCGACGACCAGTTCAAGGCCGATCTGCTGCGCGATCTGCAGCAGCAGGTGTGGCCGTTGTTCGCCGAGGGCCGCCTCAAACCCCAATTGCAGCAGCGCTTCGCGGTCGAAGACGCGGAAGCGGCATTCGCCGCGCTGGCGAGCAATCAGGTCGACGGCAAGCTGGTGCTGGTGATCGACGATAGCTTGAGCTGATACGCCATCTCTAGCAGGCCGTTGAAAAACTACCTGCGTTGGCAATACTGCGTTAAAAACGGCCTCAAAATGCTCATTTACACCAGTAAACTCCGCTTTTCGGCCGTTTTTGCCTTGTCTTGCCTGCCTCGCCTACGTTTTTCAACGGCCTGCTAAATGTAGGAGCCAGCTTGCTGGCGATGCTTTTGACCCATAAAGATCGCCAGCAAGGACTGGGCGCTTCCGACTAGGCGTCCGCAACTAGGCGCTCCCAACTAGGCGTCCCCCAGGTTCCTACAATTACGACCAGCATTAAGTCTTTGTTTTTTAAAATTTTGTTGTGGGTTCGATTGAATCAGCCAATCAAACCCATGGCTTCAATCAATAAGGTATTTCGTACATAGGCGGGTAGTCTTCTCCGGGTCGAATTCAATCACTCAATTAAATCACCCCTGAGGAGTCGCTCAATGATCAACAGCACCGTTCAACCTTTCAAAGCCAACGCCTTCCACAACGGCAAGTTCATCGAAGTCACCGAGCAGTCCCTGAAGGGCAAGTGGTCGGTGCTGATCTTCATGCCGGCCGCCTTCACCTTCAACTGCCCGACCGAGATCGAAGACGCCGCCAACAACTACAGCGAGTTCCAGAAGGCGGGCGCTGAAGTCTATATCGTCACCACCGATACCCATTTCTCGCACAAGGTCTGGCACGAGACTTCCCCGGCTGTGAGCAAGGCTCAGTTCCCGCTGGTCGGCGACCCGACTCACGCACTGACCCGCGCTTTCGGCGTGCATATCGAGGAAGAAGGCCTGGCGCTGCGCGGCACCTTCCTGATCAACCCGGAAGGCGTGATCAAGACCGTGGAAATCCACTCCAACGAAATCGCCCGCGACGTATCGGAAACCCTGCGCAAGCTGAAAGCCGCTCAGTACACCGCCGCTCACCCGGGCGAAGTCTGCCCGGCCAAGTGGAAAGAAGGCGAGGCGACTTTGGCGCCGTCTCTGGATCTGGTCGGCAAAATCTAAAAAACGGTCGCAAAGCTGCTGCGCTCACGCTGGCGGCGTTGGGATCAGACTCGGAATGCTCATGTACAGTCGTACACTCCGCTTCCTCGCCTGATCCCGCCTTGCCAGCGTTTCGCTCGCGACGCTTTCCACTCCGTTTTGCTGCTAAACGCGCTTAAGGGCTGTTACCCAGCCCTCCAGTGCCGGACGCCCGGGCGCGATCCGCTCGGGCGTTTTTGTTCCTGAATTTTGTCAAAGGGATACCTGCATCATGTTGGACGCCACGCTTAAAGGCCAATTGAAGGCTTATCTGGAAAAGGTCACTCAGCCATTTGAGATAGTCGCGTCCCTCGATGACAGCGATAAATCCCGCGAACTCAGTGCCTTGTTGCACGACATCGTCGGCCTGACCGACAAGATCACCTTGCGCGAAGACGGCAGCGACAGCCGCACGCCGTCCTTCGCGCTGAATCGGCCGGGAGCGGATATCGGCCTGCGTTTCGCCGGCATCCCCATGGGCCATGAGTTCACCTCCCTGGTGCTGGCACTGCTGCAGGTTGGCGGCCATCCCTCCAAGCTCGAAGCCGATCTGATCGAACAGGTCAAAGGCATCGAAGGCCAGTTCAGCTTCGAGACCTATTTCTCGCTGTCCTGCCAGAACTGCCCGGACGTGGTGCAGGCGCTGAACCTGATGGCGGTGCTCAACCCGAATATCCGCCATGTGGCGATCGACGGTGCGCTGTTCCAGGCGGAAGTCGAGGCGCGGCAGATCATGTCGGTGCCGAGCATCTATCTCAACGGCGAGCTGTTCAGCCAGGGTCGCATGGGCGTCGAAGAGATTCTCGCCAAGATCGACACCGGCGCCAGCGCCCGCGACGCCGACAAGCTCAACGCCAAGGACGCCTTTGATGTGCTGGTGGTCGGTGGCGGCCCGGCCGGCGCCGCGGCGGCGATCTACGCCGCGCGCAAGGGCATCCGCACCGGTGTGGCGGCCGAGCGTTTCGGCGGTCAGGTGCTCGATACCATGGCCATCGAGAACTTCATCTCCGTCCAGGAGACCGAAGGGCCGAAGCTGGCCCGCGCCTTGGAAGAGCACGTCAAGCAATACGACGTCGACATCATGAACCTGCAGCGCGCCAGCGCCATCGTGCCCGCCAAGGAGGCCGGCGACCTGCATGAAGTACGCTTCGAGAGCGGCGCGTCGCTCAAGGCCAAGACCTTGATTCTCGCCACCGGAGCCCGTTGGCGCGAAATGAACGTGCCCGGCGAGCAGGAATACCGGGGCAAGGGCGTGGCCTACTGCCCGCACTGCGACGGCCCGCTGTTCAAGGGCAAGCGCGTTGCGGTGATCGGCGGTGGCAACTCAGGCGTCGAGGCGGCCATCGATCTGGCGGGCATAGTCGCGCATGTCACCTTGCTCGAGTTCGACAGCCAGCTGCGTGCCGATGCGGTGCTGCAGCGCAAGCTGATGAGCCTGCCGAATGTCAGCGTGATCACCAGCGCCCTGACCAGCGAAGTGACCGGCGACGGCCAGAAGGTCAACGGCCTGGTGTACAAGGACCGCAACTCCAGCGAGTTCCACACCCTCGCGCTGGAAGGCATCTTCGTGCAGATCGGCCTGTTGCCGAACTCCGACTGGCTCAAGGGTACCGTCGAGCTGTCGCCGCGCGGCGAGATCATCGTCGACGCCCGTGGCGAAACATCGCTGCCCGGGATCTTCGCCGCGGGCGACGTGACCACAGTGCCGTATAAACAGATCGTCATCGCCGTGGGCGAGGGCGCCAAAGCGTCGCTCAGCGCCTTCGATCATTTGATCCGTCATAACTGATCGCAACACCTGACCGCTGGGGTTAGGGCGAAGCGGACAACCTGCAAGGGTTGTCCGCTTTTTTGTGTTTCGCGGGGTTGTACGGTATCCGCTCAGGCGGTTTCGCTGGTGTACTGTTCGATCAACAGGCGGCGAGTGGTTTGCAGCAGGCGGTCGGACAGCTCGGCGTCGTTGACGCTGCGCGACAGCAGCAGGGCGCCGACCATGGCGCTGAGGATCAATACGCTCTGATCCGCGGCATGCTCGCCGTCGAGACCGGCTTCGATCGTGCCAAGACGGCTGCGCACCATAGCGTCGGTGGTCGGGCTGGGGGCGCCGCGCTGGCCCAGCTCAGCGGACAGGGTCGGCAATGGGCAACCTTCGCCCGGATTGGCGCGGTGCGCTGTCGATAGATAACCATTGATCAGGCCGGCCAGCGGCTTGTCGTTATCGGTCATCGCCGCAGTGACCGCGTCGAGCTTTTCGACGCTGTGGCGCAGGGCGGTTTCCACCAGCTCGTCTTTCGATGTGAAGTGCGCGTAGAAACCGCCGTGGGTCAGCCCCAGGGTTTTCATCAGCGGTTGCAGGCCGGTAGCGCCGACGCCGTCGCGACGAAACAGCCGCGCGGCCTCATCGATGATGCGCTGGCGGGTCTGGGCTTTATGGTCTTCTGAATAACGCATAGGGATCCCCGGTGTTGCCTGAGTTCAGATGCTGACCGTCATCTTATACCTGTAATTCGCCTTAGTCCGCGACTGCGTCGCGCTGGCCACTTTTCCCGGCCGCCGATGATGGCACGCCCGAGTATGGCGACCGGTGGTAGGGGTCAAGACAAATAAATTATAGACGTAATATGATCTATAATATTATGGTTGAAATGTAATGAATCGAGAACGTCTCGAATCGACCGCAAAGTACAGGACACCCCACCATGCAAACCTATCCATCGCCGTCCCGCAGTCTGTTGCTGATGCTGGTTGTCTTGACCGCATTGGGGGAGATTTCCACGCAACTGATCATCCCCAGCCTCGGAGCCATCGAGCTGATCATGTCGGCACGTCCGGGCAGCAGCCTGCTGGCGCTGTCGGCCTTCGTCGCCGCCTTTGGTCTCGGTCAGCTGTGGCTGGGGCCGTTGTCCGACCGCATCGGCCGGCGTCCGGTATTGCTCGCCGGCCTGGCGGTGTACCTGTTGGCCACGCTGTGGATGCTGTTGGCCAGCAGCATGGGCGAATTCGTCGCCGCCCGCGTGCTGCAAGGGCTCAGTGCCTGTGCCGCACTGGTGCTGGCGCGGGCCATCGTGCGGGATGTGTGGCAGGCGCAAGCCGGTCCGGCATTGGCGTTGACGGTGATCGGCATGCTCTGCGCGATAGCTTTGTCGCCGATGATCGGCGGTGTGTTGACCCTGTATGGCGGCTGGCGTGCGCCTATTCTGCTGGCCTTGGCGATCGGTTTCGGCGCGCTGCTGGCGGTGCTGGGCCTATATCGCGAGAGCAACCGCAACCTCGACCCGCAGGCCGGGCAGTTACGCCTTCTTGCCGGCAATTACGCCGACTTGCTGCGCGCCGCTTCGTTTCGCGCCCTGGCGCTGACGCTGGCCTGTACCTATGGGGCGATGTTCGCGGTGGTGGCAGGCTCTTCGGCGGTGTATATCGGTTTGCTCGAACTGAGCCCGGCGCAATATGGCCTCACCTTCGGTGCGATCGTCTCGGCACTGATCGTCGGTGCGTTGTTTACCCAGCGCCGGATCATGCAGTTGGGGCCCGAGAAAATCGTGGCCATAGGCGCGGTGCTGGTCGCGCTTGGTGGCGTCACCACCCTGGCGGTCTACCTGCTGTTCGGTCTGTCGGTGCTGGGGCTGTCGATCCCGCAGGTGCTGGTTACCTTGGGCGGCGGCATGTTGCTGCCGGCCTCGGTGGCCGGGGCGGTCATCCCCAATGCGCATCGCGCCGGTTTGGCGGCTGGGTTCATGGGCTTTGCACAGATGGCGGGGGCGACGTGCAGCGGCGTGCTGCTGAGCATGCTGGCGGATGGCACGGCTTGGCCCATGCTGGTGCTGAACTGCGTATTCGCTGTGACGGCATTTAGCGCCTTTCATCTGTTGCTCCCGCGGCCGGCGCTGGGTGTGGCACTGGCGCGGTGAGCGAGTTGCGGCTGGTTGAACGATGCACGGCGTCGAAGCCGTCGATGCTTCCCGTCTCTCTATGAAGTCGGCACGCGCATCAGGGCGATCAGTTGTTTGCTGCGCTGGTAGCGCTGCAGGCGTTGGCTGAGGCTATGGGGCAGTGCGTCGCAGGACGTGAAGCCAAGGCGCCGGTAAAACGCCGTCAATTGCGGATGACAAAATAGCCAGACCGGCTCGCTGCGATCGGCCAGTGCATGCTCGATCAAGCGGCTGGCGATGCCCTGGCCGCGTAGCGACGGCGCGACCAGCAGGCTGGTCAGCCAAAGCCCCGATTCGACCGGGCGCAGGCACAATGCCGCACATATCTCGCCGTGCTGGGCGACCCACAGCTGATCCGTGGAATGGCTGCGTATGGCGCTACGTTGCGCCCGGTAGAGTTTCTCCGCGAGCGGTTTGAGCGGAGCGGGGAGGGCGCGGTAGTACAGATCGGGTATCCGCTGTCGGAGGGTTGAAGTTTTGCTGCGCGGCCAAGCATAACCGGGCAGGCGCAATAAGGCGCGGTCAGCGGGCGGAGACTGTTCGACTGGTTAACAGTTCGCCGGCAAATTTCCCCTTATACCGGTGACAGCCGCGCTGCACGGCCGCATCATGGGCGCTCTTGTGCGTTCGCCGGGGCGGTTCCCCGGCTCCAGAAGCAGCCGATGACCTTGATCGAAGAAACCCTGATATATGCCGGACAAAGCGTCGCCGGCCAGGTGCGCGGGCACAACGAGGATGCCTTGCTGTGCTGCCCCGACCTGAACCTGTGGGCGGTGGCCGACGGCATGGGCGGGCATAGTTGCGGTGAGGTGGCCAGTGCCTTGGCGCTGGAAACCTTGCAGAGCGCCTGTGCCGCCGACGCGTCCCTGGTCGATGCGGTGCACCGGGCCAATCGCGCGATCGTCGCCGCCGCGGCCAGCGATAGCCAAGGCCGCGGCATGGGCACCACGGTGGTCGCGGTGCGCTTCGACGGCGGCGCTTTCGAGATCGCCTGGGTCGGCGACAGCCGCGCCTACCGGGTCGGCGCCGAGCGTATCGAGCGCCTGACCCAGGACCACAGCTGGGTGCAGTCGATGATCGACGCCGGACAGATGAGCCCCGGCGAAGCGCGTAACCATCCGCAGCGCAACGTGATCCTGCGTTGCTTGGGGCGCGACGATGAAACGCTCGAAGTGGGCGCGATACACGGCCACCTGGGCACCGACGAATTGCTCCTGCTGTGCAGCGACGGGCTGACCGGCGAGCTCGACGACGAGCAGATTCACCAGCTGTGCAGCAACGCGCAGACCCTCGACGAGTTGGTAACGCAGCTGGTCGACGCAGCCAATCGCATGGGCGGCAAGGACAATATTTCCTGCATCGTCTTGGCCCGCAGCGTGCCGCCGCCGAGCGAGGAGAGCAGGCCGCGCGGTTTGCTCAGCCGCCTGTTCAGCCTGCGCAAGAAATCGCCCGATGCGGGGCAGCAGCCATGAGTGAAGCCTTGATCGAAATACCCGGCTATAAGGTGCACGGCCTGCTCGGCCAAGGCGGCATGGCCGAGGTCTACCTCGCCACCCAGCAATCGCTGCACCGCAAGGTCGCGGTGAAGGTGTTGCTGAGCGCCGACGACCAGGCCTTTAGCCAGCGCTTTATCAAGGAAGGCCATATCGTCGCCTCCCTGCATCACCCCTCGATCATCACCATCTACGACATCGACCAGTTAGCCGACGGCCGTTATTACCTGGCGATGGAGTTCGTCCCCGGCGGCGATCTGGCGCAACACCGGGGCGAAATCTTCGCGCCGCAGCGTGCCCTGGAGATCGTCCGGCAGATCGCCAGCGGTCTGGCCGTGGTGCATGAAAAGGGCTTGGTGCACCGCGATATCAAGCCGGCCAATATTCTCTTTCGCGACGACGGTACGGCGGTGATCACCGATTTCGGTGTGGCCAAGGAAGTGGAGCTGGATCACGACCTCACCCAATTCGGCATCGCCGTCGGCAGCCCGGCCTACAGCAGCCCGGAACAGGCGCAGTGCCAGGCGCTGGATGCGCGCAGCGATATCTACAGCCTGGGCGTGATACTGCTGGAGATGCTCACCGGCACCAATGCCTTCCGTGGCGCCAGTTATCCGCAAACCGTGATGAATCACGTGCAAATGGCCGTGCCCGAGTTGTCTGGGCCGCTGCGCGAGTACCAATGGTTGCTCGACAGAATGCTGGCCAAGGACCCGGACGAGCGCTTCGCCGATTGCCGCGTACTGTTGGCCAGCCTGGACGAGATGTGCGGGCCCGACCTGGGTAACACGCAGATCGCGCCAGCGCCGCAACGGGCCAAGGCGCGGCAGCGTCAGACGCGCCCTCTATGGCTGTGGCTGCTGGTTACCGTGCTGCTGGGCAGCGCTGCCACTGGCGGCTACTACCTCTACCAGCAGCAACGGATCGCCGACTACCTGGCCAAGGGCGAGCAGCGTCTCGATGAGGGGCAGTTGCTCGAACCGCCGTTGGATAATGCCGACTTTTATTTCCGTCAGGCATTGGCGCTGGATGCCGAGCACGCTGGCGCGCTCGATGGCTTGCGGCGGGTATTGCAGGCCCGCATCGAGGCTTATCTGGCGCAAGCCGAACAACGCCTCGGCGAGGGGCAATTGCTGCAGCCTGAAGACGACAGTGCAACCTATTACTTTCGTCAGGTGCTGGCCTGGGAGCCGGATAACTTGCTCGCCCTGGCCGGTCTCGAACGTGTCGCGCAGCGCTTTATCGAACGCAGCGAAGCAGCCTACCAGCGCCGCGAATTCAACGATGCGCTGGCCTATATTAATCAGGGCCTGGAGGTAGCTCCGGCCAACGACAGGTTGCTGCAACTGCTGGCCGAGCATGAGCAGCGCATTCGTCTGGCACAGCGGCCGGCGAACAAGGCGCGGAGCACCACGACGACCCGCGCGTCGGATGCCCAACCGCCCCGGCAGAACCCGATTAAACGTCTATGGAACAACCTCTTCAACGATTGAGGTAAGCGTCGAATGCTCAGGATTCACTTCAGCGACAACCGCCAAGCGCCGATCTGGTTGGTGGAGGAGCGCTTCACCATTGGCCGGGATGGCCGCAACAACCTGGTGCTGGCCGATCCGGGTATCGCTCCTTTCCATGCGGAAATTCGCCAGGATCAGGGCTTCTATTACCTCACCGATGTCTCCAGCCAGGGCGACCCTTTGGTCGGTGGCGTGTTGGTCAACGACGAGCGCATCGCCGCGCGTTTCCAGCTACGCCCGAACGACCGCGTACGCATCGGCGCAGTCGAGATGCTGCTGGTCGATCCGGCCAAGAGCAAGGTCAAGAGCGAACCCACCGCGCGCTGGTTCGTACAGGTGATCAGCGGCGAGCACGAAGGCAAGAAATTTCATATCAACGGCTCGATGACTTTCGGCCGTTCGAGCAAGTGTGAGCTGTGTTTCAGCGACCTGGAGCTGTCGCGACGGCACTGCGAGTTCTACCTCAAGGACGATGTGCTGGAAGTCAAAGACCTGGCCTCGGCCAATGGCGTGATGGTCAACCAGCAGAAGGTCGGCACCGCCGTGTTGCAACCGGGCGACCAGGTGAAGATGGGCTCGGTGAGCCTGCTGGTGATCGGCCCCAAGGTCGCGGTCGCCCAGGTCGAAGACGAAGACGCCACTGTGTTCATGCGCGCCATCGACCTGCCCAAACCTATTCGCAACTCGCCGACGCCGCCGCGGGCGGCGGCCGCTCAGCCGGTGGCCAGGGCCAACCCGCTACGCGCCGCTGCGCAGCCGAACCCGAGCGCAAAATCGGCGCCTGCTGCCGCTGGCGATATGCGCTCGAACAAACCCTTGCTGATCGTCGCGGTGGCCGTCGCGCTGCTCTGCGTGGTCGGCGCATTGGCGGTCGTTCAGCTGTTTTTTTAAAGCGGCGAGAACCGCCAGTCGAGCGCCTTTGGGGCTGGCTGAATTCAGGCCGGCCGCAGGCTGCGTTGCGCGGTGATTTCCGGTAGATCCTGACGGCGCATATACACGCGCAACGCCTCGCCGATATTCAGACGGTCGTCGATGCGCTGGTCGAGCAGCAATTGCAGGCGGGCGCGGCTGAGGCTCATCAGGTCGCCCTCGAGCGGGCTCCAGACGAATTCGGAGACCGGCGTGATACTGGTGTCCGGCACATCCATGCCGAACGAGTCCTCGCTGAAACGCACGATGTATTGGCCGGTTTTCGCATTGAAACCGACAAGGCCATGCAGTTGCTCGGCGGCTGCGCAGATGCTGGCGGACGTGATGCTCATCTAAACCTCGCAATGACGGTGGGCGATTTGGCCGTCATAGCCTAAGGCGTCGTGCGCAGGGCTTCTTGCTTGAGATCAATAAGCCGGCATATCCACTAGGGTCTGTTGCCGTTTCAGCGCAAGCCGCGATGAAACGGCAACAGACCCTAGCCGACTTGGCGCAGGCGCGCAGCTGCTTGCCGGGCGTTGCGGCTTGCACGGCGCTTAGCACAGTCGTGCACGCTCGCCGGGGGCTTATTGGGCCGGCGTGGGCGGATCTTGCGCTTCGTCGGCATAAGGAAAGATGGCGCGGTACTTCTCCGGTAACTGGCCAGCGGCCCGCAGCGCCTCGATGGCGCCGTCGAAGTCGTCGCGCAGTTGCCGGGCACGGGGCGACGCTTGGGAGAACGCCATGGTGAAGTCCTGCTGCAACAGGGTGACATGCGGCAGCACCGGCAGACCGGCCTCCCTGAACCCGGATTCCGCCGGGTCCTGATAGTCGAGCAGGTAGTCGGCCCGTTGCAGATACATCATTTGCGCCGCCGCTCTGTGAGTCGGGGCTGTGCTGGTGAGCACGCCATTGGCCGGATTTTCGGCCACAACCGCCAGAGGCGAACCGGGGTAAACCAGGCCCTGGATCAGCAGAACTCGTGTGTTGCGCAGCTCGTCGAGCTGCGTCGGCGGCGGTTGACCCTGGTAATAGAGATTCAGCAATACCCGGGCAATCAGGTAGCGGCTGCGCAGGGTGTACTGCGACATCACTGGATGCCGGATGAGCGAGGGGCACATATCGATCGAGCCGTTTTCCATCGTCTTGAACAAGCGGTAACTGGGGTACTCGATAAACTGCGTCCGGTAGCCGGCGCGTTGCGCCACTTGCTCGAAAAACTCCAGCAAATGCCCGGCCGGCTGGCCTCGCTCATCGGTATAGGAATAGGGCGGGAAGTCGATATAACCCACGCGAACGGGCGGCTGAGCAGCTACCTCAGCCCGCGCCCACGGCAACGGAATGCCGGCCAGGATGGCGGTCAATAACCAGGCAAAGCGTTTAGGCGGCAGGAAAGTCATGTGGATCAGACTAGCTCAGGCGTGGCGAGTCGGGTGTCGGAACTGTCGTGGGGAAGAACAACCCGGATTGCGCTGGGGCTTATCCGGGCTACAAGGGCCGCGTGATGGATTGCGGGGGAGGCAGCCCGCGGCGAGTGTGGGGTTGCCCGGTCGAGTTCTGCTGAACGTCCGTCGACCCGGGCTTTGCGCATGGGTCAGTTTTTCGGCGAGGAGGAGAAGGCGCTGATTTTGCCGAACGGCGAGCTTTGCATGCCGACGTTCACCGCCATCAACGGCGAGTTGTTCACCCACACATCGTCGATCACGATGGTTTCGCCGAGGGCGTCGTTGTCGGCGGCGACCAGCAGGTAGTAGGTGCCGTCTTCCGGCGCTTCGCCATCCCAGCTCAGGTTGATCTGGCCGACCACGGCCGCGGCGTTGGTGGGTTTGTTGGCGATCACCGTGCCGTAGGCGTCGAGCAGCAGTGCACGCGGCTTGAGCGCCAATTTATTGAAGCCCGAGCAGGGTTCGTGGCACAGCGAGTTGACGTTGAGCGTGTAGTGCTCGCCCTTCTTCAGCGCCAGGGAAAACACCCGGTAGTTGGAGATCGAACTGCCGAAATCCATGCGCGGCTCGTCGGCGCCGATCGGCCATTGCGGGGCGAGCAGGCCGGATGCCAGCGGCAAGGGAATCGCCTGGGTGTTATGGATGGCCTCCAAGGTGTTCCTGGCCACCGGGCCACTACCGGCCTTGACCGATTGCTCATAGATCTTTTGTGGATTGCTGGCGCAGGCGGTAAGCAGAATGCAGCCTGCCAAGGCGAGAAACTTATGCACGGTATAACTCCTGGGTGACAACGTCCTTGTGTGCACGGGCGCGGTTGGCGCGGCGGGCGGCGATTCTACCCGCTTTGCGTGCTGCGGGTTGTGATCAATGTCCTTTTGCGTGTACCGGCCGAAGGGCGGGGCGACCGCCCTGGCTGGTCCTGTCAGCCGTTCAGCCCGACATAGACGTTCTGTACGTCGTCATGGGCGTCGATGGCTTCGAGGAAGGCTTCGACTTCTTCCATCTGCGCATCGCTGAGCGTGGTCACCGGGTTCTTCGGGCGATAGCCCAGGTGCGCCGATTGCACGGTAAAACCCTGCTCGGGCAGGGCTTTGCAGACCGCGTCCAGGTCGGTCAGCTCGGTGATGAACAGGGTGTTGCCTTCGTCGGCCGCTTCGAAATCCTGGGCGCCGGCTTCGATCGCCGCCAGCTCAGGGTCGGCATCGCCTTCGGGGGCGGCTTCGATCAGGCCGACATGGTCGAAGTCCCAGGTGACCGAACCGGAGGCGCCCATCTGGCCCTTGCGGAACAGCACGCGAACCTCGGCCACGGTGCGGTTGATGTTGTCGGTCAGGCACTCGATGATCACCGGCACCTGATGCGGGGCGAAGCCCTCGTAGGTCACGCGCTCGAAGTTCACGTGCTCGCCGAGCAGGCCGGCGCCTTTCTTGATCGCGCGCTCCAGGGTGTCCTTGGGCATCGAGGCTTTTTTCGCCTGGTGCACGGCCAAACGCAATTTGGGGTTCATATCCGGATCGGCGCCGTTACGCGCGGCGATCATGATTTCCTTGACCAGGCGGCCGAAAATCTTGCCTCTGGCATTGGCGGCGGCTTCTTTAGGTTTGGCTTTCCATTGGGCGCCCATGGCTGTTCTCTTGATCTGTACGGTGGAGAGGCTTGCCTGCCGTATCGGGTCGCCAGGAGTGAACCGTAGCGCCACAGGAGCAGGATGACGAATGATAGGCGGGCGATTTTAGTCCCTTCGACGCGCGGTGGCACCCGGCAATTTTCATATCGTCCTGGCAATGGCCCACAAGGCTTGCGCTAGAGCCTTTGCGTGCAGGTCGGTCGGCGGCGGGCGGGTGCTCGGCGCGGTCGGGGCGTGAGTTATGGCAACCAAGCGGCAGGTAAGCGGGTCTACCTTAGAACCTGAACCGGTAACAGGAGACAAACGATGCGCAAGGTATTGGTGGCTTTCGATGGGTCGGACAGCTCGAAGCGTGCCCTGCAGTATGTGATCGATTTTGCCCGCGATCATACCGTGGCTGTGCAGGTGCATTTGCTCAACGTGCAGTTCGAACCCACCCTGTATGGCGAGTACGTGACACCCGAAATGATCGATCAGATGCAGCAAACGCTGTTGGACGCGGCGTCCAAGACGCTCGAGTGGGCGGTCGACCAATTGCGTTCGGCGGGCATCGAGTATCAGTCCCATGCCGTGCTCGGCAATGTCGCCGAGCAGGTCGCGCTGCTGGTCGAGCAGCTGAACTGCGACACCGTGGTGATGGGCACCCGCGGCCTGGGCAACTTCACCGGCTTGCTGTTGGGCTCGGTGGCCACGCGGGTCGTGCATGAGGTGTCGGTGCCGGTGCTGCTGGTGAAATGACCTGGGCTGTCGATAGCCGATCGCGGCGCAGTGCGCCGCCCGACGTTATTGGGCTTACCGTTGTCTAGCCGGCGTGCGAGGTGCAAGATTCCGCCACTTGCAACGGGAAGAAGATATGGCGATTGAAGCGGATTGTTTTTTCCAGGCCCGCGGCTGGTCCGGCTGGGCGCGCGGGCGCTGTTTTGCGGTGGCGATGCTCGGCATGCTTGGCATGGCCGGGGCACAGGCCGCCGACGATGCTTTTGTCGCCTCGATCAACGACTATCGTCTGGCGCCGGAAGGCTGTGCCGACCGGCAACCCGCCTCGCTGGGCCCGCTGGCACCGAACGATCGACTGGCGCGTCAGCGGGTGACGTCCGCCGAGCAATTGCAGAGCGCCCTGCAACAGGCCGGTTACCAACCCGCGGCGGCGCAGGTGATCGCCGTCTCCGGGCCTTCGAGTCGGGATGCCGCGTTGGTCGCGCTGAAGCAGCGCTACTGCGCAATTTTGCTGGACCCGCAGTATGCCGAGGTCGGGGTGCGGCGCGATGGCAACAGCTGGCAGGTGGTACTCGCGCGGCCGCTATTGCCGAGCAATCTGGGCGATTGGCAGCAAGCGGGGCGGGCAATCCTCGAGCAGGTCAATGAGGCGCGCGCTAAAGCCCGCCGCTGTGGCTCCCAGGCCTTCGATGCGGCCGCGCCGCTGACCTGGAACGAGGCGCTGGCCCAGACATCCCTGGCCCATAGCCGCGACATGGCGACGCGCAATTATTTCAGCCACCAGGACAAGAACGGCGACCTGGCGGGCAAACGGGCGACGCGTGCGGGCTACCGCTGGCAATCGATCGGCGAGAACATCGCCGCGGGGCAGGGGGCGGCGAAGCAGGTGGTGGCCGGTTGGCTGGCCAGCCCGGCGCATTGCTTCAATATCATGAATGCGGATTTCACCGAGATGGGCGCCGCCTACGCCGTCAACCCGCAGAGCGATGCGGCGATCTACTGGACCCAGGTGTTCGGCACGCCGCGTTAGGTCACGGGCGCGAGCAGTCGTAAGCCTTGCAGACGGAGCGTGCCGTCTGCGAGGTTGGCTGCGCAGATGCGCTCAGTCCTGGCGGCTGGTGACTTCCAGCAGGTGGTAACCGAACTGGGTTTTAACCGGGCCTTGCACGACATTCAGCGGCGCGCTGAATACCACGGTGTCGAATTCGCGAACCATCTGGCCAGGGCCGAAAGAACCGAGGTTGCCGCCGTCGCGGCTGGACGGGCAGGTGGAGTTGTCCTTGGCCACTTGGGCGAAGTCGGCACCGCCTTCGATAGCGGCTTTCAGTTCGTTGCACTTGGCTTCGGTTGCAACCAGGATGTGACGGGCAGTGGCTTTGGCCATGGGTAATGCTCCTATTGAATAGGCTGCAAAGCCTACCGGAATTGGTGGGGTATTCGAAAGGTTCTGCCCAATCAGAGGGTGAGCTTTGCGCGCTACCCACGAGATATACGAGGCCTGGTAGCCCGGATAAGCCTTGGCGCAATCCGGGAGAGGCGTTGCAAGTGCCAAAGCTCCCCGGATTGCATCCGGGCTACAAGATGCCGCCACCTGGTTTAGGTGAACGGCATTGGCCTCCTATCTAAGCATCCCGACCTCTTTGTAAAAACGCTCGGCTCCCGGATGCAGCGGAATGGGCAAGCCCTCGAGGGCAGTTCTCAGTTTGATCGCGTTGGCGGCGGGGTGCGCCTCGGCCAGGTTGTCGAGGTTATCGAATATCGCCTTGGTCATCTGGTAGGCCACGTCGTCGGGCACCTTGATCTGGCTGACCAGGATATTGGCGATGGCCGCGGTCGGTACATTGCGCGATTGGCCGGCGTAGGTACCGCCCGGTATCAACCTGGGCTGGTAGGCGCTGTTGCCGATCTTCTCCACCACCTCCGCGGGGATCGGTACGAAGGTGATCGGCATCGCCTCGGCCAGTTCCCGAATCGCCGCCATGCCCAAGCCGGCGGACTGCAGGATGGCGTCCAGTTGGCCGCGTTTGATGAGCTCCAGCGACTCGGCGTAGGGCTTGAATACCACCTTGCCCATGTCCTCATAGCTCAGACCCGCCGCCTGGAGGAGCTCCCGGGCATTGAGCTCGGTACCGGAGCGCGGCGCACCCACCGATATGCGTTTGTCCTTGAGGTCGTCCAGGGTCGTGATTCCCGATTGGCGGGTCGCCACGAGCTGAATGTAGTTGGGGTAGATCGCGGCAATCGCGCGCAGTCTGTCGCATGGCGCCCTGAAGCCGGCCTCCTGCTTGCCTTGCCAGGCGTCGGCCACCGCATCGCCGAGGGCGAAGGCGAGTTGGCCGCGGGCGATCTGCAGCAGGTTGAGATTTTCCACCGAGGCTTTGGTCGCGTGCACCACGCTTGTCGAGCCGGCGATGCGCTGGTTGTACAGCTGCGCAAGCTCATTGCCGATGGGGTAGTAAACGCCGCTGGTGCCGCCGGTCAGTATGTTGATCGTATCGGGCGTGGCGAGGGTGGCAGTGCTGAGGCTCAGCAGGGCGGCGGCCGTCAGCCGGGCTAAGCGTTTAACAGGCCTGTTAGCCGGCTGTGACGGCGCATTGGCCTGGTTACCGGTTACAGGGCTTGAGATTGCGGGCAAGTGGAATGTCGTGTTGTGCATGAGTTGGCCTCTTGTTTTTCTTATTGGTTGCCTACGCGTCAGCAGGCGCGGGCCTCTGCGCTACAGCAGATGGCATGCCAGAGCCGCGAACTCCCGTGCTAGCCGGCCTGCTCGAATGTTGGCCGGTTTTGTTCGGCGGAATCGTGCCGAGAATGGCGCTTGTTGTCGGGTAAATAGGCAAAAGTCCGCCTATCGCGGAGGCCATGGGGAAGCCTGCTGCGCCAGCCGACCGGTCCTCGCCGAGGACCTCGTTTTGCCGGCATGGGAACGGAACGCTTTCCAGCAAATCTCCACTCAGTTGGAAATAAACCGACCGCTGGAGATTTTTATGGGTGCCGTGTCCGTCAGGGCTTTCAATTACGTGCAGCGCTTCTCCTGCCTGGCCGAACGCTGCGAAGACACCTGCTGCAAGGACTGGCGTATCTCCATCAGCGAGCGCGACCGCGGCGTGTCGGGCCAGGCGCAGCCGCTCTATGAAAACCTGATCGTCAAGGATGCGGGCGGCTATCAGATCGCCAAGAGGCCCGATGGACACTGTGTGGCGCTCGAAGGCGGGCGCTGCAAGGTGCATGCGCAATTCGGCGAGCAGGCGCTGTCCAACATCTGCGCCAACTTTCCGCGCATGTTCCGTTTGATCAATGGCTCCCTGGTGAAATCGGCGAGCATGGGCTGCCCGGAAATCACCCGCCTTTGCCTGTTCGGCGACGATCCCTTCCACCTGAACGAAATCCAGCAGGACGATTTCCACCTCAGCGATGCCAATAACCAGGCCTTCGAGGGCCTGGATGCAGCCGATTGGTATGCGCTGGTGAATGCGCCTTTGCAGTTGGCCTTGGCGCCTGAGGTCTCGGCCGAGCAGGCGCTGATGCGTCTGTTCGATATGGCCAGCCGGCTCTCGTCCCTGCCGCATTCGGGTTGGGCCGAATCGCTGCCCACGCTGATGGCCGACTATCGGCAGACGGCAGCCCAGGAAGCGCCTCCAGCGGCCGACCCGCTGGTAAGCGTGCTGATGGACATCCTGAATGGCCCTAATGTACCGGCGGCATTGCCGCAGCGAGTTCTCGGCGCCCTGGCCGGCGAAACTCCAAATTGCAATCATGCGCTGCTAAAACCGGCCTACCCCGAGCTCTACCGCGCCGACGTACGCGCAACGCTGGAGCCGATTCTCAAGCGCTTTATCGCCGCCGAGATGACCCGTACGGGTTTTCCGTTTATCTCGACCACCAGCGCCGGCCAGGATTACGGTCTGAACCTGGCCGAATGGGGCGCCACCCTGTCGATCCGCACGCTGACCCTGCGCTACCTGCTGCTGGCCCACTGCGACCTGACGACACAACAAGCGCCCGCGCGCGACGAGATCGTCGAACTGGTTTATCGCTTCTGCCGAGCTGCCAGCCATAGCCTCGCCACTGCCTCGGAAAAGGCGTTACGGCAGGCAATCAGCGAAGGGGGCAGCCGCTATCTGGCGGCGCTGATCGGCCAGTTGCCCATGGACTGAGCGGCTCGTCGGAGACGGCCAGTCGCGGTACGCCTCAGGCCATGCCGGGGCCCGGCTGCGCTGGTTCTTCCTCGTCCACCGCCAGATCGAACAAGGGGTCGAGCGCGTAGCTGCTGGCCGCCACGCGTTCCAGGTGGCGAGCATGGCCGGGGCGGAAGTTGCTGTGCTCTTGCGGTTCGAGGTGCAGCGCGGCGACCGCTGCCAGCACTTCTTCGCCGGCGACGGTTTCCTCTTCGAGCAGGCGCGCACTGATCCGATCCAGCGCCGGCTTGAGGCGTTGCAGCAACTTCAGGCATTCGCCTTCGAGCTGTTGCAGCAACTCGTCGGCCGCCTGCAAGGCTGCGCGCGGGTCGCTTTCCAAGTGGGCATCGCGCACCGCTTGCAGGCTCAGCAACGAGCCCGTCGGGCCCATGCCCAACGCGCCGACCATCGACAAGGCGATCTTGCTCGCCTCGTGCAGGTCCTGTCCGGCGCCGGAAGAGACTTCGTGGAAATGCAGCTGCTCGGCGACGCGCCCGGCCAGGAGCATCTGGATGCGTGCGCGCAGTTCGGATTGCAGGTGCAGGCGTTTGTCCTCCGCCGGCGTCACCAGGGTGACGCCCAGGGCCTGGCCGCGGGGCAGGATGGTGACCTTCTCGACCCGGCCGCAATTCAGCGCCGCGGCGACTACGGCGTGGCCGGCCTCGTGCACGGCGATGCGCGTGCGCTCGCTGGCCGACAGCGCGCTGGCGCCCACCGGCTGCTCGCCGATGCGGCAGGTTTCCAGGGCGTCGACGAAATCCTGCATGAGCACCTCGCCGCGTTGGCTGCGCGCGGCGAGCAGGGCGGCGTGGTTGACGATATAGGCGATGGCCGCCGGGGTCAGGCCGACGCTGTTGCGCGCCAACTGCGGGTGATCGACCTCGGCGCACGCCTTGATCTTGCCGGCATACAGGCGGAACAGTTGCTCGCGCTCGGCCAGGCTCGGCAGGCCGACGGCAATGCTGCGGTCGAAGCGCCCTTCGCGTACCAGGGCCGGGTCCAGCGAATTGGGGAAGTTGGTGGCGCCGAGGATCAACACGCCGCTATCGGCGGCGAAACCGTCGAGTTCGGTGAGGAACTGGTTGACGATGCGATTGCCCTCGGCGTCGCTGGAGCGGCTGGTTTCGCTGCGGCGGCCGATGCCGTCGATCTCGTCGATGAAGATGATGCAGGGCGCATGTTTACGGGCGTTGCGAAACAGCGATTTGACCTTCTGAATGCCGACGCCGAAATACATCGAGGAAAAATCACTACCGCTGACCTGGATGAAAGTCGCCTTGCACTCGCTGGCCAGGGCCTTGGCCAGCTGGGTCTTGCCGGTGCCGGGCTCGCCGGTCAGCAGCACGCCCTTGGGCGGCCGCGCACCCAGCGCGGCGAAGGCGACCGGGTCGCGCAGGTAGGCGGTGACGTCCTGCAGGGCCAACTTGGCCTCGCCGGCGCCGATCACATCGGCGAAACGCACCCCGGTGCCCTGCTTCAATGTCGGGTAAGGGCGCAGCTGCCACGCGCCGAAGCCGAGAGCGGCGAGAAGCAACAGCAAAAACGGCCATTGTCCGAGCGCCACGTCATACCAGCGCCGCTCGCCGCCGGTGTCGAACAGCGCCACTGGAAACAGCCGGGCGCCGCTGGCGTAGTCGCGCAGGATGGTTTCGCCGATACGCCCGGACTGATCGGCCAGCCAGTAGTGCTGGCCGTCGACGGTGCTGACGTAAATCCCATGGGTGCTCAAGGCGGCGCTGGCGATACGTTCGTTGCGCATGTCGCCGACCAGGGTGGACAGGTCGCGGCGGTTGGCCGTCCAGGCGTCGGTGGAGCGTTCGAGGGCCTGCAGCATGGCCGCCGATGGATCCTCGGGCGGCGCATCGGGCGCGGAGTTGGCATGCCAATAAGCGGCGATCCCGACAGCAGCGAGGGCCAGGCTCAAGGCCAGGGTATAAACGAGACGGCGATGACGAGCGAGAAGCGATGGTTTCATGTGCACCCACAACGGCGAAAGCTTGACGACATCGCCCGGGCGGGGCGAACCGACGCGGCAGCGAAGCGCCGCCCGCGAACAGCCGCCGGCTTGGCGGCAACTCGGCACGCGTTTGGATTATCGGCACAAGGGCGCAGCTATTCAGCGTCCGGAGACGAACGGAGCCGCCGCTGGTCGGTAGCGCGGAACTCGGGCGACTAGATCGCAGTGTCCGCGACCAGAGCGCGCGCTTGTAGCCCGGATGCAATCCGGGGAAGCGGTAGCGGTCGTAAAATCGATCCCCGGATTGCATCCGGGCTACGGGCTGCGCAAGACCTACGACGCCGTAGGGAGGACATGCCGAAGGCTTGTCCACCATCTGGGCGCCAGCGGCGATCGGTAGGTTGGCGCTGAGCGCAGCGAAGCCCAACAAAGCGGCTGGCGGATAGATATCTGCCGTGCCCGCGCCGAGGCGTCCAACCATTGTTGGCTGGTGACGCGAAGCGTCACGGGCTGTGTCCCCACGCTGGAGCGTGGGGACGATTAATCGCGGTCAAGCCCGCTCCTACCCACAGCGTGCGGTCCGGTAGCTCGGATGCAATCCGGGGCTGGGGTTCAGCGCACATTGATCCGCAGCGCCACGCCGCCGACTATCCTGCCCTGTTCCCGCTGCACCAGGTCGAGGGTAAAGCTGCTGCCCGGCTTGGCGTTCGCCGGCACCTTGATCCGCAGGCCCAGGCGCTGCGACTCCAGCGGTTGCAGGCGCAGCGGCAACTGCGCTCGCTGGCCGTTGGCGAAGTCCAGTTCCACGGCGGTGGGGAAGGCAACGGCGAGGTGTTCATGGTTTTTGCTGGTCAGCAGGGCGTCGGCCAACGGCTTCGCTGCCTCGGCGTGGCCGGTGCAATCCAGCGTTTGCGGCGTAGCCGGGCGGGCCGCGCTGTGCAATTCATCCGGCAGCCGCGCGTGGGCTCGAAGCTTGGTGGGCAGCGCGCGTTTTTCCACCAACAGGCTGGCGTGCAGCTCCTCCAACCCCTTGGGCCGGAGCAGCTCGAAGACCATGGTGCGCGACAGCCGCACGCGCAGGTTGCTGGCCAGGAAGGGCAGCACTATCCAACGGTTGGGCGCCAGGTCGACCACGCTGAGGTTCTTCTGCGCCAGGTTGTTCTGCTGCCACACATGGCGCCCCGCCTGCGGGTGGTCGAAACGGCTGAACAGCGCGGCCAGCAGGCAGGGATGGCTGCCCACCGGAGGCACCGCGTTACGCGGCAGGCGCGCTTTGAGAATACGTGTTTCGCCTGGGCCCAGGTCGAAGTCCACCGCGGCGGTGACTGCGGGGAGAAAGTCGGCCGGATAGAGGAACTGACTGCCGGCGTACTGCTTGACGTTGAAGCTGATCGCCAGATGGCGCGCGTGGGCCGTGGCGCTGCGGTTGCGCACGCGGGCGTAGATCCAGTTGTCCTGGCCGAATTCCAGGTTCTGATGGCTCAGGCCGCCATCGTCGCGGTTACGCACCCACAGATCCGGCGAATCCCAGAAGCGCCCGGCCCAATCGTTGGCGCCAGGGTCGGCGGCATCGTCGCGTAGCCAGACATCCGCCATCGGCGACGGATCGGGCAGGCCGTAGACGAAGCGGTGGAAGGCGTCCACGCAGGTCGGGTTGCCGCCGCGGGCGAGCAGAAAGCACTCCAGCTCCTCGGTCTTCGCCGGGCGCGGGTAGCGCGCCAGGTAAAAACTGCGCATCAGCTCGCCCAGAGGCGCGGGGCCGAGCAGTGCGGCCATGCCTTTCCAGAAGCGTTCGCCGGCACCGTAGGACGAACCGTGGGTGACCCGCACCCACGGGTTGCGCGGGCACAGCGCCAACGCCGCTTCGGCGAAGTTGAACGGCTGCACGCCCGCCGCGCCGTTGTCGTGGTAGGTGGTCCAGGCCTCGTCGAACCAGGCATCGGCCTGGCTGGCCGGTTTCAGCCCGCGCGCCCACCAGCTGTGGAAGGTCTCGTGACGCAGCGGCCCGACACCGGTGGTGGTGCCACCGTCGTATTCCATACCGCCTTGGTGGATAAAGGCGGTGAAACGGTTGCCGTGGATATAGCGACCCGAGCTGTTCTCGTTGTCGGCGAGAAAGCCGGCGATGGCATTGGCCTGGTTGGCCAGATTGGCGGCATTGCCGCTCAGCTTCCAGGTGTTGATCGCCACATTGGTGCCGGACACCGGCAGTACCGTGTTGAGCGTGTGGCTCTGCAAGCTATCGCTGGCGCGCAGCTCCAGCAGCGGCGACAAGGCGCTGTAGCGCGGCGGGAAGTCGATGCGCCAGTGATTGACGCCCAGATCGTTGACGCTGCCGTTGCTGATCGGTGTATGGGCCACGGCGGTGCCCGTCAGTTGCAATTGCAGGCTCAGCTCGAACTGATCGAAGATCAGGTTGGCCGGCACGAAGGCCTCCAGATAACGCCCGGCGCCGAGGTCGGTAAAGCCGAAATTGAACGCCAGCCGTGGCCCGGCGCTCCAGACGATTTGCGGCAGGTAGGAGCCGGCCATCGAGGCCTGGGGCACGCCGACCGCATAGGTCAGGCGCAGGCTGTGGCTGCTGCCGGCATCCAGCACCCGGTTGAGCACCCGCAGGTTGGCGTTGGCGCCGCCGCCGAAGTCGTGGCTGGCGACATCCGCCAGCGCCACGGCCGCGCCATCGAGCCAGGCGCCGGTGATGTTCTGGCGCAGATCGAAGATCGGGCAGCCGGCATAGTGGCCGAGGCGGAAATCCAGGGTGGCGTCGCCGCTGATCTGTTGGCTGGCGGCATCGAATAGCAGGCTGGCGTCGATGCGGGCGATATCCATGGGCACCGCCCACAAACCATCGACCAGCTTGGGTGGCGGCGCCAGATCCAGATTGCTGCCCGCCAGGTCGGCCAAGGGCGGCAGCTGGGCCAGCAGCCCGGCCAGGCCGCTGACGCACTCACCCTCGGCGGCCAGGCAGGCGCCGGCATTGCGTTTGAGGATGGCGCGCCAGCCATAGCCGCGCGCCGCCTGCACATGGGCCAGGGTCTCGGTGACGAAGATCGCCCGCTCGCTGGCCTCGGCGTGCTGCGCCTTGCTCAGCGCCAGGTCGAAGATCGGCTGCGCGGGTTTGCCGAGGTTACCCGGCACCTCGCTGGACAGGGTGATCAGCGCCGGCTCGATGTAGCGCGACAGGCGCAGCGGTTCGAGTAGCGCCTGTACATCGGCTAGGCTGGTGCCGGCCAGTTGGTTGGACAGCAGGCCCAGGCGATAGCCGCGGGCTTGCAGAATCTGCAGGCAATCCAGAGTGTCGGCGTAGCGCAAGCGCACGCCGCCCGGGCCGGTGAAAATCAGGGTGTCGCCCAGGTCGAAGAAGACCGTGGCGGGAACGATCGAACCAGGCATGGTGCCTCCTTGCAGCTGCGGATCGGCTATTTAGCAGATGGTCGGTGCAGACGTCCGTGCGTGCTTCAGCGGCTGTCGTCGAAGCGCGCAAGGCATGGCAATCCGGGGCGGATTGCGCAAACCGATCAACCGTCGCGTCTATAGCTGAAGCGGCAATTCGCCGGGTCGGTAAAGGTCAGGGTGTCGTCGACCAGGCTGTAGGCGTAGGTAATGACTTCGTCATTGGCGGTGGACAGGGCCAACTGCCCAGGGGCGGTTAGCGCCCAGGTGCCTTGATCCCACCAGGTGAAGTCGCCAGCCGGTTCGCTACTGCCGTAGTAAAGGCCATTGGCCTCGAAGCGCAGCTGCGCGGGGTAGCCCGTCGCACAGGCTTCCTGGCTGCTCTTGTGCCAACTGCCCAGCAATTTGGACGCGTGCTCGGCCATTCAAGCTCTCCTTGCGCTTTGTTACGCGCGGGGCGGGATGCCCCGCGCGTTCCGTTACGCCTACTTGGCGGCGCTCAGGCGGGCTGGTTTGGCTTTGTGCTTGCTCAACTTCGGCACGCTACCGCCGGCGTCGCTGATCAAGCGGTCGAGCTTGTCCTGCTCGGTACGGCTCATCACGGTGTCGTAATCGAGCAAGGCGGTGGCCGCCTTGATGTCGGGCTTGCGCTTCATGAAGCGGCCGGCCAGACGCTTGGTCTCGATCGCGGCAAAGTGCGGTTTGAGCACCGGCGACGCCAGGGCCGCTTGAATCGCGGCTATCCCGTCGGTCAGGTGATCGCCGCCGATGGCCAGCACCAAGTGCGCATCCGGGGTGGACAGCACTTTGTGCGCGGCCTCCGCATGGCGGGCATCGACGGCGGGGGTGACCATCACGCTGGCGCTGGCATCGAGATGGGCGACCATGCCTTCGATTTCCCAGTGCACTTCGACCCGCACCTGATGGATGCCCGATACGCCGAACAACGCACCCTCGGCGCCGCGCATCAGGGTCATCGATTCCTCGATCTGCTGACCCGGTTCGAGCACCCTGAACGGCGAGTCCTCGATGCAGTGGATGATGGTGCGGAAGCTGCGCGCGGTGCCCGATGGGTCGATCACGCTGCCGCTGACGAACTCGCTCTTCAGGCTCAGGCTGGCCGGCACCGACAGCGGTTGCTCGCCGTCGTTGCGCAGCTTCACGCCGATCCGCACCGGCGCGCCCAGCGGCAGTTCGCCGAGCAGCGGGGTGATCTCCAGCGTCAGGCCGAGTACCTCCGCTTCCAGGTCGGTGGGCGAAATGCTCGGCGTGGCGTTGGAGGCGCCGCCGAACGCGACCGAACCGGGACGCACGAAGGGGTCGGGATAGTGGCGCAACTGCTTGAGGTTATCCGGGTGGAACGACCACTGGATATTGTCCGGGAAGGGCGTGGCGGGCGTGCCTGCGGCGGCGATCACATCGCTGGTGCACATGAAGCCGAAGTCCGTCCAGTTGTGGTACAGGCCCATGGCGTGACCCAACTCGTGCACCGCGGTGCGGAAATAAGGCGCCGCCGCGGTGCCGAAACGCAGCCCGCTGACCGTGCCCCAGCCGGCATCGATGGTCCAGTGCGAGGCGATGCCGACCCCTTCGCGCGGGATGTTGTTGGAGTCGGTGCCGCCGTTGTCGTACATGATCCCGCGGGGTGTCGAATCGATATTCTTCACCGCCAGCACGTGGTAACGCCATTCGCTGTCGAGGTTGACCACCGCCCGACGCGCCAGCATGGCCGCGTGCATTTCCGCGTTGGACCAGGAGTTGCCGCTGGGCTCGGCGACATTGACGTCGCTGCAGTGCACCGTGGTTTGCCAGCCCACGGCATCCATCAACGAGGTCCAGGTATGGCCAGCACCACTGCTGATGGGTTGCTCGGAGCCGTTGACCGTATCGATCTCCACCGTGCAGCGGCGCAGGTAGGTGGACAGCCAGCCCATGGTCAGGCGTCCGACCACCACATTGGCGGCGTTCTTCACATCGCCTTCGGCGTAATCCGAGGGTGACGGATAGCCCGCAGGCCCGGCCATGCGCACCATCTGGGCGGTCAGGGTGCTTTCCAGCGCCCAGCTGTTGGGCGCGGTGAAGCGATACATCTGGAAGCTCAGGTTGAAGCTGTTGCCGAGGTAGAAATATTCCGGCAACGCGGTTACCCGCAGGTAGTAGCGATAGCGCGAGCGCGACAGGATCGGAATCCCCGAAGCCGGGTTCGGTCCCGCGAGCATTATGGGTTTGAGCGACAGGTTGGGGCTGGCGCTGACTTTGCCCTGCAGCTGCGGGAAGGGCGACACGATGGGCACCGGCAGGAAGATCACCGGACGTTGATAGAGGTCGCCGCTGGCGGTGCGGCCTTCGCTATGCGACTCGACACGCAGGGTTCCGTCGTACGACACCAAGGCCGCCCCGCTGGGTCTGTAGTTCAGCAGCCAGCAGCCGGCGCGGACACTGCGGATCGGCGGAAAAACGATCTTCCCCGGCCCCGGGAACGGCAGGCTGGGATTGAGCGTCGCACTGGCGGGATCGAGGCTGGCGCTACCGATGCCGGGGCCATCTTCAGCACCGGGAGGCAGCAGATCGGGCATGGGGGGGATTTTCGAACTTTCAGGCAGGTTGAACATCACTGAACACTCCTATTCAACAAGGGGGCGCACCTTGCCCGTAATACTGTTCACTGCGCGAGCTGTTGTACTGCTGAGGTACGTGACCCTTGGATGGTGATCCTTATTGAGGTTTGATCAGGCGCACCGCACCTAACCGAAAAAGAGTATGGGTCGGAGATTTTTACTTGCACATGCCGTCCATCCGACAAATCGGGCACCAGACGAACGGCTAGAACCGCTCGCCGTTGGCGCCGATCAAAGGGCGCCGCGCCTGGGTGCGAATGCCGAATTGGCGGGTGTGGCAATCCGCATGCAAGCTGCAGGATCGACCTAAGGCCGGCGTCGATTTCCCGGGCCAGCCAAAGCAGCAAACTGACGCAGATCACGCCTAAGCATTTTTCTGTTACAGACAAATGTATTAGGGCTTGCCAATACCGGGTGGGAATGGCGTAGGCTGATGACGTCGCCTTGGGAGGCGACGCTATTCGCGAACAGTTGAAGAAGGAAAGCTTTTATGCAAATCCAAGTTCACAGCGATAACCACATCGAAGGCAGCGCCCGTCTGGTTGAATGGGTGCGTGCCAGTGTTGCCAGCAAGCTGGAACGCTTCGACGATGAATTGACCCGTATAGTCGTCCACCTGCATGACGACAACGGCCAAAAGGCCGGCGCCCATGACAAGCGCTGCCAGATCGAAGCACGACCCAAAGGGCTGCAACCACTCTCCGTCAGCCACAAAGCAGAGTCACTGGAGCAAGCTCTCGAAGGCGCCATGGAGCGACTCAATCACGCCCTCAGCCACCAATTCGGCAAGTTGCGCCACAAGCGCGTAACTCCCCTGCAAGACGACACCAACACCGACATCCCCGGACAGGACGCACTGCTGCATGAAGACTTCCTCGCGGAGCAACAGCTGCGCGCGCTAGGTTAAACCCACTCGCTTCGAGCGTTCCCATGCTTCATGCGTGGGAACGCCTCCCTCCCGCTATCGCACGATAACCACTCAACCATATCCAGTCTGGACATGATCGGCACTGTCGCCTGCTTGGCGGCATTCAGCTTGATCGTTCCCACGTCGAACCGTCCGCGTGGGAATGCTTGCTGTGATGCTCCGTGTCACCAGCTCAGCGTAAGACCAGCAACCGACTCGGTTTTCTGACAGATCGTTCCCACGCTGGGGCACAGTGCCGAAAGGATCCTGGCGAGCTCAACGCCTGGATGGGGAAAACCGCATATCCGGTGGTGTGGGAGGGGTGACGGGCGCAATCCCGTCACCTCGACCTGATTGGATTAACTTTAGGCCGGGGATGTGGAGGGTGGTCAGGCGCATGTACGCGCCCGACCTTCCTACGAGCTGTGAGCTATGCGTCTATAGAGCGTGGGTATTTCGCTAACTGCTTGCCCAGTTCGAGTTCCATGGTGCCTTGGGTCTGGCCGCCCTGGGCGAGCAGCCATTTCACCCGGTCGAGGGTTTCTGGCGCGTGCATGTCGGCAACGAAGCGCTGCGATTCGTCCGCCAGGCTTTCGTCATCGAGTCCGCTTACCCCCTCCACCACCGCTTTGACATTGCCGATGCCCTTGGCCGGGAAGCTGGCGATACGCTGGGCCAGGGCGTCGCAGAAGCCGCTGAGTTGCTCGCCTGGCAGCGCGCGATTGATCCAGCCGTAAAGCTCTGCGGTAGTGGCATCGAAATCCTCGCCGCCCAGGCACACCTCCAAGGCCCGGCCTCTGCCCAGCAGTTGGGCCAGACGCAGGGTGCCGCCGGCGCCCGGCAACAGCCCCACGCCAATCTCCGGTTGGCCCAGCACGGCGGTTTCGCGCGCGGCAAAACGCATGTCCAGGGCCAGCAGAAACTCGCTTCCCGCGCCACGGGCGCGTCCGCTCAGCTCGCCGATGGTGACCTGGGGCAGACGACTGAAACGGCTGAAGAGCGCACTCAGCAGGCTTGGTGTGCCGGGCGCCAGGGCGACGGGCGGGGCGTCGAGCTGGCTGCCCAGGTCATAGTGGGCGAGGAAGAAATCAGGGTGGTCGCTGCGAAAGATAACGACTTTAGTCTCGCAGTCGCCCTCCAGCTTTTGCGCCAAACGCAGCAGGTCGATCACCATGCTGCGGTCGACCAGATTGATCGGCGGGTGGTTGAAGCGCACCACGGCGACGCCCTTATGATCGTCACGGGTAAAACTCTGGTATTCGCTCATCGCTATCTCTCCAGTGGCTGAAAGTCTTACTGCGCGGTAAGGCCGCCATCGACCGGCAGGGCGATGCCAGTGGTGAAGCCCGCCGCAGCGCCGGATAGATAGAGCACGGCGACGGCGACTTCCTCGGCGGTGCCGATCCGCCCGATGGGGTGCGCGGCCACTACCTGGGCCACATGCCTGGGGTCGTCTGCGCTGGCGCGGCGGTACATGTCGGTGTCGATAACCGCAGGGCAAACGGCGTTCACCCGAATATTCTTGCGCGCGTATTCAACCGCTGCGGTCTTGCTCAAGCCGAGCACCGCATGCTTGGAGGCCGAATAGATGCCCTGCTTGGGCGCCGCGATCAAGCCGGCGACCGAGGCGGTGTTGACGATCGAGCCGCCGCCCTGGGCGAGCATCTGGGCTACCTGGTATTTCATGCACAGCCATACACCCTTGACGTTGACCCCCATGATGGCGTCGAAAACTGCTTCGCTGCCGTCGGCCAACTTGCACTTCTCGATCTCGATCCCGGCATTGTTGAAGGCGCAGTCCAGCCGGCCGTAGGTTGCAACGGTTTGCTCAATCAAGCGGCGCACCTCGGCATCGCAGGACACATCGCAGCGGATAAACACCGCCTGGCCACCGGCCGCCTCGATCAGGGCCAGGGTCGCCTCGCCGGCCTGGCCGTCGATATCGGACACCACTACTTTGTATCCGCTGCTGGCGAAGGCCAACGCGGTGGCGCGGCCGATACCGTTCGCCGCGCCCGTTACCAAAGCGACCCGGCTCGTGTTTGTCTCGTGCATAGCTACCTCGTGTTGGCTGTCCATCTGGGCTAAGCCGCAGAGTGGCGTGGATGTCGCCATGCTAGGCGTCTGCCTATAATTAGAAAAATGATGCTTTTTCATTGGCAGACATGAACGATACTAATTACTCAGCACCCCTGGCACGCCTGGATCTGAACCTGTTCCGGGTCTTTGCCGTGATCTATCGCGAACGCAACCTCACCCGCGCGGCCGAGCAGCTATGCGTCAGCCAGTCGGCCGTCAGCCACGCCTTGGGGCGTATGCGTCAGCAACTCGACGATCCGCTGTTTATCCGCGAGGCTCAGGGGGTTGTGCCCACGCCGCTGGCCCTGCGCATCTGGCCGGACGTGCAGGAAGGTTTGGGGTTTCTGCAACGGGCCGCGGCCCACAGCCACAGCTTCGAGCCCGCGCGTGATATCGCCACCGTGACCCTGGCAATGCTCGAGGTGATCGAGCCCGCGCTGCTGCCGACTCTGGTCAAGGCGCTGCACGATGCGGTGCCGGACATTCGCGTGACCAGTGCGCGGATCAAACGCTCGACGCTCAAGGCCGACCTGGCGACCGGCCGTCTCGATTGCGCCATCGATGTGGTCCAGGCCGCCGACGGGGAGCTGTCGCATAGCTTTCTGAGCCGTGACGAGTTTGTCGTGGTCAGCCGCGCAAGCGCCGCCATCGACCGCGACCACTACTTCGCCGCGCAGCACATCACGGTGTCGTCGCGGCGCATGGGCTATGGGGTCGTCGACTTCGAACTGGCCCGGCAAGGCGAGCAACGTCAGATCGCCGCGCGCTGCCAACACTACGAGTCGGCCTGTCGTCTGGTGGCTGGCAGCGATCTGCTGCTAACCATGCCCCGCAGTCTGGCGCTGTCCAGCAACGCCTACCTGGGCAACCATATCCACCCGCTGCCGGTGAGCGTGCCGGGCGTGGAGTTGCACCTGTTCTGGCACCGAGACCGCGAGGCGGACCCGGCCAACACCTGGCTGCGGCGCACCCTGCTCGGCGCCATGCAGTAGTGTGAGGTTGTGAAAATACTCTCGCTACGGGCCCGATATTTTCAAAACCGCTGTCGGCTGACGAGCCGAGGTAGAGGGGGTGAAATCCGCCAGGTCCCACCATGGATTCATGCCGAGTGTCGGCGCGCGTTAGCCGCTTTTACTGATGACTCCACGCTCCAACGTGGTGGCAAGCCTGTGACACTCTGCGTCACGACCTTAAGCCGACCGAGAATCAATAAAGACTCAGCGCGTCACGATATGCACGCGCCCGGGGCTGTTGTCGCGGGCGGGGGAGTGGGCGTTTTTCCAGCGGCCGGGGATGGCGTTGTCGCCGGCGGCGAGTTCCTCGGCGGTCATTTTGGCCGCGTCCGTCACGCCGATGCTGAATGAGGTGGCGTCCGGGTAGCCGGTGGTCAGGGTCTCGGTGCTGGCGGTCGCGGGCCGCGCGTCTTTCTCGTACCAGGCGACGCTGCGTTCGTTGATGTCGATGGCGCCGTTGTGCTGCATCACCTCGGCGACCCGCTCGATCGGTTTTTTGCTGTGCAGCGTCACCGTGACCACGGTGGAGCCACGGCGCACCGCTTCGGGGTAGCGGCCTGCGTGCTTGTCGGCGTCGGCGCCGAACACCGAGCGGAAAAAGTCGCCGATCCTGTCGGTCAGCGAATCCTCGTTGTATTTATGAACGGCGATATCCATCAGCTCGTTGTCGATCGTCTCGGGGTTGCGCGATGCCGACAGCTGGATGTCCGCGCTGGGAATTCCCTCGGCCGTCAATTGGCTTTTTACCTGTTCGGCCTCGGCGTAGCGGTCGAATGCCGCGATCAGAATATGGGTCATGAGTCACCTTTGAAAAAACCGTGCTGCATTTCATAGGTATCGATTAGTGGGTATCGATCGGGCACGGGCATATCGCCCGCGGCCCTCGAGTATTGGGCGCGCAATGCCGGGCGATGGTTCAAAGGGATTTAGCCGGAAACAGATTCAAGGTCGCAGAAATGCCGTGCGCAGGCGCTGCGCTTCTTCCTGCAAAGCCTGCACTTGTTCAGCGGGCGGAGGCGCTTCGTTGGCGCCGCAGACGGCCGGTTGCTTGGCGTTGAAACTATCGAAGATTCGCGGTGGCAAGCCGTTGCCGGCACTGTACATAAAACGCCCCAGGCTGCCGTCATCCAGCCAACTGGCGGAAACGCTCGGGCCGCTGCCGTATGGCTCTTCGCCGTCAGCGCAGGCGGTTTCGTACAGGCTGCGTTCGAAGCTGACCAGTTGGCCGTCGGCAAACAGCATTTCGTACAGGCGGCTGCGCTGGCAGTTGCCGGGGCCGTGCTGCTGCGCATAGATCGACACCCGGTCGACCACGCCGTTGGCCAAGGTCAGCCGCACCAGATGATTGCGCGATAGCGTCCAACCGGCGAGCGGCTCGGGGTAGGGCTCATGCAATTGGAAGCTTTGTTGGCCGGGTGGCGGATTGCTCGGCGGATCGCTCTGCACGGTCGGCCCGAGAAAGTCGAAATAGCCCTCGAAGCGGTGCCGTGGCCGGAACAGATAGCGCTCCTCGTCCAGCTCGATGGCATCGCCGCCACAGGTCGGCAATTGCCGTTGCGGCGCATGCTCGCTATCGCTCCAGTGCTGACGCACGCGCATGCCCAGGTCGAGAGTGCCGGCCCGTGCGACCAGGGCCGCCTGATGCACGCCGCCGGTTTCCGGCAACGTTGGCAGGCCGATATGCAGCGTCGGTTGCGGCCGCCCCGGCCCCGGCGCTACGGGCACGGCCAAGGCCAGCGCCAGCAGGCGATAGTATTTACGGTCGGGCGCGTGCTCGGCGACCTTGAAACGCAGCCTATGGCCCTGCCGTTCGATCTGCTCGCCCTTGAGCAGCAATTGATGGGGAATGGGGAACAGTCGGCTGCCGAACGGCATGGTCCGCTGGCGCGTGGCCGTCACCCCGACGATCAGCCGTGTCGGGTGATAGGTCGCCTCGATGACCAAGTCGGCGGAGGCGAGCAGGCTTTCCAGTTCGGCGACTTGCAGTTGGCCGCCGACATGCTGGATATCCAGCTCGATCTCCAACTGCCGAGCGCTGCCGGGCTCGGTATGCAGGCCGAGCATCAGGCCGAGGGTGGTGAGCCATCGAAAGGTCATGGGGCGATTTCCCGGGCGGGTGGCCAGGGCAGTTTAGCCGAGCGGTACCTCTATATGGGTGCTCGCTGCGCTGGCACCCGGCCTGCGATGCGCCATACCTGCAGCTGGTATCGTCCGCGCCGGGCTTAGCGCCCCGGCCGGTTGCGGATGGTTTTGAGCAGATCGTCCGGCGTGACCTGGCCGACCACCGGGGCACTGCCGGGTTGCGGCAGGCCGAGGATGTTGCCCTTGATCTTGCCGATCACATGCATCTCGCATGGCTTGCAGTCGAACTTCAAGGTCAGCACCTCGTCGCCGTGCACCAATTGCATCGGCTCGACCTTGGTGCGCACGCCGGTAACGCCCTTGGCCTGTTTCGGGCACAGGTTGAAGGAGAAGCGCAGGCAATGCTTGGTGATCATCACCGGCACCTCGCCGGTTTCCTCGTGGGCCTCGTAGGCCGCATCGATCAACTGCACGCCGTGGCGATGGTAGAAGTCGCGGGCCTTGTGGTTGTAGACGTTGGCGAGGAACGACAGGTGCGCCTCCGGATACACCGGCGGCGGGTTGCTCTCGGCCTTGCGCCCGCCACGCGGATGGGCCGCGACCCGTGCTGCGGTCAGCGCCTCGATGGCTTCGCGGCGCAGCGTCTTGAGCTGCGAGGCGGGGATGAAGTACGCCTGGGGCGCATCCAGTTCGACGGCATCCGCGTGATAAATCGTCGTGCCCAGCTGGGTCAGCAGGTCGCGCAGTTGCTCCAGCGCCTGCTCCGGCTTGTTCGCCACGCCGAACGGACCGTCCAGGCCGACCGTGGCGCGCACGCCGTCCTCGCTGGTGGCGGTCAGCGTCAGGCGCTCTTCACGCAGCGCCGCTTGCCAACTGACGCCGATGCGGCGCTCGGCGGAGGTCTTCTGCAGCGCCTGCTGCCAGTCGTGATCCAGGTTGCGGCTGAGCGGGTGGTTCGGCCGCAGGCGGAAGAGGCCGGCAGGCATCTCGTTCGGCTCCACGCGGTAGCGCCAGCGCTTCTCGCCGTCCTCTTCGAACTCGCTTTTCAACTCGGCGATATTGGCGCGGAAGCCTACGACTTCGCGCTTGACCAGCACATTCAGGCCGTCGCCATTGGACAGCGGCGCCTCGGTCACGGCGATCAGGTCGCGCTTGCCGACTTTCTCGACATGGCCGACGGCCAGGCCGGTGAAGGTCGGCGAATCGAAGGCGCCGATATCGATCTTGCGCTCGCTGACGAAGTAATCTGTGCTGCCGCGGTGGAAGGTCTTGTCCGGATCGGGCACGAAGAAGTGATCGGTACGACCGCTGGACGCGCGGGCCAGGTCCGGGCGCTCGGCGAGAATGCCGTCCAGGCGCTGGCGGTAATAGGCGGTGATGTTCTTCACGTAGCCCATGTCCTTGTAGCGCCCCTCGATCTTGAACGAGCGCACGCCGGCATCCACCAGCGCGCTGAGGTTGGCGCTCTGGTTGTTGTCCTTCATCGACAGCAGATGCTTTTCGAAGGCCACCACCCGGCCCTGATCGTCTTTCAGGGTGTACGGCAGGCGACAGGCTTGCGAGCAGTCGCCACGGTTGGCGCTGCGCCCGGTCTGCGCGTGGGAGATATTGCACTGCCCGGAAAACGCCACGCAGAGCGCACCGTGGATAAAGAACTCGATGGCCGCGTCGGTTTCGTCGGCGATGGCGCGGATTTCCTTGAGGTTCAACTCGCGGGCCAGCACCAGTTGGGAGAAGCCGGCCTGGTCGAGAAACTTGGCCCGCTCCAGGGTGCGGATATCGGTCTGGGTGCTGGCGTGCAGCTCGATGGGCGGAATATCCAGCGCCAGTACGCCGAGGTCCTGCACGATCAACGCGTCCACGCCGGCGTCGTACAACTGGTGGATCAACTTGCGCGCCGGCTCCAGTTCGTCGTCATGCAGGATGGTATTGATGGTGACGAACACCCGCGCATGGAAGCGGTGGGCGAATTCCACCAGTTGCGCGATATCGCTCACCTCGTTGCAGGCGTTGTGCCGCGCGCCGAAGCTCGGCCCACCGATATACACGGCATCGGCCCCATGCAGAATCGCCTCGCGGGCGATGTGCACATCACGGGCGGGGCTGAGCAGTTCCAGGTGGTGTTTGGGCAAGGACATGGCGTTCTTCTTTATCAGGCTGGCACGGGCAAGGGGCGCATTGTAGCGGGCCTGTGGCGCAGAGGCATCCGCAGGTGCCGGGCGGCGGCTGGTGATAGGCAGAGAAATAGGTAATAGACCGATGAGGAACCAGACGGTCGAGCCCTCCACTTAACCCCTAGCTGCATAGGAATTTCATTCATGCATATCGGATCGACGAGTGCCAGCGCGAGCACTCACTACACGGCCTCCAGCTCCCGTGCGGAAGGTTCCGGGCGCAGTGGCGTCCTCGGAAAACTGTTGAACCTGCTGCCTTGCTCGGGGCGGCATATGGGGATCGAGCCGTTACGCGATACGGTGCTGCACAACCTCGGGGAGATTCGGGATCATCTTGCAACCTTGCGGCAGCAGAATTGGTCGCCGAGCGGTACGGAATCCTCCTACGACATATTGCTCATGCCTGTGTTTACCAAGGCCGAGCGAGCCCGCAATCCCAACAACACGCTCACCTACCTGAGTCGCGGATTCGAGGCGCTTGCGACCCATGATTCGCAACTGCATCGGCAAGTCCTGCTGCACATCCCGAACGACCCTCATATGGTTGCGGCTGACGTGAAGCTCATCGATGGCAAGCTGTCCGTGATCGTGGCCGACTCGCTCAAACACGATTCGAAATTTGCCGCCTATGACGACAAGCGAAAGATGAGGGATATGGCCAAGGACCTCCCTTCCGGAAGCCGGATAGCGGTGCTTTGCCTCGATGTGCAGAAAGCGAGCAGTGGCTGTCGCATCATGTCGCTGTCGGCGGCGTCGAAGATGGCTAAAGAGGCCGGGTATTTCGACAGGCTTCATGAAGCGAACATATGGGAGGGGGCGGATGGCATCGCCAAGCTGATTGGTGCCGGCAAGGTAGCAGGCACTGATAGGTTGGATGTTTTCGACGTACCGCAGCGAATACCCACCAGTTTGCTCAAGCACATACAGGCACGTTCATCCTTCCGGCAGTGGGCAATGAACCAGCCGCCCGAAGTGCTGGCGGCTCCCGTTAATAGCCTGGGGGCGACACTACAACAGCGCATGGAGCAGCGCTTCGTCCAGCGTACTCAGATACGCCAAACGGAAGACTTCGAATCGTTCCTGCACCACCTCAATTTCAGTGCATCCATAGAAGACAAGCGAATCACTTATCTTGAAAGAGCCATGGCGTTCATTCAGCAGGCCGATGCGGGCGATGTTCGTGAGGCCGCCAAGATATTCGAGGGCATGCAACAGCGTCAGATGCTTCCTTCGGAAAGAGGTTTAGAACTTCATCACCGGGAAGTGGGTCCCGAATCCGAAATCGCCAAGCGGTTGGAGGATTCCGATAGTGAAGATGAGTACTCGGTAGCGTCAGACGAGAGATATCGATAACTTCCTCGCTGTCAGCGGCAATCCGAACCGCGCAGGCGTTGGCTCTGGTCGAGGCCGTTTGAGGATCGATTCCTCCCGGCCTGTATGGCTTTCGCCGCGAACAACTGTGTCTATTTTCCCGCCACTTCCGCGCCGAGAATGGCCGGACCACCTTTAGCGCCGAGCCCGCCATGCATATCGCCATTCTCACCTTCGACGGTTTCAACGAACTGGATTCGCTTATCGCCCTGGGCATCCTCAACCGCATCAAGCAGCCGGATTGGCGCGTATCCCTGGCCGCGCCGAGCGAAACGGTGACCTCGATGAACGGCGTGCAACTGCATCGCCAGGCACCGTTGGAGGCGCTCGAATCATTCGATGCCGTGCTCGTCGGCAGCGGCATCAAAACCCGCGAGATCGCCCAGGATGCCGCCCTGATGCGCACGCTTTCGCGGCTTGACCCCACTCGACAACTGATCGGCGCGCAGTGCTCCGGCACCCTGCTGTTGGCCAAGTTGGGGTTGCTGAACGGCGTGCCCGGTTGCACCGATCTGACCACCAAACCCTGGGTGCAGGAGGCGGGTATCGAGGTGCTCGAACAGCCCTTCTTCGCCCGAGGCAATCTGGCGACCGCCGGCGACTGCCTGGCCTCGATCTACCTCGCCGCCTGGACCCTGGCGCGCCTGGTCGGGCGCGAGGCCGCGGCCGAGGCGCTGCACTATGTCGCACCGGTAGGGGAGAAGGCGGATTACGTCGAACGGGCGCTCGGCAATATCGCGCCTTATTTGCCCGCCAGCTAGGAATTGCAAGGCGTTTTCCAGCGATGCGCGAGCCGCCGCTGGTGTACGATGCGCCGCCCCCAATCCCTGCTGAAACCGCCAGGTCCCCATGTCCGCCAACGCCCTGTATACCGACCTTTCCGGTTATTACGATCTAATGTGTGCCGGCATCGACTACCAGGCGCAAAGCCACTGCGTGCACCGGCTGCAGCAGCTTTTCGGTAACGGCGGCAAAAAGCACCTCGACCTCGCCTGCGGGACGGGGCCGCATGTGCGGCATTTCATCGATTTCGGCTACCAAAGCGGCGGGCTCGACATCAATCAGCCGATGCTGGATAGAGCCGCCATTCGCTGCCCGCAGGCGCAGTTCTCGTTGCTGGACATGTGTGACTTCCAGGTGGCCGAGCCGCTGGACCTGATCACCTGCTTCCTCTATTCCATCCATTACAGCGGCGGGCTCGAGAGGTTGAAGGCGTGCCTCCTAAGCGTGCATAACGCGCTCAACCGCGACGGCGTCTTCTGCTTCAACGTCGTCGACAAGCACAAGATCGACAACGCGCTATCGGTGACCCATAGCGCCGAGCACGATGGCAGCCGATTCGTCTTCAGTTCCGGTTGGCACTACTGCGGCGATGGCGAGAAGCAGTCGCTGAAACTCAGCATCGAGAAAACCAGCGAAGGGGAATCCCAGGTATGGCACGACGAGCACCCGATGGTCGCATTGGGTTTCGTCGAGTTGCAGGAAATCTTGCGGCCGTACTTCGAGGTCCATGTTTTCGAACATGACTACGAAAAGCTCATCCCCTGGGATGGGGCCTCGGGTAATGCCCTGTTCGTCTGCGTGAAGATCTAGCGCTCGCTACTGCGTCACGACCTTAACGGCTGATGGGGTGACGAGAGCCGCGTCCCACGCCGACGCTTCGACGTGGGACGATCAAAAAGCGCGCTATCAGGCGAAGACGAAATACTTGCGCACGGTTTCCACGACTTCCCAGGTGCCCTTCATCCCAGGCTCGATGACGAACACGTCGCCTGCCTTCAGGTGCACCGGCTGCTCGCCTTCCGGGGTGATCACGCAGTAGCCGTCGAGGAAGTGGCAATACTCCCACTTGTCGTAATTCACCTCGAACTTGCCGGGGGTGCAGATCCAGGTGCCCATGATCTTGCTGCCGTCCTTGGACAGGTAGGCGTTGAGGTTCACGGTATGCGGGTCGCCGCCGATGCGTTTCCACTTGGTGGCGTCCACGACGGGCGTAGGGCAGGTTTCGCGCAAAACAGTGATGAAGTCGGACATTTCAGCTCCAGATCGATCGAATAAACGATCCGTGACCATAGGGGTAACGCTTTGCCGAAGGCTGCCTGAATCCGACTCCGAAGTGCCTATAGGCGCATCCTTCGATGCCGGAAGGGCGCATCACCGTTCAACCAGTACTTCGCTTGGTGGCGCGACGCTGGCGCTGTGTTGCCCGCTTGCCGGATGTCGTTGTGCTCGAACCCTCATCCGGCCTGGGAGTGGCAGTCCGACGAGCTCGTTTCGCGCAGGCGATGGGCAGGCATTTTTTTGCCGATTTACTCTGGTAGGCTGCTGAAACACTCGTTTACAGGAGTCGTTCGCATGATTGGCAAGCTACTTTCGACGGGTTTCAGTTTGGCCACCTTGCCCGCCCGGCTGACCTTTCGCAGCGTCCGCGCCCTGGCCATGACGCCTGCCGAAGCCAGCCGCCTGCTGGCGGACATGCGCCAGGTGTCGGAGCAGACGGTACGGGAACTGCAGGCGGTGTTGGCCAGCGTCGATGCGGACATGACCCAGAAAACGGCGCACCTCAGCGCCGCCGACAAACGCCTGGCCGCCGAACTGGCCCTGCAGGCCGCCGAACAACACCTGAGCATGGCCGCGATCAACATCCTGCGGGCGGTCTGGCTGACGCTCAACTCGACACCGAACTTGCCGCCAAACGAGCCGGATGAGCGGGTTGAGCAGGCGCCTAACGGCTAAACCCCAAACGGTGAGTGTGCTTGATTGGGATATCCGCGGCCCGCTAAGGTCTGGCCCACTCATAAGCGCCCAGGTCGCACACCGCTACGCCGTCACCGTCGCCATCGAGCGGTCGTGGCTGACGACGCTGGTCGTGCCCGGCGCAGGAGCCGACCCCTGCATCCAGCGCTGGGCTGTTCTCGCGCAGTGCGTGCACATAGGTGCGCTCATCGACACTGGAAAGGGGCTCAACCAGGCGCGTGAGGGTTTCGGCGTCATCGATATACCGATCGGCCGGGCAATTGCTGGATGCGTTGCCGAGCAGCAGGCCCCTGGCCTCGAACTGATAGTGATTGCCGAAGTTCCAGCAGGGGTTTGAATACCCCTCGATTTCGTCCTTGATGCCGGCAATCAGGCTGTTGCGAATCCGCAGCCTGCCGCCGTTCCTCACACCCACGCCGAGGTTGTCGACGATGCTGACGTTGATCAGCTCCAGGCTGGGCGTGCCTTCTCGAGTGGGTTCTTTGTTGAGGATTACCGCCGCCAACGCATTGTTCTGGCTGAACGTGGCATTGGACACCTTCAGCATGCCGGCCTTTTCGTTGAGGATGGCGCTGGCATTGCCAAACTCGGGCGTCCAGTTGTTAACGAAGGCGCTACGGGCAATGTCGGCCATGCCGCTGTTGTACAGGGCTCCGGCGAAGCCGTAGTCGGAGCCGCCCCGGTTGTCCGCGAACAGCGAGTCGCGCACGAGCAATTGGCCCTGGTTGTACAGTGCACCCGCAAAGCTGGGGTTTTCGGTGCCCTCGGCTTTATTGCCTATGAGCCTGGATGAAAAGATCTCCAGCGTGCCGAAGTTGGCGACGGCGCCGCCACTGCTGGGGTCGGTTTCGCTCCTGGCTTTGGCCTGGTTATCGCTGAGCGTCACCCGCCTCAGAATGGCTTCGCCGTGGTTTTCCAGCGCACCGCCATAGGCGGGTGTCGAGCCGCCGCTGATCTGCAAGCGCTCGAGGGTGAGGCGGGCTCCCGGTAGCACTTCGAAAATCCGCGCGTTCGAGCCTTCGCTGCGAATCCCGCTTATCGCCTCGCCCCGCCCGCGAATGACCAGCTCATCAGCGATATCGAGGTCGCCCGTCTGGTTGTCGTCTTCGTCATACGAGGCGCTGTCGTCTGGCGCCGCGCGACTCAGGAGGTAGGCCCCGTTCAACCGAATGCTATCCGCCCCGGGCTGCTCGTTCGCCGCCTGGATGGCGTCGCGCAACGAGCAATGGACGTCGCACACTCCGTCGAATTCGTCTTGGTCGGTGGTAACCAGAAAGTCGGTGGCCAGCGCCGTGGTGCTGGCAGCGCTGAGAAATACCAAAGGTAGGGTCTTGAGGGTCAGGTAAGCGAAGGGGGACATGAGTAATTCCTTGTCTATGTCCGTAGGAAAGGCGGAGACACCGGGGCTCCGCGGCTGGGCCTGGCTAGGTTGTGTGCTTTAACAGGCTGTTGAAAAATGTAGGCGAGGCAGCCGAGACAAGGCAAAAACAGGCGAGGAAGCGGAGTTTACGGGTTGTAAATGAGCATTCCGAGCCTGTTTTTAACGCCGTATCGGCAACGTAGGTAGTTTTTCAACGGCCTGTTAACCCAGGGCTTGCTAGTAAGGGGGCCTTTTTAGTCGATAGTTCCCGCGTCCAGGCGGCTGCGTGTCCACGCTGGAGCCTGGGAACGATCAATCCATATCTTCCCGACCGTCAGGGTTGGCCAATAACATGGCCGCTGTGGGCCCCCAAGTTCCGGCATTCAGACCGATGGTACGGCCAGCGGTCGGCTGGGCCGCGATGTCGCGTCGCGCCCTTGCGGGGCATTTCGATCATGTTTATAAGCGAGGGAAGGAGGGTCATTTCGGGGGTGATGCTGCAAGGTCCCCGCGCCTCATCGGACCGACGCGAGCGCGCTGGAAAGCGCAAAGCAGCGCCCACGCAGGGGGTCTAACCATGTCTGAACAGGATTATCGCGATTGCGCCGGCGTCGTCCGGGTGACCGTCTCCAGCCTGGAAGCCAGCGGTGTGCCGCCGTTCATCATTGCCAGCACCTTGCTGGCCGCCGCCGTCGAGTCATACAAGAATTGCTTTCCAGACCATTCTCTCAATCTCGACGATGTTCGCGAACTGATCGAACGCATCGCGCTATGAGGAAACGCCCAAGAAGCGGATGCCGGCGCTTGCCGGCATCCGCGGTATGCACAGCATGCGTGCGGATGCGGCTCAGACCGAGCGCAGGGTGTCGATCAGGTCGTTCATGAACTCAGGCGGTAACTGCGGCATCTGACCGGACGAGATCATCGCGACTTTCTCGTCGCGGCTCGCCTCGAAGAAACGCGCCGCCACGCCGCTCATGGAGATCAGATACGCCCACTTCGCATCGGCCAGCCCGGCGCCGGTCGCCAGGTCGTTGCCGACGCCGGCGACATCGCCCATCGCGGAGCTGCCGCTCTGGACGTCCCGCGCCGACTTGATCAGGTTCTCCTTGATCTTGGCCGGGGTCAGCGTGGCGTCCTTCTCCAGCATCAAGGCGCAGATGCCGGCGATCTGCGGACTGGCCGCCGACGTGCCGCTGAAAATGCCCCAGCCGTCTTCGGTCGAGCCGGTGGACGGGCTGATCTGATCGAGCGAGGACCCCGGCTGCACCGGCAGCATGATCGAGGGCGCCTTGATGCCGTCGATATTGACCGCCTTGCCGACCAGCCCGCAGACATCCGGCACCTTGCGCCCCGGATAGATCTTGCTGACGAAACTGCTCGCATAGTTCGAGGCCTCGAAGGTCAGGTCCGGATAGTTGACGTGCACGCCGCCGACCGCGACCACGCCCGGCATGCTGGCCGGGAAGCTGTAATGGCCGTTGCCGGCCGAGAAACATACGCTTATGCCCGCGTTGATGCACAGCTGCACCTCCTGCGCCAGCGCCTTCAGATACGGACTCAGCGTGCTCCAGGTGATCGAGCCCCTGTCGATGTCGTAACCCCAGCTATTGGTGATGACCTGGGCGCCGGAAGTACGTGCCAGTTTGATCGAGTCGATCGGATCGCCCATCTTGATCGGCTGCAAGGTGATGTCCGGGGCAGTGGCGAAGATATTCGCCGCCTCGCCGGTGCCGTGACCGACCTCGTCGGTGTTGGCGTTGCTGGCACCGGCGGCGAGCAGGGCGGTCAAGGTGCGGAAGCCATGCTCGTTATAGAACGGGTGCTTGTAGAAGCCGGTATCCGCCATCGCCACCTTGATCCCGCGGCCGGTTGCCCCGGTGCGATGGGTACGGGTCGCGCGCAGCAGCAGCGCGACTTCATCGGGCGCGAACAGATAGCGGTAGGCGCCGGCCGCGACAGGCGCCAACGGCGGTAGGGGGCTTGTCGCGAAGAAAGTCGGCGGCTGAGCCAACGCCACGCCCTCGATCAAATTGGCCAAATCACCCGGGGCCTGCAGCACCGTCTGATCGGCCGTGGCGTAGAACTCGATCTCCGGGCCAGCCGCCTGGGCGACCTTTTCCTTCTTCAGCTTTTTCGAGAAGACATCCTCGAACAGCCGTTTTTCGCCCGATATGGAGATGGTCGCTTCGCTGGTCGAGTGGACGGTGAAGCCGAGCCGTTGCAACTCCTTGACCGAATCGCGGATATCCTCCGGCGCCGACCGAAAATTATCGGCATGTTGGGCAATATCCTGTTCGCTTGCGTCGAACAACGATACGCCGCCCAGCGAGCGCGGCGACACCACCGCGGTAACCAGTTCACCTTGTGGGTTATTAGAGGCAGTAGCCATAAGAATTCTCTCCATGAGAATTTAAAGGATATGACCCGCCATTTCTGACGGGTCGACTTTTCCCACGGCGAACTACGAGAAGTATTGTGGACGCATCGCTGGCAATACGGCCGCCAGCCAAGCGCCCCAGGCCGACGGGATCGTCGGCGGCGAGGACCATCGAAAAGCCTGATCGCGGTACTCGAGACTGGCGTTGAAAACGCGTTCGAAGCGCTCTTTCGGCGCCGTCAGCAGCAAGGTGGCATCGCCGGTGATCTGCACGAGAAAACCGGCTGCAGACAAGGTATTGAGCGCTTCCTGCTGAACGTCGGCGGACACGACCAGCAACTGGTCGGGCGCTATATCGGAATCGGCGAACGAACGCCCTTGAGCGTCTTTCAGATAGGCAACGAGCGGGATATCGGTCACGGTCAGTCTCATCCTGGAACTCTCACCAAACCGAGCGTGAAGTTACCGCTGATCACGCGGTGCGACATTTAGCAGGCTGTTGAAAAACTGCCTGCGTGGCGCTTCTTCGTTAAAAATGCCCTCGAATGCGAGCCCAGGCTACCTACGTTTTTTAACGGCGCTGCAGTCAATCTGGACCCCGGTACTAGGAGTCCACAACCTAGTGCGCAATCACCCTACCAACCTGGCCGACGAGCCGCAACCGCAGGCGACAGCGTGCCGGCGACGTGGGCGAGCAGGCGTTGCGCCATCCCTACAACTGCTCGCGCGCAAGCTTTTCCGGCCCGACGCAATGCAGCCTTGATGCCGAATTGATCGCAAGCCTGCGAAGCTGTGCGTCACGACTTGCGCGGCTTGTTGGGTGGACGCCGGAGCCAGGGAACGATCAATATCAATTCAATCGAAATATCGGCAGGGTTGGCGAATGAGTATGCGTATCGAAGTGTCGGCAAACCCGGGGGAAGATGAGCGCTCAGCTATTCTCAAGCCCTTGCGGGCCTATAACCTTGCTCAGGCGGGCGATCCAAAACCAGAAAAAATTGCGCTGTTAGTTCGCGACGAGGACAGCAATGAAGTCATCGGCGGCCTCTATGGCGAGATATTTTATCGCTGGTTATTTATCGAATTGCTTGCCATACCCGAGCAAACCAGGGGGCAGGGCACCGGTTCACGTCTGATGGATATGGCTGACGCGCTTGCGCGGGAGAAAGGCTGTGTCGGCATCTGGCTCGACACCTTCGATTTCCAGGCGCCGGCGTTCTATCAGAAGCATGGTTTCAGCGAGTTCGGTCACCTCGATGATTTCCCGCCAGGGCGCAAGCGCTTCTTTCTCCAGAAGCGGTTGATATAGCGGGCTGTCTCAGAATTATTGTTTCGATGACACCGGCTTGTAGGGTGCGCCGTGCGCACCAGACACTCGGTTGTCAGTGGTGCGCACAGCGCACCCTACGCAGGCCAGCCGCAGTGGCTTCTGATGGCCCCCACGTCGAACCGTCGAGCCGTCTGACGCTCCGCGCCACGACATTCGCGAATCGCTCGCCGCTCGCTCGTTTGGATATGGGCGCGATCAGACCCTATGCACGCCGCTCGCCCACCAGCGTCTGCGCTTGCCGGGCCATCTGGTCGAGTTGGCGGTCGCGCTGTTTCTCCGCCTCGCTCATGGTCTTCTTGCCGTGCTGCTTCACCAGGTAGGCGTGGATCTGGCGGACTTCCTTGGATTGAAAGATGGGCGCCAAGTCCTGCACCGCCACCATGCCGTTCGAGCCATGATTTCGGGTACTCATCAGCACTTGCGGGCCGTGTGCCGCCAGCACCTGAAAGCCCATGGCCTCGAAGGTCGGTACTTTGCTGGCGACGCAGGCCAGTTCGGCATGGGAGTGGCGAGCGATCATCTGCTGCAGCATGGCCCGGGCAATACCGCGTCGGCGGGCGCTGGCCTGGACCGCTATATAGGCCAGGGTGCAGGCTTCGGGGTCATCCTTGGCCGGCAGGTACAGGGCAAACCCCAGCACCTGGGAAGGGTCCTGATCGTCCAGGGCCAGGAGCAACCGCGCGCTGGTAGCCGAGGCACTATCCATGGCCTGCAGGTACAGGTGCATCTCGTAGCCGATCACGTATTGGTACAACTGGTAGAGCGGGTTGCTCGGCGTCAGCGACACCGGGCTGATATCGCTGAGGTAATCCACCACCATCTGCAGAATCTGGCTTTTCAGCGACTCGGGTGGTGGGGTGTCCAGGTGTACGAGGGTGAACATCGTGAGTCGGGCTCCGGGGCGCGCCTGATCGGGGGGGTAGGCTTCGGGGCATTGTAGCGTTTCCATATGCTGTGTCCGCTGGCGGGCTTTAACAGGCTGTTGAAAAACTACCTGCGTGGCCGATGCGTCGTTAAAAACAGGCTCAAAATGCTCATGTACAGCTCGTACACTCCGCTTTTTCGCCTGTTTTTGCCTAGCCTCGGCTGCCTCGGCTACGTTTTTCAACGGCCTGTTAAACTGCAAACCTTTCCCCATGCTGCCGAGCGCGCCATGTCCATCCAGTTAGTTCCCGCCACTGCCGAGCAGTTGCCGCTGATCCGCAACCTTTATCAGTTCTACGCCTACGAGTCGTCGGACTGGGAGCAGGAAGATGTCGAGCTCGACGGGCGTTTCTATGTGCACGAGGCCTATCTGGCGTTGTACTGGCAGTGCCCGGACTGGAGCGCGCAATTGATTCTGGTGGAGGGCTTTATCGCCGGCTTCCTGTTGATCGAGCGCAGCGAAATCCCCAGGGTGGATGCCCTGGAGTTCGCCGACCTGTTCATTCTCAAGAAGTACCGTCGGCAGGGCATAGGTCGGGCGCTGGTGGAACAGGTGATTCTCGCCAGCCAGCAGCCCTGGGTGGTCAGCCTGTACCCGCAGGACCCGCTGGGCGCGCCGTTCTGGCAGGCGATGTTGAGCGAGCTGCCGTTTCGCACGGTGCAACAGTTGGCCGATGCCGACGAGCCGGAGTTACTGACCTACCTGATCAATCAGCGGCCACACTGAGGCGGGCGGCAAGGCTTTTTGTCGCTCTGGATGTCCGGGCTACGCGCTTGCCGCGCCCTGACGGGTGGAAACCGCAGGGCGCAGGCCGGCGGATCTCAGGCCGGTTCCGGCGTCCGCTTCACCTGCAGCGCCTGCTGCAGCTGCGCGACCAAGGCATCGACCTGGTTTAGGGCTTGAGCCACCGACTCGGCCAGCAGCTCACCGCCTACCTCCTGCCCCTCGATCGCAATCTGATGCACCTGGGTAATACCGATAAAGCCGAGGGCGGTGATCAGGTTCGGTTCCAGATGGTTCATATGGGCCATCTCGCCACCAACGCCAAATCCGATACCACCTCTGGCCGTGAGGATCACGGCATGCCGTGGCCGATCGGCCAGCAGCGGCACGTAAGGGTCGAGCGGGTTGCTCTCATCGATGTCCACGGTTCTGCCAGGGCGCACGACCTGGTCGATCCACGCCTTGAGCGCGGCCGGCATGCCGAAGTTGTAGAGCGGCGTGCCGATCACCAGCACGTCCGCGGCAATCAACTCATCGACCAGTTGGTCGCTCTCCGCCAGGGTTTCCCGCATCCACGGTTCGCGTTGCGGCTCTGGGGTGAAGGAGGAGGCGATCCAGTCATGGCTGATAAAGGACGGCGGGTTCTGGCCAATGTCACGGTAGGTGAGAGCATCTTGCGCGCGACGGGCCAGCCATTGGCTGACAAAGCGTTGGCTGAGGTTGCGACTGTGCGAGCCGTGCTGATCCTTGCCGGCGAAGCCGGGGCGGGCGCTGGCATCCAGGTGCAGGATATGCGGCATGTTGAGTCTCCTTTTCGAAGTTGAATTCATCTGTCATTCGCAGCAGACTCAGGCTAGGTTCAGCGCCTTAGCGCGACAACCGACGATTATTTTCTGATACGAATGAGAGAAACTCATCTATGGCGCAGCGCTGGTTACCTTCGCTTTCTGCCCTGCGGGCCTTTGAGGCGGCCGCTCGCCACGAGAGCGCCAAGCAGGCCGCAGAAGAACTCTCGGTGACCGCGACGGCGATCAGCCACCAGATTCGTGCGCTGGAAGAGTCGCTCGGTGTCGCGCTGTTTCTGCGCAAGCCGCGCCAGCTCGAATTGACCGCCCAGGGGCGCGAGCTGCAACAGGTGCTGGAAAGCGCATTCGACAGCATCAGCGCAACGGCTGTGCGTCTCAGTGCGCTGCCCTGTCGCCAGGCCATTACGCTCAGCACCACGCCCGCCGTGGCGGTGCGCTGGCTGCTTTCCTGGGTCTGCCTGCTACGCGATGCCTATCCGGATATCGACCTGCGTATCCATGCTTCCCACGAGCCGGTCGCGCTGGATGGCGTCACCGCGGATATCGCCATTCGTTATGGCGACGGTCGCTGGCCGGGGCTGGTGGCCGAGAAGCTGTTCGACAACACCTTTATCCCAGCCTGCAGCCCGCATCTCGGCTTGCAGGATGCGGCCGAGCTGACAAAGCATTCGCTGATCCACTTCCGCAATCAGGCGGCCGTTTCTTCGCCCATCGATTGGGCCGCGTGGCAGAAGCAGGCCAAGGTGCCGGGGCTGGATGTCAGTGCCGGCTTGGTGTTCTCCGACGAGACCCACGCCGTCTCGGCCGCCATCGGCGCGCAGGGCGTGGCCCTGATGAGCCGCCAATTGATCGAGGATGAACTGCGGGAAGGTCGCCTGATACAACCCTTCGGCCCGGAACTGCAAGGCAAGCCGTTCTTTCTGGTGTACCCGGAAAACCGCAAGAACGACCCGACCATACAGGCGGTGCGGGATTGGGTGATGGCGGTGCCGGGAGGGCTATGCACGCTGTAGAAACGTAGGTTGGATGACGCTTTTTCAATGGCCGCAACGATCATCCATGCCATTCGCTGGAAATGATGACCCGTAGGGTGGATGACGCCTTTTCCATCCACCATCTGGCCGCAACGATTATCCAGACCAGTCACTAAAAATGATTACCCGCAGCGCAAAACCGCGAAGCGTTTTCCACCAGAGCGCTCACTCTCCAAAGCCCTCGTCCTCAGGCGGCGGTTCTACGTACCAGTCCCTGGTGTAAATCCCCATCGCCACCGCTCGATGGAAGCTCGAATAGGGCCAGTCCGCCAGGCGCTCGACATGGCCGTGTTTCAGCGGGTTGTAGTGGATGTAGTCGAAGTGGCGCTGGTAGTCCCGTTCATCTCGAATCAGATGTTCCCAATAGCGCCGTTGCCAGATGCCGCGTTCGCCGCGTCGGCGTTGATTGGCTGTGCGCGGCTCGGAGGCGGGCAGGCGCTTGGCGAAGGCGAACTTGATCACCTTCCAGCGCAGAGCGAAATCGGCATCGCCTGGCGGCAGCGTCCACAGGCAATGCATATGCTCGGGCAACACTACCCAGGCGTCGATATGGAACGGGTGACGTGCCCGTGTAGCGCGCACGGACTCGCGCAGCAGGTCGATTTCGCGAATCAACAGATCGCTGGTTCGATTGTCCAGGTTAACGGTGAAGAAGTAAGTGGCACCGGGAACGCGAGCACGGCGGTAGTCGGGCATGGCGGCTCATCCTTGAGCGGGTGGGTTGCACCATGGTGGACAAGCTTCGCGTTGTCCACCCTACGTATCCGCCACCCCGGTGGCCGAATGGCAAGGCAGCGGGTTCGCGTAGGGTGGATGACGCTTTTTTCATCCACCGTTTGGCGTGGTAAGTGTCCGGGTTATTTGCTTTCAACCACGATATAGCGCTTGCCGCCAGCGCGTTTGGCCACGTACATGGCTTCATCGGCATGACGAATCAAATGCAGGTCGTTCTGGCCGTGCTCGGGGTATACGGCGATGCCCATGCTGGGCGCACTGATCAGGGTGTTCTCTTCCAGCAGGTAGGGCTCGCTCAGGCTGGCAAGGATCTTCCCGGCCACCAGGGTGGCATCCTCCTGCCGGCTGATGTTGTCCAACAGCACGGCGAACTCGTCACCGCCCAAACGCCCAACCGTATCGGCCTCGCGCACGCACTGCCTGAGGCGGTGAGCGACCTCGCGCAGCAGATGGTCGCCTGTGGTGTGGCCAAAGGTATCGTTGATCTGCTTGAAGTGGTCCATGTCGAGATACAGCACCGCCAGCCGTGAGGAAGCTCGTTGCGCCCTGTGCAGCGCACTGCGCAAGCGATCCAGGAACAGCGCACGGTTTGGCAGCTCGGTCAGGTGGTCGTATTGCGCGAGAAACTCCAGGCGCGAGTGAGTGCGCTTACGCTCTATCGCAGCCGCCACCTGGCTCGCCACGAACTGCAGCAGCTCCTTGTCCTGTTCGCTGTATCGCCGGGTTGCGGAATCGCTCTGGAGTACCAGCGCACCGATGGTATCCGCGCCCGATAGCAGCGGCACGCCAAGCCAGTCCAGGGAATGCTCAGGTGCTGGCGCGCCACTCTTCGCCAGCAGCTGCGCGGCCGTCTCGGGTGTTAACAACAGGGCTTCACCGGTGCGAACAACCTCGGCAGTGAAGGCGTCGCCGCCCAGCGGCATGGCGGACGGCGGCGTCTCGGACTGGTCGATGTGATAGGCAAAACTGAGTTGGTCATTCGCGGCGTCGTATAAGGCCACCGAAAAGTTCTCGGCGGGCAACAACTGAGCGATCACCTCGTGCACCCGCTGGTATAACGCCTGCAGATCGTCAACCGAGTGCGCCGCTTCCGATATCGCATACAGCGCTGCTTGCACCGCCTCGGCGCGCTTACGCTCGGTAATATCCCGCGCCACACCCACCCGCACCTGCTCGGCCTCGAGCCATTGCGCAGACCACATGATATGAACGATATGACCGTCTTTATGGATATAACGGTTCTCATGATCATGGGAGGGCTGGCCCGAATTGATCTGCTTTATAAGCGCTTGGCTGGCGATGTGATCATCCGGGTGCATCATTTCAAAGGCGGTGCGGCCAATCATCTCTTCAGGCCGGTAACCGAAAACCCGCTCGCTGGCCGCGCTTACCGAAAGAAAACGACCTGCCTTATCCACCACGCAGACAACGTCCAGTAGCAGATCCAATAGCTTGTCGCGAGGCGGGTGGGATTTTGGCGTCATGGCGATGACTATACGGGGATGGCTGTTGGGTTCGCTAGCGCGGTGATTGGCTCATGAGCGGCGCGAACAAAGGCCGCCATCAGTCATGGCGGTTGATGGAATCGTGGTTTGCCCCTGACCTAGTGAGGCTACTGAGTAGCTGGCCAGGCAACCATGCTGTTAGTAGAAAGGGTGGAGCGCATCCAGTGACGAGGCGCGGTTACCTTTCCCCCGCCATTTCGCGAATCCGTTCACATAACCCGCTTTTTCTGCCCCAGTGCGCAAACTTTTGCGCAGGGGTATTCGGCTAGCATCGCCGCTTCAGCCAAGCGCCTGGTGCAACGCCCGGCATGGTGTAGCAATCGGACGGAACCGAGACAATGAGTGGCTACGTACCCAACAACCGGCATATCCGGAAAGCTCCCGAGCCGGAGCCTTACAACGGCAACTTCGACCAGCAAGCCCGCCGCCCCATGCAAGCCCCGCCAGCCGGCGCGCCGCAGCGTATGGTCGGCATGCGCTTTATCTGGGACAACGGCGAACTGCTGCCGCCGAACATCCCTTACCTGCTGACCGCCGACCAGGGCTCGCCGATCCGCGGCGGCCTGGATGATCGCGGTAGCTTTATCCAACAGCTGCAAGCCAACCACTACGAAGCGCAATTGTTCGCGGAGGTCGATGTCGACACGGCCGTCGTCAGCGCCCGCAAGGAAATGCAGGCCGCCCTCGACGAGATACTTGCCGCCGAACGCGCCGAGGCCGAGAAGCTGCGCAAGGAGCAAGAAGGCCGCAATGTCGTGGTCAACTACTTCCACGTCCGCTTCGCCTTCGGCAAAGGCTTCTTCCTTGGTGCCTGGGGCTTGGTCAAATCGCTCAAGGAAATGAGCGACCTGGTCAACCCCTTCAACAGCGCCTGGAACATGCTGGCCAGCGTCTGGAAGGCCAAGGCCACTCCACAGGAGGGCTGGTACGCCAACTTCCTCAACAACTACTCCGCCGCGCAGCACGAAGAACTGGTGGAAGCCCTCGGCTTCGACCCCGCCAGCATCACCCGCGAGAAAATCGCAGAAGCATACGAAACCGCCTGCTTCATCTATGACGACGGCCCCAGCAAAGCCATTCTTGCCAGCTTCGCGGTCGACTACGCCAAGGCGCAGAACATCGAAGAAGTCGCCGAATTCGGCGGCGGCGCGGTATTCGAACTGGTGCTGGCGGCGCTGCTGGTCATCTTCACCGGCGGCGCAGGCCTCGCCGCCCGCGGCGCCAGCTCCATCCGCCACGCCGCTGCCCTCAAACGCCTGGGCAGCGCCCTACAACGCCTCAGTCGTGCGCTGAAGAACGCCAAGATCAAGCTGAAGGGGCGTGGCAAAGGCACCGGGACGGGCGCGCAGACGGTGGAGGTGCCGAGGCCGAAGGAGATTCAGGCGGAGAAAATTAATGTTCCAAATAAAAATGAAGAATTATTTGGCGATCTCCCTCTAGTTAGACCTCGCTCAAACAATCGGATAGAACCTGCCCCAGGCCAAATCACATTAACACCGGAAACTTTGCGGTCAGCTAAGCTGAATGAGCCTCACATCTACGTTGTAGATGAAGCAAGTGACCTTCAAGTCGCTATTCGTGGCTCTACCGGCGCAAACGGAGTTAAGCATACCCAATTAACAGGTGGCGGGTCAGCAAGGGCGGCAGGAGAAATAATTTTCAAGGAAAATAATGAAGTGTTGCTTAATAACTTGAGCGGCAGATATAGAGCGCAGTCCCCCAATGCTATTATTCAGGTTCAAAGGCTATTAGAATCATATGGCCTAAAGGTTACCAGAGTAGATTATGAATTATAGAGCGATGACCATGAGTGAGTTTATGAAGAAGGCTGAAAGCATAGATCTCACAGCTCCAAATGCTATTGGAACACTCGACAAGATCTTGAGATCCACGCCAGATTGGAAGGATCTTGGTATTGCTGATATTAAAGAGATATTCAAAGCCTGTCCGGAGGTTGGCCGCGTAATCATTGGGCTATGGTCCTTCGACTTTCTTAAAAGCCCTGAATTCATAGATGAGTCATTGGTTGGCTATGGCAGCAAGCGTCTAGAAAAAAATGAGCAGCTAGATGTGATTGCTGGATTATTGAGCGTTATCCGTAATTGCAGAGTAGATTCAGAAGATGACGAAGATGCGGTCGATCTCCATTACTCAGCATGCGGAAAGTTATTTAGGCTCGCTGGAAGTAAAGCGGAAGAATATTTAATTGATGAATTGAAAAAGCACCCAGGAACATCACTTATCGAAGCACTGGGCGTATTGGTTGGGACTGAGTACCAAGGACGACTGAAAATGAGCACAGTGGACTTGCTGAAAGAGCTAGAGAATTCGAGCTCGGAAGACATGCGTCTATCGGCTAAGAGTGTCCTGGTAAATGACGTTTATAGAGTTAATGAGTATACCAACTTCTTAAATTCCCCAGAGGAGCCATCATGATGGCTGCTGTTGAAACTGACCATGCGCTCAGTATCACGACTTATTGGTGGTAATGTCAAAGAGCGGGATTTTACTGAACAAACAAGCATCTCGTTCACGTGCGAGCTAGAGAAATTAAATGAGCGGTTCAATCGATTTGTTTTTAAAAGACAAAATTGCTGAGGTATCGATTGTAAAATTCCTTAATCGACGCATTGCTCAAGGCGTCGAATCTTTAGACTTTCCGAATGAAAAGGCCGCGCTATTTCTTCAATACTTTGAGTATGCCGAAGGATTTCAACAGAGTGCAGGCTTGGCGTGGGGGTTAAGTGACTTCGAGTTGGATGACGTTTCAGTGGCGGGCGATTTAGCTAAGGAATTCTCAACTCAAGTGCTTTCCCAGCCGCTGTCCTTGAAGCTGCCGGTTGGTATGGAATGGTGTCTAGTAACCGCTGAGGGAGGGTTATATGCGGTGAACGTGTTGGAGTTGAACGATGGTGTGGATTTGAGCAGTGATGGAACTCAAATTAGACTTGCCTCCCGCTGAAGCAACGGCAATCCAGCTAAGTGACGTGGTCCACTTCTTTGGGGCTGCGAAACCGTGGTCTGTCCCCGATTGTTTTCTTGGTCGGATGTTCGTTGCTGTTATTTTTGGTAGATTTAATAATGGTTTTTATAAATCGAGAAGGTATTTGTATTAGTCGGTCGTCTTGGTTGTTTAGGGTAAGAGCTAGGTTTTCACCAAAAGACCAAACGACATGGGCGTCATGTAAAGTACAGTCCCCGGTTGGGATGAATTTACTTGTTTCACTATCACAGTAATCTGAAGAGAGAATTATTTTCTCGGCTGTATAGTTTCCTAGGCCAAGATGATTCATTGTTTTTTCAGGTAGTGTGGTCAGGATGCCGCTATAGCTGGCGATGAGGATTGCAAAGAATGTTGAGAAATTTAAGACGAATCTAAATCCGGCAAAATATCCCATGGAGCATGTGGTGGCTATAATTGTGATAGCGGTTGGTATACAAAAGAGAATGGCGGTCCGAAGAACTTCAGAGTTAACTGATTCAATAAAGTCGGAAGATTTCAGTGCTATGCCGAACCCAAGAAAATTTATTAATAGCATTGCTGCATAGCTTGATGCGGTATATTTAATGAAGCTGAATTTCGGTAGTTTGAATAGATGCTGCAATGTGATGCCGGCGCATAGTGCGATGATGGTCGGAATTATAAAAAAAGAGAGAGAGTACAGCGTTGTATAGTATAGGAGGATGGTTGTCATGGCTAGCGTGCTTACAACAAATGGAAGGTAATAGCAGACGCCGAGTAGCAATAGAATGGTTTTGTCTCTTTTGTCTTTTGTGTAGGGTAGTGCGTAAGTGATTTCTTCTTTGATTTCTTTTGTGTTCAAGAATAAATAGAAAACTAAAAAACCAGGCGCGGAAAGAGCTGCGATTAACGCGCCAATCACTATAATTCCGAGAATGAATGCAGATAATAATAGAGAGGAAAATTGGAATAAATCGAAGCTTGGATAGAATTTGTGTTGGTAGAAATAGGAAAGAAAAATAGCAAACCCAAGAAGAGGTGGAAATATTTTTGCAATTGCAGAGAAATTCTGTTTGATAAATAGCTGGGTAAATTCCACCGCTTTATCGTATATGTCTTTTTCTGATGTTGATTTGTCAGTCCATTGTTTCATGTTGATCCATGCCTGCATGGTTTGTCATTGAGGTGTTTTTGATTCATAAATTATTAGGTGATTATTGGTAGTAGTTAGTCCTCTATGATCTCATCCTGTCGCCACTTTCAGTGGTTCCTGGTTCCCTGGCTTCATATGCTGTCTATTTAAAGCAGCAAAGAGAATGTGACTCTCCGTAAGGGCGAAACCCGTAAAGCGGGTAACGGAAATTGTGGTCTGTCCCCGGTTTATTTAGAACGGTATATCATCATCAAAAGAATCAAGATTTTTAGTGGTGACGGGTTTCTTGATTTTTGAACTGTCGGCTTTTTTTATCTTTTCTTCGTTAATTAGAATGTAGTCAATGCCGTCGGAAGTGACTGAGTAAACATAGTATTCCCAGTTGTTGTCTGAAGATATGGACTTTTCAATTAGTCCTAGTCGCTCAAGTTTGATAGCTGCTATTGGAAAAAAATCCCCCCGGTTAATTTCGGAGAATAATTCGCCTGATGGTACACCTTCGGTGAGGTGTACACCCCTCTCGAAAATTGTTAGAAGCAGTCGGTGTTCGGGGTCGCCCACGTTGTAGTCGAAGCCAGTTTTTTTGGTCCTGGCTTGTATTATGTGAGTATCTTCGCTGGCCAAACCTAACCTAGAAATTTCTTTTTTTATTTTAATGCATGGTGCATTTACGGCTTGTGTTAAATCGCCGTCAGATCTGTTTCCGTCGAAGTCGGCAGGGGTTAAGCCTAATAAGTCTGTTGGGAAGTGCATTTCAACACCCCGAGGCTTTACAATGAAGCATCTTTCTCTGCTCAAACTTCCAATGAATAGGCCTAGTTCAAAGAGAACGTTATCCCGCGCAACGACATGAGTTTGTTCTCTTATAGTTGAAAGATCGTCTGGAGTGAAAACGAAAATCGCAAAATCGACAGTTCTTGACTTTTCCATCAATTCGTCAATGGTATAAGAAGACAGCTTGAAGCTATCCTTCCAATGTACTAATTCCACGTCATAGTCTAGGCATTCATTGATAGCATTAGCTACGCTGAGCCCTTCCACGGACGACGCTATGAATACTCGAGGTTTTCTCATTTTTTAGCAGTGCCTTCCTTGAGTAATTGAGACTAAAGGGGGTATTTACTTCGACTCCTTAGCCGGGATATTCAGGCTATCTCGCTAAGACACAATCCAGTGATAATTCGTTTTGTAGTAGGCTTCTATTTGGTCGTTGTAGTTGATGTAGTCAATCATCCACATATTGTTTTTAACTTCATTTCCCCAATGGTCTTTTGTGATGTGGTATTTGGCGTTATCTAGCAGGTTTTCATAGACGAAACTTGATATTCCGATGTGTTCGTCGGCTTTTCGAGTATCGCCAATTTTTACTGACTTATTCACGGCGTTCCCTATCCATACAATATCTCTGTTGTTTGTCCCGCTAGTCCCAACCTTGGTGCAAATGATTTTTCCGTAGTCAAGTCCAACTCCAAAGTCCACGCTTGAATATTTTTCAAGGCTCTTTTTCACTTTGGATTCATTGTTGCTGAGCATGTACTTTATTTTCATGGCGGCAATGACAGCATTTGTAAGGGTTTGCTTTGTGGTGCCTTGGAAAAAGCACAGCATTCCATCACCATTAAAGCTTCTAACCTCGCCTGAAAGACTTTTGACGATGGTGACAATGGTATGGAAATAGGCTTTGTGAATCTTTGCTACTGAGCGGCGGTTGTGCTTGTTAAGCGTCTTTGTAGATCCTCTCATGTCAATGAATAACGTTGTGGCTTCAAATCTCAGTCCTGTGTTACCAAAAGTGAGCTTGGTGTTTTCGAGGTCTGGAACGTAAGTGACATCGGTTACCTCCATCTCGCCGTCAATTATTTCTTTTACTTTGTCTTCGATGCCTTTTTTCATTTATTTGTGTTCTCTATTCAGGAATATAAAGGCAGCTAGTATGGGGGTGGCAAGTGCTGACGTGGTTAGCCATATGGAAATTTTGAATAGAGAGTATTTGCGTGCGGCAATTTTTGCATTGTTTATTATTTGCTCGGCAAGCATTATCTCGTAGTCGGTGATTTTCTGTGTATTGAGAGATGCTTTGTTGAGAGCCTTGATGTACTCGTAGGGTGTGTAGCCTGCTATGTTAGAAAAATATATTAAATTTTCGCTTTTCTGCGATTTTGGTAGGAAGGCTCTTATTTCTAAGGATGGAATTAGTGATACCAAGAGAAATAGTGAGCTGGTGGCGAGTTGTGCTACTGCGGCAGCTAAAAGGAATTGGAGGAAATAGTTGGGCGGGTAGGCGTTAGCTGTTTGGGCTATTCCAAAAATCACGGCTATATTGCCGGCTAAAAGTGTCGCGCACTTCGCTTCTGCGAACTTTAGCCAGTCATTCGTGTTGCTGAATATTTGATCGAGCAAGTTATTTCCTCAATAAAAAAGCCCCGCACTAGACGGGGCCTCAAGTCTCTACTCGCTGCCCCAAAAAATCATTTCAGGTAAAGCGCTCTTGATCTTTCAGTGAGTAAGCGAAATCAATCCCAGCTCAACGCCCCACCAGTCTGATACTCAATAACCCGCGTCTCGAAGAAGTTCTTCTCTTTCTTCAGGTCCATGATTTCCGACATCCATGGGAACGGGTTAGTGGTGCCTGGGTACTCTTCCTTCAAGCCGATCTGGGTCAGGCGGCGGTTGGCGATAAATTTGAGGTAGTCCTCCATCATCGCGGCGTTCATGCCCAGTACGCCGCGGGGCATGGTGTCGCGGGCGTATTCGATTTCCAGTTGGGTGCCCTGGAGGATCATCTGGGTGGCTTCGTCTTTGAGCTGGGCATCCCACAGGTGTGGGTTTTCGATCTTGATCTGGTTGATCACGTCGATGCCGAAGTTCAGGTGCATGGATTCGTCGCGCAGGATGTATTGGAACTGCTCGGCGACGCCGGTCATCTTGTTGCGGCGGCCCATGGAGAGGATCTGGGTGAAGCCGCAATAGAAGAAGATGCCTTCCAGTACGCAGTAGTAGGCGATGAGGTTGCGCAGCAGTTCTTTGTCGGTCTCGACGGTGCCGGTGTTGAACTGCGGGTTGGAGATGGCGCGGGTGTATTTGAGGCCCCAGCTGGCTTTTTTCGCGACGCTCGGGATCTCGTGGTACATGTTGAAGATTTCGCCTTCGTCCATGCCCAGCGATTCGATGCAGTACTGGTAGGCGTGGGTGTGGATCGCCTCTTCGAAGGCCTGGCGCAGGATGTACTGGCGGCATTCGGGGTTGGTGATCAGGCGGTACACGGCGAGGGCCAGGTTGTTGGCGACCAGGCTGTCGGCGGTGGAGAAGAAGCCGAGGTTGCGCATGACGATGCGGCGCTCATCGTCGGTCAGGCCGTCGGTGCTTTTCCACAATGCGATGTCCGCGTTCATGTTCACTTCCTGCGGCATCCAGTGGTTGGCGCAACCATCCAGATACTTCTGCCAGGCCCAGTCGTACTTGAAGGGTACGAGTTGGTTGAGGTCGGCGCGGGCGTTGATCATCTGCTTGTCGCCGACCTGTACGCGGGCGGCGGAGCCTTCCAGCTCGTCGAGACCTTCCTGGATGTCCAATTGGTCGAGGGCGGCTTTGGCGCGGGCCACGGCGGCGCTGTCGTCAGCGGCCACGGCGCGGGCTTCGACGGCGGCGGCGCCGCCGACCTGGTCGAGTTTGTCGATGTTCATGTCTGCGACTTGGGCAGTGGTGGTGCTGGAAGCGGCTGCGTCTGCGCCTTCTTCCTTGTCGAATTCATCCCAGCTCAGCATGGCTTGGCTCCTGGCTTGTGGGTCGGCGGAATAGCCGGCCTGTATGGATGTACAGATGTTTCTAGTATGTGTCGTTGCGTGTGGCGCGCAAGGTGAAGCGGGTACCGCTGGTCGGGGTGGGCACTATGACTGGCCTCGCCCGAGGCCCTCGCCGGTAAGGGCGGGGGCAGGTAATTGGTGG
>CBIHLQ010000025.1:0-77343 GCA_966210885.1 uncultured Pseudomonas sp.
GCTCGCCACTGGCACGGCGAACGGTACGGGCAACGACCTCGACAATGTGATCTATTCCGGGGACGGCAACAACATCCTGGATGGCGGCGCCGGTATCGATACAGTCTCTTACGTTTTTTCAGCCGGTGCCATTAGTGTTGGCCTTGCGAACACCTTCGCCCAAGCTTCCGGCGGGTCGGGCAGCGATACCCTGTTGAATATCGAGAACCTCACCGGAAGTAACTATAACGACAGGCTGACCGGCAACTCGGCCGCCAATATTCTCGACGGTGGTGCCGGCAACGATATTCTCAACGGCAGCGCCGGAGCCGACCGGATGATCGGCGGCAATGGCTCTGACAGTTACTTCGTTGACAACATCGGCGATATCGTCAGCGAAACCAATGCCACGCCCAGCACCGGCGGCATCGATACGGTCTACAGCTATCTCGCGGCGTACACCCTAGGAGCCAATGTCGAAAATCTACGTCTGCTCGCCACAGGCACCGCCACCGGCACCGGCAACAGCCTCGATAACCGAATCCATGCAGGGGCCGGAAATAACATACTGGACGGCGATGCGGGCGTTGATACGGTTTCCTACAGCATCGCGACCAGTGCCGTTACCGTCAACCTAGCCACGACCGCCGCCCAAACCACCGGCGGTTCGGGTAGCGATACTCTGCTGAATATCGAGAACCTTACCGGCAGCAAATACAACGACAAGCTGACCGGCAACTCAGCTGCCAATACCCTCGACGGCGGAGCCGGCAACGACAAGCTCAATGGCGCCGCCGGGGCCGACCAGATGATCGGCGGAGATGGGTCCGATAGCTACTTCGTCGACGACACCGGCGATATCGTCAGCGAAACCAATGCCACGGCTAGCACCGGTGGCACAGATACCGTCTATAGCTTCCTCACCGCCTATACCCTCGGAGTCAATGTCGAGAACCTGCGCCTGCTCGCCACTGGCACGGCGAACGGTACGGGCAACGACCTCGACAATGTGATCTATGCCGGGGACGGCAACAACATCCTGGATGGCGCCGCCGGCATCGACACGGCTGACTATACCTTTGCGGCCAGTGATATCAGCGTCAGCCTAGCCAGCACCGCCGCGCAGGTCACCAGCGGTTCGGGCTCTGATACCCTGCTCAATATCGAAAACCTTACCGGCAGCAAGTACAACGACACGCTGACCGGCAACTCGGCTGCCAACAACCTTAACGGTGGTACCGGCAACGACACCCTCACGGGGGGGGACGGTAACGATCTACTGATCGGAGGTCTCGGCACAGACACGCTTTATGGTGGTTTAGATGCAGACCGGTTCGATTTCAACGCTTTAAGTGAAATGGGCCTAGGCGCGCTGCGGGATGTGATCGGCGACTTCAATTCCAGTGAAGGCGACCAGATTGATCTATCAACCCTGGATGCCGATACCTCAACAACAGCTAACGATGCCTTTAGCTTTATTGGCTCGGATTCGTTCAGCAACACCAATGCTGCCGGACAATTACGCTTCTTGGACGGCATTCTCTACGGCAGCACCAATGCCGATGCGAATGCCGAATTTGAAATTCAATTGCTCGGCGTAACCTCACTGAACAGCACCGACCTGATTACCTGATCGCCCCGCAGCTCGGCCTCTGTCAGCCCCACGGGGCGGCAGAGGCTCTCTCTAGAACAGCGCCTGAACCTCTCGCAATACCGCGGGGGTCATCTGTCCGGTGCGGGTATGCAAATTGACGTAGCTCTGCAGCATCGCCAGCTTGGCGTCGAGCAGGTCGCGTTTCGCCGCAAACAATCGCTGCTGGGCATCAAGAATTTCCACCGTCGACCGCACGCCCGCCTGGTAGCCTTTTTCCGCGGACTGCAATGCCCGTTGGTTGGACTGCACCGCCGTCAAAAGCGCCCTGCTCTTCTCGAATCCACTCATCACGCCTAGGTAGTCGAGTTCGATACCTTCGACCAGCCGCTGTTGTTCGGCGTCATATTCCGACTGAGCGCTATAGAGCGCTGAATGGGCTTTTTCGACCGAGGCGCTGACTGCCCCGCCCTGATACAAGGGAATATCGAGCAGCAGCCCCACGTAGTAAGTGGACTGTCGCTGGGAGAATTCGTTGAGATCACTCTTCTCGGTATGGGCGAGCTGCCCGGTTAGAGCCAGCGTGGGGTGATGGCCTGCCTTCTGCAATTTAAGCTCAGCCTCGGCCAGCATGACCGACGCGCGCCGACCGCCCAACAGCGGGCTCGAATCGCGTGCCTGATGCAGCCAGTAATTAAGATTCTTCTCACTGGCCATCGGACTCACAGTCGGGATCTGCTCCCGCATGTCGAATATCCGCGCCACAGCAATACCGGTGCGCCCCGCCAGCTTGCGCAGCGCAGCTTGGTGCTGGGCTTGTAGCTCGATCTCCTGGACGCGAATCAAATCCAGCCGGGCCTGGGCCTCATCTGTATCGGTAATAGTGCCCTCACCCGCCTCGAACAACCGCTTGGTCTGTTTGACCAACGCTGCGATCGAGGATGTCTGCTGGCTCGCGAGCTTCAGTTCATTCTTTATCCGAGCGACGTCGAAATAGGACTCGATCACCCGCTCGAAGAGCTGTTGGTCGGCAATCTCGTATTGCACCGCCCCCAACTCGCCGCGAGATTTGGATTGCTCGTAGAGGGCCCAACGCCCTTGATCGTATAGCGGCTGGCTGATGGCCAGAGTGGCCATATCTGCGCTGAACTGGTCACTCTGATTGCTTTGCTGGGCCTGCCCATCCAGCAGACCGCCACGCCCGAAACGCGAGCTGATGCCCACGCGGGGCAACAAGCCACCTCTGCCAATCGCCTCCTCTTGCTGGGAGGCATGGTAGTTATGAACAGCGACCTGATAAGTCGCGTCATTTTGCCGGGAGGCCTCGTAGAGATCGACCAGAGATAAAGCTGAATCGTTGGCCCAAAGAGCGTTCGACCCAAACAGGGCGAGCAAGACAGTCCATCTGCGCACCATCATTCTTCCTTAAAGGCCCCGACAAGACGCTCAGTGATAGGTCGCATCAAATAGTTCATCAGCGTGCGCTCGCCAGTCTTGACGATCACCTCTGCCTGCATGCCCGGCTTGATATCAAGCCCGGCTTCGCGAAGTTCGATAATCGCGCTAGGACTGACCGTCACCTCCACCGAGAAGTAAGGCAGCCGCGAATGCTCATCGATCAACTGGTCGGCCGATACGGTCGATACCACGCCCGTCATGACCGGCGTATTGATCCGCTGCAAGGAGGCAAAACGGACATCGACCGGTAGCCCGGACTTAAGCCGGTCGGCCATCATCGGCGGAAATTGCGCCTTGATCACCCAAGCCGATCCTTGCGGCACTACATCCATCAAGCGTTGACCCGCGGGCGTTACGCCGCCGACCGTATGCACGGCCAAGCCCATCACTTGACCTGCGACCGGTGCCAGAATCGAACCGTTGTGCACTTCAAAATCGAGGGCCTTGATCCGTTCGGTCAAGCTAGCGGTCTCCGCAGACACCTGGGTCAACTGTGACTCCGCCTCACTGCGGAACGCCTGGACCTGCTGCAAGACTTTCAGCTTGCTCTCATTGATCGCCTGCCGCGTACGCCCGATATCCGAAATCGTCGCAGCCAGTTGCGCGCCCAATTGCGCCGCGTTGCGCTCCGCCTCGAACTGGCGGTTACGCGGTACATAGCCTTCACGCGCCAGCTCACGCAGCCCCTTGAGCTCTTGCTGTTGATATTTCAGCTGGGTTTCATGGCTGCGCTTGATCTCCTGAAAACCGATCAGCTGCTCTGCGAGCGCGGCCTCCTCATGCTGGAGAATTTGTAGCCGACTGGCCAGCTCTGCACTGCGCGTCGCGAACAGATGCCCCTGCAGCTCCATTGCGGCGCGCGCACGCGGGTCGGTCGCTTTAGCCAGCAAATCCTGCGGCCACTCGATGCTGTCACGCGCAAGGCGCTCAGCAATCAAGCGGGCTTCGACACTACGAGCGCCGAACCACTGGCCCTGCGCAATATCAAGCTGCGACTGCGCCTGGATGGTATTGAGCTGCACCAGCACCTGCCCCTGACGCACCATGTCGCCTTCGCGTACCAGGATGCGCTCAATGCTCCCACCGAATAGCGACTGCACAATCTTTCGCTCGCCGGATACCACCACGGTACCGTTGCCGACCATCCCCTGATCGAGTGGCGCCAGGCCGGCCCAGAGCAGAAAACCGCCAAACCCCAGCACCAATAGCCATAGGCCAAAACGGGCAATACCCGCGGCATCGGTGTCTGGCGCAGGGACTGGCAAGTCTTCCTGCTGCATGTGCATGGTCGTCATCGTTGCCTCAGGCTCCCTGGTTCCCACTGGCGACGGCTGCATTGGGCATGCCTGTCGGCGGCAAAAGAGCCTTCAACACTTGATCCCGCGGCCCGAATACCTTTTGCGACCCGCCGTTGAGCAGCAGCAGTTTATCGACCGCCCCGAGGATGTTAGGTCTATGAGTCACCAGCACCACGGTTGAGCCCGCAGCCTTTAACGTGCTTATCGCTTTAACCAGAGCCAGCTCGCCAGCTTCATCCAGATTTGAGTTTGGCTCATCGAGCACCACCAGCACGGGCTGACCATAAAGGGCACGGGCCAAGCCAATCCGTTGTTTCTGTCCACCGGACAACCCCAACCCACCGATGCCCAACGGCGTGCCGTAGCCATCGGGAAACCGCAACACCATCTCGTGAATACCGGCCAGACGCGCCGCGTCGATCACTTTATTGACGTCGACCTCGCCAAAGCGTGCAATGTTCTCCGCGATGCTGCCGTCGAACAGCTCGATGTCCTGGGGCAGATACCCCAAGAAGGGGCCAAGCGCCTCGCGCGACCACTGCCCCACTTCTGCTCCATCCAGCCTCACCGAACCGCGGCTAGCGGACCATATGCCGACAATAGCCCGTGCCAAGGAGGACTTACCCGAGGCACTAGGCCCTATCACGGCCAATACTTCGCCTTTGGTTAGGGCAAAAGTTACGCCACTCACTGCTGCTTGCTGGGCGCCGAGCGGGATGACCCATAGCTGATCAACACTCACCGCACCAGTTGGTGCCGGCAAAGCCAAGCGTGACGGGCTCTTGGGGTACTCGTCGAGCAGGCGGCTCAGGCGCTGGTAGCTGCTCTTGGCACTACCCAATTGCCGCCACGAACCTATGAGTTGCTCCACCGGCGCCATCGCCCGCCCCAGCAGCACCGATACCGCAATCATCACCCCAGCGGATATCTGGTTCTCCAGCACCAACAAGGCACCAAGCCCCAGCGATAGCGATTGCCAGGTCATGCGCACGAAGCGGCTCATGGCAGAAATCCGCGCACTGCGCCCACTGACATCCGCCTGAATCGAAACGATGCGCTGCTGCAAGGAGAACCAACGACGACGCAGCACATTCAGCATGCCCATCGCCTGGATGACCTCTGCATTCTGCAGGGTGCTGTTGACATAACTGGCCGAGGCCACGGCCAGCTGATTGGCATTCGCCAGCCCATTGCGCGTGGCCAGTTCGTTCCACACCGCCAAGGCGATCAGGATGCCCGCGCCCAACACGGTGAACAATCCCAACCAGGGATGAAAGAGAAACGCGACAATCAAATAGATAGGTAGCCAGGGAGCATCGAACAAGGCGATCAGGCCCTGGCCGGTGACACATTGGCGAATGCTCGTCAGATCGCTCAGCACTTGCGCCGGGTTGGCGCTGTGCTCTTTAAGGCTGCGCTCGAACGCCGCGCCGAACACCCGTTCGCCGAGTTGCGCGTCGATGCCCGCGCTCATTTTGATCATCACCTGACCACGCACCCACTCCAAGGTGCTGCTCAACAGATATAGCCCGAGCAATATCAACGTCAGCATTAATAATGTGGTTTCGTTGCGGCTGGTCAGAACCCGATCGAACACCTGCATCATGTAGATCGAAGGCACCAGCATCAGCAGGTTGATCACGCCACTGAACAGGGCGAGCACCCCAAACAAACGGCGATAGCACAGCAGCGCAGCGTCGATATCCCGCTTGGGGTCAAGAGTGAGTCGCATAAAGCCAAAGGATAATGAATAGGCACTGCAGGTCGCTTTAGTTAGCGGACCGCCCGAGTAGGAAATACTCCCCGGCAGGATAAAGCAGCGACGGCACCCTTCCAACACAATCCTTCGGTTATCGGGCACTAACCTCGATAACCTGCCTGACTTATCGACGTGTTCAAGGATATACACATGAGACTTAAGTCATTCGCTATCGGCGGATTGGTGATGTTGCTGTCCGGCTGTGAAGCCATCATGTTCGGCAATGTTCTTGTCGGCTGCGCCATTCGGCCAGAGCCAGCGCTAATGCCAAAGGAGCTTCCAGTAGCCACGATGGGGATGCCATACAGCGTTCGGATTGATGTAGTCGACGCCAGCACCCCAGTCAGCAAGCTGCTAATAGCTCCTGCTAATCCCCTGCCAGAAGGCTTGGAGTTAAGCCATGAAGAACGAGAAAAACATGGCGTCATTCAAGGGACTCCCACCAAGGCCGGAATCTATGACGTGCTGGTGTACGGGAACACCTTCGGCACCCAATGCACGGGGCAAGATGTGGAACGGCTTTATAAGCTCGAAGTGAAGAAATAGCGTTAAGCCTCAGGGCACAAGCAGCCTCGTGAGCATGATTAGACAGTGAGCCGATTAGCCGGCATTATCAGCTCATACAATGAGCCGAATAACCTCACTAATTGGCTCACAAATGAGCAAACCCCATGAATGACCCCTTCTGGATCTGGCAGCAGCCCGACTGGCCACACTTCACCTGGCAAACCGGACCGCTTGCCCCGCTGCTGCGCGCCTGTACCCAGGCCCAGGGGCGCTTGCTTGGCATGCTCGGCGCTGTCGGTAGCGATACTGAAGCACAGAGCAGCCTGGATGCCCTGCTGCAGAACATCGTTACTTCATCAGCTATTGAAGGTGAGGAGCTGAATGTTGGCTCAGTGCGCTCATCCCTGGCACGGCGTTTGGGGATAAACGAAGAAGGTCGAATTAGCGCACGCTCCGAAGGTCTAGCGGAATTGCTGCTCGATGCCACCAACGCACATGAACAGCCGCTTGACCTACAGAGGCTATATCGTTGGCATTGTTGGCTGTTCCCTAGCGACGATAACCTGCTGACTCGTCCGTTGCGTGTTGGTGCACTACGCGGCGAAGATCCCATGCAGGTTGTTTCTGGACGACTCGACCGCCCTACCGTGCATTTTGAGGCCCCGCCGCGCCAGGGACTGGAAGAACAACTGCTAGATTTCCTTACCTGGTTCGAGGGCAGCCGCAGTGATGCCGGTCTCGACCCGTTGCTACGCGCCGGTATTGCTCATTTCTGGTTTGTAACCCTGCACCCTTTTGATGATGGTAACGGCCGCCTTACCCGCGCCATCACCGATTTGGCGCTGGCCCAGGGCGAGCAGCAAGCCATCCGCTTCTATGCCATGTCGGCGAGCATCCTCGACGACCGCGCCGGCTATTACCGCGTCCTTGAGTCAAGCCAAAAAGGCACGCTGGATATCACCGCATGGCTGCAGTGGTTTCTGGACACACTGCTCAAGAGCCTGGAACAAGCCCTTGCCCGTATCGACAGAGTGCTGGCCAAGGCGCGCTTCTGGCAGACGCACCGCAGTCAGGCGCTATCCGCCGAACAAATCAAAGTGCTTAACCGCCTACTCGATGGCGGCGAGCATGGTTTCGAGGACGGCATCAGCGCCGCCCAATACCAAGCCGTAACCAAGGTTTCCAAAGCCACCGCGACCCGCCATCTGGGCGACCTTCTTGAAAAAGGCTGCATCGTGCGACTACCTGGCGGTGGGCGCAGCACCCGCTATCAAGTTAGCTACGCAGCCAAGGTACATGGCAGCGAACCCCGCTGATTGGCAACGCAGAATCAGCAGCAACCGACGACCATTAGCAAATAGTCGATAAGCCCTTGAGCGATTGAAAGCAATTGGCCATTATCCGGATAGGTGCCAAGCATTTGGAATTCAGGCACGCCTGCTCGCGCGGCTAACGAGCGCCACTCAGCGGCTTAGCTCAAGGAAGATTGCATGGATTACAGCATCATCCTCCGCCCGGTTTTCGACACCGCAACCTGGCTGATTCCCGCCCTGCTGCTGATCGGCTTGCTCAAGTCGCCTTGGGCCAAGGGTCAGATTGGCGAGCTGCTGGTGCGACTGTTCGCCCATTGGCAGCTGGACAAGCAGACCTACCGCCGCCTGCACAATGTCACCCTGAATACGCCAGACGGCACCACGCAGATCGACCACGTTTTCCTCTCGCCCTACGGCATCTTCGTGCTGGAAACGAAGAACATGAGCGGCTGGATCTTCGGTAGCGAGAAACAGGCACAGTGGACGCAGAAGCTCTACAAACGCACCTTCAAATTCCAGAACCCACTGCGGCAGAACTACAAGCACCTCAAAGCACTGGAAGCCACCCTTGGCGTTAACCCCGAGCACCTGCACTCGGTCATCAGCTTTGTCGGCGGCAGCACCTTCAAAACCGAAGTACCGGCCAATGTGACCCAAGGCATCGGTTTTATCCGCTACATCAAGTCATTCCAGCAGCCGGTATTCAGCGCGGCTGAAGTCGACGCCATGCTGCAAGCCCTGCAAACCGGCCGCCGCGCGCCGACCCTCGCTACTCACCGCGAGCATGTGCAAAACCTTAAGCGCCGTAGTGATCCGACAGCAGAGCGGCAATGCCCGAAATGTGGCAGTGCGCTGTTGATCCGGACCGTGAAATCAGGGGCAAAGGCTGGGCAGCAGTTTTGGGGTTGCTCGGGGTTTCCTAAGTGCCGGATGATGCAGAATCTTTGAAAGGGGCAACCATGGCAGAATCAAGCACACTCACGTATAGAATAATCTGTCCCTTTTTATATGACTCAACCCACATAGACAATTTACTAAATAATCCCTGGCATTGTTTAAGGATATAAAATGCATTTAACACCCTCCGACCCTGATATCGCTACTCTATATAGAAAGATCAGTAATGATCGCCTAGATCTGCAGCCTAACTTCCAGAGGGGCGAGGTGTGGGGGAAAAATAAAAAACAGCGTCTAATAGATATAATTCTTCGCGGATGGCATATACCGCCTATCCATGTTATCGAAATTCCAGGCAGTAGCCGACAAGAAGTTTTGGATGGTCAGCAACGGCTAGCGGCTATCAGAGACTTTATGCAGGACGAATTCTGCATAAACGGCGAGCAAGATCCGTCCGATCCCTTCATTTTTTCGCTGAATGGCCTCTACTGGAGCGATCTTCCAGATGAAATTACTTCTAAAATAGAGAACTTTACCGTTCGCGTCTTAACCATATCTGACTATAAGCCTCAAGAGCCTGGAGAACTATTCTACAGACTCAATCAACCTACCAATCTGACCTCCGCCGAACAAAGAAATGCATACTTTGGAGAGGCTCGCCAGCAGATTAAAGACTTGGCCGAACACATGATTGAACTAGGATTTAGTAGGGAGGTCTTGGGCTTCTCAAATTCCAGAATGGCATATGATGATGTGCTGGCGAAATTCTTACTAACCCTTGAAGAAGGAACCTTACTAAAGAAAATTACCGCCAACACTGTCACTACCAGATACCGTTCAGCCGTTGGCTTTGATAGCAAACTTATAAACTCTGCCAAAGAATGTCTATCGACTCTCAATGAGTCCCTATCCAAAAAGGAAGCCAGACTCAATAAGGCAACGATTAGCTCATGGCTTATGTTCATACACAAATCCAGAAAAACATTCGCCAACACGGACTTTATTCCTGAATTCTTCTTCTCAACATTCGAGTCTCTACGCGAAAATTCATCAGAGCCAGACTCTATTCAGAATATGCCGACAGGGATCACCCGCATATTCTTATATAAACTGATGTATATCTATCAAGATCGAGCAAGTTCTCGAGTAGCGGACACCTCATCTGTAGTCTTGCGCGACATGATACAGTGGGGGTTGCTGACGCTATACAGCCCCAACATAATAGATAACAACAGTAAATTCAAAGCCCTTTACTCTAGACTCCACTACTACAGCGCTAATCACGAGATATTTGGCGAGCATACCTTATCGGAAATTGCCAAAGATCTCGCATGGGGTGCACAGATATGACAAACCTTCGGCATGCAAGACGCGAAGACTACTGGCGCAATCTATTCAAGAGAAAATACCCATTTGATATCCGGACGGTTATGTTCGAGGGAGGAGTTCTTTTTGATGGAATGGAAATATCCCTGAAGCCTGGTATAAATGTATTTGTTGGGCGTAACGGTATCGGAAAAAGCAATCTAATACGATCCATTTACAACTTGTTCTTTTGTGAGCAAAGCAACCAGAGCCCGTTCACAACGCCTCTCGTAGACGCGCAAGGAATTAAAATCACAATAGACTCTGCTGGCGACCCTATTCAGTGCAGTGACGTATCTGGCTTTATGTTTGACCCCTGCTATCTCATTCCTGACATTCAGTTTCTATTCAACTCCCAAGAAAATCTTGATGAACTACTGGAGCAGTTCAATCCTCAAATCATTGCCGGAGAGGACCTGCAACTACTAAATTATTTAACAAACAACACCTATGACAAGGTAAGCATTCGAAATATTGAGGATGAGTTCCGAGACTATGCGTACCTCCCCTTCTTTGAAGTCTCCATAAATGGTCGTGAATATGACAGTCGCGGAATGGGGCTAGGGGAGCTCTCTCTCTTCTACTTCTTCTGGCTGATGAGTAGGATCTCAAAACTGGATAACCCTAAATTAGTTTTCGTTGAAGAGCCTGAAAGTTTTTTGCCCCCGTCCATTCAACTAAGGCTGGTAGATTCTTTGGCGCTTTATGGTGCGACTTATGGCTTACCAGTCATCCTCAGCACCCACTCAGAACATATTTAAAAAAAAGTAGAGCGCTCGCACGTACATGTTCTGAGAAAGGAAGATGCAGGAATACGGTGCGCAACTGCCGCTGATGAATTTGAGCCATTACGACTTCTGGGGCTAAGCTCGCCCAAGATTGGAATCTTGATGTTCGAGGACTCTGCAGCTGATTTTTTCATTCGAGCATTACTGAAGACCTCATCAAAATTCGTTCCTGACGGTTTTTATTTTTACTGCTGCGGATCCAACGGGCAGATACTGACTCGCCTTAGAAATTTTCAAGTTCCAATTTCTGGTTTGAAATTTATCGGAGTTTTTGACGGAGATTGTAGGGTGTCGATGAAAAAAGACCTACAAAATGTCAGTTACTTTACTTACTTACCCAGTTCTTCCCCACCCGAGAGACTTCTTATCGATATGATTGGAAGCATGAGCGCTTCTGAGGTCTCGTCTGCATTGGCATGCTCTGAGCAACGAGTGCGCGATGCACTAGATAATACTGCGGGAGCTGATATTCATGACTACCTCTTTGATTTTGCTAAAATAGTTGACATGCATATCAACTCTCTCCTACCAAGACTCTGTGATGTTTGGGTCTCAAAAAACCCGAAGCAAACTAGCGAGTTTCTTGAGGATTTTGAGCGATTGCTAGCGTAGCCTGCACCCCGCAGAGGGTGCGATATATATTAGCCTCCAGAGATTACACTGCTGAGAATGGGGGACAGACCACAGTATCCATCGAGGCTCGCACCTATTGTTCACTTATGCAGGCTTGGCACATGTAACTGCAGCTAACCAAAGGTTTTTATAAACGGCCCAGCACAATGCCTGATTGCCTTGACCACATGCGGCGCCTGCTCGACCAGTTCGGTTGAGCGTGCCAGTACCCGCTCCAGTGCTTGCAACTGCTCGCGGATTACTTCTTTTGGCCGCGCCACATCACAGACCTGAGCGAAGTCCAGCAGCCCTTGCCGCGACGCAAATAGCGACTTGTTACCAACAAGATCCAGCGCCAATACGTCTTCTGGAATGTAGGCCGTGGTGTTGACGATATCGTAGGCCGGGGCGAGCCGCGCATCGCGCTCGGTCGGGTCGGAATACAGCAGCCCGAAGTTCTTCAGGTGGGCGTCGCCGTTACCGACGATGCAGCTCAGGCTAATCATGGCGAATAGCTGCGCCAGCGAGCCCTGCACATGCTCGGACGGGCAGAACAGCCGGATAGCCTTGGCGATGGCCGAATAGCTCTTGCTGTATTTCTGCTCTGCAGCCAGCCCCATCAATGCCGCCATGTCCTCGAAGCCGATGGGGTTGAGCTGCTTATCCCGGTCAAAGCGGCGCATAACGAACAGCTTGGCGTTGGCGGAGAGGTAGAACTCCGGCACCGCAATGCCCGCCTCCTTGGCCACGGACATGCAAAGGAACTCGTTGATCGCCAGCCCCGGAAACTCATCCCGACCGCTTTTGATAATCAGGTCGGAGGTTTTCGAGGTGAAGCGCTGCGGCGCGGAATCCTGATGCTCTGGCACCAAAACCTTGGGCTGCACGCCTGATATACCGGCGCGCAGGATGTAGCGATCCACCAGGCCGGCAAAAATATTTTCTGCGCCATCCCAGGCGAGGATCTCTTCGAGCTTCTCTCCGGGGAACTGCTGTCGCCGCAACAGCGCATCAACCTCAGGTGAGCTGACCGTCACTCGCCCGATAGGCGAGCTGCTGCCCGACAGTGCCAGCAGCAGCATGGGGTCGACGTGCGCCAGCTTGGCCAGACGGTTGCGCAACTGCTCCAGGACGTAGCCTTCCGGCAGGTTCATCTGGAAGATCGGGTGCAGTTCCCGGTGGCGGTATTCGTCCAGGCGCACCGGCATTAGCAAACTTATCGCCGCCTGCGCCTTGGCGTCTTCGTGGTAGCGAAACAGATAGTCCCCGGCGGAACTGATGATCTTCCCGCTGTCGCCCTCTGGCGTTGCAACCTGCAATACGGTCGCCATCAGTCGAATACTCCGTGGATTTCGTCCAGCGTGGGCATGGCTGCCGGCACCACGCTGAGCTCACAGTCGAGGGCTGCCAGTACGCGCGAATAGGCCAGCATGCCCACCGAGAGGTCGCCCTTCTCGATGGCGATGACCTTTTGCCGGGTGATGCCAGCCAGGGCCGCCAGCTTGGCCTGGGTCAGCCCGCGATTGAGGCGGCGCTGCCGAAGCTGCTCCCCAAGGCGCAGCGTGATAAGGGAATAGTCCATGTTCTGCATACGTAACAAATTAGATTAGACGTAACGTATACCGAACCTTTGGAAAATCAAAGCAGATACTGAGGCGACAGCCTGGAAACGGCCTGAGTGGTTAGAGCCTGAGCTTTGCGCAGTACCCCCGGCCGTAGGCTCAAGTCCTACTGGGCCCACCACTAGAAAGCCGCGCATTGCGCGGCTTTTTGTTGCCTGCGATTCAGGCAAGACTCAACGCTTGGCGATGATATACACCGCATGCACGATGCCGGGGATGTAGCCGAGCAGGGTCAGCAGGATGTTCAGCCAGAAGGCTCCACCTATGCCGACTTGCAGAAATACGCCGAGGGGCGGCAAGAGGATGGCGATCAGAATACGGACCAGGTCCACGGGCGTTCTCCTTTATCGAATGGGCATGCCTAAAAGATCGACCGTGCTGGTCCGCCAGCGGTTCCTTGTATCGTTCGTGCGGCGCTGGCCATAATCGGCCGCACTCTTTGTCCGGAACCTTGCTGCCATGGCGATTTCTCGCGCTGATCTCGATCAACATGGACTTATCGTCGGGGTCTCGCCCGAGCGTTTTCGCGCGGTGGCGATGCCGTTGCTGTTCGACCACCTGAATGCGCAGTGCGAGGGCACCATTGCGGTCAATCGGCAGGCGCGGATCGTCTGGATCAACGACAAGTATGCGGAGAAGGTCGGCATCAGCGACCCGCGCAGCGTGCTCGGTCAGGAGATCGAGCAGGTGTTGCCGGCGAGCAAGCTGCGCGAGGTGGTGGAAAGTGGCCAGCCGAGCATGCTCGACCTGATGGCCTTCGGTAGCGAGCATTTCGTGGTCACGCGGATTCCGTTGCGCGACGAGGACGGCACCCTGGTCGGCGCGCTGGGCTTCGTGTTGTTCGACCGCGCGCGCCATTTGCAGCCTTTGATGGCCAAATACGACAGGTTGCAAAACCAACTGCTCGCCACCCAGCACGAACTGGCCAAGGCACGCCGCGCCCGCTACACCATCGCCGGGTTTATCGGCAGCAGTGCGGCGGCCAGCGAAGTGAAGCGCCTGGCCCGGCGTGCCGCGCAACTGGACGCTACGGTATTGCTGCGCGGTGAGACCGGCACCGGCAAGGAGCTGCTGGCCCAGGGCATTCATAACCTGTCGCCGCGGGCCAATGGGCCTTTTGTCGCGGTGAACGTTGCGGCAATTCCGGAAACCCTGGTCGAGGCCGAGCTGTTCGGCACCGCGCCCGGGGCCTTTACCGGCGCGGATCGCAAGGGACGGATCGGCAAGTTCGAGGTGGCCAACGGCGGCACGCTGTTTCTCGACGAGATCGGCGACCTGCCGCTGGCGTTGCAGGCCAAGTTGCTGCGGGTGTTGCAGGAGCAGGAGGTCGAGCCGCTCGGTTCCAATCAGGTCAAGCCGCTGAATGTGCGGGTGATCGCCGCCACCCATATCGATCTGGAAGCCAAGGTCGCCGCCGGGCAGTTTCGCGACGATCTGTATTACCGCCTCAATGTGCTGACGTTGCAGGTGCCACCGCTGCGCGAACGCCGGGCCGATATCCCGGCGCTGGTGGAGCATTTGCTCGACGATATCGCCAACCGCTCCGCGCAGCCGCCGATGGAGTTGAGCGATGAGGCGCTGGAGCTGTTGAGCGGCCAACCCTGGCGCGGCAATGTGCGCGAATTGCGTAACCTGCTGGAGCGGGCGCAATTGGCCGGCGACGGGCAATTGGATGCCGAAGCCCTGCGGGCGCTGCTGATCGACCCGGTGACGCCGCCTGCGCCCAGCCCCGCGGCGACGCCCGCCAGCAGCGCGCTGTCCCTGGCCGAACAGTTGGCGCAGGCCGAGCGCCAGGCCTTGATCGATGCGTTGCAGGCCAGCGCCGGCAACCGCCGGCAGGCCGCCGAACGCCTGGGCATTTCCCGCGCCGGCCTGTATGCCAAGCTGGCGCTGCATGGGTTGGGTAAGCACGATTGATTTGCCGGGGTGCAACGGTATGGGATGCGCTTTAGCGGCGAGCTTTCGACAGCTGTTTTCGCGGCTAACAGGCCGTTGAAAAACGTAGGCGAGGCAGGCAAGACAAGGCAAAAGCAGGCGAGGAAGCGGAGTTTACTGGCTGTAAATGAGCATTCCGAGCCTGCTTTTAACGCAGTATTGCCAACGCAGGTAGTTTTTCAACAGCCTGCTAAAGCCCCTCCCACGGTCTACGTCAGACTTGTAGCCCGGAGGTAATCCGCGAAGTAGTGCACGAACGCGCATTTCCCGGATTTCATCCGGGCTACGGGATGTACGAACGCCACTCGCTCTAGCAGGCTGCTAGGAGCGGCGGGGGATACCGATCTATGCCAGCGATGCTGTTGAGCCGTAGGGTGGATCGCGCTTCATCGATCCACCTAGGGATGTCCCAGTGAAGGCAACGGTGGAAATGAACAGCGGCTTCCACCCTACGGCGCTGCCAATTCGTAGCCCGGATGTAATCCGGGGGAGCACCGCACAGACACGTATTCCCCGGATTTCATCCGGGCTACGAGTCCAGCTCTCTGGACTTCTATCTCGGCAGCAAATCAATCTTTCTGGACTAAATCCATATATCTAGACACAAATATGCGTCTCCTTAGCCTCCTCGCGCGTGGCATGAAAGCCTGAAACAACCGCCCTAGAGCAGTCAAAGCCCACTTCGAGCAAGCTCCCAGCACGACCTGGCACGGCTTTCGCTCTAGTCTGCTCAACGCTTCGTCTCGGTTACCTGGTTTAACGAGCAAGCTTATCGGCGTCGCCATAGAGCGCTGCCTAAAACAACAACAAAAGGAACCAACCATGGGTACCCTCGGTATTCTGATTTCCCTGGCGCTGTTGATGTACCTCGCTTACCGCGGCATCAACGTGCTGATCCTCGCCCCGCTACTGGCCCTGCTCGCGCTGTTGTTCTCCGGCGATATCGCCATGCTACTGCCGACCTACACCCAGGTGTTCATGAAGGCCATGGGCGGCTATGTGATTCAGTTCTTCCCGCTGTTTCTGCTCGGCGCGCTGTTCGGCAAGTTGATGGACGATTCCGGCTCGGCGCGGGCGATCGCCCACGGCATAGTCGCCAAGGTCGGCAGCCAGCGGGCGGTGCTGGCCATAGTGCTGGCCTGCGGCATCCTCACTTACGGCGGCGTGTCGCTGTTCGTGGTGGCGTTCGCGGTGTACCCGATCGGTGCGGCGCTGTTTCGCGAAGCGGCTATCCCGAAGCGCTTGATCCCCGGCGCCATCGCCCTCGGCTCCTTCACCTTCACCATGACCGCCCTGCCCGGCACCCCGGCGATTCAGAACGCCATCCCCAACCCCTTCTTCGGCACCGATGCGTTCGCCGCGCCGGGCCTGGGGGTGATCGCCGGCTTGATCATGTTCGGCCTCGGCACCTGGTGGCTGAGCGCCCAGGCGAAAAAGCTCAAGACCGCCGGCGAAGGCTACGGCGAGCACCGCGACGACCCGGTAACCCAGGACACCGGCAACACGCCGGGCTTCTGGCTGGCGCTGCTGCCAATCCTGCTGGTGATCGGCCTGAACTACCTGATGGCCAAGCAGATCCTGCCGAATATCGACGCCAGCTACCTGGCCAAGCCGGAGTTCGGCGGCCTGCAGGACGCCAAGTCGCTGATCGGCATCTGGGCGATCATCGTGGCGCTGAGCGCGGCCATCCTGCTGTTGATCGCGCTGCACTGGAAGCGCTGGATGGACCTGAAGAAAACCGTCAACGACGGCGCCTTCGGCTCTATGCTGCCGATTCTGAATACCGCCGCCGAAGTCGGTTACGGCACAGTGATCGCCTCCCTGGCCGGCTTCGTGATCATCCGCGACCTGGTGCTCGGCGTTTCCGACAACCCGCTGATTTCCGAGGCGGTGGCGGTGAATATCCTCGCCGGCATCACCGGCTCGGCCTCGGGCGGCATGTCGATCGCGCTGAAAACCCTGGGCGAGCAATACCTGACCCTGGCCAACGCCGCCGGCATCAGCCCGGAGCTGCTGCACCGCGTCGCCGCCATGGCCTCGGGCTGCATGGACACCCTGCCGCACAACGGCGCGGTGATCTCGCTGCTGGCGATCTGCAAGCTGACGCACCGCGAGTCGTACAAGTTCATCTTCGTCAACACCGTGGCCTTCCCGATGGTGGCGTTGGTGGTGGTGATCACGCTGGGCACGCTGTTCGGCAGTTTCTGACAGGACTCTTTAAAGCTACTGCGCTCCACCATGCTGCGTTGCGCTCAGACTCGGACTGCTCATGTACTTCAGTACACTCCGCGTCCTCGCCTGAGCGCGCCTTGCCTGGTCGTCGCTCGCTACGCTTTAAAGCGCCCTGTACTCATCTTTGTTCAATCGATTCCGAGTCCCTGCTATGAGCAAAATCATGACCGCCGCCGCTGCAGTGGCGCGCATCCCGGACGACGCCAACCTCGCCACCGGCGGTTTCGTCGGCATCGGTTTCGCCGAGGAAATCGCCATCGCCCTGGAGCAGCGCTTCCTCGCCGAGCAGGCACCGCAAGGGCTGACGTTGGTGTATGCCGCCGGCCAAGGCGACGGCAAGGGCCGCGGCCTCAACCATCTGGCCCATGAAGGTTTGGTGCGGCGGGTGATCGGCGGCCATTGGGGCCTGGTGCCGGGGCTGCAAAAGCTCGCGGTGGAGAACCGCATCGAGGCCTACAACCTGCCGCAAGGGGTGATTTCCCAGCTGTTCCGCGATATCGCCGCAGGCAAGCCGGGGCAGTTGTCGCGAATCGGCCTGGGCACCTTCGTCGACCCCGAGTTCGGCGGCGGCCGGCTCAACGCCCGCACCACCGCCGAGCTGGTGCGGCGCATGCCGATCGATGGCGAGGATTACCTGTTCTACCCGAGTTTTCCGATTCACGTCGGCATCGTCCGCGCCACCAGCGCTGATGCCGACGGCAACCTGTCGTTCGAGCGCGAGGCCTTGACCATCGAGAGCCTGGCCATCGCCATGGCCGCGCATAACAGCGGCGGCCTGGTGATCGCCCAGGTCGAACGCATCGTCGAGCGCGGCTCGCTGAATGCGCGCGCGGTGAAGATCCCCGGCATGCTGGTCGATTGCGTGGTGGTCGCCGAACCGCAGAATCACCAGCAGACCTTCGCCACCGCGTACAACCCGGCGTTCGCCGCCGAGATCCGCGTACCGGCGGACAGCCTGGCGCCGCTGCCGCTGGACGTACGCAAATTGATCGCCCGCCGCGCCGCCCAGGAGTTGCGGCCCGGCGCTGTGGTCAACCTGGGCATCGGCATGCCCGAAGGCGTCGCCGCGGTAGCGGCAGAGGAAGGTGTGATCGACCTGCTCACCCTCACCGCCGAACCCGGGGTGATCGGCGGCGTGCCGGCTTCTGGCCTGGATTTCGGCGCGGCGAGCAACCACAGCGCGCTGCTCGATCAGCCCTATCAGTTCGATTTCTACGACGGCGGCGGCCTGGACCTGGCGTTTCTCGGCCTGGCTCAGGCGGATGCGGCGGGCAACCTCAACGTCTCCAAGTTCGGCACGCGCCTGGCCGGGGCCGGCGGCTTTATCAATATCAGCCAGAGCGCCAAGGCGGTGGTGTTCGTCGGCACCTTCAGCGCCGGGCCGCAGGATATCCGTATCGAGAATGGCGCGTTGCGTATCGTCCGCGACGGCGAGCTGCGCAAGTTCGTCGCCGCGGTCGAGCACCGCACCTTCTCCGGCAAGCTCGCCGCCGAGCGCGGCCAGCCGGTGCTGTATATCACCGAACGCTGCGTATTCCGCCTGATCGGCGAAGGCCTGGAGCTGATCGAGATCGCCCCTGGCGTCGACCTGGAGCGCGACATACTCGCGCGCATGGACTTCGCGCCCATAGTGCGCGAGCCGGGGTTGATGGACGCGCGGCTGTTTCTGCCGCCGCCTATCGGCCTGGGCCAGCGCCTGGAGAGCTTTTGAGCGTGATTTACGGGCCCGATGGGCCCGTTTTTTTGCCAGGGTTTTGGTGCTGTTCGTAGGGTGGAGCAGGCTTCACCGGTCCACCACGGGCAATCGAGACAAACGCTCATGGTGGAAATAAACCGCGATTTCCACCCTACGCCCTCTCGCCCAACTTATGCCGCGCTGCGTACAAACAGACCATTTCCATCGCCACGGTGGCGCCGGCCAGGGCAGTGACTTCGGCATTGTCGTAAGGCGGCGACACTTCCACCACGTCCATGCCGACCAGGTTGATACCGCGCAGGGCGCGGAGGATTTCCAGGGCCTGATGCGTGCTCAGGCCGCCGCACACCGGGGTTCCCGTGCCGGGCGCGAATGCCGGGTCGAGGCAATCGATGTCGAACGTCAGGTACACCGGATGCTCACCGACCCGCGCGCGGATCGCCGCGGCGATCTGCTCCGGCGTGCTGCGATGCACCTCGCGCGCATCCAGCACCTGAAAGCCCATCACATCGTCGTTGGTGGTACGCAGGCCGATCTGCACCGAGCGCGCCGGGTCGACCAGGCCCTCGCGGGCCGCGTGATAGAACATGGTGCCGTGGCTGATGCCCTGCTCGCTGTCGTCGGCATCCGGCCAGGTGTCGCTGTGCGCGTCGAAGTGCACCAGCGACAGGGCGCCGTGGCGCTTGGCATGGGCCTTGAGCAGCGGGTAGCTGATGAAATGGTCGCCGCCCAGGGTGAGCATGGCGCAGCCGGCCTGGAGAATATGCTCGGCGTGGGCTTCGATGGCCGCCGGGGTCTGCTGCGGCTGCGCGTGGTCGAAGTTGCAGTCGCCGTAGTCGATCACCGCCAGGCGGTCGAAGGGATCGAACTCCCAGGGATAGTGGCGCTCCCAGGCGCTGGTGATCGAGGCGGCGCGAATCGCCCGCGGCCCGAAACGCGTACCGGGTCTGTTGGTGGTGGCGGTATCGAAGGGCACGCCGCTGACCACCAGATCGACACCGCGCAAATCGCGGCTGTAGCGCCGGCGCATAAAGCTGACGACGCCGGCGTAGGTCGGTTCGGAGAAGGTGCCGTAGAGGCTGTCGCGAGTGATCGCCAGGTCGTTGCCGTTGAATGCTTCCATGATCGGTTCTCTTGGGTTGTGCGGTAGCGGGCGCCGTCGCATAACGGCGACATCCATCAATAGTGGCTGCGGAAACCGCTCCAGAGCCGGGTGCGCTCGCGCTGCTGGCGCAGCGGCAGCAGTTGTTCGCCGAACAGCCGGGCGCGCACCTCGGCGGCGGGATAGATATCCGCATCGCCAATGATCGCGGGGTCGATCAAGGCGTCGGCGGCGCGGTTGGCATTGGCGAAGAACACGCTGTTGGTCAGCTCGGCGATGGACTCGGGGCGCAGCATGTAATCGATAAAGGCATGGGCCGCCTCGGGGTGCGGGGCGTCCACCGGGATGGCCATGGTGTCGAACCAGAGCAAAGTGCCTTCGCGCGGGATGCGGTAGATCACCTCGAACGGCTGGCTGGCCTGCCGCGCATTGTCCGCGGCCATGTAGGCGTCGCCGTTGTAGGTCAGCGCCAGGCAGATGTCGCCCTTGGCCAGGTCGTTGATATGGCGGCCGCTGCCGACGTAGCTGAGGTTGGGCTGCAGCTCGGCGAGCAGCCGTTGCACGGCCGCCAGGTCGGCGGGCTCGCTGCTGTAGGGGGCCTTGCCGAGGTAGTTGAGCGCCACGCTGATCACCTCCTGGGGCGAGTCGATCACCGCGATGCCGCAATCCTTGAGCTTGCTGGCGTACTCCGGCTTGAACAGCAGATCCAGGCTGTTCAGCGGTACATTCGGCAGACGTTGTTCAAGCGCCTGCTTATTGATCCCCAGGCCCACGGTGCCCCAGGTATAGGGCACGCCGAAGCGGTTGCCCGGGTCGGTCTCCGCGAGCTTTTCCAGCAGCTCGTCGTCCAGGTTGGCGAAATGAGCGAGCCGCGCGTGCTCCACCGGCTGCACGGCCTTGGCCTGGATCGCCCGCCCCAGGCCGCTGGCTGCGGGGAACACGACGTCATAACCGCTGCCGCCGGTGAGCAGCTTGGCGTCCAGCGCTTCGGCGCTGTCGAAGATGTCGTATTTGACCCGGATGCCGGTCTCGGCCTTGAAGCGTTCGAGCGCCTGTTCGGGAATATAGGAGGACCAGCTGTACAGATTCACGACAGGCTCTTCGGCCTGCGCGGCAAACCCGCAACAGAGCAGCAACAGCGTAACGAGCGGGCGCATGGCGGATACCTCATCGTTTTTTATTGGACCCGAGCATCCTGCGTTGCCGCTCACTTCGAATAAATATGAAGTGACAAAACCTGGCATTGCCATTTATCGATGTTTAACCGGACAAACCCGCCCGCCGACTAGTCTTGTAAAGACACTCTGGAGCGCCACGCTATGTCCGAGTTGCATGTCGACGAAAGCTTCTGGCTCGATGCCAACCAGGCCAAGGGCGACGTGGACGGACTCTGCGCCGCTCTGCACCAGCGCGCGCAAAGCGGTGCGCCGATGCGCGGCTTCCAGCTCAAGCATGCGCAGCTCGCCGATATCGATCTGGTCAACCACAACCAACGCAGTGGCTATGACCTGCGCGATAGCGACCTGTACCGCGCCGATTTGCGCAACGCCCACCTGTTCGCCCTCGACCTGCGCGGCAGCTCGCTGATGAAAGCCGACCTGCGCGGCGCCAACCTGCATTGCTGCGACCTTCGCGACTGCAACCTGCTGGGCATTCAACTGGGCGGCGCACGCCTGGACAATGTGATCTGGGACCGGCGCCTGCGCCAGGAACGTCAAGGCCGAGCTTACCTGCGCCTGGGCGACAATACCGCCGCCAGGCGCTGCTTCGAAGAGGCCGAGGAAACCTACCGCAACCTGCGCCTGCATCTGGAGAAAGCCGGGCTGTTCGAGCAGGCCGGGCTGTTCTTCCACCGCGAGATGGTCACGCGCCGTCTGCAACTGCCGCGCTACAGCGGCGCACGTTTGCTGTCCTGGCTGGTCGACCTGTTCAGCGGCTACGGCGAAAAACCGCTGAATGTCGTGCTGTTCTCCATCGCCCTGATCGTGGTCTGCGGCCTGCTGTACTTTCTGGTCGGCGTGCAGCATGCCGGGCAACCCCTGGGGCTGGCGCTCGAGCGCGGCTGGCTGGCCAACCTGGACGACCTCGCCGACTGTTTCTACTTCAGCGTGGTGACCTTCACCACCCTCGGCTACGGCGATATCACCCCCCACGGCCTGGCCCGCCCGATCGCCGCATTCGAGGCCTTTACCGGCAGCTTCACCATGGCGCTGTTCGTGGTGGTGTTCGTGAAGAAGATGACTCGCTAGCAGGCCTTCTTGCATTGCAGAAAAGCCAAGTGATCTACTCGCACATCGATAGCCAGCGATGTTAGGAACCGCCATGCTCAGCCAAGTCCGCGACCTCGATCTCCAGCTGCTGCGCCTGTTCGTCAGCGTGGTGGAGAACGGCGGTTTCAGCGCCGCCCAGGGCGAACTGGGGATCGGCCAGTCGACCATCAGCACGCAGATGGCCAAGCTGGAGACGCGCCTGGGCTTTCGTCTGTGCGAGCGCGGCAAGGCCGGCTTTCGCCTGACGCCCAAGGGCGAGCAGGTGCTGCTGGCCACGCGCAAGCTGTTCGGCGCCATCGAAGCATTCAAGGGCGAGGCTCAGGGCATGGCCGACAAATTGCTCGGTAGCCTCAGCATCGGTCTGTCCGAAGCCCTGGACACGCAAGTGATGGAACGGCTGAGCGCGGCCATCGGCAGGTTTCGCCAGCGCAACCAGGCCGTGCAGATCGAACTGTTCAGCGCCGTACCCGGCGAACTCGAGCGGCGTTTGTTGCAGGACCAATTGCACCTGGCGATCGGCTACTTCTCCGACGCGCAGGCCGCGCTCGAACGCAGCCCGCTGTTCGCCGAGCCGCAGGCGCTGTATTGCGGCGCTGGCCACCCGTTGTTCGCGCAGCCGAACGTCAGCCGCGAGCAGTTGCGCCAGTACGACGGCGTGCATCATCCCTATCGTTTCATTCAGCTCGACGAGCCCTGGCAAGCGGTCAGCAGCAGCGCGCGCTGCGAGCAGGTCGAAGGCAGCCTGGCGTTTATCCTCTCGGGCGCGCATATCGGCTATCTGCCCCGGCATATCGCCGCGCCCTGGGTTGCGCGCGGGCAATTGCGCGAACTGCTCGACGGCCGCTCCGGCGAGCCGTTGGACTTCAGCGTGCAATTTCACCTGGCCAGCCACCGCGGCCGTCAACCGAGCGAGGCGCAGCGCGCCTTTGTCGAGGATTTGCAGCAGGCATTTGCCTGAGCCCCGCTCGGCGCTAGGCCGGGAGCAGCGGCGGCATCGGGCAATCCAGCATATCGGCCACGGCGCGCATCAATTCGGCCTCGGCGTCGGTCACCTGGCCGTCATGTTCGATGCTGCAAGCCATTGCCTTGAGCAGCCGCGGTTTTTGCAGTGGCCACATCTGGTTGAGGCGGCCCAGGGCCTTGTCCAGCTCCTGCATCGGCGGCATGCCCTGGTCGGCGAACGCCAGGTGATCGAAGGGCAATGCCGCGCGGGCGCGGGCGAAGGCTTGCGCCGCCTGGTCCGGCGCGGCGTGGCCGGCATGGGCCAGGGCGGACAGCAGCAGCGCGCTTTCCTCGGCCAGTTCCAACAGGTGATACCTGCCGTTGAGCGGGCGCGGCCCCTCGATATTGCGCTGCAGGATACGCAGCAGCGTCCATTCCAGCAGCTCGATCTTGCGGTCGGCTTTGGCCAGCGCGATCAGGTTGCGCTGCAATATCGCCCATTGCGCCTTGCTCAGTTGTTTCAGCGCGGGCATCGCCAGTTCCAGCAACGGCAGACGCAACCCTTCGCCGAGTGCGCTCAGCTCGCCATCCAGCGCATCGACAGCGGCGGCGACATCGGCCGACAACTGCGGGCGCAAGGCTTCGAGCTGGCGCATCCGCGTCGCGGGTTCACGGCCGAGCATCAAGCCATAGGCCAGCGCCTGGGCGCCAAGGCAATCATGCGCGGCCTCGGTAAGCCGCGTACCGAGGCGTTGCAAGGCGCTGCGCGCCTGCTGCAGATGCGCGGGCTGCGGCTCGCCGATGGCCTCGATCGATTGCTCGAGCGCCAGCGGACTGAACGCCGCGGCAACGCCCAGAGCGGCCATTTCCTTATCCCAACTGCTGGCAACATCGGCCTGGGCCGGCGGCTCTGTCGCCGGCGTGGCAGCCGCCGGCTCGTTCAGCCTGACGCTGGGGAACTGCCCGTCCCAGCCCGGATCGACCCGCCGGATGCGCTCGGCCAACGGCGGGTGAGTGGCGAGCCAGCCGCCCAGGGCCGTGGCGATACCTTGGCCGAAATACAGGTGGCTGAACTCCGCCGCGTTCCTGGCTTGCAACTGCGAGCCCAGCGGAAAACCACCGATTTTCTTCAGCGCCCCGCTGATGCTCTCGGGATTACGGGTGTACTGCACCGCCGAGGCATCGGCGAGAAATTCGCGCTGACGGCTGACCGCGGCTTTGATCAGGTTGCCGAAAAAGGTGCCGGCATAGCCGAGCACCAGCAGCGTGCCGCCAATCGCCAGGATCACCAGAGCCGAATTGTCCCGGCTCGAACGAGCGCTGCTGCGCATGCTCATACCGCGCAGCACGAAGCCGCCGATCAGGCCCAGCAGCAGGATGCCGTGCAGCAACGAAATCAGCCGCATATTGAGGCGCATATCGCCATGGAAGATGTGGCTGAATTCATGGGCGATGACGCCCTGCAATTCTTCCCGCGAGAGCAATTCGATGGCCCCGCGGGTGACGCCGATCACCGCATCCTGGGGAGTCAGGCCGGCAGCGAAGGCATTGATGGCCAAGTCGTCGAGCACGTACACCGCCGGTACCGGCGTGCCGGCGGCGATGGCCATTTCCTCGACCACGTTGAGCAGGCGCCGCTCTTCGAAGGTCTGCGGCTCCAGGTTGATCAAACGCCCGCCGAGACGCTGCGCCACCACCTTACCGCCGCGGCTCATCTGCACGCTTTTATACAGGCTGCCAAGCGAGACCACGGCGATGACCGCCAAGGCCACGCCGCCGACCAGCGCCCAGTCGACGCCGCCAGTGCTGGAGCCGCTGGGGTCGGCATAGCCGTGGTAAGCGTTCGACATGCGCAGTGCCAGGCCGATGGCCAGGCTGATCAAGGTGATCAGGCTGAGTACCGCCAGCGTCATGAGCAGCAGCAAAAGGCCGCTCTGGCGCTTGGCGCGATCCTGTTGCTCGAAGAAATTCATCGCGCGATCCGTGGGCAGGCGACTGAGGACGACGCCGTTTAGAACGACACCTTGGGCGCTTCCTGAATCGCCGCGCTATCGGTGAATTCAAGCAGGCTGGCGTCTTGCCCGTGGCCGAAGGAGGCGGCCAGCAGCACCGGCGGGAAGCCCTGTTTATAAGTGTTGTAGGTCATCACCGCATCGTTGTAGGCCTGACGGGCGAACGCGACCTTGTTTTCCGTGGTGCTCAGCTCTTCGCTGAGCTGCTGCATGTTCTGCGACGCCTTGAGGTCCGGATAAGCCTCCATGACCACATTGAGACGCCCCATGGCGCCGTTCAGCAAACTTTCCGCGCCGACCAATTGCGCCATGCCCTGCGGGCTGCCCGGCTGCGCCGCGGCGGCCTTGAGGCCGGCAACCGCACTGTTACGCGCGGCGATCACCGCCTCCAGGGTTTCGCGCTCATGAGCCAGATAGCCCTTGGCGGTTTCCACCAGATTGGGGATCAGGTCGTAGCGACGCTTGAGCTGCACCTCGATCTGCGCGAAGGCGTTCTGGAAGCGGTTACGCAGCTTCACCAACTGGTTGTAGATGGCGATCACGTAGAAAATCAATGCGGCCAGGACGGCCAGAATAATCAGGGTGGAGACAGCCATGGTGAAGTCCTTGTCTGGATACGGAGAGAAACCGATGGTAACGGAAAAACGCCGGAGATGAGGAACGCCGTGGGGATTGGCGGCAGCCAGAAGCTTTGCGTCTATAGCGCTTCAGGCATTGATGAGGTTGAGCGAAAGGGAGAAGCGGAAAAAGAAAACCCCGCTGGTGCGGGGCTTTTGCAGACTGAGTACCGATATCCGTAATCTGCGCGCGATCCTGGCGTGCGATCCAATATGCGTCCTTGTTGATGACTCTGCGCTTCCTGCGCTGCATCCATGGAAAGAAGATTAAACGCAGTGCATGACCGGCAGTAGTGGCGATAACCAGCACACCTTGTAAGCCGTAGCCTACAAACCGGGACAGGCGTCCCGGCTCGGCTTTATTTTGTGACGTAGGTCTTGTTACACTCATTTCGCTTATAAGAAAAACAGTCCCTGAGCACAGGGATCACCCCCGGGGATCGAAGATGCGCGCAGTAGTAATCGCTCTCGGTTGCGCCGCAACCGTCCTCAGCCTATCCAGTTGGGCCAATGGCCAGGACAGAATCGCCGATTTGCAGGCGAGCGAAAAACTGCTCTGGAGCGAGGTCTATCGAGACGGCGGCAGTTCGCTGTATTGCGCCAAGCCCTTCAGCGAAAAGGGCGGTTTGTTCAGCGCCAGCCCGATCTACACCGGCAAACAACTGAAACGCTCGTTGCGCTGCATCACCGACCGCCAATGCAGCATCATGAACCCGCGCTACTCCTATATCGCCGCCGATCTGCACAATCTCTATCCGGCCCTGACCCGTGTCGAGCAAGCCCGCGACAATGCGCAATTCAAAGAACTGGGCGCCGACGTGCCGAGCGCCTTCGAGGATATCGGCTGCGAACTGAAAACCGCCTTCAAGGCCATCGAGCCGAGCGATCGGGCCAAAGGCAATATCGCTCGTGCGATGTTCTATATGCATATCGAGTACGACTTGCCCCTCCTCGGCCCGGCCGCGATGTACAAGAAATGGCACCAGCTCGATCCACCGGATGCCGAAGAGCAGGCGCGCAACGACAAGATCGAAACACTCCAGGGCACGCGCAATCGCTTTATCGACGACCCCAGCCTGGCGGATCGATTGATTGCAGACTGACTCGTCTACGGCGACCATCCGAATAAACTAAAAAACCGGCGCAAGGCCGGTTTTTTAGTGCTGCCGAGAACCGCTTAGAACTGCGCGGCGTCCAGCAGATACAGGCTTTCGCTGCCGGCCTTGACCGAGGCGCTGAGCGAGTGGATACGCGGCAGGATGCGCGCGAAGTAGAAGCGCGCGGTACCGAGCTTGCTGGCGTAGAAGTCGTCCTGGGTTTCCTTGCCCAACGCGGCGCGTGCCATCAGGGCCCACATATAGGCATAGGCGGTGTAACCGAACACATGCAGGTACTCGACCGATGCCGCGCCGATTTCGTTCGGATTGGCCTTGGCCCGCTCCAGCAGGTCGGCGGTCATCTGCTCCAGATTGGCGATGGCGCCTTTCAGCGGCTCGACGAACTCGCTCAGGCTGCTGTCGGCCGAATCGGTGAAGGCTTTGATCTCGTCGGCGAAGTATTTGTAGAACGCCCCGCCGCTACCGATAACCTTGCGCCCGACCAGGTCGAGGGCCTGGATACCGTTGGTGCCTTCGTAGATCTGGGTGATGCGGCAATCGCGCACCAGTTGCTCCTGCCCCCACTCGCGGATAAAGCCGTGGCCGCCGAATACTTGCTGACCGTGGATGGTGGTTTCCAGGCCCAGGTCGGTGAGGAACGCCTTGGCCACCGGGGTCAACAACGCGACCAGGCTTTCCGCGCGCTTGCGGGTGGTCGCGTCTTCGCTGTACTTGGCGGTGTCGAGCTGCATCGCGACATAGCTGGAGAACGCACGGCCGCCTTCGTTCAGCGCCTTCATGGTCAGCAGCATGCGACGCACGTCGGGGTGCACGATGATCGGGTCGGCGACCTTGTCCTTGGCGACCGGGCCGGTCGGCGCACGGCTTTGGATACGCTCGCGGGCGTATTCGATGGCGCTCTGGTAGGAACGCTCGCCGGTCGACAGGCCCTGGATGCCGACGCCCAGACGCTCGTAGTTCATCATGGTGAACATTGCGGCCAGGCCCTTGTTGGGCGCATCGACGATCCAGCCGGTGGCGCCGTCGAAGTTCATCACGCAGGTAGCGGAAGCCTTGATGCCCATCTTGTGCTCGATCGAGCCGCAGGACAGGGCGTTGCGCTCACCCAGGGAACCGTCGGCATTGACCATGAACTTCGGCACCAGGAACAACGAGATGCCTTTCGGGCCAGCCGGTGCATCCGGCAGCTTGGCCAGCACCAGGTGGATGATGTTTTCGGTCAGGTCGTGCTCGCCGCCGGTGATGAAAATCTTGGTGCCGCTGATCTTGTAGCTGCCGTCGGCCTGGGGTTCGGCCTTGGTGCGGATGATGCCCAGGTCAGTACCGGCGTGCGGCTCGGTCAGGCACATGGAGCCCGCCCAGGTGCCGGCATACATGTTCGGCAGGTATTTTTCCTTCAGCTCTTCGCTGGCGTGGGCGTTGATCGACAGGCAGGCGCCCGCGGTCAGCATCGGGTACAGGCCGAACGACAGGTTCGCCGAGTTGACCATTTCTTCCACTTGCGCGGAGATCACCTTGGGCATGCCCATGCCGCCGAATTGCGGATCGCCGCCGACGCCGACCCAGCCCCCCTCGGCATAGGCTTGATAGGCTTGCGGGAAACCATCCGGGGTCTTCACCGCGCCGTCGCTCCAGGAGCAACCTTCCTCGTCGCCACTACGATTGAGCGGGGCGACTATGCCGGCGGTGATTTTGCCCGCTTCTTCGAGAATCGCATTGGCGGTGTCTTCATCGACGACTTCGGCCAGGGCGGGCAGTTGGGTCCATAGCTTGGACACTTCGAACACTTCATTCAGTACGAAGCGCATATCGCGCAGCGGAGCTTTATAGTCAGCCATGGGGCAATCCTCGAACAAACTAACAGGCAGGCAATGTAAGGCTTAGAAGTCTAACCGAAGAACTTTTCAGAGACATAGGGTCACGTCATGACCAAATGTTAAAATTTAGTTCTATATACGCAGAAAGCCGCAAGCCACCGTGCATAAGGGCTTGCGGCCAGCTATTACCGCCTGTCAGAGACCGAAATGTTCGGCCGGCAGGCTCATCATGCACTCGCTGCCGGCCTCGGCTGCGGCGAGATGACCGGCGGTGCGCGGCAGCAGACGCTTGAAGTAGAAGGCGCAGGTCGCCAGTTTAGCCTGGTAGAAGGCGGCATCGCCGCTACCCGCATCCAGCTTGTCCTGCGCGACCTTGGCCATGCGTAGCCAAAAATAGCCGAGAACGACGTAGCCGGAATACATCAGATAGTCCACCGATGCCGCACCGACCTCGTCGGCATTCTTCATCGCCGCCATCCCCAGCTTCTGCGTCAGCTCGCCCCATTGTCTGTTCAGCCCGGCCAACTGCGCCACGTAGCCCTTGAGCTGGGCGTGCTCGGCCTCGGCGTCGCAGAACTTATGCACCCGCTTGGTGAAGCCGCGCAACAGCTTGCCCTGGCTACCGAGGACTTTACGCCCGAGCAGATCGAGGGCCTGGATGCCGTTGGTGCCTTCATAGATGGGGGCAATACGACAATCGCGGACCAATTGCTCCATGCCCCACTCGCGGATATAGCCATGGCCGCCGAATACCTGCATGCCGTGGTTGGTCGCCTCCAGGCCGGTTTCGGTCATGAATGCCTTGCAGATCGGAGTGAGCAGGGCCAGCAGGTTTTCCGCCTCGTGACGCTGTTCTTCGCTTTCCCCGGCATGCGCCTGATCGAGCAATTGCGCGGTGAAGTAGGCCAGGGCGCGGTTGCCTTCGTTGAACGCCTTCATGGTCAGCAGCATGCGCCGCACATCGGGGTGCACGATGATCGGATCGGCAGCCTTTTCCGGCGCTTTCGGCCCGGTCAGCGCGCGCATCTGTAAACGCTCGTTGGCGTATTTCAGCGCGCCCTGAAAGCTCGCCTCACCGAGGCACAAGCCCTGCATGCCGGTGCCCAGTCGCGCGTGGTTCATCATGGTGAACATGCAGTTGAGGCCCTTGTTGGCCTCGCCGATCAGAAAGCCGCTGGCACCATCGAAGTTGATCACGCAGGTGGCCGAGGCCTTGATCCCCATCTTGTGCTCGATCGAGCCGCAGGACACTGCATTGCGCGCGCCCACGCCAGTGGCGGCGGGCATGTACTTGGGCACGATAAACAGCGAAATGCCCTTGGTCCCGGCCGGTGCGTCCGGCAGCTTGGCCAGCACCAGGTGAACGATGTTCTCGCTCATATCGTGCTCGCCGGCGGAGATGAAGATCTTGCTGCCGCTGATCGCATAGCTGCCGTCGGCCTGAGGCACGGCGCGGGTCTTGATTAGTCCCAAGTCGGTGCCGCAATGGGCTTCGGTCAGGCACATGGTGCCGGTCCAGCGGCCTTCGGTCATCGGCGTCAGGTAAGTCTGCTTCTGCTCCTCGCTGCCATGCGCATGGATCGCCGACATGGCGCCGTGGGTCAGGCCGGGATACATGGCCCAGGACTGGTTGGCCGAAGCGACCATCTCGCTGACGATCAGGCCGAGCGACTGCGGTAGGCCCTGGCCACCATAGGTGGGGTCGGTGGACAGGCCCATCCAGCCGCCTTCGGCGTACTGGGCGAAGGCTTCCTTGAAGCCCTTGGGTGTGGTCACCACGCCCGCGTCGAACTGGCACTCCTCCTCATCGCCGGAACGATTCAGCGGCGCCAGCACCTGTTCGCAGAACTTGGCGCCTTCCTCGAGAATGGCGGCGACCATATCCGGGGTCGCATCGCTGGCGCCCTGGGCGGCATAGCTGGCGGGAAAGTCGAAAACTTCATCGAGCAGAAAGCGCATATCGCGCAAAGGAGCCTTGTAGTCGGGCATGGTCGTTCTCCGTCAACGGCGCGCAGAGCGCGAATGGGGGCATCACGCTACGGCTTTGATGGGGGCGCTCACAATCAATGTGCGGCTGCTGAATGGACCGCCATAACCGGCTTCAACCGCGCGAGGCAGCCAGTTTGACCGCGCCACGGCGCTGGCCGTGGCTGCGAATGCAATTGCGCCCGGCTTCCTTGGCGCCGTACAGCGCCTGGTCGGCGGCCTTGATCACCTGCTCCGGGTTGGTTTGCTCCGCCCCGCGCTCGGCCACGCCCATGCTCAGGGTCACCGAGACTTGCGCGGCTGTCGAACCGGCACGCCTTTGCCGACCCTGCTTGTCGTTCCGCGGACGGTTCTCCTTGTCGCGCAATTGCAGGCGATAGGCCTCCACAGCTTGGCGCACGGTCTCCAGATGCGGCAAACATTCGTCCAGGGTCTTACCGGGGAACAGCAGGGTGAACTCCTCGCCGCCGTAGCGGTAGGCCCTACCGCCACCGCCGATCTTGCGCAACTGATTGGCGACCACCCGCAGCACCTGATCGCCGACATCATGACCATGGCTATCGTTGAATTTCTTGAAGTGGTCGACGTCGGCCATGGCGATCACATAGTTGCGCCCCAAGCGCTGCAAGCGCTCGTTCAATGCGCGCCGCCCGGGCAGGCCGGTCAGCTCGTCGCGAAAGGCCATCTGGTACGCCTCGTGCGCCAGCGCGGCAACCAGAACCAGCATCATCAGGCTGCTCATCACCTGCAACGCATGGGGCAGGACAAAGGTATTGGGCAACATCCAGAACACGCCGAGCAGCCCGACCAGTTGCGCCGCATGCAACGGCCGCGGCATGCGCAGGTATTGCAGCAGCAACAAGGCTGCGCCGATAAAAAACACCGGGTACGCCAGCTGCGCCAGGCTCATCCACTCGCCATGCAAAGCGGGCCAATGTACCTGCGCCAACCACTGCACCAACGCCTCGGGATAACGCTGCGCCAAGGCCATGGCCACCGCGCTCACAGCCAGCAATACCGCGCCGCGGGCAAGCAGGTCCTGGAGCAGATGGGTGCGTTCCGGCCAGGCCGCATACAGGCCATAGAGCAGCGGTAACAATAGGCTGCAGAGGTGGAATATCAGCGCCGCATCGCCGCGCAATTGCGCCTTTTGCAGGAAGTGATCGAGTTGTACATCGAGCAAAAAATAACCGAGGTAAAGCACCAGCAGGAGAAACAGTTCGCGCTGGCGGCCATACACCAGGCAGAAAGCGCCGCCGAGCAATAACAACAAGGTCGGCAGAACGTTGAACAAGGACAGGAAAAACTCGCTGAGCGCCGGCTGGGCGGCAGCCAGAAACCCACCGCAGAGCAATAGCAGCGAAGGCAGAAAATGACTGAGGCGCGCAGCGGCAAGGCGGGACAAAGCGGGCTCCAGGAGCACAGCGACGATGAACGCAATCGAGCATTCTGCCCCCCAATTGCGTCTTGTGTATGGATAAGGCTCGCAAATCTACAATTTTTTAGCCTATGCCCGATTACCTGTGCAAGCTGCGGTACCTTGTAGCCTGGATGCAATCCGAGAAAGGTTGCGCATGCACCATCGGCCCCGGATTGCGCTTAGGCTTATTCGGGCTACGGGCTTTGCTTGTGCGCTAACGGCATTCGCCGCAGGGACGCAGCATGCAAGCCCTAATAAAAAAACCGCTGCTTTTAAGGGCAGCGGTTTTTGTGCAGCGATAACGCCGGGAACTTAGTAACCCAGGGCGAAATCTTCTTCGTCCATGTCCATCAGGTTACCGGCACCGGACAGCATGGCTTCCACATGGGCGCGGGTACGCGGCAGGATGCGTGCGAAGTAGAAACGCGCGGTCTGCAGCTTGGCCTTGTAGAAGGCCTCGTCTTCGGTACCGGCAGCGAGCTTCTCGGCAGCCAGGCGTGCCATGTCGGCCCAGAAGTAGGCCAGGCAGACATAACCGGAATACATCAGGTAATCCACCGAAGCGGCACCGACTTCTTCGCGGTCCTTCATCGCCGCCATGCCGATCTTCATGGTCAGTTCGCCCCACTCCTTGTTCAGCTTGGCCAGCGGCTCGATCAGTCCTTTAACCGACTCGTTGCCTTCGTTGGCCTGGCAGAACTTGTGCACGATCTTGGTGAAGCCTTTCAGCGCTTCGCCTTGGGTCTGCAGGACTTTACGACCGAGCAGGTCGAGTGCCTGGATACCGGTGGTGCCTTCGTACAGCATGGAGATACGGCTGTCGCGAACGTTCTGCTCCATGCCCCACTCGGCGATAAAGCCGTGGCCGCCATAAATCTGGATGCCGTGGTTGGCCGCTTCGAAGCCGACTTCGGTCATAAAGGCTTTGGCGATCGGCGTGAGGAAAGCCAGCAGCGCGTCAGCCTGCTTCTTCTCGGCTTCGTCCTGGCTGTACTTGACGATGTCGACCTGCTTGGCGGTGAAGTACACCATCGCGCGGTTGCCTTCGGCAAAGGCCTTCATGGTCAGCAGCATGCGGCGCACGTCCGGATGCACGATGATCGGGTCTGCGGCTTTTTCCGGCGCTTTCGGGCCAGTCAAAGAACGCATCTGCAGACGCTCGCGAGCGTACTTCAGGCCGCCCTGGAAGCCGGCTTCGGCGTGAGCCAGACCTTGCAGTGCGGTACCCAGACGCGCGGTGTTCATGAAGGTGAACATGCAGTTCAGACCTTTGTTCGCCGGGCCGATCAGATAACCGGTGGCCGCGTCGAAGTTCATCACGCAGGTGGCGTTACCGTGGATACCCATCTTGTGCTCGATCGAGCCACAGGACACCGCGTTACGCTCGCCCGCGCCGCCTTCGGCGTTCGGCAGGAACTTGGGCACGATGAACAGCGAGATGCCTTTGGTGCCGGCCGGCGCATCGGGCAGGCGCGCCAGAACGATGTGGACGATGTTATCGGCCATATCGTGTTCGCCGGCGGAGATGAAGATCTTGGTGCCGGAAACCTTGTAGCTGCCGTCGGCCTGCGGTTCGGCCTTGGTGCGCAGCATGCCCAGGTCGGTGCCGCAATGCGGCTCGGTCAGGCACATGGTGCCGGTCCACTCGCCGGAAACCAGCTTGGTCAGATAAGCATGCTTCTGCTCGTCGGTACCGTGCTCGGAGATGGTGTTCATCGCACCATGGGACAGGCCGGGGTACATACCCCAGGACCAGTTGGCGGTGCCGACCATTTCGCTGATAGCCAGACCCAGGGACTCGGGCAGACCCTGACCACCGTGGTCGACGTTGTGAGCCAGGCTCGGCCAGCCGCCTTCGACGAATTGCTTGTAGGCTTCTTTGAAGCCGGTCGGGGTTTTAACGCCGGATTCGCTCCAGGTGCAACCTTCGGTGTCACCTACACGATTCAGCGGGGACAGTACCTGCTCACAGAACTTGGCGCCTTCTTCGAGGATGGCGTCGACCATGTCCGGGGTAGCGTCCTGGCAGCCAGGCAGGCTCTGATAATGCGCTTCGTAGCCGAGCAGTTCGTCGCGAACGAAGCGAATATCACGCAAGGGGGCCTTGTAATCAGGCATAGCGGTTAACCTCTGCGGTGGATTCTAAAGTGTAGGTGACCGGAACGGTCGCACTGGGTTCGATGCCGATTTTGCAGTCTTTGCACTCGAACAATCAAACAGGCGTTTGAAACATACGTTTACGCCCATCCCTTGTCAAGCATCGGCAAAGGTTCGTTATGCGCGTAGATCGATCAACGGCCCCGCCGAATCGGCACCGCCCAGGCGCCGATACAGTTCCAGACTAGGCAATGCCGATGCCGCCTGCTCGGCTGCCGACGGGTTTTCCGCCGACAGCTCGTCCTGCGCGGTTTCTTCCGCGCGCTGCGGGCGGTTTTCGGCGGTCTCGCTGCGCTGCTGCTCGGCAAGCTCAGCCCGGGCCTGGGTCATCTGTGCCTGGGCTTGAGCCGCGACACGGAGATCCTGGGCCGAGGGCTCGGCAGGCGCCAAGGCCGCACGCAGTACGATTTCCATTTTCCGCAGCGTGGCTTCGGGGTCGTTCGGCACAGCACTGACATCGATGCTGACCTCGCCGCCTACGGCATAGCGCTTGCCGTCCGGGCCACGGGTGAAGGTGTAGGTGGGCGCCCCCGCATAGACCCCGCCGACAGCGGCATGGGCCTGCTCATGGGCGCGCACTTCGGCATCGCGACTGACCAGCTCAGCGATTTCGAGCTGTTCCAGGCGCTGTTGCTGTGGGCTTCCTTGGGGGGTTTGGCCGTTAGCGGCGGAGGTTTCATCCGCCTCGGCGCGCTGCTCGTCGCTCGGCGCGGCTGCCGACGCGGTGGGTACCCGAGCCGAGCGGGTGGTGACGGGATCGGCAGAAACATCGGGTGTAGCCGGACGGGCCGGCAGTGAGGACGCTGCAGGCGCAAGGTACATCGCTGCGCCGCCAATCTGCATATAAGCGTTCCTCGCCTCGAGCCTCCGGGCCGCTTCCGGAGTTGTTACAAAATTTAATCAGGCCCGCGACGATCCACTCAAGCGCTGGTGTCGATCAAGGTCCCCAGCACCTCGTCGGCGGTTTTCACCACCTTGGCGCCCGCCTCGGCCTCGTTCTGCCCTTGCCGTAACGCCACCAGGCTCTCGGCCAGATCGGGCCTGCTCTGCTCGGCCGAACTGGGCGTCGGATTGACCTGATTAGCCGGCGGTGTCGAAGTCGGCTGCGGCAAGGGGGACGCCGCATTGCTGGCGATATCGGCCGCAGCCTGATCGACCCGGCGCTGTCCGGACTGGATGGCGCCGATGCCGGCATTGAAAGCATTACCGGAGATTTCCATACCTAAGCTCCCGCTTATTGGCAGAACCGTATCGATATTCATTGAAGCAGAGATTGCTCGAAAAATGTACAGGCAAAAGGCTATGGCGAAAATCCTGCTTATAGCCTGGAGATCGGCATATGCCCCCGATACGATCCGGGGAAATTGCATTGGCCACGCCGACCGACGCGCCTTATATGCCCGGATAGAGCAGCCCCAGATCGAGATAACCGGCCACCGCCGCGGGCGTGGCTTCGGCCAGGCGCGGCAGATAGCCCAGGCAAGGCGCCGGCAGACGCTCGGCGAGAGTCGCCAGGTTGTCTTCGAGGCGGGACGTCTGCGGGTCGACCAGATTGGCCACCCAGCCCGCCAATACCAGGCCGTCGCGCGCGATCGCCTCGGCCGTCAGCAGCGCCTGATTGATGCAGCCCAGACGCACACCGACCACCAGGATCACCGGCAAATTCAGCGCGATCGGCAGATCGGCCAGCGTCGCCCGCCCCGCCAACGGCACCCGCCAACCGCCGGCGCCCTCGACCAGGGTGAAATCCGCTCGCTTATCCAGAATCGCCCGCACCGGGCCATGCAACGCCTCCACATCCAGCACCACACCGGCTTCGCGGGCCGCCAGATGCGGGGCGATGGCCGGCTCGAAGGCCAGCGGATTGACCTCTTCGTAGCGTAGCGCCAGGGTGCACTCGCCGAGCAGGGCCAGGGCATCCTCGTTACGCAAACCCTCGGCGCTACGCTGACAGCCCGAGGCCACCGGCTTGGCCGCGGCGGTGGACAGCCCGGCCATGCGCGCTGCGTGCAGCAATCCGGCGGCGACCGTGGTCTTGCCGATTTCAGTATCGGTGCCGGTGACGAAATAAGCCGCAGTCATGCTTGGCGCTCCTTGTGCAGTACGCCGTACACCACTTGATAAGTCGCCGGCAGCCCTTGCGGTTGGCGAAACTGCTCATACGCGGCGAGCAGCGCGAGCATGCGCGCGCGCCCGGTCAAACCGCCTGGCCGGCCGGGGTTGAGGTTGTGCGCGCCCAGGGCTTTGAGTTCATGGGTGAGGCTGCGCACATCCGGGTAATGCAGCACCTGCGGGCGGCTTTGCAGGCTCAGTACCTGCAATCCGCTGGCGGCGCAAAGCCCTTGGTAGTCCTCGAAGCGACGGAAGCGGTTGACGTGGACGAAGCCGTCCACCGCTTGCCAGCTGTCGCGCAACTCCCGCAGCGTGCCGACGCACAGACTGCTGAAGGCCAATACGCCGCCCGGCCGCAGCACCCGCCGAGCCTCACGCAATACCGCGGAGAAATCCCCGCACCATTGCAGCGCCAGGCTGGAGAACAGCAGATCGCAGGACTCGTCGCCCAGCGGCAGGCGCTCGGCGTCGCCGGCGACGAAGTGCCGCGCGCCCGCCAACGGCCGCGCATGACGCAACATACCTTCGGCGATATCCACGGCGACGCCTTCGGCGCCAGGGAAACGCTCGCCGAGGGTGCGACTGAAATAGCCGGTGCCGCAGCCCAGGTCCAGCCAGCGCGCTGGCGCGCAAAGTGCGGGCAGGCGCGCCAACAGCTCATGACCCACCGCCCGCTGCAGCGCGGCGACGCTGTCGTAGCTCTCAGCGGCGCGGGAAAAGGAAGCGGCCACCTGATGTTTATCCGGCAGGCCGCCAGGCTGGTAGGTTTCGCTCATTGGTTGGCCTTGACGTAGGGCGCGCCGTGCGCACCGTTGATCCGCCACCATTGGTGCGCACGGCGCACCCTACGGAGATCAATCATCACCGACCTCGTGCAGAAATGCCTGAATCGCCGCGGCCAGCTCGTGGGGACGTTCTAGGGCGAAGGCATGACTGGCGCTGTCGAGCAGACCGATTTCGACATCCGGCAACAGCACCAGCAGGGCCTGCGCAGCTTCGCCAGGCACCAGGGCATCCAGACCGGCGAACAAATGCAGTTGCGGGCCGACGAAGGCCTGCACGGCCGCACGGGTATCCAAAGCAGCCAACAGATCCAGCCCGGCCAACAGCTGCGCCGGCGCAATGGCCGGCGCGGCCGCCTGCAACTGCCGCGACAGACCGCGCGGGTCAGCGGCGCCCTGGGCGCAGAGCAAGGCGAAGCGCTTCAGAGTAGCGCGCGCATCGTCTACGCAGCCCTGGCGAAAGGCGGTGAATGTCTCTGCGGCCATGGCGCTAGGCCAATCCGCGTCGGCGACGAAGCGCAGGTTGCTGGCCAAGGTCAACAAGCCGGGGCAGTGCTCACCACGGCGCGCGGCCAGTTCGGCGGCGAGCATGCCGCCCAAGGACCAGCCGCCGAGCCAGGCGTCTTGCGCAAGGTTGTCGTCCAACTCGTCGAGCCAGTCGGCGGGGTCGCTGGAATCGAGCAATGGCAGCGGCTCGATCTCGACATGCAAACGCGGATCGAGGCCACGCAAGGCGGCTGCCAAGGGCTCGAGCGGCGCCGTACCCAGGCCCCAACCGGGCAATAGAATCAGCCGATCACGCATTGGCGGCATCCACCTCGGGCAGCAGCGCCCAGCACTCGGCCAGGGCCTCGAGCAGCAACTCCAACTGCGCCAGGCTATGGGCCGCCGACAGCGTCACCCGCAGGCGCGCGCTACCCGCCGGCACGGTTGGCGGGCGAATCGCGGTGACCAGCAAACCGCGCTCGCGCAGCAACTGCGACAACTGCAACGCGCGGGCACTGTCGCCGACCAGGATCGGCTGGATCGGCGTGGCGCTGTCCATCAGTTGCAGGCCGATCGCCTGGGCGCCTGCGCGGAAGCGTTTGATCAGGTCATCCAGGTGCTCGCGGCGCCAGTGTTCGCTGCGCAGCAGCTCCAGGCTCTTCAAGGTGGCGCAGGCCAGCGCTGGCGGCTGGCTGGTGGTGTAGATATAGGGCCGGGCGAATTGCACCAGGGTTTCGATCAGCTCCTCGCTGCCGGCGACAAAGGCGCCGGCCGTGCCGAAGGCCTTGCCGAGGGTACCGACCAACACCTGCACGTCGTCCACGCCCAGGCCGAAATGCTCGACGATGCCGCCGCCAGTGGCGCCGAGCGGGCCGAAGCCATGGGCGTCGTCGACCATCACCCAGGCACCGGCCTTGCGCGCTGCGGCGCACAGCGCCGGCAAGTCGGCCAGGTCGCCGTCCATGCTGAACACGCCGTCGCTCACCACCAGGGTATTGCCGCCGGCCTTGCCCAGGCGATTGGCCAGACTAGCCGCATCGTTATGCAGATAACGCGAGAAGCGCGCCCCGGAGAGCAGGCCGGCATCCAGCAGCGAAGCATGGTTGAGGCGGTCTTCCAACACCGTATCGCCCTGGCCGACCAGGGCGGTGACCGCCCCCAGGTTGGCCATATAGCCGGTGGAAAACAGCAGTGCGCGCGGCCGACCGGTGAATTCGGCGAGGGCCTCTTCCAGTTCATGATGGGGGCTGCTGTGGCCGATCACCAGATGGGAGGCGCCGCCGCCGACGCCCCATTTCTGCGCACCGGCGCGCCAGGCTTCGATCACCTGAGGGTGATTGGCCAGGCCGAGGTAGTCGTTGGAACAAAAGGCCAGCAGCTCGCGGCCATCGACCTGAACCAGCGGCCCTTGCGGCGATTCGAGTAGCGGTCGTTGCCGGTAAAGATTGGCGGCGCGGCGCTCGGCGAGGCGAGAGGCGAGATCGAAGCTCATGTGAGGCTCAGCTCTTCGTAGGAACCAGGGGGAGGCCCAGTCCTTGCTGGCGATCCGCTAATCGATGACGGATCGCCGAGACGTCGGACCGCAGCAAGCTGGCTCCTACAGGGTTCGATGGTACGCGGTCAGGCCGAGGCGGCGTCGTAAAACAGCGCGCTGTTCTTCTGCTCGACCAGGGCTTGCTCGATGGCCGCCTGATGCACTTCGTCGGCATGCTCTTCGCGCTCTTCCGGCTTGATGCCGAGACGGGCGAACAGTTGCATGTCCTTGTTGGCTTGCGGGTTGGCGGTGGTCAGCAGCTTTTCGCCGTAGAAAATCGAGTTGGCGCCGGCGAGGAAGGCCAGGGCCTGCATCTGCTCGTTCATTTGCTCGCGCCCGGCGGACAGGCGCACGTGCGACTGCGGCATCATGATCCGCGCCACGGCGAGCATGCGGATGAAGTCGAACGGATCGACGTCCTGCTCGTCGGCCAGCGGCGTGCCCTTGACCTTGACCAGCATATTGATCGGCACCGACTCCGGGTGCTCCGGCAGGTTGGCCAACTGGATCAGCAGACCGGCGCGATCGTCCAGCGACTCGCCCATGCCGAGAATCCCGCCGGAACAGATCTTCATCCCCGCATCGCGCACGTAGGCCAGGGTTTCCAGGCGCTCGCCATAGGTACGGGTGGTGATGATGTTGCCGTAGAACTCCGGCGAGGTGTCGAGGTTGTGGTTGTAGTAGTCGAGGCCGGCAGCGGCCAGGGCAGCGGTCTGCTCCTTGTCCAGCTTGCCCAGGGTCATGCAGGTTTCCAGGCCCATGGCCTTGACCCCTTCGACCATTTTCAGCACGTAGGGCATGTCCTTGGCGGACGGATGCTTCCAGGCCGCGCCCATACAGAAGCGGGTGGAGCCGATGGCCTTGGCCTCGGCGGCGGCATCCAGCACCTTCTGCACTTCCAGCAGTTTTTCCTTATCCAGACCGGTGTTGTAGTGGCCGGACTGCGGGCAATACTTGCAATCTTCCGGGCAGGCGCCGGTCTTGATCGACAACAGGGTCGAGACCTGCACGCGGTTGGCGTCGAAATGCGCGCGGTGCACGGTTTGCGCCTGGAACAGCAGGTCGTTGAAGGGTTGTTCGAAGAGCGCCTTGACCTCGGCGAGGGTCCAGTCGTGACGTTGGTTGGCGGTGCTGGTGGCGCCCATCGGTTTTTCCTTCTGTTCTCGTTCATGGAACCCGGCATAAGCGCGTGCGGGTTTTTTCAGCGGCCTGCTACAGTGGCGCAGGCATGACATGGATGTTCGGCATATTTATGGAAGGCTTATGCGCTGTCAACCTGAAAACCCACACCAGGTTTACAACTGGTTAAAAAACAAACAACCCTGCCTACTGTGCGACGAGCCCGCCGACGCCGCAACAGCCATCTGCACCAACTGCGAGGCCGAGCTGCCGTGGCTTGGCGGCCATTGTCAGCGCTGCGCCTTGCCCCTGCCCGATAGCGGCCTGACCTGCGGCGGCTGCCTGCGCAACCCGCCCAGTTTCGAGCGGGTCGAAGCCCCTTGGCGCTATGCCTTCCCCGTCGACAGCCTGATCACCCGCTTCAAGCATCAAGCCAAGTGGCCAATGGGACGTCTGCTCGGCGAGCTTTTGTCACAGCATTTGCTGCACGCCTTCGATGAAGGGCTGCCGCGCCCCGACCTGTTGCTGCCCGTGCCCCTGGCCGGCCGCCGGCAACGCCAGCGTGGTTTCAATCAGGCGCTGATGCTCGCCCAATGGCTCAGCACAGCCTTGCAAGTGCCCTGGCAGGACGCCTGGCTGCAGCGGGTGATCGACACCCCCGCGCAACAACAATTGGATGCCGCCACGCGCAAACGCAACCTGCGCCGCGCCTTTGCCCTCGCCCCGCAGAGCCGGGTCGCGGGCCTGCACCTGGCGCTGGTCGACGACGTGCTGACCACCGGCGCCACCGCCGAAAGCCTGGCGCGCCTGCTGCGCAAAGCCGGCGCGGCGCGAGTCGATGTGTACTGCCTGGCGCGCACGCCCAAGCCCGGGGATTAGTCCCCCGAGGGAGCCGAGAGGGTCGGACCTCCGTAGCCCGGATGCAATCCGGGAGCGATTTATACGGCGACACAATTCCCCCGGATTGCATCCGGGCTACAGAACCGCCGTCGCGCGCCAGGTGCCCTATAAGCGCTACACTCTGCGGCCCACTGCCCCGGAGCCGCCCATGTCCCATCCATTCGCCGCACTCACACCCGACCTGGTGCTGGATGCAGTGGAAAGCCTCGGCTACCTCAGCGACGCCCGCGTGTTGGCGCTCAATAGCTATGAGAATCGCGTTTACCAGGTCGGCATCGAAGACGAGACGCCGTTGATCGCCAAGTTCTATCGCCCGCAGCGCTGGAGCGACGCGGCGATCCGCGAAGAGCACGCCTTCACTTTCGAGCTGGCCGATTGCGAGGTACCGGTGGTCGCGCCCCTGGTACGCGACGGCGAAACCCTGTTCGAACACGCCGGTTTTCGCTTTGCCCTGTTCCCGCGTCGCGGCGGCCGTGCGCCCGAGCCGGGCAATCTGGATCAGCTGTATCGTCTCGGCCAGTTGCTCGGCCGTCTGCACGGGGTTGGCGCGCTGCGACCGTTCGCCCATCGCGAGGCGCTGCAGGTAAAGAACTTCGGTCACGACTCCCTGGCCACTCTGCTCGACGGTGGCTTTATCCCGCGCAGCCTGTTGCCGGCCTATGAGTCGGTGGCGCTCGATCTGCTCAAGCGCCTGGATGCGCTGTTCGCCAACAATCCGGTCACGGCGATCCGCCTGCACGGCGACTGCCATCCCGGCAACCTGCTGTGCCGCGACGACACCTTCCATATGGTCGACCTCGACGACTGCCGCATGGGCCCGGCGGTGCAGGACCTGTGGATGATGCTCGCCGGCGAGCGCCACGAGCGCCTCGGCCAACTCTCCGAACTGATGGACGGCTACCAGGAATTCCACGACTTCAACCCGCGCGAACTGCCGCTGATCGAAGGCCTGCGCAGCTTGCGCCTGATGCACTACAGCGCCTGGCTGGCGCGGCGCTGGGACGACCCGGCGTTCCCCATCAGCTTCCCCTGGTTCGGCAGCGAACGTTACTGGGGCGAGCAGATTCTGATTCTGCGCGAGCAATTGGCGGCGCTCGACGAGGAACCGCTCAAGCTTTTCTAGCCAACCCAAAGGAATGACCCATGCATTGCGTCGAGCGCTGGTTCGGTGAAGGCTTCGCCGAGCTGCATCCCTTACTGCAACAACTGCACCGCGAGGGTGGCGACCTGCACGGGCAGGTCGAGCTGCAACTGGGCAAGGGCCTGGCCGGCAAGCTCGGCGCGCGTCTGGCCGCACATCTGGGCATCCCCCTGGATCGCCCGCGGATTCCGCTCAAGGTGAACATCCATAGCAGCGGCGATACCCTGCACTGGAATCGCCACTTCGCCGACGCCGCGTCTATGTATTCGAGCTTCCAGCCCCATGGCGGCTGGCCGGACGGCTACTGGATCGAATCCACCGGCGGCGTTCGCCTGGCCCTGGCCGTCGATGTTCGCCAGGGCGGCTGGTACTGGCGCCCGCTGAAGGCCTGGGTGCATGGCGTGCGCGTGCCCTTGTGGCTGTTGCCGCGCACCGAGGCGTACAAACGTATCGATGCCGACCACTATCATTTCCATGTCGGTTTTAGCCTGCCGCTGCTCGGCCTGCTGTTCAGCTACAGCGGCGCACTGCAACTGACGCCATAGCACCAACGAGGCGAGGCGCTATGAGCAACTGTATGGTCGGGCGTAACGCCAGCTTTACAACAATCGCCAAGCCTGCCCACGGATAAAGCTGAACGATCGGACAATTCCCAGTGCCGCGGCTTAGAATCCAAGGCTTTAGTTAGCTGCCTAAGCAAGGACCCCCATGGCCACCGTCAACCCGCGACGCGGGTACCTACTCGGCGTGACCGCCTACACCATCTGGGGCCTGTTTCCCCTGTATTTCAAAGCCATCCAGGATGTGCCGGCGCTGGAGATCGTGGTCCATCGCGCACTCTGGGCGGCGCTGTTCGGTGCCTTGCTGTTATGCGTCTGGAAGCACCCGCGCTGGCTCGCCGAGCTGCGCGACGACCCGAAACGTTTCGCCATTCTCGGCCTCAGCGGTGCGCTGATCGCCTGCAACTGGCTGGTGTATGTGTGGGCGGTGAACAACGGGCGCATGCTCGAAGCCAGCCTCGGTTACTACATCAACCCGCTGGTCAACGTGCTGCTCGGCCTGTTGCTGCTCGGCGAACGCCTGCGCCGCCTGCAATGGCTGGCGGTGGGCCTCGCCGCATTGGGGGTGATGCAACAACTGTGGCAGCACGGCAGCATTCCCTGGGTATCGCTGGTGCTGGCTTTGACCTTCGGTTTCTACGGCCTGATCCGCAAGCAGGCGCCGGTGGCGGCACTGCCCGGGCTGGTGGTGGAAACCTGGCTGTTGCTGCCGGTGGCCATCGGCTGGCTGTGGTTGAATCCCGCCGCGGTGAGCACCCAGCCGGTGTTCTGGGGCAGCGCCGAAGCGCTCTGGCTGATCGCCGCCGGGCCGATCACCCTGGTGCCGTTGGTGTGTTTCAACGCCGCGGCGCGCCATCTGCCCTACGTCACCCTGGGTTTTCTGCAATACATCGCGCCGACCCTGGTGCTGCTGCTCGCGGTATTCACTTTCGGCGAGCGCTTCGACCCGAGTACCTCGTTGGCGTTTATCTGCATCTGGGCGGGCCTGGCGGTCTACAGCCTGGATATCTGGCTGAGCCTGGGCAAGCGCATCAAGCCGGCGACGGCCTGAGCGTCGTGCGGCGGCCGCGGGCTACAGGGCGAATCAACGCGCTCTCGTAGCCCGGATGCAATCCGGGAGCGATCTCACAGACGCTAGGTTTCCCCGGATTGCATCCGGGCTACGTCGCCGCATTCCTGCTCGCGCCAACGGGCGGCTAATCGTCGGCGCGCAGGTTCAATTCGACCATCAGGTCGTCGGCCAGGGTTTCCAGTTTGCTTTGCAGGTCGTCGAGGCTGAGGCTTTGCGGCACGGCCAGCAGCGCCTCGGCATGGAACAACAGTTCGCCGCTCATCGGCGCCGGCGACACTTCGGTTTCCAGGCTTTCCAAGTTAACGCCCAGCTCGGCCAGCAGGCGGGTGATATCGCGCACGATGCCGGCGCGGTCGTTGCCGACCAGATCGAGCAGGATGAGCTTCCAGGTGCACGCCGGCTCGGTACCGCCGGCGGCGAGCAACACGCGAATGCCCTGGGCGTTCAGCTCCTCCAGGGCTTTGACCAGACCGGCGTGGGACTCCAGCGGCACATCCACCCGCACGATGCCGGCGAACTGCCCGGCCATACGCGACATGCGGCTGTCCAACCAGTTGCCGCAGTGGGTGGTAATGCACTGGGCGATGCGCTCGACCAGCCCAGGCTGATCCTGCGCGATAACCGTAAGTACCAGATGATCCATGCCCAACTCCTAGTTCCCAACGTCATTCGGTGGTGGCTCAGGGCAATCCGAGCCAGTAGGTATAAAACACCTCATCGCGGACATAGCCAAGGCGCTCGTAAAGCGCCTGGCCGGCCAGATTGGCTTTTGCCGTTTCCAGCTGCAAACCGCAAGCGCCTTGGGCCTCGGCATGTGCCCTGGCGGCATTCATCAGCGCAGCACCGACGCCCTGGCGACGCGCGCTTTCGGCGACATAGAGATCGCTGAGCAACCAGGCCGGCGCCAATGCCAACGAAGAATGAAACGGATAGAGCTGCACGAAACCCAGGCCCCTCCCCGCTTGGTCGCGGGCGATGAATAAGGCCGAGTCGCCTTGCGCCAAACGCGCGGCGAGAAAATCGCGAACCGCCGGCAAGGTTTTGTCAACGGCATAGAACCTCAGGTAGTCGACGAACAGCTGGGCCAGTTCGTCGAGGTCGGCCAGACGGGCCGCAGTTATCGCCATGCTCGGGCTTCCGGAGGGTAGAACCGCAGTATAGGCAAGCGCCGCAGGGCCGCGAGACAAATAGCCATATGCCAACGCCTTGATTTTATGAAACAATAATCGACTTTTTTGTATACAAACAAACCTCGAAGTGACTGCGAAGCGTCTCTTGGTCGCAGAGCGACGCGCACCCCCCTGATTTTCCCAAGATCTTGATGTAGTATGCCGCGCCTTGGACTACAAGACTGAATCCCCGAGTCCGAAGCGGCTATCGAGTAGAGCTGAAGAGCTGAGCAGAGTGAGGCAAGTGATGACTGAACGCGTTCAAGTGGGTGGCCTGCAGGTCGCCAAAGTGCTGTTCGACTTCGTGAACAACGAAGCCATCCCCGGTACCGGCATCGCCGCCGATAAATTCTGGGAAGGCGCCGTAGCCGTGATCGACGAACTGGCCCCGAAAAACCGTGCCCTGCTCGCCAAGCGCGACCAGATCCAGGCGCAGATCGACGCCTGGCACCAAGCCCGCGCCGGCCAGGCCCACGACGCCGTCGCCTATAAAGCCTTCCTCGAAGAAATCGGCTACCTGCTGCCGGAACCGGCTGACTTCCAGGCCACCACCCAGAACGTCGACGAAGAAATCGCCCGCCTGGCTGGCCCGCAGCTGGTGGTACCGGTGATGAACGCGCGCTTTGCGCTGAACGCCTCCAACGCCCGTTGGGGCTCGCTGTACGACGCCCTCTACGGCACCGACGTGATCAGCGAAGAAGGCGGCGCCGAGAAAGGCCGCGGCTATAACAAGGTTCGCGGCGACAAGGTAATCGCCTTCGCCCGCGCCTTCCTCGACGAAGCCGCGCCTCTGGCCGCCGGCTCCCACGTCGACTCCACCGGCTACCGCATCGAAGCCGGCAAGCTGGTCGTCAGCCTTAAGGGCGGTGCCAACAGCGGCCTGCGCGACGATGCGCAACTGGTCGGTTTCCAGGGCGACGCCGCTGCGCCGATCGCCGTGTTGCTCAAGCACAACGGCCTGCACTTCGAAATCCAGATCGACGCGTCCAGCCCGATCGGTCAGACCGACGCCGCCGGCGTCAAAGACGTGCTGATGGAAGCCGCCCTGACCACCATCATGGACTGCGAAGACTCGGTCGCCGCCGTCGATGCCGACGACAAGGTCGTGGTCTACAAGAACTGGCTGGGCCTGATGAAAGGCGACCTGGCCGAAGAAGTCGCCAAGGGCGGCCAGACCTTCACCCGCACCATGAACCCGGACCGCGTCTACACCAAGGTCGACGGCTCGGAGCTGACCCTGCACGGCCGTTCGCTGCTGTTCGTGCGCAACGTCGGCCACCTGATGACCAACCCGGCGATTCTCGATGCCCAGGGCAACGAGATTCCGGAAGGCATCCAGGACGCGCTGTTCACCAGCCTGATCGCCATCCACAACCTGAATGGCAACACCAGCCGCAAGAACACCCGCACCGGTTCGGTCTACATCGTTAAGCCGAAGATGCACGGCCCGGAAGAAGTGGCCTTCACCACCGAGATTTTCGGCCGCGTCGAAGACGTCCTCGGTCTGCCACGCAATACCCTGAAAGTCGGCATCATGGACGAAGAGCGCCGCACCACGGTCAACCTGAAAGCCTGCATCAAGGCCGCCAGCGAGCGTGTGGTGTTTATCAACACCGGCTTCCTCGACCGCACCGGCGATGAAATCCACACCTCCATGGAAGCCGGCGCCATGGTGCGCAAGGCCGCGATGAAGAGCGAGAAGTGGATCGCCGCCTACGAGAACTGGAACGTCGATATCGGCCTGGCCACCGGCCTGCAAGGTCGCGCGCAGATCGGTAAAGGCATGTGGGCGATGCCCGACCTGATGGCCGGCATGCTCGAGCAGAAAATCATGCACCCAATGGCCGGCGCCAACACCGCCTGGGTTCCCTCGCCGACCGCCGCGACCCTGCACGCCCTGCACTACCACAAGGTCGACGTGTTCGCCCGTCAGGCCGAACTGGCCAAGCGCGAACGCGCCTCGCTGGACGACATCCTGAGCATTCCGTTGGCGCAAAACACCAACTGGTCCGCCGAGGAAATCCAGAACGAACTGGACAACAACTCCCAGGGCATCCTCGGCTACGTGGTGCGTTGGATCGACCAGGGCGTCGGCTGCTCCAAGGTGCCGGACATCAACGACGTCGGCCTGATGGAAGACCGCGCCACCCTGCGTATCTCCAGCCAACTGCTGGCCAACTGGCTGCGCCATGGCATCGCCACTGAAGAGCAGATCGTCGCCAGCCTCAAGCGCATGGCACCGGTCGTGGATCGTCAGAACGCCGCCGACCCGCTGTACCGCCCGCTGGCGCCGGACTTCGACAGCAACATCGCGTTCCAGGCCGCCCTGGAATTGGTGATCGAAGGCGCCAAGCAGCCGAACGGCTACACCGAGCCGGTGCTGCATCGCCGCCGTCGCGAATTCAAAGCCGCCAACGGTCTGTAATCCGCAGCAGCAGTACGAGAAACCGCCCTTCGGGGCGGTTTTTTCATGGGGGCGATAAGTTCGGCAACCCCACATTCCCCTCATCCAGATCAGGCGTGGAACGCTGCCGTGGCGCAGCCAGGGCCATGGCCCGCGGGCGCAACGCCGTGGCGGGGAGCGCGAGAGCCGGGGCCGGCAGGCGCAAAGCCGTCTCGGGGAACACCACGGCCGCCAGGGCGCCCTGTTCGTTGTTATGCAGAATCAGCACCTGCTGAGTGCGCAGGCAGTCGAGAATCGCCAGGGAGACCTGGAAACTCCTCGACAGGCCGCGTTCGCAGACATTCGGCACGCGCACCCGACGCTGACGCCACGCGGCCCGGTACTCGTGGTATTTGGCCCAGGCCAGCAACGCAACGCCGATCGCCAGCGCCACCAGCAGGTAGATCAGCAGCGTGTCCAGGGTCAGCAGAAACTCCACCCCCAAGGACGGGCGCGGGCCCTGCTGACCATTGGCGATCACCGCCGCGATGCCTTGCAGCAGGAGATAGGTCATCCCGCACCAGGCCAGCAGCGTCAGGAAGGTATCGATGGTACGCGGCAGCCAGCGCTGCTGCGTGCGAATGAGCAGGGTCATGAGCGGTTCCTTGTGCTGAGGGTTTCGATACCCCGATCCGGACTGACCCAGCGCGCGCGCTGCTGCCGGCGTTTGAGCATGACTTTGGGGAAGCTGACCAGGGTGGTGAACAGGGTGAGCATCCAGAACACCATGGGATACCAGACGATCCAGAACAGCGAACGCGCCAACCCCTTTTCGTAGCGCCGCTCGATAAACAGACTGAGGGCGAATTGCAGCAGGCAGACACAGGCCAGTACCAGGCCGGTAAAGGCCGGCGGCATCATGCTGGTCACCCGCAACTCCGGCGGCATCTCGACCAGTTGACCGACCAGCCACAGCAGAACCGACAAGGCGAAGGTGAAGGCCCACACCGCCGACAGGCAGAACTCGATCAGCAGCGGCCACATGTAGCGGAAGCGCCAGACCCAGACGCTGCCGATATTCTTCAACAGCACCTCGGCACCGCCCTGGGCCCAGCGCAGGCGCTGCTTCCACAGCCCGCGCAGGGTTTCCGGCATGAGAATCCAGCACAGCGCGCGCGGCTCGTAGAAGATCGACCAGTGATTGAGTTGCAGCTTCCAACTGACGTCGATGTCCTCGGTGATCATGTCGGCGCTCCAGTAGCCGATCCGATCCAGCGCACTGCGGCGAAACGCGGCGATCACCCCGGAGACCGTGAAGATTCGGCCGTAGACGCGCTGAGTGCGCTTGATCAGACCGATGATCGAGGAGAACTCACCGACCTGGACCCGTCCGATCAGGGTCGAGCGCGTGCGGATGCGCGGGTTGCCGGTCACGGCGCCGACCCGCGGGTTGTCGATCAGCGGCGCCACCAGGTAGGCGAGCGCATCCCGTTCGAGCAAGGCGTCGCCGTCGATGCACACCAGGTACTCGCTGCGCGCCGCCAGTGCGCCCATGCGCAAGGCCACGGCCTTGCCCTGATTCTGCGCCAGGTGCAGCACGCGCAGGCGCGGCTCGTCGGCGGCCAGGCGGTCCAGCACCTCGCCGGTAGCGTCGCTGGAGCCATCGTTGATGGCGATCACCTCGATCCACGGATAGCGCTGCGCCAGGGCCGCACCTATGGTGTCGCAAGCATGCTCGCCCTCGTTGAAGCAGGGCACCAGGATCGACACCAGCGGCTCGCCGCGCAGCGCCGGCGGGTCGATCTCGCCGTCACGCGACCAGGGCCAGTGACGCTCCCAGTGCAGCCAGAAGTAGCAACCGCCGGCGATCCACAACGCCGACATGAACAGCGGATAGAAGAACACGAAGTCCAGCAATACATCGCCGGTCAGGCTCAACGCCACGCCCACCGGCGCGCCGAGCACCAGCAGCAGAATCAGCAGGGCATAGATACGGTCGATCATGGCAACGGATACCAGGCATTGGAGAACGCCGGACGAATGCTCTGCAGTCGCGGCTGATCGTTGAGGAAATCGTCGGGGTAATAGCCGTAATGGCGCACACCGTTCCATTGCAGGCGGCGCATCCAGCGGGCGAGCAACTGCCCGTCGATCGGGCCTTCGCTACCGTCGCGCCAGTCCCGCGCCTGCAACTCGAACACGGTGCGCTGCAAGGCGCCCGGACGCTTGTCGATCTGCCGCACCAGATTGTCCAGCCAGGCATCGGACTGCGCCTCCTCGACGCCCTCCATAAGCGGCATGGCCATAGGCGCGGTCCAGTCGTAGCTGGCGAGGAAGTCATCGAGGTTCTGCGCGAACCAGGTCTCGCTGTAGGGATCGATGATCGGCGGCGCATAGATGTTGCGCGCGGTCTTCACCTGCGGCCCGCGAATGGCGCGGACCTTGGCGGTCAGCTCGGCGGTGAAGTCGATCAGGTAACGGCTCTTGAAGCGCGTCCAGCGCTGCAGGGTTTCCTCGTCGCCGCGCAACTGGCCGATATCGCCGGGCAAACCGGCGGCGCGATAGGCGGCCAGGGCAGCCGGGCTGGCATCTTCGAAGTCGGAGAACAGCGCATCGTCGTGGTAGAGCACGCCGTAAAAGTGGGCATGCCGCGCCAGGTCTTCGTAGATCTCGCCGATTTGCCGACGCACCCGCGGGTCGAACGGCGACAGCCGACGGTATTGCTCGCGATCCACGGTAACCGCGCCCTGCTCCGACCAGCGTTGCACCCGCGGCAGATCGGCATCGAGGTCGAAGCTGAGCACCGGCATCCAGGCGAAGACCTTGACCTTGGCGCGGGTGTGCAGCTGCCAGGCGGTGCGATTGAACAGGTCGGCGCGCACCGGCAAGTGACGGTTGGGAAAGTACAGCGATTTGACCAGGCCATCGCCCTTTGGATCGGCATACGCCTGCAGGAATACCGTGCTGATGCGCAGATCGGCGATGCGCTGCACCAGTTGGCCCAGGTTTTCCTCCATCTGCTGCGGGTTGGCATCGTAGACATAGTCCAGGTCGACATGGGCGACGCGCATCGGCTCCCGCTCTTCGACCCTGCTGACGGTCGTGGCGAAGCGGCTGATATCCGGGTCGCCGTTGAGCAATACTCGCGGGCCCTGCTGCAAATCGGCGAAATCGCCGAGCCCATCCTCGAGGGTCAGGGCCAGCTCGTAGCCGTGGTCACCGATGATCCGCAACGCCGTACCGCTGGCCGCGCCATAGGGCCAGACCCACACACGCGGCGCGCGACCGCTGGCGGCCTCGATCTTGACGCTGATGCGCTCGACGTCGCGGGCGATCCGCGCGCGGTAGCCCGCGTCGTTCTCGTAGCGGGCGCGGGCCGGGTCGTACAGCCGCGTTACCGCCGCCGGTTGCAGGTTGCCCTGGGGGTTGCCCTGGGCGCCATGGTGCAGCGCGTCGGTATGTGCGGCGATCTCCACCAGCCCGCTGGCGGCGATCTCCTTAATCTGCGGCCAGGTGAGGAAGCGCTCGCGCGCAGCCGGCTCGCCGCCGAAGTCCACCGGGCGATCGGCGGGGGCATCCAGCCAGATACCGACCGGCGCGAGGACGGCCGGCCAGCGATAGGCCTTGAGAATCGGCAGCACGCGGCTGTGGAAGCTGGCATAGCCGTCGTCGAAGCTCAGCAGCAGGGCCTTGTCCGGTAACGCCGGCCCGCCCTGGCGCGCCGCCAGCAGTTGATCCACCGAAACCGCCTGGTAACCGTTGGCTTTCAGCCAAGCCAGCTGCTCGATCAGGTTGGCGGTGCGCACCGACATGAAGGTCTGGTCGGCGTCGCGGTCCTCGACATCGTGATAGGCCAGCGCCAATACCTTGCCTTGCGGCCAGGGGCTTTCGCCGGCTGCCGGCAGACGCTGCTGCGGCGGGGTGAAAGGCGGCGCCTCGACAGCGCAGGCGTCGAGCATCAGGGCGAGCAGCCCGAGCAGAACGCAGCGATAGAACTGAACCATGGGAAATCCTTAGAAGCGGTAATTGACGTTGAACAGCACCCTCACCTCGTGCTCGCGCTCGCCGTCATAGGCGCGGCTGAGGGCCGACAGGGCGATGCCGCCATCGAAACGATCGGCGAAACGCAGGCGCTGGCCATAGCCGATCAAGCCGACCGCATCGGTGCCGTAGCCTTGCTGCGTGTTACTGCCGATGCCCAGCTGGAACTCCTGAGTCCAGACGGTCTGATAGCGCCGATAGAGCCTGTGGGAGAACTGCACGCTGGGCAGCACGGCGAACTCGGACTCGGGATTGAAATACGGCACCTCGGCCGAGCCGCTGTTATGTGCGCCGCTCAGCTCCAGGCCCAGGTCGGCTTGCCAGGTCGGCGCGCTGTACAAGCGCTCGCGGCCCTCGAGGACCAGGCCGAGGCGGTCGTTGTCGTCGCTGAAATGCGCGGCGTTGGCCGACAAGCGCCATTCGCGTCGCTCATCGGCACGCCAGCGCAGGAAACCGCCCAAGCTGTCGGCGGTGATGTCGGCATTCAGGGCGCGCAGCGGCGTATCGGTCGACAGGCGCTGCGCCGACCAGCCGTACTGCAAGTGATCGTCGATATCGTGGATACCGCTAAGGCGCGCGCCCAGTCGGTTGCCATGGGCGAAATTGTTGTTCGACAGCTCGGCTTCCACGCTGTGGTTGCGCACGCGCCACTCGATGCCGCCACGCAGCCAGCGGTGCCTGGAGCGGCCCTCCTCGAAGTCGCCGGCGGCATAGCCACCGCCGCCGAACAAACGCCAGTCATCGAGCAGCGGCGCGCTGTAGAGCAAGGTATCGATACCCAGATCGCGGCTGCCGGAAACGCTGCCGCCCGAGCCTTCGCCACGGTAGCCGGACACCTGCAGCTCGGCCATCTGCTGCACGTCGTGCAAGCGCCGCAAACGCTGGGCCTGCAGGCTTTCAGGATAGCGCTGGATGACGTCGTCGCTGAGCAGTTCGAGCTGGCGCCACTCCTGCAAGGTCAGGGCGGCCAAGCCCTGCTCGACCTCCAGGGCGAGGTCGCGCGGCGTGGTGCTTTCCACCGCCTTCAACTCGCCCTCGGCACGCCGCGGCCAGCCGCGCGAGAGGTACAGACTGGCCCGCGCGACGCGCAACGAGGCATTGTTCGGCGCATTGTCGGCCAGTTGCGTCAAGGCTTGCTCGGCGCCAGGCATGTCGTCCGCCTGCAACTGCGCGCTGGCCAGCAGTTCCTGGGCTTCCAACCAGCGCCCATTGGGCTCCGGCTCCGGCTGGCCGAGCCGAAAGACACGGGGGGCCTGGGCCTCGGCCAGACGCTCGGCCAGTTGCCGGGCCTCGTCCAATTGCTCACTTTCCACCAGGGCATGGAACAGACCGCGATGGTCCGCCAGCCACTCCGTGTCCTTGTCGCTTTCCCCGGCGATGACCTGGCGATACAACGTGGCCGCCTGCTCCGGCTGACGCAGGTAGAGATACGCCGAGGCGACCCAGCGCAACGCATAGTTCGGCACCTCGATCCCCTCGTCGTGCAGTTGCCGATACTGCGCCAGCAATTCCTCCATCAGCATCCGCGAATGCAGCGCCCCCAGCCGGTCGATCCGCACCCGGAGGCTATCCGCCCGGGCATCCGGCTGGCCGTCCCACGCCTGGAGCAAACGCTGGGCCTCGGCCAGGGCCTGGTCGGCGATCCGGAAGCGCTCGGCCTCGCTGCGCGTGGCCATCTCGGCCAGCCGCACCTGCTCGGCCAGCACATCGCCCTGCAACTGCCGCAGTTGGCCAGCGCTGGTCAGCTGCGGGTGGCGTTGCGCAAGCATCAACGCCTGCTGCGCCAACCCGGCGCGCTGTAGGCTCAGCAGGTACTCGCGGTCGACGTCGACACGCCCTGGGACCAGCTCATGGGCGCGGTCGATCTCGAACAGCGCGGCATAGGGCTGGCCGGTGTGTTGGTAGACATAGCCCAGAACCAGGCGTCGATCGGCATCCTCGGGAGCCTGCGCCACCAGCCGTCGCCCCTCGGCGATAGCGGCTTCGCCCTGCCCCGCCTCGGCCAGCACCATTACCTGGCCGAGGCGCAGGCCCTGGTGTTCGGGAAAACGGGCGACGGCCCGACGGTATAGCGCCAATGCCTGTGGCCATTGGTGCAAGTTGCGGTAGGAACGGGCGACACCGGCCAGGACGTCGGCGGACAGGCTTTGCTCCGCGCCATAGCGCTCATAGAGCGCGACGACTTCGTCGTCCTTGCCCGCCCAACTGGCGATCAACAGATGATCCGCCAGATAGCGCGGCAACTCCCGAGACGTCTGCTGCCCACGCAGGAAGGTCAGAGCCGGCTCGTAGCGGCCCGCGCGGGCCTGCTCGATCAAGACATCGTAATGGGGCTGCGCCTGCAAGCAGGCACTCGACAACAAGGCAGTGCAAAACAAGATGGTACATTCGAATCGGCGGGGCGCGCGCTGCGCTACCTGCCCTCGGTTTTTCTTTTGGGCCATGGGTACGTCCCTGTGATGTTCGGGTACCCACGACAGCAGCGGGAAAGCAACCTCGACGACAATTTGACAGTGGCGCGCAGTATTCCACAGGCTTTTCAAAAGTCGACAGTTTTCTGACGCTCAGTCAGCTTTTTTCGACCCAGGCCAGGCCGGCCGGGCCTTTGCGTCATTTCGACTACCACCCGATTCGCAGCACGTTCCCTGCATCTACACGACAAAACCCCGCACATTGCTGCTTAAATGTCCACTGACTATAAGTTTGGTGATGAGGGCGGAAATACCTGGACGGCAAAGGCGATCGCCAGCGCCGCAGCGGGCGCTGCAATTGCCTGGGCGGGAATAAACCAAGGATGACCGCCCCACAAAGCGCGTCGTAGGGCCCGGGCGCGTTGTCGTCGAACCTGTCACTTGACCTTGAAGCGGTTGACCAACTGCACCAGGCGATTATTGGATTCGAGCAGTGCCTCGGTGCTTTTGTCGGCCTGGCGACCGCCACTGACCAGTTCGTCGACCATACGCCGGATCGCCACCATGTTCTGGTTGATCTCCTCGGTGACCGAGCTCTGCTCCTCGGCGGCGGTGGCGATCTGCGCGCTGAGCTCGTGGATGCGGCTCACCGCCGAGGCCATGTCGTCAAGGCCGACGTTGACCCGCGAAGTGGTGTCGGCGGTGGCCTGGCAACTGGCTTTGGTCTGGTCCATGGCCTGCACGGCGGCCCCCACGCCCTGCTGCAGCTTGCCGAGCATTTCGTTGATTTCCGAAGTGCTCTGCTGGGTGCGACCGGCCAGGGCGCGCACTTCGTCGGCGACCACCGCGAAACCGCGCCCCTGCTCGCCGGCACGCGCCGCCTCGATCGCCGCATTGAGCGCCAACAGGTTGGTCTGCCCGGCGATCGAGCCGATCACCCCGAGCACATCGTTGATCCGTTCGGCATCCGCTTGCATCGCCTTGACCCGCTCGGTGGCTCTTTCCACTTCCTCGACCAGGGCCAGCACGCTGTTCGAGGCCTCGGCCACCACCAGTTTCGACTTGGCGGCATTGTCATTGGCGGTACGGGTGAAACTGGCGGTCTCGGTGGCGCTCTGCGCGACGCTGTCGGCGGTCGAACTCATTTCGGTGATGGCGGTTACCGCCTGGTCGGTTTCGTTGGCATGGCGTGCCAGCACCTCGTTGGTCTGCCGCGACTGTTGCTGCAACTGCCGCAGCTCCTCGGCGATCACCACGCTGGCCTGGCCGACATCGGCGATCATCTCTTGCAGGTAGGCGATAAAGCGATTGACCGAGCTGCCCACCGCATCCATTTCATCCTCGCCCTTGAGCGCGATACGCCGCGTCAGGTCGGCATCGCCGGCCGACAACGAGTCGATGCTGCCACGCAACACATGCAGGCGCCGCATCAGTTGGCGGATGGCGAACAGCGTTCCCAGCAACAGCAGGATCGCCAGAGGGATCTGCAAGATGGCCAGGGTTTTCAGCACACCGCTGCTGTTTTCCGTGAGCAAACGGCTCGGCAGTGTCGCGGCCAACAGCCAGGGCGTGCCGTCGATCCGATGCAGGAAGAAGGTCCAGTCGCTGCCGTCGGCAGCCTGATAGTCATGTTTGACCAACGCGTGATCGTCGACCTTGCCGAGGTTGTCATGGATTTCGCGGATAAACAGCGACTGGCCGGCCAACTCGGAAACATTGCGCAGGACGATCTGATCGCCGCTCCCGGCCAGATTACTGAGGATCTTGCCGTCGGGCTCGACGATCATTACTTCGCCTTGGATGTCCTTGCCCATATCGGCCACCAGGCTGTTGAAGAAGCCCAGGGTCACGTCGATAGTCGACACGCCATAGGCTTCGCCGTCCTTACGGATGGCCATGGCGCAATTGGTCCGCGGCTCGGCGCTAGCCTCGTCCTTGTAGGCCAAGGCCCAGGCGCATTGGCCGCTCGGCGCCTGCATGCCGGCGCGGTGCCAGGGTTGCTCGTAGTATTTGAGCGACTCGTCCGAGTTCCAATGGGTGTTAACCGTCAGCTTGCCGGAGCCGTCACGGTGGAAGAAGGTGCTGTGCTTGTCGCGCTCGGAACGTTTCTGCGGCAATGGCCAGATGCCGCCGCCGAAGACCTTGGGGTCGCCGTACTGATCGACCAAGCCGGGCAGCACCCGATCGATACTGTCGCTGTCGAGCAGCGGCACCGTCTGGGTAATGCTGCGCGACTGCGCTTCGACCTTGGCCAGTTCGAACAGGATTCTCCCGGCAACCTCATCGATATGCGCCAGCACCGCTTGCTCTTCCGAGGCCCGTAGTTGAGGGGCGATAAAGCGCCGAATGCCCTCCTCGGTGAGCAGGGCGATCACCACGATAAAGACGATGAACATCATCGTGTAGCGTGACTGGATGGTTTTGAACATTCCCATGACTCACCTCTAGCGCGCAGAACGGAGAAGCGTCTGGCCCAGACCATCCGCCGCGGCCTGTCACGGCATCAGTCCAACTGCATGCCATAGCGCCCGTACAGGGCCTGCACCCAACCGTCGCCGTACATCTGGCGCAGTTCGGTTTGCAGGCGCCGCAACAGCACCGGGTCGAGCTGCGGGTGGCAGGCGATGTCTTCCATCAAGGTCAAGAACGGCAACACCTCCCGCGGTACGGGGTCGACCCGTTGGGCGCGCACCACCGCCGAGCTGGTGGCCCATAAGCGCGTACGCTGGCGCTGCAGCATGCGCAGGTTGAGCGCCTCGTTATTAGAGTAGTGCACATCCAGGCCTATGCCCTGCAGGTACTCGCCCGCCCCCGAGCCCTGGTGGCTGAGGATGCTCAGGCCACGCGCCCGTTCCAGGCTGAGCAACTGCAGATCGTCGTCGGCCCGGGCATAGAGGCCGAGACGCGAGATCAGCACCGGGCCGATCCAGACGTAGCCGGGCTCGCGTTCCTGTTGCCGTTCCACCAGCAGCGCGCAGCTGTCCGGTTGCTGTTGCACCTGACGCAGCGCCCGTTGCAACGGCATAAAACGCAGCAGGTAAGGGGTTTTCGCGCGGCGGAACAACTCCTCGGTCAATTCGGGCACCAGCCCCACGGCCTTGCCCTCTGCGGTTTGCTGGACCAGCGGCGGCCGCTCCCAGGCGAACAACTGCACCTCGGCCCGCAGCGGCAGGCTGAGTAGCAACAGCGGCAACAGCAGGCTAACAGGTCGTTGAAAAACGTAGCGAGCGATGGCTAGGCGGGGACGCCTGGTTAAGGTGAAGTCAGCCGCAAGCACAGGAGTGTACGAGTAGTACATGAGCACTTTGAGGCTGACTTCAACGCCGCATAGTCGAGCGCAGTAGTTTTTCAACGACCTGTTAATCCCACGCACGTAACGCCTCCTCATAGGGCAGCGTCCGCCCCGCAGGTCGCTCATCGGTCAGCGCCGGCCAGGGTGCGCCGGGCTGCAACAACCAGTGGATCGGCTCGCGCGGCGGATTCAGCTTGGGCGCGCAGACGTGCCGCTGACGCTGACCGACCTGCTGCAAATGCCGGTCGAACGCATTCCCCAGGTCGTGCAGGGCCTGGGCGGCGCTGAGCCGGCCGGCCACCGCCGGATGCAAGTGGCGCCACCACAGGCTGGCCATGCCGCTATAGTCCGGCACGTTAGCGCCTGTGGGGGTCCAGCGCTGGGCCGCGGGGCTGCGGTAGAACTCGATCAGCCCGCCGAGCCGCGGTGCCGCGGCGAGCAGGGCCGGCGACTCGATGTCGGAATGGCGGATCGGTGTCAAACCGACCAGGGTCTTGCGCAGCGACACGCTCTTCGACACCACGAACTGCGCGTACAGCCAGGCGGCCTGGCGTTGGCGCAGCGGCGTGGCCTTGAGCAGTGTCCAGGCGCCGACATCCTGATAGCCGGATTTCATCCCCTCGCGCCAGTATGCGCCGCGCGGCGACGGCGCGACCCGCCACTTCGGCTTACCCTCGGCGTCGACCACCGCGCTGCCTGGTTTGGTGTAATCGGCGGTAAAGGCGGTGTACCAGAAAATCTGCTGGGCGATATGCCCCTGCGCCGCGACGTTGCCGGCCTGGTTGAAACTCATGCGCCGCGCGTCCTCGGGGGCGTAGCGCTTCAGCCAATCGATGTATTGCTGCAGCGCGTAGACCGCCGCCGGGCTGTCCAACGCACCGCCGCGGGCCATGCTGGCGCCGACCGGGCGGCAGTCCTCGACGCGGATGCCCCAGTCGTCGACCGGCAGGCCATTGGGCAGGCCGGTATCGCCGACGCCGGCCATACCCAACCAGGCATCCGACAGGCGCCAGCCGAGCGACGGGTCGAAGTCGCCGTAATCCATATGGCCGTAGACCCGCTGGCCGTCGATCTCCTTGACCTGCTCGCTGAAGAACGCGGCGATATCCTCATAGGCCGCCCAGTTCTGCGGTACGTCCAGTTCGTAGCCGTAGCGCTGGCGAAACGCCTTGCGCAGCTCCGGGCGGGCGAACCAGTCCTGGCGGTACCAATAGAGGTTGGCGAATTGCTGATCAGGTAGTTGATAGAGTTTGCCATCCGGCGCGGTGACGAACGGCAGGCCGATAAAGTCCGCGAGGTCCAGGGTCGGCAGGGTGACGCCGGCGCCCTCGCCGGCCATGAAATCGCTGAGCACCAGCACCTGGTTGTCGCGGAAATGCTGGCCGAGCAGATCGCTGTCGCCGACATAGGCGTCGTACAGCGCCAGGCCGGTTTCCTGCTGGGTGCGCAGCTTGTTGACCACGTCGTCTTCGCCGCTGACCTCGTGGATCACGCGGATGCCGGTGAGCCGGCTGAACAGGGGCGCAAGGACGTTGGCTTCGTACCAGTGGGTATCGATGCGCTCGGCGATCACCCGCACCTGCATGCCCTGGAAGGGTTTGCTCGCTTTCACGAACCAGGCCAGTTCCGCTCGCTGCTCGGCGACCGACAACGAACTCGGTTGCAGCTCGGCCAAAGCGGCTTGCAGCGGGTCTTCGGCGCAAGCGTAAGCGGCGGTCATAAAGAGCAGAACGAGCCCGATCACGGCGTGCATGCGAGTCTCCAGGTGCGTTGCAAGTAACTCTAGCAGCTGACTGGGAAAGCACTTTGCCAGCTATCGCCGACGGGATCGCAGCATCGGATACATCGCCAAGGAGAACGCCTAGACTTACGTCCAATGGGAATCCGCGCGGCCTAGGCCGACCATACCCCTCCAGTGAATCGTCGAGGCCGCACATGAGCACAGCGGACGCCTTCGCCCAGGCCGGCAGGGCCGCGGTATTGCAGAATATCCAGGGCACCATGGAGTTCCTGCAGAAGTTCCCGCCGTTCAATCAGATGGACACCACCCACCTGGCCTACCTGGTGGAGAATTGTCAGCTGCGCTTCTACGGCGAAGGCGAGACCATCATCAAGCCCGCCGACGGCCCGGTCGCGCACTTCTATATCGTCAAACAGGGCCGCGTGCATGGCGAGCGCCCGCATTCGGCACGGCGCGGCACCGAGACCACCTTCGAAATCGCCACCGGCGAGTGCTTTCCCCTGGCCGCGCTGATCGGCGAACGCGCCACCCGCACCGAACACCTGGCGGCCGAAGACACCTTCTGCCTGCTATTGAGCAAGGCGGCCTTCGTCAAGCTGTTCGCGGTGTCCAACCCGCTGCGCGACTTCGCCTTGCGCGGGGTCAGCAGCCTGCTCGATCAGGTCAACCAGCAGGTGCAACTGCGCGCGGTGGAAACCCTCGGCGCGCAGTATTCGCTGGATACCCGTCTGGGCGAACTGGCGATGCGCCAACCGATCGGCTGCGCGCCCGCCACGCCATTGCGCGAAGCGGTCAAACAGATGCACGAGCAGCACGTCGGCAGCATAGTCGTGATCGATCCGCAGCAGCGCCCGCTGGGCATCTTCACCCTGCGCGACCTGCGCCGGGTGGTGGCCGACGGCAGCGCGTTGGATCAGCCGATCGACAGCCTGATGACACCCGACCCTTTCCACCTGCCGCCGGATGCCAGCGCCTTCGATGCGGCGATCGCCATGACCGAACGGCATATCGCCCATATCTGCCTGGTCGAACACGGCAAGCTGTGCGGCGTGGTTTCCGAGCGCGACCTGTTCTCCCTGCAACGGGTCGATCTGGTCCATTTGGCGCGCACCATTCGCCATGCCGGCACGGTGGCGACCCTGGCGGCGCTGCGCAGCGACATCCGCCTGCTGGTCGACCGCATGCTCGCCCACGGCGCCAGCTCGACGCAGATCACCCACATCATCACCCTGTTCAACGACCACACCGTGTGCCGGGTGATCGAGCTGACCATCGAGGACCTCGGCGACCCCGGCGTGCCGTTCAGTTGGTTGTGCTTCGGCAGCGAGGGGCGCCGCGAGCAGACCCTGCTCACCGACCAGGACAATGGCATCCTCTTCGAGGCCCGCGACAACGCCGAAGCCGCGGCGATCCGCGGCCGCCTGCTGCCCCTCGCGCAGGAGATCAACCAACGCCTGGCGCAATGCGGCTTCACCCTGTGCAAGGGCAATATCATGGCCGGCAACCCCGAGCTGTGCCTGTCGCGCCAGGAGTGGTCGCGGCGCTTCCGCGGTTTCGTCGACGAGGCGACGCCGGAGAACCTGCTGGGTTCGAGCATCTATTTCGACCTGCGCCTGGTCTGGGGCCCGAGCGAAGGTTGCGAACAGCTGCGCGAAGAGCTGCTGACGCTGATCGCCGGCAACACCCTGTTCCAGCGCATGCTCGCGGAAAACGCCCTGCGCCAACGCCCGCCGCTGGGGCTGTTCCGCGATTTCGTGCTGGCCCGCAAAGGCGCCGAGAAAGACACCCTGGACCTCAAGGTGCAGGGCCTCACGCCCTTCGTCGATGGCGCGCGCCTGCTGGCCCTGGCCAACGGCATCGAGGGCTGCAATACCCTGGAACGGCTGCGCGCCTTGATCGAAAAAGGCGTGATCGACCCGCTCGATGGCGCGGCTTACGAAGAGGCCTATCACTTCATCCAGCAGACCCGCATGCAACAGCACCAGTTGCAGGCGCGCGATCAGCACCCCTATTCCAACCGGGTCGACCCGGATAACCTCAACCATCTGGACCGGCGCATCCTGCGCGAATCCTTTCGCCAAGCCCAGCGTCTGCAAAGCAGCCTGGCCCTGAGGTACCAGCTATGAGCACCTTCACCTGGCTGCGCGGACGCGGCCCGGCGTTGTCCCAGGCGCAACTCGAGCGACGCGCCGCCCTGGCCGAGCCCGCGTCGCTCGGCCCGCTGCCGCTGGCGCAGCAACGTCTGGTGGTGCTGGACCTGGAAACCAGTGGCCTGGACATGAAGCGCGACCAGGTGCTGTCGATCGGTGCGGTGGCGATCGCCAACGGCGCCATCGATTTCAGCCAGCAGTTCGAACGCACCCTGTGCCGCCCCGAGCACAAGGTCAGCGCCAGCGTGCTGATCCACGGCATCGCCCCGAGTGAGATCGCCAACGGCGTGGAGCCGGCCGAGGCCTTGCTGGATTTCATGGAGTTTCTCGGCGACAGCCCGGTGTTGGCGTTCCATGCGCCCTTCGACCAGCGCATGCTCGGCCGCGCGCTCAAGCAGAGCTTGGGTTACCGCCTGCGCCATATATTTTTCGACGCCGCCGACCTCGCCCCGCTGCTCTGCCCACAGGCGAACATCCCCCATGGCGGCCTGGACGACTGGACCCGCTATTTCGGCCTGCAAGTGCAACAACGTCACCACGCCAGCGCCGACGCCCTGGTCACCGCCGAATTGGCCCTGATCCTGTTCAGCAAGGCGCGCCAGCAGCAGCTCGACAGCCTGCAAGCCCTGCAACAACGCCTGGCCAGCTGGCACCGCCGCCAGCGCGCGCACTCGCTGCATCGTCAGCATTAAACCCGTAGCCCGGATGCAATCCGGGGAGCGATCTCCGCCGCCAAACCGCTCCCGGATTGCGCCAAGGCTTATCCAGGCTACGGGTTAATCACCTGTAGGAGCGGCTTTGGCCGCGATTGGCGGTATCCCCTCCGTTTACAGATCGCGCATCAACAATCCGTACTCCAACTGCAACTCGGCCGGCAGCGGCAGGTAGAGCACATGGCCGTCGCCAGGTGCGACTGCCATTGTCTGACCCTGGCGGTTTTCCAGGTGAGCGAGACTAAAGCGCAAATTGCCCTGGGGCGTCATCAGCTCCAGGCCATCGCCGAGGGCGAAGCGGTTTTTCACCCGCACCTCGGCCAGCTCGCCGCGTCGCTCACCGGTCAGCTCGCCAACGAACTGCTGCTGTTCGGAAACCGAGCTGCCGCGCTCGTAGTTCTGGTATTCGTCATGCACGTGGCGGCGCAGAAAGCCCTCGGTGTAGCCGCGGTGGGCCAGGGACTCCAGGGTGTCCATCAGCGATTTGTCGAACGGCCGCCCGGCCACGGCGTCGTCGATCGCCTTGCGGTACACCTGGGCGGTGCGCGCCACGTAGTAGTGGGATTTGGTGCGCCCTTCGATCTTCAGCGAGTGCACGCCCATGCGCACCAGACGCTCGACGTGCTGCACCGCGCGCAGGTCCTTGGAATTCATGATGTAGGTGCCGTGCTCGTCCTCGAAGGCGGCCATCTGCTCGCCGGGGCGGCTGCCGTCCTCCAGGAGAAAGACCTGCTCGGTCGGCGCGCCGGCGCCCAGGGTCGGCTCGACGATGCGCACGATGTCGCCCAGCTCGTTCTCCTGCGCCGTTTCCGTCTTGTACTGCCAGCGGCAGGCGTTGGTGCAGCTGCCCTGGTTGGGATCGCGTTTATTGATATAGCCGGACAGCAGGCAGCGCCCGGAGTAGGCCATGCACAGCGCGCCATGGACGAATACCTCCAGCTCCATGCCCGGCACTTCGTCGCGGATCTCGGCGATCTCTTCCAGCGACAACTCGCGCGACAGAATCACCCGACTCAAGCCCTGCTGTTGCCAGAACTTCACGCTAGCCCAGTTCACCGCATTGGCCTGCACCGACAGATGGATCGGCATCTGTGGAAAGTGCTCGCGCACCAGCATGATCAACCCCGGGTCGGACATGATCAGCGCATCCGGGCCCATCGCAATCACCGGTTCGAGATCCTTCAAGAAGGTCTTTAGCTTGGCGTTGTGCGGGGCGATATTGACCACCACGTAAAACTGCTTGCCCTGGGCATGGGCCTCGGCGATGCCCAGGGCCAGGTTGGCGTGGTCGAATTCGTTGTTGCGCACCCGCAGGCTGTAGCGCGGCTGCCCGGCATACACCGCATCGGCGCCGTAAGCGAAGGCGTAGCGCATGTTCTTCAGGGTGCCGGCCGGGGACAGCAGTTCGGGAAAACGGGGAGTCGATGCCATGGTGCGAGCCGCTCAACCAACAGGGCCGGCGATTCTAGTCGGGGCTTAAGCGGCGGGCATTGATCCACATCTATTCGGCGGCGATTATCGCCGTCCATCGCCGACCCTGTAATCGCAGATTGCCGGCAGCCCTCAGCCTCTGCGATCATATGCGAATAATTCTCGATTGCCCTTTATTTGCCTTTGGCGAGGTCAGCGTGTCGGCTGGTGAACCCACGAATCAGCACTTGGTAGGTCTGCTCTATCGCGACCATCGCGATTGGCTGCTCGGCTGGCTGCGCAAAGCCTGTATTGCGCCGAACGCGCCGAGGACCTCAGCCAGGACACCTTCGTGCGTCTGCTCGGCCGCGCCGATTTGCCACAAACCCGCGAGCCGCGTGCGCTGCTGACCACCATCGCCAAGGGCCTGCTGATCGACCACTTCCGCCGCAGCGCCCTGGAACGCGCCTACCTCGAACAACTGAGCGGCTTGCCGGAGGCGGTGCAACCGAGCGCCGAAGAACAGACCATCGCCCTGCAAGCGCTGCGCGATATCGACCGCCTGCTGGGACGACTGTCGAGCAAGGCGCGGGCCGCCTTTCTGTACAACCGCCTCGATGGCATGGGGCACGCGGAAATCGCCGAGCGCCTCGGCGTGTCGGTCTCGCGCGTGCGCCAATACCTGGCCCAGGGTCTGCGCCAGTGCTACATCGCGCAATATGGGGAGCCACGATGAACGCCGTCTCGACCAGCGTGCTGGATGCCGCCATCGCCTGGCAACTGCGTCTGGGTTCCGGCGAAGCGAACGCCGAGCATGAGCGCGAATTCGCCTTCTGGCTCAGCGCCCACCCGGAGCACCGGCGGGTTTGGCAGCAATTGCAGGGGCTCGATGGCCAGCTGGCGGCGGCCAGCGCCGGGCCGGTACGCCAGGCGCTGTTGCAGCACCCGCGCCGCCGCAGCCTCAAACGCATGGGCGGCACCGCGCTGAGCCTGCTGTTCGCCGGCACGCTGCTGCTCGGTCTGCTCGCCCAACAGCGGCCGCTGGGCGATTACCTGGCCGACGAACTGACCGCCCGCGGCGAACAGCGCGACCTGTGGCTGGCCGATCGCAGCCAGGTGCGGCTGAACAGCACCAGCGCGCTGGATATCGATTTCAGCGGCAACGAGCGCCTGTTGCACCTGCGCAGCGGCGAGATTCTGGTGCAAACCGCCCACGGCAACGATACGCGGCCCCTGGTGGTGGTCACCGAGCAGGGCCGTCTGCGCGCCCTGGGCACCCGCTTTCTGGTACGCCGCGAAGGCGACCGCACGCGGCTGACGGTGCTGCAATCGGCGGTGGCGGCGCGGCCCGCCGAAGCCGCCGACGAGCGCATCGTCGAAGCCGGGCAACAGGTGCTGATGCAACGCCGCCAGCTCGGCGCCAGCCAAGCCGCGCCAATCGCCGCCGACGCCTGGAGCCGCGGCATGCTGGTGGTGGAGAACCAGCGCTTGGACGAGCTGCTCGCGAGCTTGAGCGAGTACCGCAACGGCTACCTCGGCGTCGACCCGAGCATCGCCGGCCTGCGTATCAGCGGCAGCTTCCCGCTGCATGACAGCGACCGGGCCCTGGCGGCGCTGCCGCCCAGCCTGCCGGTGCGCATCGAGCGCCTGAGCGACTGGTGGGTGCGGGTAGTACCGGCGGAAAGATAAGGCGATGTAACAGTAGCCTGTTGCCTTCAGGCTTCGGCGCTCAAGTGTGAAGGTTCCGACCTCGTAGGGTGTATTCAGCCGGGAGACATGGGTAACGGGTTGATGATCGTTACTCCCACCCTCTCAAGTCGATCTGGCGGATGGTCTTGTGGATGAAAATCACATCGTAAACGCCATCCACGTTGGAGGGGCGGATGGCGGACAGGCCTTCGGCATGTCCGCCCTAAGAGGCCGTAGACCTGCCCATGAACAGAGCATCTATAACCCTCCGCACACCGCACCGGTAGCCCGAATAAGCCTCCGGCGCAATCCGGGAGCGGTTTAGCGCCGGACACCTTCCCGTACCGCCCCCGCCCGGCACTTTCACCCATTCAGGTGAAATACACGGGGTTTTCTCCCGCCTAGAATCCACCACGCCATAACAGGGCCTGTAGTGGCGAAGGCCAGGCTCGTCTCCAACGGACCGATAGAGGGAAAACAACAATGAAAAAAATCCTATTCGCCGCCATCAGCAGCCTGCTGATGAGCATTTCCTTGGCCTGCCAGGCCGCTTACACGGCAAATCCGGTGGTGCTGGTCCCGGGTATTTTCGCCTTCGACAATATCGCCATGGTCGATTACTGGTACCAGATCCCCGCCAAGCTGCAAGCCCAGGGCACCGAGGTCTACATCCCGAAAATCAATGCCTTCGACAGTTCGGTGCAACGCGGCAACCAACTGATCGCCCAACTCGACAGCTACAAGGCCGCCTCCAACGGGCGGATCAAGAAGTTCAACCTGATCGCCCACAGCCAGGGCGGCATGACCTCGCGCTATGTGATGAACGTGCGCCCCGATCTGGTCGCCTCGGTGACCACCATGGCCACGCCGCACACCGGCTCGCCGTTGGCCGACGTCGTCACCAACGTCGCCCCGCCGGGCAGCCTGTTGGGGGTCACCTTCGAAGTGTTCGCCAACACCGTGGGTAACTTGGTGAATATCCTGTCGAACAACTCGGCGAGCCAGTCGGACATTTACGCCATGCTCGGCGAGTTCAACAAAAACGGCGCGGCCGCGTTCAACGCGCAGTTCCCGGCGGGTCTGCCGACCACCAGTTGCGGCGTCGGACCGAACAGCGTGTCTATCGCCGGCAAGAACATCCGCCTGTATTCCTGGAGCGGCAAGTCGCCGTTGACCAATATCTTCGACCCTTCAGACGCGCTGTTCGCCATCACCAGCCTGTCCTTCCTGGGCAAGGGCAACGACGGCGTGACCGGCGTCTGCGCCAGCCATTTCGGCCAGGTGATCCAGGACAGCTACCGGATGAACCACCTGGATATCACCAACCAGGTGTTCGGCGTGGTTTCCTGGCTGGAGACCAACCCGAAAACCATAATGCGCAACCACACCACTCGCCTCAAGCAAGCCGGTTTGTAAGCAGCCAGGCTCCACCCGGCAGCGGGTGGAGCGGCTCGAGGAGAACGGTATGCGCACCCGCCAGATTTTCCTGCTCAGCGCCATCTGCCTGGCCGTCGGCATCACCACCGCCGGCCTGCTGGTAAACCGCGAGCAGAACACCCCGACACCCGGCGCCAGTGCACTCGGCGAGCACCGCCAAGCCGACCCGGTCGCGGCCCGGCACACCAATCAGACCCTGCAAGCCACGGCCATCGAGGCCTTGCCCAAATTACCGGCGCTGCCGCGCTCATTGCAGGGCAGCGACCATGATGTGCGCCTGCACACCGATGCCGACGGCAACCTGCTGATCGAGGCGGATATCCTTCATCTGTTCGAGTTCTATCTCTCGGCGCTGGTCGAAGAGCCCCTGGAACTCTGTCTGACACGGATCAGCCTGGCGCTCGCCGAACAACTGCAAGGCGCTGCCCTCGACCAGGCCCGCGACCTGCTCAAGCGCTATCTCGATTTCAAGATCGCCCTGGTCGAATTGCATGCCCTGCCCGGCGCCGTCGATGCCAGCGGCGCCTACGCCCTGGACGCCATCGAACTGCGTCAGCAGCGGCTGCGGGACTTGCGCCTGCAGCACTTCAGCGCCCATGAAGCCCAGGTGTTCTTCCAGGAAGAGGACAGCTACGACGACTATATGCTGCAGCGTTTGAAACTGGCCCAGGACCAGAGCCTGGATCCCGCCGAGCGCCAGCAGGCTCTTGAACGGTTGGAGCAGCAACTGCCCGAGGCCATGCGCCAGGCCCGCCAGCAAGCCACCCAGCAAACCCAGCTATACGAGCTGACCGAACAAATGAAACAGGACGGCGCCAGCGCCGAAGCCCTGTTCCAGGCCAGGGCCGAAGTTCTGGGCGAGGAAGCCGCCACCGCGCTGGCCGAGCTGGATCAGCGCCAAGCCCAGTGGAACAGCCGCCTGGCCAGCTACGAGGAGGAACGCGAGGCCATCCGCCAATCGGGCCTGAGCGCCCAGGATCAGCAAGCGGCGGTCGCCAGCTTGATCGAGCGGCGCTTCGAACCCGAGGAGCGTCTGCAGGTACAGGCCATGGAGCTGTACCAGTAGTTATTGCTCGGTATCGAGCATCCAGGCCAAGCCCTGGGCCACATGCAGTTCGCAGCTGTCGAGCAACGGCAGCGGCGACGATGCGTTCTCCAGCAGCAAGCCTATTTCGGTACAGCCGAGAATCGCCGCCTCGGCGCCGCGCCGACGCAGCGCCTCGATGCATTCCAAGTAGAACGCGCGGGCGCTGGGCTGGAAGCGGCCCTGGCACAACTCGGCGAAAATCACCCGGTCTATCTCGGCCATCTGCGCAGGCTCGGGGATGATCACCTCGATGTCGAAGCGCTCGGCCAGACGCTGGCGGTAGAAGTCCTCCTGCATGGTGAAACGCGTACCGAGCAACGCCGCGCGCTTGACGCCCTGCCGTTGCAGGGCCTGGCCGACCGCATCGCCGATATGCAGCAAAGGGATCTGCAGCGCCGCCTCGATGGCCGGTGCCACCTTGTGCATGGTGTTGGTCGCCAGCAGCAGCGCCGTCGCACCGGCGCCCTGTAACCCCCGCGCGGCCAGGGCCAGGCGCTGGCCGGCGGTATCCCAGTCGCCGAGCCGCTGCAGCTCGGCGATCTCGGCGAAATCCACCGAATGCAGCAACAAGGGCGCCGAATGCAAACCGCCCAAGCGCTCGCGCACGCCCTGGTTGAGCAGGCGGTAGTAGCTCGCGGTGGACTCCCAACTCATGCCGCCGAGAATGCCTAATTGACGCATAACGCCCATCTCCAGCTAAAGATCCCAGCCTAGCCAGACCGATGCCTGGCGCACAGCCACAGTGTGCGTCAGAACCTGCGGTACAGCCCAACCATATAAAACAAAAAAGAATATTAATAACTAAAAACATTCTTAGACGATCTAAGAAGGATTGCATATCTTGCCGCTAACACCACTTCAGACCGACCTTCCACTCACTGCCAGGCCCGCTATCGCATGAAAATTCGCGACCTCGATTTCGCCCCCAGCACGCTTAATGGTCAGCATGCAGCCCTGGGTTTGCCTCCTGTGGAAAACATCGTCAGCCATCCGGGCGACCACCCGGTTTTGCGCTCCGCCATATGGCTCGCGGCGCTGACATTGGCCGGCCTGCTCCTGTTTTTCACCTGGCGCCTGTTCTTTGGCGATAACGGTGGCCACAGCGGCCTGCAGATCATCGAAACCACGTTGCACAGCCCCACCTTCTGGAGCGCAGTGGCGGTCGGCTTCTTCGCCCAGGTTATCGATGGCGCCCTGGGCATGGCTTACGGCATCACCGCCACCACCTTCCTGCTCAGCGCCGGGGCCTCGCCAGCAGCAGCCAGTGCCAGCGTGCATATCGCCGAGGTGTTTACCACCGGTCTATCAGGCATCTCTCACGCCAAGCTGGGCAACGTCGACAGATCGCTGTTCCTGCGGTTGCTGCTGCCGGGCATCCTTGGTGCGATCCTCGGCGCGGTGCTGATCACCAGTTTCGATGGCAAAGCGATGAAACCCTTTATCTCCACCTACCTGCTGCTGATGGGCCTGTACATCCTGCACAAGGCTTATCGCCATGCGCAGCAGCAGCGCCGCGAACCGAAGCATGTGGCCAAGCTCGCGCTGTTCGGCGGTTTCGTCGATGCGGCTGGCGGTGGGGGCTGGGGCCCGGTGGTCACCAGCAGCCTGCTCGGCTCCGGTAGCGACCCTCGCACCACCATCGGCTCGGTAAATTTTGCCGAGTTCTTCCTGACCATCGCAGGCGCCGCTTCCTTTATTTTCCTGGCGGGTGAGCCGAGCACCTGGTTAATGGTGGCAGGCCTGGTCTTCGGCGGCCTGTTCGCCGCTCCATTCGCCGCCCTACTGTGCAAGAAGCTGTCGGCGCGCACCCTGCTGACCGTTGTCGGTTGCCTGATCGTGCTGATCAGCGCCTATAACATCTATACGGCCCTGGTCTGACAGGACGTTGGCTACCTGACCGGTGAATTTGCCCCGGTCGCATGACAGATCGCATGCAGATTCATGGTGAGCAAGGCACCTCGCTTCGGTAGATCGGCGACGCAGATCACCGTGCGCGCGGGCAAGTGGCCGGCGAACGCTTCGGTGTAGGCCCTGTTCATCGCCTCGAAATCCTCGACGCGCTTGAGGAAAACCTGCACGTGCAGGACGTCCGTCATGGACGCACCGACCGTGGCGAGCATCGCTCGCAGGTTCTCGAGGATTTGCCGGGACTGCGCGTAGGCATCGGCACCCGCCATGCGCCCGGCTCCATCCACCCCGGGGGTCGCGGAGAGGTAAATGAACGGGCCACTCTTGGCGATATGACTGTAGGGGCCTATGGGTTCGAACAGCTCGGGCGGGGTGTAGGTTTCGACGCTCATAAGAAATCCATGTGGGTGAAGACGAGGGCATTCTTGCGCTTGGAGCCTAGCGCGACAGGCCGCCGGCACACAGACACAGTGCGCCGCCAGGACGGCGGTACAGCCTTATCCATTAAATCGAAAAGACATATAAACCTTCTCAAACATTCTTAGACTCTCTAAGCCGCAAGCCTTATCTTCACGCCTCGCACGGCTAGACGGCTGCGCGTCGTTACCGCCTGGGAGTTTCGCCTTATATGTTCTGGGACTCGTTGCCCCTGCCACTGATATTCGTCGGCGCCCTGCTGATCTGGGTGCTGTATGCCTTCGTGCGCGAGAAGTGGAGTCCGGACATAGTCGCGGCGATCGCCGTGGCGGCGCTGCTGATCACCCAATTGCTCGAGCCCAAGGAAGTGCTCAGCGTGCTGTCCAACTCGGCACCGGTGACCATCGCCTGCATGTTCGTGCTGTCCGCCGCGCTGGAGCGCACCGGCTGCATCGACGCCCTCGGCAACTGGCTGGGCGACCTGGTCGGCACCAGCCCGATCCGTGTACTCACCGGCCTGACAGTCACCGCCCTGGTGATTTCCGCCTGCCTGAACAACACCCCGGTGGTGGCCATCCTTACCCCGGTGGCGATTTCCCTGGCCCGGCGCGCCGGCACCTTGCCGTCCAAACTGCTGATCCCGCTGTCCTACGCGACCATCCTCGGCGGCACCCTGACGATGATCGGCACCTCGACCAACATCCTGGTCGACGGCGTGGCGCGCAAGGCCGGCCTCGAACCCTTCGGTATTTTCGAGATCACCGGTGCCGGGCTGATCCTCGCCGCGGTCGGTATGCTTTACCTGCTGACCATCGGCCACCGCCTGCTGCCCGAGCGCGACACCCTGTCCAAACAGCTGCGCCCGGATCTGGATCGCACCTTTATGACCGAGCTGCTGGTGCCGCATGACTCGCCGGTGATCGGCAAGACCCTGAGCGAAGCCAACCTCAACGGCGGCAGCGGCCTGCAAGTGCTCAAGCTGTTTCGCGGCGAACAGGAGTTCACCGAGCCGAACCACCACACCGTCCTGGCCAATGGTGACCGCCTGGTGCTGCACGGCCAGGTGAAGAATGTGGTTGAGTTGCGCGAGAGCGGCCACCTGACGTTCAACCGCAGCGATGCCTTCGAGACCATCAGCAGCCACGACGTGGTGCTGGCCGAGGCCATAGTCGGGCGCAACTCGCGTTACAGCCACCGGCCGATGCGCGACCTCGACCTCACCGCGCGCTACGGCATCGCGGTGCTCGCGGTACATCGCCAGGACGAGAATATTCAGGGCAACCTCGACGACTTCGAGCTGCAATTCGGCGACGTGATGCTGGTCGAGGGCACGCCGACGCAGATCAAGCGTTTCGCCGACAACGGCGAACTGATCAGTCTCAACGCAGTGCAGGAACGCGCATTCCGCCGCGACAAGGCGCCGATCGCGATCATCGCCACGCTCGCCGTGATGCTGCTCGCGGCGTTCGGCGTGATGCCGATCGAAGGCCTGGCGATCATCGGCGCGGTGGCCGTGCTGGCGACCCGCTGCCTGGACGTGGAAGACGCCTATAAAGCGGTGGACTGGAAGATTCTCAGCCTGATCTTCGGCATGCTGGCGATCAGCATCGCCATGGACAAGGTCGGCCTGGTGCGCCTGCTGATCGAGAACGTCATGGGCCTGATGCCCTGGGCCGGACCACTGTTGATGCTGTCATTGATCTACCTGTTCACCTCGATTCTCACCGAGGTGCTGTCGAACAACGCGGTGGCGGTACTGGTCACGCCGATCGCCATCGGCCTGGCCCAACACCTGGGCGTCGACCCGCGGGCCTTCGTGGTCGCGGTGATGTTTGCCGCCAGCGCCAGCTTCGCCACGCCGATCGGCTACCAGACCAACACCTTCGTGTATAACGCCGGCGGTTACCGTTTCACCGACTTCATGCGAATCGGCATCCCGCTCAACCTGTTGCTGTGGGCGGTGGCCAGTTTCGTCATCCCCTGGTTCTGGCCGCTGACCCCGGTTTAAAAAGCGGAGATGCAGGAGGGGCGGCGGCGCCGGGTAGCCCGGATGCAATCCGGGAGCGATCCGTCGGCCCCGAGATTTCCCCGGATTTCATCCGGGCTACAGAACCGACCCCGGTTTGACGTTCAAGCCACCGCGCGCGTCGGCTGCAGGCCGAGCGCACTTTCCAGCCAATCGAGTTGTTGGTCCCACAACGCGCGGGGCGTATCGCGGCGGAAGAAGCCGAAATGCCCCAGCTTGCGCAGGCCCCATTCGGCGGGATCGACCGTCAGCACCTCGCGCTGCGCCGCAGGGTAGAAGTCGGCCAACGCCGCCACCGCCCGTTGCGGCGCGAATGTCTGGTCGTCACTGATCGCCAGGAAGCGCGCCGGCGCTTGCAGTTCGTCGAAATAAGGACGCAACGGTTGGCCGTCGGCAGTGCTGATAAATGCCGGCGTGCGGCACCAGCGCGCCCACTCCAACGCCACACCGCGCGGCAATGCCTCGCCGCCCATGGCCCAACCCGGCAGCTGGCCGAATAACCGCGTGGCGATCGGCACCACACCGTACCAATTGAGCGCCAGACGCAGTTGCCGACGGGCCGGCCACAAGCGCCAATAGCCGGACTGGGCGGCGATGCCGAGCAGCGCCTGAATTCGCCCGGCATTGTCGGCCAGGCCGGGAATCTGGCCGCCCACCGAGTGGCCGAGCAGCGCCAGGGGCAAATCGCGCGCCAGATGGTCGAGCAGGCTGGCTTGATCCAGCGCGCCCCAATCCGCCATGCGCGGTGGCGCGCCCTGCCAGTCCCGCACCCGGCTGTCGCCGATGCCGCGGTAGTCGTAACTGAACACCCAGGCGCCACGGCTGGCGGCATGCTCGGCGAAGCTTTGATAAAAACGCTTGGGCACCCCGGTGGCGCTGTTCAGCAACAAGCTGTAACGCGGCCGCAGCGGGCGATAAGCACTGATGCCCAAGGGGTGACCGTCGCGGGCGGGCAAGCGGTAATGATCGATGCGCATGGCTGAACTCCTTCAGGGAAGGCCTCAGTCTCCCCAGGCCCTGCACAGCGGAAAAGCGAGATTTCAACCCTCGAGGGCTGAGAAAAACTCAGTGCTGCGCCGCTCCATATCGCCCAGCTGCTGCTCCAGCCAGTCGACCACGCGCAGTAACGCGGGGCACTCGGCGTCGCCCTCCCACACCGCCCAGAGCCCACCGCCGTCCACCCGTAGCGCCGGCCAAAGCGGGCGCAACCGCCCGCTCAGCAGTGCATCGATGCACAACGGCAAATAGCCCATGGCGACGCCCAACCCCTGCTCGGTCGCCGTCAGCACCGAGGCGTAGTTGTCCAGCACCAGGCCGCCGCTGCTGGGGCGCCAGCCGTGCACCGAGGCCCATTGCGCCCAGCTTTGCTGCTCCTTGCTCAGGCGAATCGGCAGCAGCTCCACGGTTGGCGGCCAGGGCACCGCGGCGAAGTCGGCGGCCACCAGCGGCGACAATCCAAACCCGCTGAGCCGGCGCGCGCGCAACTCGCCCCAATTCGGCGGGGTGGCTGCAAAGCGCAAGCCGAGGTCGATGCCGTGGCTGGCCAGGTCGAGGGTTTCGCGACGGGTGTCAAGGGTCAGCAGGCGCTCGCCGAGCAGCGCCTGCAGTTCGGCCAATGCCGGCAACAGCACGCTATGCGCCAGGTAGGGGAAGCTGGAAATGCGAAACGGACGCTGCGCCTGGCGCGCCCGGGTGGCGCTTTCCAATTGACGGATCGCCGGAGCGACCTCGGTCCAATAGGCTTGCCCGGAGTCGGTCAATGCCAAGCCACGTGGCAAGCGGCGAAACAATTTGCAACCTAGCGCCGCTTCCAGTTCGCGCAGCTGGTGGCTGACCGCCGTCGGCGTGACGTGCAAGCGCTCGGCCGCGCGTTTGACGTTCAAGGTCTCGCCGAGGACGGCAAAGGTGCGCAGCAGATTCAACGATGGCAGTGACATATTTCTTCGCCCCATGGCCCCGGCGCTCACTCTACCCTTGTTTTCTTGCGCCGCCGCCATCAGCTTGTGGAGTAACGAGAGGAAACCACCATGAGCCAACCCCTGCTGATCCCCTGCCCCCAGTGCAATGGCCTCAACCGCATCCCCGCCGAACGCCTCGCCGATGCGCCGCGCTGCGGGCGCTGCAAATCCGAGGTACTGCCCGGCCAGCCCATCGAATTGAACCAAGGCAATTTCGCCAGCCAACTCAAGGGCGACCTGCCGCTGCTGGTCGACGTCTGGGCCAGTTGGTGCGGCCCGTGCCGTGCGTTCGCACCGACCTTCGCGCAAGCCGCCAGCCGCCTCAATGGCCGTTACCGTCTGGGTAAACTGGACAGCGAAGCCAACCCGCAGCTGTCCGCGCAACTGGCGATTCGCTCGATTCCCAGCTTGATCCTGTTCAGCGCCGGCAAGGAAGTCGCCCGGCAAAGCGGCGCCATGTCGTTGCCACAACTGCTGGCCTGGATCGACCAACAGAATCGCTGAGTCAATCGGTCAGCGGGCGCCGTCACCTGGGATCAATTGCAAGCGCTGCATTATTTGCTAGGGTCTGTTGATGCTTCGTTGTGAGTGCAACGAAATTGGAGCCCGGTGCAACCCCATATGAGAGCGCGCTCAGCATGTCGTTACCCCAGGAAATTGCCCGCCGGCTCACCGAAGAGCAGATCGCCTTCGTCAAACGCAGCGGCCTGAAAGCGGAAGTCCTCGAACCCGGCCACGTACGTTTGTGCATGCCGCTGGTCGGCAACCAGAACCATATCGGCAGCATGTACGCGGGCGCCCTGTTCACCCTGGCGGAAATTCCCGGCGGCGCACTCTTTCTCACCAGCTTCGACACCGAGCGCTTTTACCCGATCATCAAGGAAATGAACCTGCGCTTCCGGCGCCCCGCAACCGGCGATATCCGGGTGGAAGCGCGCCTCAGTGCAACGCTCATCGAGCAGCTGCAGGATGAGGCGGTCGAGTCGGGGAAAGCGCAATATCCACTGACGCTACAACTCACCGCCGAGGATGGCGAAGTGGTTGCCGAGAGTCACGCGCTGTATCAATTACGCTTGCATGAACGACGCGGGAACTTGTCACAAATCAAAAGACCAGATAGGTGATGGACCCACACTCAACGGTGGACTCATCTTTAGATCCGACATGTATGGCAGGAGAGCCGTAACCATGTTCAAACATATATTGATTGCCCATGATCTGCGCGACACTGCCGATATGGCTCTATGCAGAGCCGCGCAACTGGCGCAGCAACATGGCGCCAAGCTGACCATGTTGCATGTGCTGGACGCCAACGAGAGCGACCAGCAACACGAAAAGGCGCGCCAGGCCCTCGATCTCAGCCTGACCCGATACGCCCCGGCCGGCTGCGAATTACATGTACGCAGCGGCAGCAAACCTTCCGAGGTGGTGTTGCAACAGGTCGAGGAATTGGGCTGCGACCTGCTGGTACTGGGCGCGCATCACCAGCGCCACGACTTTTTCTCCGGCACCAGCTTGGACCGCATCGCCCGGCGTTGCCCGGTTCCGCTTTTGCTGGTCGCGCGTAACGACTACCAGCCGTATCTGCGCGCCCTTTCGGCCATCGACTTTTCGCTGTGCGCGGTCAGCGCCCTGAACCAGGCTTACTACCTGCTCCCCGCCAGCGCCGAACTGCATGCGCTGCATGTGTTCGAGCCGATCAAGGGTTCGCCCAAGCAAATCCAGGATCAGTTGCAGCTGCAGTGCGGGCTGATCGACCAGCTGATGCTCGACGAAGCGCAGAAGCTGCCGGAGGAAGGCCCGTCCTTGAGTCATTCGGTCGAGCAAGGTGGGATTCTGCGTTGCCTGCAGGAAAACATCCGCAGCCGCGATATAGAAGTATTGGTGCTCGGCAGCCATGGCCGCAGCGCGTTATCCCAGGCCCTGCTCGGCAGCCTGGCGCAGCACTTCCTGCACCGTGCGCCCTGCGATATTTTCGTGGTGCGTTAAGAGGTAGCGGCTGGAACCAGAAAGGCGCCCCTGGGCGCCTTTGCTGTTCTGTAGCCCGGATGAAATCCGGGGAAATTGGGTGCCGCTCAATCGCCCCCGGATTGCATCCGGGATCTACAAAGGCTTGGCGGGCTGGAAAACGCGCCTTGCCCACCGATGGCGCCGAGACGGCGGTGTGGTCCTTGCGCAACAACACAGGGCCCAAGGGGGCCAGCCGATCTAGGAAGCGTCCAGCAGGTCGTGCAATTGGACGAATTGCTGGGTCAGCTTGTGGCTGCGCTCCAGATAGATCAGCGGTGTGCAGCTCTGATGCGATTCGCGCATGCGCACCGAACTCATCAAATTCACCGGTAACACTGGCAAGCCCTCGGCGAGCAATTCGTCGAGCAACTGCTGCGGCAGCGTCGCACGCGGCTGGAACTGGTTGACCACTATGCCTTCGACTTCCAGACCTTCGTTGTGGTCTTCCTTGAGTTCTTCGATCTCCTGCAACAAGCCATAGAGCGCATGGCGCGAGAAGCTGTCGCAGTCGAACGGGATCAGCACGCGGTCGGCGGCGATCAGTGCCGACACCGTGTAGAAATTCAGCGCCGGAGGGGTGTCGAGGTAGATGCGGTCGTAATCCTCGGCCAACTCGTCGAGCAGTTTGCGCAGTTTGTTGATCTTGTGTTTCGACTCGAGTTTCGGCTGCAGGTCGGCCAGCTCGGCGGTGGCGGTGATCACGTGCAGGTTTTCGTAGGGGGTTTCGTAGATGTCCACCCGGCCCTTTTTCGCGAAGGGCCCGCTGGCCAGGGTCTGCTTGAAGAACTCGGCGATCCCCATGGGGATCTCAGCGCCGGTCAGGCCGGTGAGGTAGTGGGTGGAGTTGGCCTGGGTATCCAGGTCGATCAGCAAGGTACGATACCCCTGGGACGCGCTGACGGCCGCCAAATTGCAGGCGATGCTGGATTTGCCCACGCCGCCCTTCTGATTGAATACCACGCGCCGCATATCACACCTCTCGATCGATAACTGCAAATGCCTGGGCATTCTATGCAAAGCGGATGACAAGGGCGAGGCATTCGGTCACCCCATGACCATAAACCTCTCGTCAGAACAGTCGTACAAAATTTGCACGATGCCCGTGCGGTCTGGATAATGCCGGCGATTCGCCATGGCAATCTCGACATTCCCTTGTCATGCCTGGCTGCCGACCTCTACATGGAAGCCTGCAAGGGCCGGATCGTCCGAGTGATGCACTTCAGGATCGAGCAATGGCGTGCCTGGGCCCCTGGCCTGGAAAGCGCGGACGACTGGCGCCTCTGGTCCCACGCACCCGCGCGC
>CBIHLQ010000026.1:0-77024 GCA_966210885.1 uncultured Pseudomonas sp.
TGGCGAGATTTTTCGCGGCAACGCGGCTTGCGCTGAAACGGCAACAGACCCTAGGCTCGACCGATGAACGACGAACTCTATCCTTACGACGATCTAGCCCAGCAATTGCATCGCCTACTGCGCGAAGCGCCCGGCGGAATCAGCGAGTACCAGCTGATTCAACACCTTAAAGATCGCCATTGCACACATATCCCCAACCTGCCGCTGACCGACAAGCTGGTGCTGTTCCGCACCCATTTCCTGGTGTTCAACGCGCTTTACCGGCTGCGTGACCAACTGCTGGCCGAGCAAAGCGCCTTTCTCCAGATCAGCCCCCTGTGCGTCCAGCTGCTGCCCTACCAGACCGGCAGCAGCGAGGTCAGCGAGCACGACCCGCTGCGCGACTACTACCTGGACATGAGCCAGTTGAGCAGCACCGACGAGCAGGACGTGGAGAAGCTGCTGGCCAGTTTCTGGACGCGTATGCAGGGCGGCGAGGAAAAGCGCGCGGCGCTGGAACTGTTCGAACTCGCCGACGACGCACAAGCGCTCGACTTCAGCGTGATCAAGCACCGCTATCGCCAGTTGGTGAGCATCCATCATCCCGATCGGGGCGGCAGCACTTCGCGCCTGCAATCGATCAATAAGGCGATGGAAATCCTAGAACGCTATTACGGGTGAGTTTGAGAGTCCAATTTGCTCTAAAACCGCCCCCTCCACCCGAACAATCCCCACCTATACTGCGGCATAAGGTCGCATAAGTTCGGCCCAGTACCCGGTCACGCTGTCCACGCGCGCCGGGCACTTCGCTGGGGGGCGATCATTATAATAAATGGAGGTATTAGCATGATTCATCACGTTTTGGGGCTCTTCACCCACCCCGACCAGGAGTGGCAAGAAATCCGTGGCGAAGAAGAAAGCATCAGCCACATGTACCTCACCCATGTCTTGATTCTCGCGGCTATTCCCGCACTCTCGGCCTTTATCGGCACCACCCAGGTCGGTTGGTCGATCGGCGACCGAACGCCGGTGATGCTGACCGAAGCCAGCGCCATGCAGATGACCATCATGTCCTACCTGGCGATGCTCGCCGGTATCGCCGTGATGGGGGCCTTTATCCACTGGATGGCCCGCACCTACGATGCCAGCCCCAATCTGACCCAATGCGTGGTATTCGCGGCCTATACCGCCACCCCGCTGTTTATCGGCGGCCTCGCGGCGCTCTACCCCAACCTGTGGCTGGCCATGGCGGTGGGCACCGCGGCCATCTGTTACACGGTCTACCTGCTCTATGTCGGCATACCGACCTTTATGGGCATACCGAATGATGAGGGCTTCATGTTCTCCAGCTCGGTACTGGCCGTGGGCCTGGTGGTGCTGGTCGCGATGATCGCCTGCTCGGTGATCCTCTGGGGCTTCGGCGTAGGCCCGGTCTACACCAGCTAAACGTCAGTCGAGCATCCATCTCTCGGCAGGCCGCCTTCGGGCGGCCTTTTGCCGCCCGCCGCGTGACCGCCATAGCGCCCTGCGATTACAGGGAACCGACGCCGGCATCCACCATTCAAAACTCCATCGTTTGCGTATCGCATGCCTGTACGACAGATGGAGACTTCCTATGATTTCGCATTTTTTCGCCCTGCTGACCCGTCCCGAGCGCGCTTGGATCGAAATAGATCGCGAAGAGACTCGCAGCAACTTCGGCCATCTCGTCTATCTGCTGCTCTTCGCCCTGCTCCCTGCGGTCTGCCTGTTCGTCGGCACCCGTTGGGTCGGTTGGAGCCTGGTCGAGGACGAGCGTATCCGCCTGGATACCCCCAGCGCCCTGCAACTGAGCCTGTTGTTGTATCTGACCATCATCGCCGGCGTATTCGTTATGGGCGCTTTTCTGCGCTGGATGTCGCGCACCTTCGAGGCCCAGCCCAGCTACCAACAATGCGTGGGTTTCGTCGCTTACCTGTGCACGCCGTTTTTCATCGCCGGGCTCGGTGCGCTCTACCCAACGCGCTGGGTGGCCATCACGGTTCTGCTGCTCGCCGGCCTGTACGCCAGCTACTTGCTGTATGTCGGCCTGCCGAAGTTCATGCACATCGGCTACCAGCAAGCCTTTCTCTACGCCGTCTCGAGTTGGGGCGTCGGCTTGCTGGTATTGGTCAATCTGCTGGTCGGGATGATTCTGCTTTGGCTGTTGGCGCTCGAACCCGACTACCAACGCACCGTGCAGCAGGACCAGAGCTACGGCACCCAGGAGCAGCGCCCGCAGGACGGACCCGGCGAACGGTAACTGCCCGGCACAAGCGATTACGGCATAATCGCCCGCACACTCAAGCCAGCAATGACCTTATGCCCGAACATCTGCACGCCCGCGTCGAAGCCTGCTATCAACAGGCCGAAGCCTTTTTCAAGCAAACCTTCGTACGCGCCGAAGTCAGCTTCAAGTTACGCGGGCAAAAGGCCGGGGTGGCGCACCTCACGGAAAACAAGCTGCGTTTCAACCCGCAGCTGTATGTGGAAAATCGCGAGGACTTCCTCAAGCAGACGGTGCCCCATGAGGTGGCGCACCTGATCGCCCATCAGTTGTTCGGTTTGAAGATTCAGCCCCACGGCGAGGAATGGCAGTTGATCATGCGCGGCGTCTACCATTTGCCGCCAAACCGTTGCCACAGCTATGCGGTCAAACGCCGCAAAACAAGCCGTTTTATCTACCGCTGCGACTGCCCGCAAGGCGAGTTCCCCTTCTCCGCCCAGCGCCATGCTTTGGTCGCCAAAGGGCGACGCTATTTCTGCCGACGCTGCAAGGAAACCCTGAGTTTTACCGGCGAACAGCGCGTCGAATAAGCGGGTAAACGAACGGCCTGCTAGAGCACGTAGAACAGCACAGCAATGAAGTGGGTCAGGCTGCCGGCCATCACGAACAGGTGCCAGATACCGTGCCAGTGGCGAAAGCGACTGTCGTAGGCGAAGAAGATAATACCCACGGTGTAAAGCACGCCACCGCCGGCCAGCCAAGCGAAACCCGCCATACCCAGCGCAGCGATCAGCGGTTTGACCGCCACCAGTACGATCCAGCCCATCACCGCGTAGATCACGATGGACAACACCCGCGCTTCGGAACGCGGCTTGATCTCCTGCAGCATGCCGATCAGCGCCAACGTCCAGACCACCCCGAATAGCGACCAACCCCAGGCGCCATGCAGCGTCACCAGGCAAAACGGGGTATAGCTGCCGGCGATCAGCAGGTAGATGGACAGGTGATCGAGCTTGCGCATCAGCACTTTCGCCGCGCCTTGCAGGCTGTGGTAAAGCGTCGAGATGCTGTACAGCAGGATCAAGGTAACGCCGTAAATCGCCACGCTGACGATCTTGCGCGGCTCGCCGTCCAGGCTCGCCAATACCAATAACCAGACCGCCCCGATACAGGCCAGCACAGCGCCGACCAAATGGGTCCAGGCGTTGAGTCGTTCACCGTGATACATGTTTTTCCACTTCGACCAGAATCATGGCGATGGCAAAAACTGCTGCCAACAAGGCGCTCGTGCGCGTTCGGCCGACAGGCTACCGGAAAGCGCAAGGTGATGCCTAGGCGCCAGCTTGTGTTTGCCCTGCGAAGCCCGCGCTCTGGTCAGCCAACCACTTTTGCCGCGCGCAGTTCGGCGATGCGCGCGGGCGAACAACCCAGTTCGGCGAGCACCTCATCGGTATGTGCGCCCAGGGCCGCGCCTATATGCCGGGGCGCGGGCAGGCCGGAGGAGAATTTGATCGGGCAGGCGATCTGCCGTTGCGGCTGGCTGCCGGCGCGCGGCACTTCGCAGACCGACTCGCGGGCGACGAGTTGGGGATGCTCGGTCGCTTCGCTCAGCGTGAGCATCGGTTCGACGCAAGCATCCACTTCGGCGAATACCTGGCACCAATCGGCGAAATCACGTTTCTCGAACTCGATGGCGATCTCGCGCTTCAGCGCCTGCTGCTCGTCCGGTTTGGCCGATAACCCGCGCGGCGCCAGCTCGGGGCGGCCGATGGCGGCGCAGAGCTGCTGCATGAATTGCGGCTCCAGGCTGCCCACGGCGAACCAGCGGCCATCGCGACTGCGGTAGTAGTCGTAGAAGCTGCCGCCGTTGAGCGCCTGGTTTTCCATCTGCGGCTCGGCACCGGTGGCGAGCAAGCCGGCACCGGCCATGCCGTTCAGGCTGAAGGCGCAATCGGTCATGCTGATGTCCACGTGCTGACCCAGCCCCGTGGTTTGCCGCTGGATCACCGCGGCCAGCAGGCCGATCGCCCCGTGCAGGGAACCGCCGGCGATATCGGCGGCCTGGATACCCAGCGGCAACGGGCCGCTGTCGCGGCGCCCGGTGTAGCTGGCGACGCCAGACAGCGCCAGGTAATTGATGTCGTGGCCGGCGCGGTCCTTGTAAGGCCCGGTCTGGCCGTAACCGGTGATCGATACATAGATCAGCCCGGGGTTGATCGCCTTGAGCGCCTCGTAGCCCACGCCGAGCTTGTCCATCACGCCCGGACGGAATTGCTCCAGAACGATGTCGTACTCGGCGACCAGCTGCTTGACCAGCGCCACCGCCTCGGCCTGTTTCAGGTCCAGGGCGATGCTGCGTTTGTTGCGATTGAGGTAGGCGTGGCTGGCGGAGACGCCGCCGTCATAGGGCGGCAGCAGCCGCACCAGGTCGACCCGGCTGGGCGACTCGACGCGCAGCACCTCGGCGCCCATATCGGCGAGCAGCAGCGAGGCGAACGGGCCCGGCAGCAAGGTGGAGAAATCGAGGATTTTCAGCGCGGACAACGGGCCGTTCATAAGGGATCCTTGATGCGAATTAGCGCTTGGCAGGTAGCCCGGATGCAATCCGGGGCAGCGATGACGCCTGTTACAAAATTCCCGGATTGCATCCGGGCTACGAAAAGCTTCTTCAGAGCTTGAACACACGCCGGGCATTGTCGTGAAGAAACTTGGCCTGCACCGCGGCGCTCAGCCCCAGCTCGCGAACCTGATTGATGCAGCGCTCCAGCGACAGCTGCGGGAAGTTGGAACCGAACAGCACCTTGTCCTGGCCGTAACTCTGCATGAATTGCAGCAGCTGCGCCGGGTAATAACGCGGCAGGTAAGCCGAGGTATCGATATAGACGTTATCGTGCTTCCAGGCCACACCGATCATCTCGTCGGTCCAGGGGTGGCCGATATGCCCGGCGACGATGCGCAACTCGGGAAAATCCAGCGCCACCTCGTCCAGATAAGGCACCGGCCGCCCGGATTCCGAGGGCATCAGCGGGCCGGTATGGCCGACCTGGGTGCAGAACGGGATATCCAGTTCGATGCACTTCACGTAGAGCGGGTAGTAGAGACGGTGATTGGGCGGCAACTTCCACAGCCAGGGCACGATGCGCAGCGCCTTGCAGCCGAATTCGTGCACCGCCCGTTCCAGCTCGCGCACCGCAGCCAGCGGCTTGCTCAGGTCGACAGTGGCGACGCCGACGAAACGCTCGGGGTAGGCGCGCGTGTATTCGGCTATTTCATCGTTGCTGAAAACCCAGCCCTCGGGCCGGCACCAGGCGGCGAGCATCAGCTTGTCCACCCCGGCCCGGTCCATCTCAGCGACCGTTTGCTCCGGGCTCAAGGGCTGGTCGAGCAGATGGGCGGAGCCGGACTTCTCGAACAGCCGAACGACTTCCGGCAACAGTTGGCGCGCGCGCCCGTTGGCGGGCTGAGCCCAGGCGTCTATGGCGCCGATGACAGTGGACATAGCGGTCTCCTTGACGGCGGGGATGTCGGCTGGCGGGTTGCACCCGCCCTACCTTTGTTCAGAGCTTCATGCCGCGGCTGATGATCTCTTTCATGATCTCCGAAGTGCCGGCGAAGATGCGTTGGATGCGCGCGTTCGCGTACATCTTGCAGATCGGATACTCCCACATATAGCCCCAGCCGCCGTGCAACTGCACGCCTTCGTCGACCACCTTGCCGAGCAGTTCGGTGGTGAACAGTTTGGCCTCGGCGGCCACTTCCGGGGTGAGCTTCTTCTGGTTGTGGTCCATCACGCAGCGGTCGACGAAAACCTGGGCCACGTCGATCTGGGTACGCATTTCGGCGAGCTTGAAACGGGTGTTCTGGAACTGCGAGATCGGTCGATCGAACGCCTTGCGCTCGCGCACGTAGTCGAGGGTCACCTGCAACGCCGCTTCGGCGCCGGCCACAGCCGCGCAGGCGTTGGTCAGGCGCTCCTGGGCGAGCATGTTCATCAGATAGAAGTAGCCGCCCTTGGCGTCGCCCAGCAGGTTTTCCTTGGGCACCTTGACCTTGTTGAAGAACAACTCGGCGGTGTCCTGGCTCTTCATGCCGAGCTTTTTCAGTGGCGTGCCGCGCTCGAAACCGGGCATCCCGCGCTCGACCAAAAACAGGCCCATGGCATGCTTGTTGGCCGGATCGGTCTTGGCCGCGACTATCACCAGGTCGGCCAGAATGCCGTTGGAGATAAACACCTTGGAGCCATTGAGTTCGTAGTGATCGCCCTTGTCCACCGCTGTGGTGCGCATGCCGGCCAGATCGGAGCCGGCGCTCGGCTCGGTCATCGCCACCGCGAGTATGGTTTCGCCACTGACGATGCCCGGCATAAAACGCGCCTTTTGCTCGGCATTACCGTATTCGGCGATATAGGGGCCGCACAGCGACGAGTGCAGCGGCAGCATAAAGCCCGCCTCGTTGATCAGCGCCAGTTCCTCGCACATGATCTGCTCGTAGCGAAAATCCTTGAGCCCGGCGCCGCCGTATTCCTCGTCAGCCCAGGGCAGCAGAAAGCCCATCTCGCCGGCCTTTTTCCACACCTCGCGGCTGACCATCCCGGCCTCTTCCCACTGCTCCTGATAAGGCAGCACTTCCTTACGCAGAAAGGCGTTGAATGCGTCGCGGAACATCCTGTGTTCGCTGTCGAAAATAGTGCGCTGCACGGCAGAGTCGCTCCCCTGATGAGTCGTCCCGCAGGTTAGGCGCCGTCGCCCCGCCGGCTCAATGACCCATACGCTCAGGCTCGATTGACCCATTCGGTCAGCCCGCGCAGGCTCTAAGCATTTAGTGGCAGGGACATCTCAGCAAGCAGAAAAACCCTATACTTACCATGGTTAATGGCGCCCATTTATCGGCGAGACAGTCATGCCCAAACAGTCGTCGCTCCACATTCCCCCTTCCAGCAATCGCTTGCCCGTCCTCTTGCTCGGTGGTCTCTCGCTATTGCTGCTGGCGGTGTGGATGCTGCCGCCGGGCGCCAAGCAGTGGCTGGACATCGCCTGGTTTCCGGTTGCGCTGCACACCATAGCCGAGTCCTTCGCGGTGGCCGTGGCCATCCTGGTATTCGCCGTCACTTGGCACGCCTATCGCCCGGAGCGTCCGGCCAACCTGATCGTGCTGGCCTGCGGCTTTCTTGCCGTCGGCCTGCTGGATTTTGCCCACACGCTGTCCTACCTGGGCATGCCGACCTTCGTCACCCCGGCCTCGGTAGAAAAAGCCATCGACTTCTGGCTGGCCGCGCGCCTGGTGGCTGCCGCAACCCTGCTGGTCATCGCCTTTCGCCCCTGGCAACCGCTGGCTGCGGCGAACAGCCGCTATCTGTTGCTGGCCGCGGCGCTGCTGCTGGTTGCCGGCGTCTACTTACTGCAACTGGGCTTCCCGCACCTGTGGCCGCGCACCTTTATTGCCGGTTCCGGACTAACCCCATTCAAGGTCGCCATGGAATGGTTGATCATCGCGCTGCTCGTGGTGGCAGCGCTGCGCTTCAACCGGCTGCAAAGCGAGGAGCAGCCCTATGATGCCCAAGGCATGCTGGTAGCGGTGCTGCTGTCGATTCTCTCGGAGCTGTGCTTTACCGCCTACAGCAACGTCCACGACCTATTCAGCCTGCTCGGCCACGTCTACAAAGTCATCGCTTACTGCTTCATCTACCGCGTGGTGTTCATCTCCAGTGTGCGAGCCCCCTATGAACGCCTGAGCATCGAAATCGCCGAACGCGAAGCGGCCGAGCAGCGGGTCGAAGTACTGGCGTTCTACGACGGCCTCACCGGCCTGCCCAACCTGACCCTGCTGCAGGATCGCACCGAGCAGGCACTGACCGCCTCCGCCCGCGACCGTAACCACGTGGCGCTGCTCTATCTCGATCTCGATCGCTTCAAACTGATCAACGACTCGCTCGGCCACTCCTGCGGCGACAACCTGCTGCGCGGTGTCGCCGGACGCCTGCAGTGTTGCGTGCACAGCACCGACACCATCTGCCGGCCGGGTGGCGATAAGTTCGTCATCCTCCTGACCGATATGGACGACACCGAAGAAATCGCCGCGGTGCCGGAAGCCATCGCCGCTCAGTTGGCCCTCCCCTTCAGCGTCCTGGGCCAGAACATCAGCATCTCGGCCACTATCGGTATCGCCGTGGCACCGAGCGATGGCCAGGATTTCGAAACCCTGCGGCGCAACGCCGAAACAGCCATGTACAAAGCCAAGGGGGCCGGTGGCCGGGCCTGGTGCTTCTACGACTCGACTATGAACGATGAAATGGTCGAACGGCTCAACCTGATCAATGGCTTACGCCATGCTCTCGAACGCCGGCAACTGCTGCTGCACTATCAATTGCAATTCGATCTGCACAGCGGCCGCGTCGTCGGTGCCGAGGCGCTGGTGCGTTGGCAACACCCGGAGTGGGGCCTGGTGCTGCCGATGCGCTTTATTCCAGTGGCTGAAGAAAGCCAACTGATCATTCCCATCGGCGAGTGGGTCATTCACCAGGCCTGCCATCAAGCCATGGGCTGGCGCCGGGAGGGGCTGCCGATCCCGCGGATCGCGGTCAATCTGTCGCCCCTGCAACTGCACAAGGGCAATATCGAGCAGGTGGTGATCGCCGCCCTCGCCGCCCTCGCCGCCAGCGGCCTGCCCGCCTCGGCGCTGGAACTGGAGCTGACCGAATCGAGCCTGATCGACGACACCGAGCAGGTGCTGATCACCATGCAGCGACTCAAGACCCTGGGGGTGATGTTGTCGATCGACGACTTCGGCACCGGCTATTCCAGCCTTGCCTACCTGCGCCGCTTGGCAGTGGACAAGCTGAAGATCGATCAATCCTTCATCCGCGACCTGCTCAATAGCAGCGATGGCATCACCCTGGTCACCGCCATCCTGCACATGGCCCAGTCGCTGGGGTTGAAGACCCTCGCCGAAGGTGTGGAGGACGAACGTACCGCCAATGAGCTGCGACGCCTGGGCTGCGCCGAAGTACAGGGCTACCTGTATGCGAAACCGTTGCCGGCGGATGAGGTGACGGCGGTACTGAAAGCGCAAACGCAAACCCAAGACGTGGCGCAAATCCCCTCGTCTCGGGCCTGAATCCACCTTGTTCTTGGCACGGCACGCCGCCTACCATCGCGCAACGTTAAGGAGTCGCCATGCGCGAACGCACCATCGCCAGCCATTTTGTCCGCGCCGCCTTGCGCGGGGCCGAGTGCCAGGGCCACGACTGTGCGGCGCTGCTGCGCCAGGCGGGTATCCAACCGGCCTTGCTCGACGAGCCACGTGCCCGGGTCGCGCCCGAGCAATTCGCCCGCCTGCTGCAATTACTCTGGGAAAGCCTCGACGACGAGTACCTGGGCTTTAACCGACAGCGCAGCAAGCGCGGCACCTTCGCCATGATGTGTCACGCGATCATCCACTGCCATTCGCTGGAAAAAGCCCTGAGCCGCGGCGCCTTGTTCTACGGCCTGTTTCCCGATGCGCCGAGCATCGTTCTGCAGCGCGAGGGTGACTGGACCCGCCTGTCGCTGGACCACTCGATGCTCTGCGACCCGGACCATTTCCTGGTGGAAAGCCTGTTGGTGATCTGGCACCGCCTCGGCAGTTGGCTGATCGGCCAGCGCATCCGCCTGGAGGAAGCCACCTTCGCCTATGCCGAACCGCCCCACTCGAGCGAATACGAGTTGCTGTTCCCCTGCACCCGACGCTTTTCCGCCGGGGGCACCAGCCTGCTATTCCACGCCCGCTACCTGGCGATGCCGCTGCTGCAGGACGAACGCACGCTCAAGCAGTTCCTCCTGCACTCCCCCGCCGACCTGCTCTCGCGCCCCGACGGCGGCGACAGCCTGATCAGCCAGATCCGTCGCCAACTGGGCCGCGACTGCTGCAACTGGCCGGACCTCGAAGCAGTCGCGCAACAGCTGCATATGAGCCCACAAACCCTGCGCCGCCATCTGCGCGAAGAAGGCTCAAGCTTTCAGGAACTCAAGGACCATCTGCGCCGTGATCTGGCGATTTATCACCTGGGACGCGACGAACTGGCGATTCAGGATATTGCCGAGCAGCTGGGGTTCTCCGAGCCTTCGGCGTTTCATCGGGCGTTTAAGAAATGGACCGGGCTGACGCCGGGGGCTTATCGGGCGCAGGAGGGGTGAGTTGGGCAGACTTGTTCTACAGCGCCGCGCATATCGATCAGCAAGGCTTGCTTAGTAGCCCCGGCGACAAGGCCCAGTCGCACTTGATAGCGTAAACAGCCGCCCGGTGCGGCTTAGCGCTGGCAATGATCTGACGCAACGCTCACAGCGACGCAAATGACACTTTCAGCCAGAAGCAGACATAGGGGCGGTGATTCGAGCTTGCAGTAACGCCCGAATAATCTGACAGACTGTCACCTGTAACGGCTTTCGGTAATCACACCAGGATCATCATGAAGAAGACGAAAGGAAGCCCTCCCAATCGCTATCTCGGGACTTACCAGATATCCAGTAGCCAAAACTTAGTCGGGGAGTTAGAGCTTGATGGAGAAGGCACAACGTTGAGAGCCCATGCTGATGAGCCCCTTCAGGTGGAAAACGTTGAGCATGTAAAAGGGATCGCTTACACAGGCGACTACATCACTCTTATCGATTGTCTTAGCCCGGGGCAAGGGGCACGTTACTCAAAGGATGGCTCATTTCGGTACCACGCTGACATCCTTCCTCACTATGTGACGATTGGCTCCTTTCACTTAGATCCAGAGGCGTCATGCATCAAAGCAATTCATTTCACAGCCACGGATCTGCAGGATCTGTTCTATGACTTTGACGCATTTAGCCAAGTAATAGATGCGCGCCCAATTATCGATTCCGTTCTCGCAGAGCGCCGTAAGATGCGGCCTGTCGAAGCAGGCGAGCATCCGAAAGTCTTTTATTACACAGGCAAGGGCTGTGTGATTGAAGCTCCATCGTCCATAGGCAAAATCTCAGTCCACCACCGACCTAGCTATAGCTTGGGGGGGCCTGCCGGTGTCTACATCAAGAACCGGATGGTGGTGTCGATAGAGCCCTCTGAGCCAGCCACATTCTCCGAAACCCTTCAGGGAATGTATGACATTGGCTGCTTTCTCTCCGTAGCTGCAGGGCGCGCCCAGGGTATAAAGCACATTCAACTAGAGACCTCGCAGTCGATCGACGGCATTCCACAAATGCTTTCTGTATTTCCTAGCTTCCCGTGGAAAACTGGCGGAAAAGGTAAGTACTACAAGCCTCATCCTGGAGACGTGCCACTGGATCCGATTCGCGCGCCAGAGGAGTTCCGCGCAGTCCTGACCCACTGGGTTGAGCGCCACGCATCGTGGCATACGGCTCGCACGCGATACCTAGGATGCCTTCGCAAAGGAAACGACTACGATTTCGATCGACTTGTGGCCGCTGCGAATATGTTCGACATTCTTCCCGCAGATGCAGTGCCAGCTAAGAACCAACTGTCTCCAGAGCTTGCCGAGGCAAAGCGAGCCTGCAGATCAATACTCAAAGAACTCCCTCAGGGGGTTGATCGGGATAGCGTGCTTGGAGCGTTTGGCAGAATGGGGCAGCCATCGCTGCCAAAGAAGGTGGTTCACCGTGCAACCATCGTGGAGAGTCAGTTGGGAACAAAGTTCCCGGATCTTGCGTTCGCAGCTGGCATCGCCGTTAAGCTTCGAAATTACTTTGTGCATGGCAGCTTGGACGGACTTGAATACGAAAAAATTGAATCCTTCTTGCCATTTCTGACCGATACGCTTGAGTTCGTTTTTGCTGCATCCGATCTAATAGATGCCGGGTGGAATGCCCAACATTGGTCAACCAAATCTCTCGGTTCTGGGCATAGCTTCAGCCGGTTTCTAGCCGGATATGACTATCTAATTGGTGAGCTTCGGATCGCCGCACTGCCAGATGCGCAAGCGTGTTGCCGCTGACCGAAAACTGACCCAGGTGTTCAATTGCTTCTGCTCAATTTTTGAGCAGGAGAACACAGGGTGATCAGGGACAATAGGGGACAGACCACGGTTTTGGCTTGAATGATCAAGCAGAAGCGAAATTAATCGTGGCCTGCCCCTATTGCTACTTGCCGTACCTCAACGGCACCCGCGACTTTGCCGCCCTAGCCAGAGATCAGTTTTAGTCCTGCCGGCTAATCTCGCGAAGAATATCCATCGTTGGAATCAATAGCGTGCCCGAATAATAGGGTTTGAATTTGTAGGCTGTCATAACGTACTTGCAGGGTATTACCTGCTTATTTGAGAGAAGCCCGGTCAACTCGGCACCCTCTAACGTTCGATCAGACGTGCCGTTGTCGAGTGTTTCAGTGAAAAAGACAGTGGCTATAAATGCAATACCGCCCTCACTCTTTGGCGGCGCGTCGCGCTCAATCGGGCCGCGTGCGGACTGTGCCATTACATGGTCAACCGAGAAATCGTTGTCATCGGATAGCGCACAGCGCAGCCGGCCGCCAATGGGGTTCTCATGAGCACCAAATAGGTTGAGTAGGTCAGCGTCCGCGGTGAAGCGAACGTCGTACAGGTCCGTGCCTGGCCGGGCAGTGATGGCGGTGTAGCTTAGTGACGCAATGGGCTTGCCATGATCTTTCGCGCAAGCGGAACACAGTGCTATGAGTGCGATTACGAGTGTTTTTTTCATATCACCGACTTGTATAGCTCAGGATGGATTCATACACGTAGTCTGCTGCCGACACGCCGTCGTTGAGGGGTTCAAAAAACATGGCCCTGGCGTTTTCGTGATTTGTGTTCAGGCGATGATTAATGTCGGGCCCGCTTTCGATATTCCATTGCTCACCAAAGGATGCAACTGAATCAGAGGCGTTTGATTTGGTTGGGGTCGCGCGGACGTTTATCCAGAACGCACTCTTGGGGGTGGGTTTGCCATGGTAAATATCTGAGCCAAGCCGCACCAGCACGCCTTCGCCGACTGGGTCCAGTGTGACCAACATTTCTACTTTGTAGCCTTGGTCAGTCAGTAAGGCCGAAAGATGCGCGCCATTCCAACCGCCAAGGCTATGGCCCACGATGTATACGGGAGTGGCTTTGTTCGGAATCTTGGGAATGATCAGCTTTTTGACTTCGCTCCCTTTTGCCTCGTCATATCCCAAGTAGTGGGAGGTGTAGCGATCTTTTTTACCGGCATCGTGAACGCGCTGGTCAAAGGGGTCTCGGGCAAAGGTTATGTTTCCGTAGGGACCGGAGAAATAGTAAGACTTTTTATCACCGGCGCCCCCGATGAAGAAGGCTACAGCTCTGCCGTTTTCGACGGGTACTTTCTTTGGGGTTTGGTCATCGGGTGTTGTGAGGGTCGGCGTTGCAGCCAATGTGGCTGTCTTACCGCTCGGAAGAACAATAGTGTCAGCGCCCATGCTCACGCCTCCACGTAGATTTCTAAGGACTCGGCATGCGTCAAGCTGGTGATTAAACGGGTATACCCGTTCTCATCGGATTGACCATATTCCATCCGCCCATCCGCCCGCTTTATTGCATATTCACGGTTGGGCAGGGGGTGGCCGGTTTTTCGATCCGTCAGCATGAAACGATCATTGAAAACTTGCTGAGTGGCGAGAGGGGTAATGGCGGTGAAGGCGGCGCCACCGCCACTGTTGCCAATGATCACCGTGCCAGAACCCGCAATAATGGTATTGCCGTGGGCGCCAACACTACCCAGCGTTGCCGCATTAAGCCCATTTATAAAGACGGTTGGCGACACAGCGCTAGCGATGGGGCTGCCACACGCAGAAGGATCGCTAAGGCGGGCCGCACTAAGCCCATCAAAGAGCACGTCGGGTGAGCCGGCTGCGATTGGGTTGATGCCGTGGCCAGGAATTGGGCACGCAGTAGGGTCGGTAATACGCGCGGCAGGTTTTCCACTCACTGCAGTGCTCCTTGGTCTTAGACCTTGCGGCGAAGGTGCATGCTTTCCCAGCACACGTTCGTTGACCCTCGCAATTTTGCGCATGATACCCATTTGATCGTACAGATAACGCGCCTCAGCATGCTTCTTTGAACTAATGCACGCTTGCGTGTGGAAGGATTGCCCGTAAGGGGCGAAACCAAGACTCAAAATCACCACGCTAATGAATTGGTCGCATAGCCCGAACTGAAGCATCAACAGCAAAAGCTCGCGGCTAAAGCCCCTCCTACAAGGCCGGTGGCGTGCCTTAGTTCGTAGATGGGGCGGAGCGCGCAGGTTGTACCCCTCAGATTGCTGCGGTGGAAAACGCTTCGCGGTTTTCCACCCTACGCCGATGCGCAAGGCTGTTGCTTTTGATTAACAGAACCCCATGCGAGAACAGGCTGACTTACAGAAGCAAGGAGCTAGCCGCGCGTTCCTCTGCGTCGAAGTCTTTCAACCACTGTTTGAGCTCAGCAATCGGCTTGGGCGTGCACAGCCAAAAACCCTGCAGCAGGTCGCAGCCCTTGGCCTGCAAGCGGCTGGCAGTCTCGGCGGCCTCGATGCCCTCACCCACGACCCGGTAACCGAGGCTGCGCGCCATCTGAATGGTGGTGGACACGATCACGTCGGCGCTTTCGCTGATGCAGATATCGTGAATCAGCGAACGATCCAGCTTCAACTCCGAGGCGGGCAGTTGCTTGAGGTAGGACAACGAGGAATAGCCGCTACCAAAATCATCGATGGATATCCGATAGCCCAGATCGGCCAAGACGTTCAGCGCCTGCAGGCTGCGGGCAGGGTCGAGCATGGCGGCTGTCTCGGTGATTTCAAGGATCACCGAGCAAGCCTGCAATCCACTCTGCTGAAGTGCCGACTCCAATACGCCCTTAAGCTCGGCGGACTCCAGGTCCCGCGCAGAAATATTGATGGCGACCGTCAATTCCCGGTTGTCGTTGTGCAAGTCCGCCAGGTCTTTCGTGGCCTGCCCGATGACCCATCGGGTCAGTTGGGTGATGACGCCCGTTTCTTCCGCCAGGGGGATGAAATCTGCCGGGCTTACCCAGCCGCGCTCATCGTGGCGCCATCGAATCAAAGCCTCCACGCCGACAATTTGCCCGGTCTCGAGATCCTGTTTGGGCTGGTAATAGAGCATGAGCTGGTTCTGTTGCAGGGCTTTGCGCAAGTCCGCCATCAACGTCAGCCGACTCTCGTTGTAAATATCGTGTGCAGGGGAATAGATGCCGGTTTCGTTACCGCCTTGGGGCGTGATTTCCATGCCGACATGGGCGTTGCGGATCAGCTCGGCGGCAGACCGGCCATGCTCCGGGTAACTGGCGGCGCCGAAGCGAGGGTGCAGTTCTATGGCCAGGTGGTCCAGCGAGATAGGTTCGGCCAACTGCCTTAGCGCGGTGTTGAGAGCTGAGAAATCGTTCCCCGCTTTATCCACGTCGACCAGCAAGCAGAAACAATCGCCCGACAGCTGATAAACCCGCTCTTCCCGGCCTTGATCGTCGCGAACGGCCTGAATGAAGGGTAGGCCGGCGGCCAGTTCTAGCATTTGCTCAGCCACGCGTTTCATTATCCATTCGCTCCTGGCCAGGCCCAGGGTGCGATTGATCTCATCGAGCCGCGTGATCCGGGCCAACCCCACCATATAACGGCGGTCAGGGGCCTGTTGCAGTTGCTGACCCACCATCCATTCGAAACGGTTGCGGTTGGGCAGCCCGGTAACCGGGTCGTGGGTCAAGGCTTCGGTGAGCAGGTTCTGCGCGACGTTGCGTGACTGCGCCTCCTGCAGGCTGGCGGCCTGAGCGATGATTTTGTCTTCGCGCTCGCGATAAAGCCGATCAGCCAGCGCCAAAGTCAGGATAAAGGCTTCGAGTGCAGAACCGATCTGCATGGCGTTCTCGGTAAAGAAGTGCTCAGGAAAGACCCCGAGCGCCCTGCCGGCCGTTGCCAGTACGCCGATGGTCAGCGGGGTCCAGGCCAGGGTAAAAAATGCCCCAGCCCGCACGCCTTCCATCCAGACCACGGGACCGGCGACCAACAGCAACGAAAAAAAGATCAGCGCGGAAAACGACGCCAGTTGGATGCCCGTGTGATAGTCGAGAAAAGGCGCCGAGAAGAGATACAGCAACTCGAACACCATCATCGCGATCAGCACTTTATCCAACCGCGGGCTATGAACTCTGGTGTTGAGAAACTCCCGGCAGAAAAGCAGTGAAAACAGCGCCAGGGCGGGTATCGACACGAGCAGCGCCCTGGCATGCAGTTGCGGTGCATAGGGGTAGAGGTGCTGGAAACTAAAGCCTTTGATGGAGGCGAAAAACAGCAAATAGCCGAACAGCGCCAGGGCGTAGTAGAGATAGAGTTTCTCGCGCAGGCTCAGGTACACCGCGAGATTGATCAGGATGATGACGAAGATGCAGCCATAGTAGAAAAAATGCAGTTTCAGCTCATAGGCGGCGCTTTCAAAAAACGCCTGCTCGCGCCAGATACGCAGCGGCACGATCATCGAGCCGCCCGTCGCGACCCGAACGAAGACAGTCTTCATTTCTTCAGGAGCCAGGGCCACACGCAACAACATGCTCGGATGGTCCACGTCACGTGGATAAAAAGGCCGGCTGTCGCCAGTTTTCAGCTCTTTTAGCAGGGTGCTCCCCGCATACTCGTAGAACACCACGTCATCCAACTGGGAATAGCCCAGTTCGGCAATCAAGTTCAGGTTGAGCGGCGTCTGATTTCTGATAGCGAAGCGCAGCCAGTATGCGGACTCTGTAAGACCGAAGGTGTCGCTGCCAGTGGCTACCAACGACCAGCGCTCATCGGGCAAGGCGATAACCTGATCAATCGAGGCCTCGCCCGTGGTGTCTTCCCAGAACTGGAAATGCGCCTGGATGTTTGCCGCCGGAGTGATCTCGATCGGCTCTGATTGCGCCAAAGCCCTGAAACTCAGGCACGTAACCAGAATGGCGGTCAGGATGGTAAATGCCCGGTTCAGATGCACGGAATGACGTCTCCGTTAGCGGCCAGTCGGCGGCATTTTTTATTTTCGTTGTTGCTCGCAGTGTAGTCTCTCGATGCCTTAAGAGAAGCGGCACGGCCAGGCATATATGCTGCGATTTGTAATGCGAAATGCAGGTATTGCATGGGATTGCGCATCGCCTGGCGGGACTTGAGTACGAGCTTGCGACATCGCCATAGCGTCAAACACGGCGGCGCCTGGTTCTTCTCTTTTGCCGCCGCGCCCATGCGGACGAGCGAAAATTTCTTTCAGCAGATCGAAACGCAGCGACGAACTCTAGGGTCAACTCCGTTCAGCATTGTGGCGCTCGACCGGCGCGGCGGATACCGCGCCCAGAAGAACCGATATCGACCGCCCGTCCTGATCCAGGCCCAGTGCTATGCCTTTAACCCATGCCCGGTCTAGCCTGGAATCAATAGCCCTATGGAGTCAGCTGCGCTGCCTGCCGGGCCTGACGACCAGTCGTCCAGAGGTAAGGAAACCTGCCGTCCCTGTCGTTCCTCTGCGTGATCATCTGCCTTCCCCTTGCATGCAGACTGCGCTGAGTTACCTCACACCAGAACACGCAGGAGAACCCGATCATGAACGATTTCGTGGTGAGCGCCCGCCAAGTCAGGCGGGGCATTTTCAAAGCCGAACCCGGCCCTTCGCGCATGCTCTTGGTACCCGATGACGCGCGAGCGCCTTTACCCAGCCATGGCCGCACGGGCGCCATCTGGACCAATGCATGGGTGCAGCGACTGCTGGACGAGGCGATCTGGGGCACCGACGAGCGCACCGGTACCCCGCGCGGCGACATCCTGGTGTACGTACACGGCTACAACAACAGCGCCGAGGTGGTATTGGCGCGCCACCGCCGCCTCGAGTCCGACCTCAAAAGCATCGGCTGGAAAGGCGCGATGGTTTCCTTCGACTGGCCGAGCGACAAACGTACGATCGGCTATCTGGAGGACCGCCACGATGCCAAGCGCTCGGCGATGCGCCTGGTCACCGACCTGATCGCCCTGCTGGCCGCCAAGCAAACCCACGATTGCGCGGTGAACACCCACATAATCGCCCACTCCATGGGGGCCTATGTGGTCCGTGAAGCCTTCGATGACGCCGACGATGCGCAGCTGGCCGACAACAGCTGGATGATCAGCCAACTGTGCCTGATCGGCGCCGACGTCTCCGCCGCCTCGCTCAGCGCGGGCCATGCCAGCAGCGACTCGCTGTACCGGCACTGCACCCGCCTGACCAACTACTTCAGCCTCGGCGACAGCATGCTGAAATTATCCAACGTCAAACGCGTCGGGGTCGCACCGCGCGCAGGCCGCATCGGTTTAGCGACGCCGACGCCGATCAAGGCGGTGGATATCGATTGCACGGCTTATCACCAGGCCTTGTTGCTCGACCCGACCCTACAGCGGAGCGATCAGCCCCAGGGTTTTCTCGGTAATCCGAATCACTCCTGGTTTATCGGCAACCGGGTTTTCACCCTAGATCTGTTCGAAACCCTCAAGGGCGACCTGGACCGCCGCCTTGTCGCCACCCGCAGCCGGATCGAGCAATCGCCCCGATTGCACCTGGTGCCGGTCGAGCTTTAAAAATTGCGGGCAAAAAAAACGGGACCCCTATCGGGCTCCCGCATTTAAATCGGAACCGGAGCTCCAACAAATAACCTCACCTGCGTTTCGAAAAACGCGGCGCTAGTGTGACAAAAGCGCCGCCTACAAACCGTTTTGCTTTGTTAGCGCTTTGCAAAGAAATGTAAATGCAGCATTGGCTGGCTGCGCGCGGCGGTGCACGGCAGAATGCCGGCATGAACGACTTCTACCTACCGGCGTATTGCAGCGCCCTGAGCGCGGACTGGCCGCAACCCCTGCGCCTGCCCGAGGTGCACATGCTCAGCACGCGATTCGATGTGGCGCTGCTGCACCCCGAGGATTTTCAACGCTGCGGCGTCCCAAGCGTGAACGGCGTGGCCAAGCGCCAGGCCGAGCACCTGGCCGGGCGCTTGTGCGCGCGCGAGGCGTTGCGCGCCCTGACCGGCGTGGCGCAGATACCGGCCATTGGCGAGGATCGCGCACCGCAATGGCCGGCCGGCATAGCCGGTTCGATCACCCACGGCGCCGGTTGGGCCGGCGCCGTGGTCGCCCAGCGCAGCGCCTGGCGCGGCCTGGGTCTGGATGTGGAAAAGCACTTGCCGGAGCAACGCGCCGAGCGCCTGGCCGAGCAAATCCTCACCCCGGCCGAGCTGTCGCGACTGGAGAACTCGCCCGCCGCGCAACGCGCCGCGCGCATCGGCCTGACCTTCTCGCTCAAGGAAAGCCTGTTCAAAGCGCTCTATCCCCTGGTACTGCGCCAATTCTATTTTCACGATGCCGAACTGATCGACGCGGACCCGAACGGCCACGCCAGCCTGCGCCTGTTGATCGACCTGCACGCCGACTGGCCAGCCGGTAGCCAGCTGCAAGGGCAGTTCGCCGAGTTCGACGGCCATTTGCTCAGCCTAGTCGGGATTCCCGCCTGAGGATTTCCGCCTGATATCGCTTTTCCCCGGCCGATTGCAGCGCGCGGCCCCTTGCGACGGCCAATTCCGATAAACTCCGGCGATTGCCGCCTGGAGTGCCCCATGCACGAAGAACTGAACCAAGGCCTGATCGATTTCCTCAAGGCCTCGCCCACCCCTTTTCACGCCACCGCCAGCCTGGCCCAGCGCCTCGAAGCCGCCGGTTTCCAGCAACTCGACGAGCGCACGACCTGGCATACCGAAGCCGGCGGCCGCTATTACGTGACCCGCAACGACTCCTCGATCATCGCCTTCAAACTCGGTAAGCGTTCGCCGCTGGAAGGCGGTATCCGCCTGGTCGGCGCCCATACCGACAGCCCCTGTTTGCGGGTCAAACCGCAGCCGGAACTGCAGAAGCAAGGGTTCTTCCAGCTCGGAGTGGAAGTCTACGGCGGCGCCCTGTTCGCGCCCTGGTTCGACCGCGATTTGTCCCTGGCCGGTCGGGTGACCTACCGCCGCGCCGGCAAGGTGGAAAGCCAGCTGATCGACTTCCAGGCGCCGATCGCGATAATCCCCAACCTGGCGATCCACCTCAATCGCGAGGCCAACCAGGGTTGGCCGATCAACCCACAAACCGAGCTGCCACCGATCCTCGCCCAACTGGTCGATCCTGAAGCCGCCGACTTCCGCGCCCTGCTCACCGAGCAACTGGCACGCGAACACGACTTCAACGCCGATGCGGTACTCGACTTCGAATTGAGTTTCTACGATACCCAGGCTGCTGCGGTGATTGGCCTGAACAGCGACTTTATCGCTGGCGCGCGGCTGGACAACCTGCTGTCCTGCTTCGCCGGCCTGCAAGCCCTGCTCGCCGCACCGGACGAGGAAAGCTGCGTACTGGTCTGCACCGACCACGAGGAAGTCGGCTCCTGCTCGGCCTGCGGCGCCGACGGGCCGATGCTCGAACAGGTGCTGCGCCGCGTGCTGCCGCAAGACGAGGACTTCGTCCGCACCATTCAGCGCTCGCTGCTGGTCTCCGCCGACAACGCCCACGCCGTGCACCCCAACTACGCCGACAAGCACGACGGCAACCACGGTCCCAAGCTCAACGCCGGCCCGGTGATCAAGATCAACAGCAACCAGCGCTACGCCACCACCAGCGAAACCGCCGGCTTCTTCCGCCATCTGTGCCTGGAAAACGAAGTGCCGGTACAGAGCTTCGTCACCCGTAGCGACATGGGTTGCGGTTCGACCATCGGCCCGATCACCGCCAGCCAGCTCGGCGTGCGCACCGTGGATATCGGCCTGCCGACCTTCGCCATGCACTCGATCCGCGAACTGGCCGGCAGCCATGATCTGGCCCATCTGGTCAAGGTGCTCACCGCGTTTTACGCGAGTGCCGAGTTGCCCTAAGCACTGCCGCCTAGTGCTTGAACTGCTGCCGATAGGCCGCCGGGGTCATCCCGGTGACCTGTTTGAAGGTCCGGCGGAAACTGGACTCGTCGCTGTAGCCCAGTGCATCGCTGATACGGCTGATCGAATCGGTCGTCATGGTCAGCCGCTCCCCAGCCTGATTGAGCTTGATCAGGCGCACCTGATCCGACACCGCATTGCCCGTTAGCGCCTGGACTTTACGCGCCAGGGTGCGGGCGGAAACCGCGAGCTCGTCGGCGAGGCGCTGCACACTCAGCTGCTGCGCCGGCAAGCGCTCCACCAACAGGTGCAATCGGCGTAACAAGGGGTCGGCGTTCTCCATCAGATCGATGCTGCGCAACACCGAGGTCGCCGGTTCGGGCCGTGGCAACACCATCAGCCTGGCGATATCGCGATAGATCGCCTCGCCCAGCTGCTGCTCTATCAGCGCACGGGCAATCGGCAAGTAACCGCTGACGCCGGATGCCGTCATGCTCAGGCGATTGGCCACCTGGGTCCGCTCGAATTGCCAATCCACCTGGGGAAAGCGCGTTTGCAGGCTCGGCGCCAGCCACCAGGTGGCAGTCGCCGGCTCGCCATTCAAACGCCCGCTCTGCGCCAACAGGCAGACGCCGGTACAGTAGCTCCACAGTTGTGTGCTGCGCGGTAACTGCGCGAGGGCGCGAATCAAGCCGCTATTGGCTTCCAGCGCCTGGGCGATCCTCGCCTGCGAATCCGCCCAGAGCCCGGGGATCAACACCGCCGTGCACGCCGCCGCGGCCAGGCTGCTTTCTGGTTGCAAACGCATACCCTGGGCGCAATCCACCTGCTGGCTATCGAGCCCCAGCCAGCACAGCTGAAAACGCGGCTGGCCAACACGCCGATTGGCGGCCATCAACAGGTCGGCGAAGGCGAACAGGCCCGCGGGCATGCAACTGGGATAGAGCAACAGGCCGATTTTCTGGGTAGGCATGAAATGTCCGCTTTATGGCAATCCTCGCCATCTTTATCTAGCACCGCGATTTTTACAATGGCCACTCCTATGCCGGAGTTCGTCATGAAAATCACCCAACTGCGTAATGCCACCCTGATCGTCGAGTTTGGCCAGGTGCGTCTGCTGGTCGACCCCATGCTGGCCGCCAAGGGCCAATTGCCAACCCTCAAGTACCTCGCTCGCCGTCGGCGCAACCCGCTGGTCGAACTGCCGGACAATGCCGACGAACAATTGCGAGGCGTGACCCATTGCCTGATCACCCATTGCCAGAAAGGCCATTTCGACCACCTCGACCGCGCCGCTATCCATTGGCTACGCGCCGGCGATATCCCCGTGCTGTGCATGGCGGAAGATGCGGACTACCTGCGCAAGCGCCGACTGAACGTGCAGGTGCTGCCCGGCCAAGCAGGCGGCGCCTTCTTTAACGGCAGCATCCAGGCGATCCCCTGCCTGCATGGCGAGGGCTGGATCGGCCGTCTGATGGCCCATGGTTACGGTTACTTTATCCAGATACCCGGAGAACCCAGCCTTTATATAGCCGGCGACACCCTGCTCACACCCAAGGTGCGCCAATGCCTGAGCGAGCTGGCACCGGCAGTCAGTGTGCTGCCGGCAGGCGGGGCCTGCTTCGATATCGGCGGCGAAATCATCATGGGCCAGGCGGACATACTCGCGGCGCTGCGACTGAGCGAGGGCATCGTCATCGCCAACCACCTGGAAGCCCTCGACCATTGCCCGACGACCCGCGCCGGGCTGTTGCAAGCGGCCGCTGAACAAGGTCTTGGGCAACGTCTACGGGTGCCTCTGGATGGGCAAACCCTGGAGTTCTCGGCAGAAATGTCAGGGCTGATCGCGGTGTAAGCGGCTCACTCCGGCACCTCGACGCTGACATGCAGGGCGTCGTGGCGCCAGAACTCCAGATCGCAATCGATGATGCGACCGTGCTGGTCGCGGTTGACCCGGACGATGCGCAGCGCCGGGCTGCCGACCGCGACCTTGAGGGCCGCTGCCGCCTCGTTGTGCAGCGCGGTGGGCACCATATCGAAACGCACCCGGCCGTAATGGATGGCGTATTCGCTGGCATACAACTCGGTCAGCGACAGGGTCAGGTCGAAATCGAGAATGCCGGGGAAGTAGGCAGGGTTCAGGTAGTGCTCGACATAGAGCACCAGGCGCCCGTCGATGCGCCGCGCGCGGCGGATCTGATAGACACTGGATAGCGCCGGCAATGCCAGGATCTGACAGATCTCCGCGCTGGCCGGCATCAGCCGCGCGCTCAACACCTCGGTCGCCGGCACCCGCCCCTGTTCGCCAACCATGGCATGGAAGTGCGAACGCACCAGCGGGTTGTAGGTGATGCGCGCCGGCGAGACGAACCAGCCGCGACGCTCTTCGCGGTAGATCAACCCCTGGGCCTCCAACTGACCGAGGGCCTCGCGCAAGGTGATGCGGGTGGTGTCGAAGACTTCGCTGAGCTTGCGCTCGGCGGGCAATTGGCTGCCCGATGGCAATAAACCGTGCTCGATCTGCTCTTGCAAAGCCCGGCAAATGGCAGTTACCGCCCGAGGCGCTGTATCGCCCATTGGTGACCCTCTACTGGACTAGTCCACATTGATAAATATGCTCAACCGAGGTGGCTAGGACGCGGTTTGTGGCGATCCTAAGCAACTTGGATGACTGATAGATGACAGCTTTCGACAGACAACATACCGGCTCCGGCACATTTTTCAGCTTTGCCGGGGCTAACCATAGTCTACGCTGGGTATGGTTTAGTCTGCCCTGGCGCAAAAGCGAGGTGCAAGACGAGAGGCGACATAAAAATGTCATCCAGATGGCTTAGATTGGCTGGGTTCTTGCTGATCTAGACCAACACTCACCGCAACGGAGTTTTCGATGAAAAAACGACTGCTGGCTTCATTGATAGGTTCGACCATCGCCCTGGCGGCATCGGCCATGGCGAGCGAAATGGACGTAAAGGCGCTGGAACAAGCCGCGCGGGCCGAAGGCGCGGTGAACAGCGTGGGCATGCCGGACAGCTGGGCCAACTGGAAGGACACCTGGGTCGACCTGGAGAAGCTCTACGGCCTCAAGCATATGGACACCGACATGAGTTCGGCCCAGGAAATCGCCAAATTCGCCGCCGAAAAGGACAACGCCAGCGCCGATATCGGTGACGTCGGTGCGGCCTTCGGCCCCATCGCGGTGCAGCAGGGTGTTACCCAGGCCTACAAACCGAGCACCTGGGAACAGATCCCGAGCTGGGCCAAGGACGCCGATGGTCACTGGATGCTCGCCTACACCGGCTCCATCGCCTTTATCGTCAACAAGCAGTTGGTCAAGGATGTGCCGAAAAGCTGGGCCGACCTGAAAACCGGTAAGTATCGCGTCGCCATCGGCGATGTCAGCGCCGCGGCGCAAGCGGTCAACGGCGTACTGGCCGCGGCCATCGCCAACGGCGGCGACGAGAAGAATATCCAGCCGGGCCTGGATTACTTCGCCGAAATCGCCGAACAAGGCCGCCTATCGCTGGCCAACCCGACTATCCAGACCCTGGAAAAAGGCGAAGTGGAAGTCGGCGTGGTCTGGGACTTCAACGGCCTGAGCTACCGTGATCAGATCGACCCGAGCCGCTTCGAAGTGCTGATCCCGTCCGACGGTTCGGTAATCTCCGGCTATAGCACCATCATCAACAAGTACGCGAAGAACCCCAACGCCGCCAAGCTGGCGCGCGAGTACATCCTCAGCGACGCCGGCCAGATCAACCTGGCCAAAGGCAACGCCCGGCCGATCCGCGCCGAGCACCTGACCCTGCCGGCCGAGGTTCAGGCCAAGCTGTTGCCCAACGAGCAATACGCCAAGGTTCAACCGATCAAGGATGCCGCCGCCTGGGAAGCCACGTCCAAGGCCCTGCCGCAGCAATGGCAGGAAAACGTCATCATCAATATGGAGTAACGCGTAGCCCGGGTCGAGCGCAGCGACACCCGGGGAACCTGCCCTGGGTATCGCTCGGCTCAACCCAGGCTACGCCCTTGAGGAATGCCGTACCGTAGCTCGGGTCGAGCGCAGCGACACCCGGGGAACCCGCCCTGGGTATCGCTTCGCTCAACCCAGGCTACGCCCTTGAGGAATGCCGTACCGTAGCTCGGGTCGAGCGTAGCGACACCCGGGGAACCCGCCCTGGGTATCGCGGCGCTCAACCCAGGCTACGCCCTTGAGGAATGCCGTACCCTAGCTCGGGTCGAGCGCAGCGACACCCGGGGAACCTGCCCTGGGTATCGCTTCGCTCAACCCAGGCTACGAATCATTTAACGATCACAGGACAAGCCATGGCGTCCAAGGTCATTCTCGTCATTCTCGACGGCCTCAACTACGAAGTGGCCCGGCATGCGCTGGGGCATCTGCAGGCCTACTGCGGCGCCGAGCGCGCGGCCTTGTACAAGCTCGAATGCGAACTGCCGGCGCTGTCCCGGCCGCTGTACGAGTGCATCCTCACCGGCACCCGGCCTATCGACAGCGGTGTGGTGCATAACCAGGTGGTGCGCCTGTCCAACCAGCGCAGCATCTTTCACTATGCCCGTGCTGCCGGCCTGAGTACCGCCGCCGCGGCCTATCACTGGGTCAGCGAGCTGTATAACCGCGCGCCTTTCAAGGCCGTCCGCGACCGTCATACCGATGACCTCGAACTGCCGATCCAGCACGGGCATTTCTATTACGCCGACCACTACCCCGATTCCCACCTGTTCGCCGACGCGGAAAGCCTACGCCTGCGCCACAGCCCGAACTTCCTCCTGGTGCACCCGATGAATATTGACGACGCCGGCCACAAGCACGGCCTCGACAGCGCGCAGTACCGCAACAGCGCGCGGGTCGCCGATATCCTCCTGGCCGACTATCTGCAAGGCTGGCTCGATGCCGGCTACCAGGTGCTGGTCACCGCCGATCACGGCATGAACAACGACCGCAGCCACAACGGCCTGCTCGCCGAAGAACGCGAAGTGCCGCTGTTCGTGCTGGGCTCGGCGTTCAGCCTGAATCGCGCTGCCCAACCCAAGCAGACCGAGCTGTGCGGCACCATCTGCGAGCTGCTCGGTGTGGCCCACGACAACCCCGTTTGCAGAGAATTACTGAAATGAGCGCGCCACTCGAACAAAGCGCCAAGCTGCCCGGCGACGTGCAATCCCTCGCCACGCCGCGGACTCGCCTGTCGCCGCAGCTCAAGGGCAAATGGCTGGCGGCGCTGTGCCTGCTGCCCTTCGCGATATTCTTTATCGTCTTCCAGATCGCGCCGCTGGTGTGGGTGGCGATCAATAGCCTGAACAGCGCCGAGGGTTGGGGCCTGGCCAATTTCGCCAAGGTGTTCGGCTCCAAGTTCTACCTGCAGGCGATCAAGCACAGCCTGCAGATCGCCTTCTGGTCGAGCCTGTTCGGCATGGCCATCGCCATTGTCGGCAGCTATTCGCTGCACCAGGTGGATTCCAAGCTGCGCGACTTCGTCATGGCCTTCTCCAACATGACCAGCAACTTCGCCGGGGTGCCGCTGGCCTTCGCCTTTATCATCCTGCTCGGCTTCAACGGCGCGCTGACCCTGCTGCTGATCAAGGCCGGGCTGATCGAGAGCTTCAACCTCTACTCGAAGAACGGCCTGATCGTGCTCTACACCTACTTTCAGATTCCCCTCGGCGTGCTGCTGCTCTACCCGGCCTTCGACGCCCTGCGCGAGGACTGGCGCGAATCCGCCGCGCTGCTCGGCGCGGGCACCTGGGACTTCTGGCGGCATATCGGCCTGCCGGTGCTGACCCCGGCGCTGCTCGGCACCTTCGTCATCCTTCTGGCCAATGCCCTCGGTGCCTACGCCACCGTGTACTACCTGACCACCGGTAACTTCAACGTGATGCCGATCCGCATCGCCGGCCTGGTTTCCGGCGACATTTCCCTCGACCCGAATCTGGCCAGCGCCCTGGCGATGATCCTGGTCGGCCTGATGGCGGTGATCACCGTGGCCCATCAACTGCTGCTGAAGAGGAACCGCCATGTCGCGCGCTGACGCCATCCCGGCAGCGCTGTACCACCGCATCGTGGTCTGGCTGCTGTTTCTGATCCTGCTGACGCCGCTGGCCGGCACCCTGCTGTATTCGCTGTCGACCAGTTGGTCGGCGACCATCCTGCCGGACGGCCTGACCTTCAAGTGGTACCTGGCGCTGTGGAGCGACGCGCGCTTTCTCGATGCCTTCGGCCAGTCGCTGCTGGTGTGTTTCGGCGCCCTGGCGCTGTCGGTGCTGTTGATCCTGCCGCTGCTGTTCGTCGTGCATTACCACTTCCCCAAGCTCGACGGGCTGATGAACATCCTGATTCTGCTGCCGTTCGCCGTGCCGCCGGTGGTGTCGTCGGTGGGCCTGCTGCAACTCTACGGCTCCGGGCCGCTGGCAATGACCGGCACGCCGTGGATTCTGATCGGCTGCTACTTCACCATTGCCCTGCCCTTTATGTACCGCGCGATCACCAACAACCTGCAGGCGATCAACCTGCCCGACCTGATGGACGCCGCCCACCTGCTCGGCGCCAGTACCTGGAAGGCGGCGTTTCTGGTGGTGCTGCCGAACCTGCGCAAGGGCCTGATGGTCTCGTTGTTCCTCTCCTTCAGCTTCCTGTTCGGCGAGTTCGTGTTCGCCAACATGCTGGTCGGCACCCGCTACGAGACGCTGCAGGTCTACCTCAACAACATGAAAAACAGCAGCGGCCACTTCAACAGCGCCCTGGTGATTTCCTATTTCTTCTTCGTGCTGGTCTTCACCTGGGCCGCCAACCGCCTGAACAAGGACAAGTCATGAGTTATCTGAGCATCCGCGGCCTGCACAAAAACTACGGCGACACCTCGATCTTCAGCGATATCAACTGCGAGATCGGCAAGGGCGAATTCGTCACCCTGCTCGGCCCCTCGGGCTGCGGCAAATCCACCCTGCTGCGCTGCATCGCCGGCCTCACCGAAGTGGGCGGCGGGCAGATCCTTCTGGATGGCGACGACCTGGTGCCGCAAGCACCGCAGAAACGCGGCATCGGCATGGTGTTCCAGAGCTACGCGCTGTTCCCCAATATGACCGTGCAGCAGAACGTCGCCTTCGGCCTGCGCATGCAGAAGGTCGCCAAGGAAGAAAGCGCCGAGCGTGTGCACGAGGCCCTGGTGATGGTCGAACTCGGCGATTTCGCCGCGCGCTACCCGCACCAGCTGTCCGGCGGCCAATGCCAGCGCGTGGCCCTGGCCCGCTCGCTGGTCACCCGCCCGCGTCTGCTGCTGCTCGACGAACCGCTGTCGGCGCTGGATGCGCGGATTCGCAAACACCTGCGCGAGCAGATCCGCGCGATTCAGCAGGAGCTCGGCCTGACCACCATTTTCGTCACCCACGATCAGGAAGAAGCGCTGGTGATGTCCGACCGGATCTTCTTGATGAACGCCGGCAAGATCGTCCAGAGCGGCGATGCGGAAACCCTCTACACCGCGCCTGTCGACGCCTTCGCCGCCGGCTTTATCGGCAACTACAACCTGCTCGACGCCGACGCCGCCAGCCGCTTGCTCGACCGGCCGATAAACAGCCGTATCGCCATCCGCCCCGAGGCTATCCGGCTCGACGGCGAAGGCGGCGCAAACGGTATAGGTATAGAGGGGCAGATCCGCAGCCACAGCCTGCTCGGCAACGTCATCCGCTACCGGGTCGAGGCCCGCGGCGTGGAGTTGCTGGTCGATGTACTTAATCGCACCGCGAGCGACATGCACGGCAGCGGCCAGCGCATCGCGCTGAGCATCGACGCCGACGCGATCCGGGAGGTGGCGTAATGGCCCTGGCGATTTTCGACCTCGACGAAACCCTGATCCACGGCGACTGCGCCAGCCTGTGGAGCAGCGAAATGGCCAAGCTCGGTTGGGTCGACGGCGACAGCTTTCTTCAGAAAGACAATGAGCTGATGGCGCTCTACGCCGAGGGCAAGCTGGCCATGGAGGACTATATGACCTTCAGTCTCTCGCCGTTGGTCGGACGCAGCGCCGAGGAAGTCGCCTTCGTCGTCGAACCCTATGTCGAGGATGTGATCGAGCCGCTGTTCTACAGCGACGCCACCCGCTGCCTGGCCACCCACCGCGCCGCCGGCGACCGCATTCTGATCATCTCCGCCTCCGCGCACTTTCTGGTCAGCGCCATCGCCGCACGCCTGAAAGTCGACGATGTGCTGGCCATCGACATCGAAGAGCAACACGGCACCTACAGCGGCCGCACCCGCGGCGTGCTGACCTACCGCGAGGGCAAGGTCACGCGCCTGCAGGCATGGCTCGAAGAACAGGGCGAAAGCCTCGACGGCGCCTACTTCTACTCCGACTCGCGCAACGACCTGCCACTGCTGCAACTGGTCAGCCAACCCTATGCGGTCAACCCGGACCCGGTGTTGCGCCGGCACGCAGAACAAGCCGGCTGGCCGATTCTCAGCTGGAAGTGATCCGTTAGCTTGTGTAGCCCGGATGAAGTCCGGGGGACCTCAAACGACCGCTCCCGGATTGCGCTTGCGCTTATCCAGGCTACAACAGCACTCGGTGGGAGGCGTTTCAGCGGCGAGCTTCCTAGCAGCACTGGGTAGCCCGGAGGCAATCCGGGAAAAGCCTGCGCATGCACCACCGCTCCCGGAGTGCACCAAAGGCCAATTCGGGCTACCGAATTGCAGGTTTCCGTGGATTCGGATGCGGCGAGAGCGGCTTTACCCTGACTGCTCGTCTATAACTGCCACTTCACCCGCCGTTTGGCACAAATACTGGCAATTTGCTCAACTTTCGCCCTTGCCAGGCATCGACAAAGCTCGGCATCCTTGAGCGCATAACAACTACAGAATCCGCTATGGCAATGCTGATCCGGCGAATGCTTACGCGCCTGCGCAATGACTTCCAGCTGTCCATCATCACCTTGATGGGGCTGATCGGCGTCCTGGGCATTTCGCCCTACGCGATTTACCGGCTGCTGGAGGGCAACTATCTGGTTGGCTTGGCCGACTGCGTGATCGTGTTCTCGACTTTGATCGCGGTTATTTACGCCTGGCGTAGCGGCGATACGGAAAAGCCCGGCATCTATCTGGCCACCGTGCTCACAGTGGGAGGGACCCTGGTGGCGACCAACCTCGGGGTCAACGGGGTGTTCTGGCTGTACCCGCTGATTCTCTTCAACTTCTTTATGGTGACACCCGGCAAAGCGGTATTGGCCACGGCACTGGTATTGCTGGCCCTGGTGAGCCATGCCCTGCTGGTACCGGGTTCGGTGTTCGAGAGCAGCTACCAGATGACTTCATTTCTGGTCACCAGCTCAGTGGCAGGCCTGCTGGCCTTTATCTTCGCTTACCGCACCCGTCGCCAACGCGATCAGTTGCAGATTCTGGCGATCCAAGACCCATTGACCGGCGCGCGCAATCGCCGGGCGATGAACGAAGAACTGAGAATCGCCGTGGCGCTGAATCGCCGGCACGGCAGCATGTTCGCGATTTTGGTGATGGACCTGGATCACTTCAAACGGATCAACGACACCTTCGGCCACCAGGCCGGCGATCAGGTGCTGATGGACTTCGTCAAACTGATCAGAAAGTCCTCGCGCAAGGAGGATCGGCTGTTCCGCTTCGGCGGCGAAGAATTCCTCATGCTCCTGCCGAACACCGACAAAGCCGGCCTGCTGGCGGCGGCCAAGCACCTGCACAGCCAGGTCGCGCAGTACCTGCTCGGCCCGGGTGGGCCGGTAACCATGTCGATCGGCGGCGCCATTCTACGCACCGGTGAGGACTGGGAAAGCTGGCTGCTACGGGCCGATCAACGCCTCTATCGCGCCAAGGCCGCGGGCCGCAACTGCACCGTTGCCGACGACGCCTCGCAAGCCCTTCCACCCGTGCTGTCGAACCTGTTCTAAGCGCCGAAGGCCCCCTGTAACAAACGGGCAACTGCCCAGTCTATTCAGCACAATCCCCCCACCTGGGAATCGCGATGAAACGACGTAACTTTATCCGGGGCCTGGCCCTACTTCCCGCCCTGCCGTTGCTCGGCAGCCATGCACCCTCGAGCCTCGCCGCGGCCATCAGCGGCGCGACCAGCGTTACCCCGCTGGACAAACCGCACAACGCCTGGCGCGAACTGCTGTCGCCGCAGGCCTATGCGGTGCTGTTCGAAGAAGACACCGAACGCGCGGGCAGCAGCCCCTTGAACCATGAGAAACGCAGCGGCACCTACGTCTGCGCCGCCTGTTACCTGCCGCTGTTCGACAGCCAACACAAGTACGAAAGCGGCACCGGCTGGCCGAGCTTCACCCAACCGATCGAAGGCCATGTCGGCCTCAAGAGCGACCGCACGCTGTTCTTCCCGCGCACCGAGTATCACTGCGCACGCTGCGGCGGGCACCAGGGCCATGTGTTCGACGACGGCCCGAAACCGCGCGGAGAGCGTTGGTGCAACAACGGCCTGGCGCTGCGCTTTATCGTCGCGGGCGAAAGCCTGCCGGAATTGAGGAGTTGAGTATGCGCATGCACTCGTTCACCCGCGCGCCGACTGTCGCCGCCGCGCTGATCCTCGCTTCGCTGCTGGTCGCCTGCGGGCAGAGTTCGGCGCAAGCCCCGAAAACCGCGGCTAGCGCCAGCGAAATACCGGCGAATAGTGCAGTCGCGGTGTTCGCCGGCGGCTGCTTCTGGTGCACCGAATCGGACTTCGACAAAGTCCCCGGCGTACTCGAAACCACCTCCGGCTATATCGGCGGCAACGTCGACAACCCCACCTACGAGCAAGTATCGACCGGCACGACCGGGCATATCGAAGCGGTGCAAGTGCGCTATGACGCCAGCAAAACCAGCTACGCCAAATTGCTGGAAGCCTACTGGCCCACCATCGACCCCATCACCGCCAACGCCCAGTTCTGCGACCACGGCCCGCAATACCGCAGCGCGATCTTCTATGCCAACGCCGAGGAACAGGCCCAGGCCGAGGCGTCGAAAGCCGCGCTACAAGCCTCCGGGCGCTTCAAGCGGGACATCGTCACCGAGATTTTGCCGATGACGACTTTCTATCCTGCGGAGGACTACCACCAGGACTACTACCAGCGAAACCCGCTGCGCTACGCCTACTACCGCAACGGTTGCGGCCGCGATGCACGGCTGGAAAGGCTCTGGGGCAAAAAGCCCTGACCTGCTCGGCATCAGCTGGCGAAACGGCGGCTGATGCCGAAGTATTCAGCCGCTGATTCGAAGCGGCATTGCGCCTGCGCCTGGGTTAGTTTCACTACTTACCCGCTTCACGAGCAGCCCCTATCAGGCCATTGAAAAACTACCTACGTTGCCGATACGGCGTTAAAAACAGGCTCAGAATGCTCATTTACAACACGTAAACTCCGCTTCCTCGCCTGTTTTTGCCTTGTCTCGGCTGCCTCGCCTACATTTTTCAACGGCCTGCTATGCCTTCCTTGAAACCCCTGTTCAAACTGGCCACCTTCGTCGCCCTTGGCGGCTGGCTGCTGCTCGTCTGCCTGCCCTTCTGGCAGCTTGCCGACGAAGTGGTACTGGGCATCGCCGTGGTGCTGCTCGGGCTGATCTACAGTTGGCTGCTGATCGCCGCCATGCGCCAACGCCCCGAGCCCGGCAGCGGCAGACCGGGCTTCTTCAGCCTCGGCGGCGTATTGGCATTGCTGCGCCAACCCACGGCCGCACTGGCGGCCTGGGTGCATATCCTGGCGTTCGACCTGATGGTGGGGTTGTACATCCGTAGCGAAGGCGCCATCGCCGGCATCAGCCATTGGGCGCTGCTGCCCTGCTACCTGCTGACCCTGATGTTCGGCCCCTTGGGCCTGCTGGCGTTTCTCGCGTTGCGTTGGTGGGTTGGCTTGGCGGCCTAACAGGCCGTTGAAAAACGTAGGCGAGGCAGGCAAGACAAGGCAAAAACAGGCGAGGAAGCGGAGTTTACGAGTTGTAAATGAGCATTCCGAGCCTGTTTTTAACGCAGTATTGCCAACGCAGGTAGTTTTTCAACGGCCTGCTAACGGCTGCGCTGGTATTGCTGGCTACCCTGCCCCGGCAATGTCTGCGCCTCATAACCGCTGGGATACTCGATGCTCTGACGAATAGCGCCGCGGCTTTCTACCGATTGGCTGCTTGAGTGGCTTTCATAACGCCTGAGCGTACCGTCGCCCGGCAAGCGTTGGCCGCCATACAGATTATGTTGCTCGTAGTGCTGCGAGCTGCCGATGCTGCCACTGGCACCTGGGCTGATGTAGGTTTTCGGGATGATACGAATCTCCTGTGGGGCCTGGGAGTCGGCATAAACCGGCAATACCAGCGCCACGCCGAGAATGACCAACAGGCGAACAAAAACTGTCATGGCAACCTCTGCATTATGCGATTTGGAGTGTGGCTACCTACTCGTTGCGTGGCTGGGTGAACGAACAGAGCAACGCGCGATACCGATACCAGCCATAGCCAATAAGGGCAAAGACTACTTGAGCACTTCGCGAAAGAATAGCGGATTGTCGAGCGTTTAAAACGGCACTGAAAGCATTAAATGAACAGGATACATGGCATACACCATCAGGCCCGTAATTAAAAAGGCTGCCAGCGAAACACGCCCCAAGTAAGCCCTTAGATTGTTATTAAAGAAAGTAGCGATCAGAAAGGCGCCAATAAGCAGCGGCGAGACAAGCCAGCCAGGCCCGATGGAAAATGCCATAGCGGACCAAGCTGGAACACCGCCGTACATTGAGGCGAATACGTTTTCAAATTACCTAACAGTCACTTCCGACCAATACCAAGCGATCAAGGATTGGGCAGCAGCAAATAGTATCGATAGAAGTACGGCTATTATTTTCACTTTGATTTCCTGGGATTATCTTTAAGATAGATAACGAACTAAAAATATCAATAATAAAGTTAAGGTAACGTGTCAGCGCGTCCCAGTAGATGATAAATTAGATCAAGCCTAAATTGACGCGCCATCGTATACCTGAAAAGGCAGCGAAGATGAATCCATTCCCTCTATGCATCCGAGATTTATGCGATAGTGACCTGGCTTTCTCATTGTTTGGTGAAATGTATAGATCCCACACTTGCTACAAAAGTGGTGCTTTGCAATGTGGCTACCGAATTCGTAGGTTGACAGAGAGCCTGGCGTTGCAGTGACAAGCAAATCATTAGGTGCCAAAATGAATGCACTCATAATGGCTCCTTTTCGCTGGCAAATAGAACAGTTGCAGCGCAATCCGCTTTCAATGGTTGGGGCCGAGAACTCGAATTTTACTGCACCACAATGGCAACTTCCTTTGTATTGCGGCATATAACCTCCTGCGTGATCGGACAGTTTAAGGGACGCAAGCGAAGCGGGGCTGGCTTTAGCCAGTCCCAGTGAGCAAAGCGAGCGATTTGAACCAGTTGTTATGCAATAGGACACGCTGAAATATTCCGACCAAAGACATATTCAGTTGCTTTGGATAGTGAACAATTATTAAGTTCGGAAAGCTTTTCTTTAGATATTTTCTGGTCTCCAACGCCAGCAGCGAATGCAAGGTTTGGAGCGATGGGCATAAATGTGAGGTCGTGGTAGCCGTCAGCCACTAAAAATTCACCATCGCGTGCCTCAAGAAGCCCCCATTTCAAACCGCTATATGCTTCCCATGCGCGATCAAGCTTTATTTGTATTTGTAACGATGTACTGAACCGGGATGGAACTACCCCATTTTCGCGAGTGAACATACACCCTTTGCTTTCTAGAATTTCTTCTTGCTCTTTTGTCAGGCCAGACCCAGTTATGCCGTTCAGTACAATATCCTGATTTTGACTCGTGTGATAGGCGAAGCGTAAGCGCCACAATAGGAAATATCGTGAGATCGATTCATGGCATCTTGAAGAGTAGTTTTTGACTACATCTATTTGATTGTGAAATTCCTTTTCTACGGTTGCCATGTAGCCTTTTTCAGCTCTTTCATCCCATGTTCTTTTTGTGCAAAAAATCTTGGCTCGCTTGTGCCGCTCAACTACTTCCTGATTGGAAATTAATTTAACCTGAACTTTTCCAGCCTCATTATAGAATTTACTGATGGCATGAGCTGTGTGGAAATGCTGCTCAACGGTTAGTTGCTGAGGATTACCTTTATTTGTTGGCTCATACGGCACAAGTTTCGCTCCTAGTGCATAACGCTTGGTTAAGGGGCGGGCTTTAGCCCGACCCAGTGAGCGAAGCGAACGATTTGAACCAATTGTTATATGTCTATACACGTTCTGTCAGCTTTTTTGAACAAGGGTCGTAAGTATAGCTTTTGACCATGCTGCCTTTCTCTTCCGTAAGTCCAACTTGGTTGAGCCAATTTTCCATTTCAGGTAAGACTACATTCGCCAGTTGCTCCTTTATTTCTGATAAGTATTCTTTTGGTGCCGCGTAAACATATATTAACCACGATGGAGAGTAATAGCCTGCCTCTATCATGTGCTGTGGTGACGAAATTCCAGTTGTTGGGTTCTGGTAGCGAATTTCAATTATCTTTATAGGCTTTTTCTGCTTGATTCTTTCGTTATAGGAAGAGGCCCAGAATTCATCTTTATGCCAAAAGTTAAGCACCAAACTTTCTAGCTGAGGAGCGCTGGCTAGACCTGCGCTTATTTTTTCAGCGCCAATCGGGTAAGAAAAACCTTTTGGGAGTTTTTCCTTAAATTTTGTGAGGATCATGTGCATAGGGAAGACATATAACGTATGGTTAAGGGGCGGGCTTTAGCCCGTCCCAGTGAGCGCAGCGAACGGTTTGAACCAGTTGTTAGGCGGCATAGTCAGCCGCCATGCGCATAGCACTAAACATAATGTACTCATCTGAGTAGATCGGGCCTTTGCACTCTGGGCCAGACAACCATGTATCCAGAAGATCATCGTACGTTATCACTGCTTGTTTAAGTTGTGCTATTTCCGCGCTAGATGAGGCCTTAACTAGGCGCTCTCGCTCAATGTCATCGGTGATTCCAAAGTGCTTTGCGAGTGGAATCAAATGTCGAAGCTCTGCAGGAACGTTCCGTGTATTCACTGAAAACTCTCCGGTGCTGCCTAACTATAAATAGACACCAATTGGTGCATAACCTGCCAAACGGGACTGGGTGGATAACATTCCTTGTCCTTTCTGACGAGCGCTCTAGCCTGGGGCTTGCAGCGGTCGGATGACCGTATAAGGGAGTTATACACCATGGACGGAAAGCCCCGGTTGCTCGCGCAGATGCGCGATCAGATTGGTCCGAACACTACTCTATTCGTGCCGAATGCGTCTATTGAGAATGGGGGAATGGCCTTAACTGCACAGCCCTGCATATGCAGGCCGGATAGGCCGACTGGAAGATCGATATTCAAGGCCACAGGCTTTCAAGCGAAGCCGGCTGGGTGGCTGTGTCTGGGGGATAGAAGATTCGAGGCTAATCGAGGTCTTCTGCTGGGCCAGCTGCAAACATAGGCAGCGTGCATTTCTTTGATAAGCCTTTGTCCCGCATAGCGCTGTACGGCAATGTGTACGATCCGCGCTGCTGATCAGCCTTCAAAGTAAAAGGGGCCGTTATAAACGGCCCCCTTTTACTCAGCTTCGAGCCGATTATTCCAACACAGGACGTGCGTTAACAGCCTGTACGGGGCGGTTGTTGTGATGATGAATCACATGCAGGAACTGATCTATTTGTTCTTTGGATGCGGAGATCGGCTGTTTCATTACCAGCCAGCGCACGCCTTCAGAGCAAGGCGGTGTGGTCAGCGAACCATTGAAACGGTAGTAGTCGCGCTTAGCCGGCAGGATTTCCAAGGGGGAAATATCTGACGACAGCGCTACTTTTTCGCCCTTCTTCGGCATTTGTGCCCAGGCTTTTGCAAGTGCCTTGTTTGCCTCTCCTTCGGTAACCATCACGGCGACTACGGCCAGGTTGCCATTCTTGTCGGCATGGACGAGATGCCCTTCCATGGGATAGGACTTGCCATGTATCTGGTTTTCGCTCGGCACATGGAAGTGGAATTGCTTCAGTTCGAATTCGATGTCATCGACGGTGATGGTGCTGCCCGGGGTGGCGTTTACCTGAACGGTGTGGCCGTTATTGAGAATTTCCGAACTGCCAGCCTTGTAGTTGAAAACAATGGGCTTCAGTTTGGCATCGATAAAGCCAGTCAAGTTGATCGGCGACTGATTGCTCCCGGCACATGAGCTGTACTCGGGGCTGAGTTTTGCCCAGTTATCGGGCCCTGCGTCGCCAGTGTAGTCCCAAGCGGCGCCATCACTGGAAAATGCGAAACTTGAAAACAACAACATACCGGCTGCAATCAATGCTCTTTTCATGGTTCTACCTCGTGAATGCCTTATCGACGGAAGCGGCACGATAGAAGGACGGGCGTTAAGAACACGTTAAGAATCGCGCACTATCGGAAACGTCAGGACGAAGCGAGTGCCCCCTGCTTGCGGAATTTCCAGGCGTACGTCCCAGCCGACATGGTCGACCACACGTTTGACGATCGACAGGCCCAGGCCAGTGCCTTCGTGTGCCGGCAAGTCGTCGCCGTGGACAAATCGTTCGAATAGCCGCTCGCGCACCTTCTGGGGAATGCCCGAGCCGGTGTCTTCAATCACCAACCGACCAGCAGCGAGCTGAACCAGGACCTGGCCCTGCTCGGTGTGTCGACAGGCATTGCGCAGCAGATTGCCGATCACGATGCCAGCCAGCTCGGGCCGCACATGGACCGAGACCTCCTCGCTCCAATCCAATCTGCATTCGACCGGTTTGCCGTGCAGCAGAGGCCGGCAGCGCTCGATTTCCGACTTGATGATGCTGTTGAGAACGATGCGTGGCGCATCCAGAGATTCGGGAACGCGCGCAAGCAGGAGCAATGCACTGACCCCTTGCGCGGCTTCGGCCGCGACGCGCCGGATGCGTTCCGCCGTGGCCAGTTGTGCCGGGCGGTCGGCCAGCTGCGCGGTCAGTACCTCGGCTGCGCCTAACATGATGGTCAAGGGCGTGCGTAGCTCATGGCTGACATCGCCTGTGAACAGTCGCTCGCGCTGCAAAAACTGTTGGAGTTCGTCGGTGCGCTTGGCGAAGGCGCGCGCCAAGATACCGATTTCGTCTTGCGCGGAAAGGGAAGGCAATTCAGTCGGCCCGGCGTTGCGACCGACCGCCTCGGCAAGCGCCGCTACCGGGGCGATTATCCGCTTAGCGCACACTACCCCGAGTACGGCGGCGAGCAGCAGACTGACGGCAAAGCCGATTGCCAGAGACAGGAGGATCACCAGTTCTGTGTGCTCGAGTTCGTCGACTTCCTGCACCACCGCGTAGCGGCTGGAGCCGTGATCGCGTAGCAGCACATGCACGTGTCGATTGCCGAGCCCCACTTCATGGGAACCGGCGGGTAGCTGGCGCAACTCGGCGGGAATCCTGTCGTCGATCATGAAGCGTATGTCCGGCGGCGCATCCGGCATGCGCCCACCCGGCTGGAGTTCGATCAACCTGTCCGCCATCTTGGACAAGCGCGCATCGATTACCTGCTCTTCGATGACCTCCACCGAAATATAGGAAACCAGGCTGAAGGCGCCGGCCACTATGACCGCCAACAGAATATAGGTGAGCGAAATACTCTGTTTGAGCGAAAGTCTAGGTTTCACCGGGTGCCGCCAGTCGATAGCCGGTGCCCGGCAGGGTCAGCAGCATGGGATAGGGAAACGGCTTGTCGAGCACCTGACGCAAGGTATGGATATGGGTACGCAAGGCATCGCTATCCGGCGGGCTATCGCCCCAAACCTCGCGCTCGACCGCTTCGCGCGTCATCAGTGTCGGTGCGGCACGCATCAGCGCGGTGAGTATCTTGTAACCCGTCGGTGTCAGGTCGAGCAACTGCCCGGCGCGTGTCACCCGGCCGGTGCCCGCGTCCAGCCGCAGCTCGCCGAAGCTCAGCACCGATTGCACATGCTCGTTGCGCGAGCGGCGCACTAGAGCCTTCAGGCGCGCATCCAACTCGGGGAGGGAATAGGGCTTGACCAGGTAATCGTCGGCGCCGACCTCGAAACCCGTCAATTTGTCGTGTTCCGTATCGCGCGCGGTCAACATCAGGATCGGCGTCGCCAGCCGATATTCCTGGCGGAGCGTTCGGCATACCTCCACGCCATCCATGCCCGGCAACGACAGATCGAGAATGATCGCGTCGTGAAAGGCAGCCGTTGCGCGGGCCACACCGGCATTGCCATTGCGCACCACATCCAGCGTATAGCCGAGTGGTTCCAGATATCCGAAGAGGTTCGCGATGATATCCGGGTTGTCCTCGACGATCAGCACATGCATCAGTTTCCCGTCCATCTTCCTATACCGTACTCGGCCTGACTGCTATGAGGGGAATGCATGATTTTGGCTCATTATCACGCGGATCTGCCAGGCAAGCCCCTGCCCTTTCCATTCAGCAATTCGGCTGTTTGAGAACCATGACAGGAAAACAATGATCGTCCGTTTAATTGTTCGGCGTCCATCTGGGCGCCTTTTTAGCTAACTCATTGTTGTGAGTGCCAAAAAAAACCAGTTATTCAACCACTTCCGAGCCCGCCGGTAGGGGGCACCCTACCGACATCATCATTAGGCTTACTTAAATTCAGTATTCCCCGATAGGCACTGTGTCTTGGCACCTTCATCATAAGCCACTGTTTCGACATTACTGATTCCGAATACGGAAAAGCTAAGCAGTGTCGCTAACGGGTTGATTCACTCGAATGGCTTGGATGTCGGCTCATGGCTTTTTCTTGGGATAACGAGTGACTCCCCCCGGGCATTGAAAGGGGAGGTGTGTACGTTTGAGTCATGTTCGTTTAGCCGTCCGGGACATTCCGGACGAGCAGCTATCGATACGTCCTGGTGGCCTGTATTGGGTGGCGTCGACCGCATCGACGATGCCGAAAACCCTGGCGGTACAGGCGTGATGGCATTACCCGCGCAGCATCGGGCGCCCTTGGTATGGCCAGCCTGTGCCGATTCGGCGATATCGCCGCCATGGTGGATGGCGCTTTCTATTCGTTCCCGTTCGCTTGGCGCAGCAATGGCCTGGGGTAGCCCCTTGAGCGATAGCTGGCGATTGCCGTGGCGCGACCTTGGCCACAGGACTTCACGCAGTCAACCGCCACCATCGGGAGATGGCGGTAGAGGAGTTCGATAGATGGTGCGAGACAATCCCAACGTCGTATCCCACAAGCATTCATTGACCACACGCGCCCTGCGCCTTGCTGTAATTCGCATTGGTCTGGTGTCACTGGCCGCGGGGGCGATTTCCTACTACGTCAATTCATCCTCGATCGAGCGAGAAGTGACTGGGCAACTGCTGCTGTCTACCGAGCAATCCTTGCAACGCGAGTCCTTGCCGTTTCGTGAAATCAAGGACCTGCAGCAGAACTTCCTCATGGAGTTCAAGGAGACTCTGAGCCGTCCGGGCATGGAGGCCACGCTGGTCAACGACTTTCGACAGATTTTCTATCGTCACGAGGATGGTTCTTATACGCAACGTCCGCAGCTGTTCGAAGGCCAGCCGCTGGCCGACGGGCGGCGTTTTGCTGGAATGTCGGCGACCTACGCGCCCGATATTGCGCCCGACGAAAACACCCAGGCGCGATTTGCCCTGTCGTATCTGCTATCCCATAAGTACGGTTCGAGCGCCAAGGGCCGGTTGTTCAACTTCTACGGCGTGGTGCCGGAAAAAGGCTTCCCCATCTACCAGGAGGCCGATATCGCCAAGGTGTTCACCTACTCGGGGCCGGACGCCCTGGAACTTGAAACCTATGAATTCTATGCGCGGGGTTTCGGTACGCCGGCAAACGACACGCTGTTTACTCGCATGTATTGGGACTACTCCAATAACGCCTGGATGACGACCGTCGCCACCGCCGACGTGGCCGATGCCTCTGGAAAGCACGCTATTCTGGCCTGTGTCGATGTGCTGCTTGATGATCTGATGGAACGGATTGCCAAGCCCGCGATACAGGGTGCGTACAGCTCACTGTTCATCGCCGACGGGGACGGCACGCTGATTTACCATCCCACCGCGATGGAACAGGTCAAAAGCACCGCGGGCGAGGCGTCCATCCGCTCGCTCAAGATGGCTAAGGATTACCCGTTGCTCGACGCCGTTGCTGGTCTCACGCCTGGCCAGGCGCGAATCGTCCAGACAGAGGACAACATCGTCGCGATGGGTTTCATTCCCGAGACCCCCTGGGTACTTGCCGTGCACTATCCGCGGAAGCTGATGACACCGGCCATTTACGACAACTTGGTTATCGTCGTCGCTCTCGGTTTGCTGACCCTGCTGGTGGAAATTTTTATCCTGCGATCCATTTTGCAAAAGCAGGTGGCCCTCCCACTGTTCCGGTTCGTCCAGGCTACACGGCTCTTGGGTGTCGGCAAGACGCGCCTGTGCCCTGAGCACCTCCCCATCCAGTCCGAAGACGAAATCGGTGAGCTGGCCCGTGCCTTTGCCAAAATGGCCGAGCGGGTCCAGGACGCACAGGAGCATCTGGAACTCAAGGTACAAGAGCTTACACGTCAGACCAGCCACCTGACTGCGATTGCCAAGGAACGTGAGCGTGCCGAGACGTTGCTGCTGGCCCGCGAGCAGGAATTCCGGGCCTTGGTGGAAAACACCCCCGATGTTATCTCACGCTTTGATCTGCAGTGCCGTTGCCTCTATGCAAACCCCGCAGCGCAAAAAGTACTTGGCCATTCGCTGGACTTCCTGCGAAACAAGAATTTGCACGAGGTTTTCCCGGATTCGGATGTAGCGCGCTTCTTTCAGCACAAGCTCGAACATCTTATCGGTACGAATAACGCGTCCGAAGAAGAAGTATCGATCAGCATCCCGGTAAAACGGCGCACGGAGATTGCCAGTTACCAAGTACGCCTGGTGCCTGAACGCGATCAACACGGGGCGTTGGTGAGCATCCTTTCCGTCGGACGCAACGTCAGTGCCATGCATGCAGCCGAACAGCGCCTCAAGGAGTCCCACACACAACTGCGCCAGCTATCCACTCACCGGGAAGCCATGCGTGAAGAAGAGCGTAAACGCATCGCGCGAGAAATCCATGACGAACTGGGCCAGCAACTCACCGCGCTGCGCATGGGCCTTTCGCTGCTGCGCCTGCAATTCGGCGAAGGCCAATCGTTATTGGTAGAGCGGATCCAGATATTGATGGGGCGGATCGACGAAATCATTCAAGTCGTTCGCAACGTCGCCACCGCCTTGCGGCCCTCATCCCTCGATATGGGGTTGACGTCAGCACTCGAATGGTTGGTCTCCGAGTTTTCGAACAACACTGGCATCACCTGTCGGCTCAGGGCACCCGAGGCCAGACTGGAACTGGATGACGAGCGCGCCACTGCGGTCTTTCGTGTCATCCAGGAATCGCTGACCAACGTCGCCCGACATGCGCAGGCGAGCCGGGTGGACATTCACCTGGAATGTTCTACCGAGCACGTCCTGATTAGAGTCGCCGACAATGGCAAAGGCTTCGATCCAGGTCAGTTGCCCAAGGGCACGCTGGGAATGCTCGGCATGCATGAGCGCGGACACATGCTCGGCGGAACGGTGACCATCGACAGCACCCCGGGGCGGGGAGTCTGTGTGCAGGTGTGTATTCCCTTTCAGATAGACCCCGAAACCCCATGATCAAACTAATGATCGACGACGACCACGCCGTCATGTGCGAAGGCGTGAAGCAATTGTTCGCACGGGCCGGTGATGTACAGGCCGTGGCCGAAGCGAAAAACGGCGCCCTGTTGCTGGAACGGTTGCGTGGGCGGCATTGATCCGTTGCTCCTGAACATGAGCATGCCTGGCGTCCGTAGCGACTGATCTGCTCTGATTCGGCCGTCAGGAATCCATCGGAAAACGACGGAATGCCAAAACGAAAAAACCTGCCAGAAGGCAGGTTTTTCGGGGGTTTCAGAGACTTTGTTGGCTTTCTCTGGAACTTCAAATGGGGAGATAGGAACAAAACCTACCCTATAAAGCCATTAAAATACGGGCATACACTCTGTCACAACATTGAGAAAGGTACTCAAATAGGTACTACCCCCAATGCACCGAATCGACCGCGCTGGAACACATTTCCTCTCAAGCCTCTCCACTGCATAGCAAGCAACCGCTAGTCGGGCCATGTAGCGCCTGCTTGATCAAATTTGAGCAGGTGTTTACTATTGCATACACGTTACCACAACGTAGCTACATTTCCCGAAAAGAGGTGATACTATGGCTGCCGTACTGAAAACCACTGACGTGCGTTGCCGCATCGAGGAGGATTTGAAGGAGAGCGCCACGGCTGTACTCCATAGCTGCGGCCTCAGCATTAGTGACGCAATGCGCCTCTTCCTCCGCCAAGTTGTAGCAACCCAGGGGCTGCCCTTTGATGTGCGCGTCCCCAGCGAGAAAACCGCCAGGGCTCTTGCAGAGGCCCGCGAGATTCGCCGTCAGTTCGACTCTGTAGATGAAATGCTGAGGGATCTGGATGGCGAAGCAGGTCAAAAAGGCAAAGCGCGCGGCGCTGCCTAAACGCGTCGCGTACACCTCCGAATTCAAGAAATCTTGGGAACGCTATAACCGAGCTGGTCGCCGCGATATGAAGGCAGCACGTGAGGTTATGGCGTTGCTTTTTTTGGGTGACCCGCTTCCGCCTGAGTACCTCGATCACGAACTTAAAGGCGACTGGGACGGTTCTCGGGAGTGCCACATCGGCGGAGATTTTCTTCTGGTCTACCAAGACAACGGCGACCTAGTAACCTTCGTTGATCTCGGCACCCATAGCGAGCTTTTTGGCTAGACGTTGTCACACAGGCCAGCGGCGTATATGAAATGGATCCGGCCTGACGGAACGTCACACCGCGCCTCTGTTCTTCCTGGATGCCACTGGGGCGAATCAGGTGGGATTCGTTAAAATCACAGCTAGAACAGACCTCCAAAGTCGGACCTTATCTCAAGCTTTTAAAATCTTTGCACTGAGGCGATCACCGGATCGTATAGGGAGATGTGCAATTGTGACTAGTACGGCCCCTTCTTGGCTGCATGAGCCACCTGACGGTCCTGAGCCCAAACCTCCCGTGCAAACGCGCGAGCAATCGCTACCCCTCGAAGAGTTAACGTGGCAGGACTTTGAGCGCCTGATTCTACGGCTGGTTCGAAGAGAGGGCGAAATAGTTGACTGCTTTATCTACGGGACACCTGGGCAAGCGCAAGGCGGTATCGACATCCTTGCAACACCCTCAGAGAATGCAGCTTCGCGTGTGTGCTATCAGTGCAAGAAGGTCACTGAATTCCGCGCGACTGACATTGTCACCGCAGTAGATAAGTTCCTCACTGGCAAGTGGGCAGAGATTGCGCGAGAGTTCGTTCTATGCGTGTCGATATCGCTTGAAAGCACCCAGCTCCAAGATGAGCTGGACCGCCAAAGAAACAGGCTATTCGAAAAAGGCATCACTCTTTCTGTATGGGATGGCGCGACTGCGGGAGGGATTTGTGAGCGGCTAAAAGCCCACCCAGATCTTGTCGACGATTTTTTCGGGCGCGCATGGGTAGCTAGCTTCAACGGGCAATCTGTTGCGACAAATCTAGGTGATCGCCTAAACGGCTACGAGCTCGGGCAGTTAAGAGCAAGGCTGCTTAGCCTGTACTCCGTCCTCTTCATGCAACACGATCCTGGCTTGCGTTCAAACGGAGAACAGCACCTCGATTACCGTGATCGATATGTGACTGCTGATGTTACTGAGCGAAACCAAATCGACATCATCTCAGCAGACAACCCACTAATGAGCATGCAAATGGGAGACGGTCGCTCTCTCGGGGAAATGCATCGCCCAGGTACTGCAGGACTATCTAAAGGGAATATGCCAACGTACGAGACGCGAAGCTCCATCTTCGAGTGGTTGCGTCATCAGGAAAAGTGTGTAGTCCTAGGTGAACCGGGATATGGCAAGAGCGCGATGTTGCGATACTTAGCGCTATCCATCCTCCAGCCGGAAAGGCTGGAATTTGATGCGCTGGAACCAAGCTATTTTTCTTATCTTCCAGTTTGGGTGTCGTTCGCAAGATTCTCGGCAGCGGTAGAGCAACAGCGCAGCATAAGTGTCGAGGATTTTTTCCAAGCTTGGCTCCACCAATATAGCTTCGATGATGTTCATTCGCTGTTCCAACGTGCAGCACGAGGTGGGCAGGTACTGCTACTTGTAGATGGATTAGACGAAGCTGTTGCTGAACATTCAGGACGCGAAGCGCTTGATAGAATTATCACGTTTCTTCAATCGTTTAATGCGTCGGTAATCTGCACTAGCCGCCCCTCAACTGTCAGGGTCTTGGGGGTGCCACCCTCGTGGCCCACGGCAACGCTTACTCCACTTACCGATGAGAAAATCGAAGAACTTGCTACGCGGTGGTTCGATTTCCTAGAGCCTTCCAATGGGCCATTGGAAGGCTTGGAGAAGAATGAGACAAGCTTGGGACGTCGTCGGGCTCAAGCATTCTTGCGAGTGGCAAGGAACAGTCCAAGAACCCTTGAACTAGCTCGTAATCCTTTGTTGTGCCAGTCCCTGATCCAACTATTCAGGTTCTCTCACCAGCTTCCTGAAGCACGGATAACAGCATACAAGCAGATCGTGGAACTACTGTTGTCGACACATCCGGCAGCACGAGCACAGGCAGGTGGTAATTCCTCTCCAATCGATTCTATGGGCCTCAGGAGTGTAGATCTCAGCGAGATCCTCATCCGACTTGCCTGGGCCATGCAGTTGCAACCAGGCGGTTGGCTCACAAAGGACAGATGTGAGGAGATCTGCGCAGAGTTTTTAGTGGACGACACCTACGGCCTTGGGGAATCACGCGCCAAGGCGCGGCGAATGGCTGGGGAGGTCATAGAGAGGCTGACAACGCACTACGGTATATTGGTCGAGCGTGCACCCGGTGAGTTCAACCTACTGCACTTGAGCATTCAGGAGTACTTAGCGGCAGAGTCAGTCGCACGAATGCCGCCCGATGATCAGCTGGCGTGGATGTCCAGAGTCTGGACAAGCCAGGCGTGGCGCGAAAGCCTGATTGCCTGGTTCGGTATTCTGGGAACACGAGGCGACAAGGTGCTTTCTGGTAAAGCATCACAGTATTTGGCCGAACTGGGTGAAGGCGGAGAATGGCGCCGGATGCAATCGCTTGAGTTACGAGCAGAGATTGCGACGGCTGACTTAGGACTTCCCATCAGTGAAGCCCGCCGAATAATTGAGCAGGCCGCTAGAGAGGTGGAAATGTCGCCTTTCGTGGAGCTCCGCACGGCATTGGCTAGAAGCATCGCTCTTGGGGCATTGGGAACACCAGTTCGGAGCGAATGCCAGTCCGTGCTTCGCCGATGGCTTCCGGGAAACTCAAGCAGCAAGCGAAGACAGCTCCTTGAAGCGTTTAAGGAGTGGAAACCATCCGATAGCTTGCGCGTAACACTAATGCGCGCCCTCCTAGACGAAGAGACCATGTGCCGGCGAAATGCCGCTGAGGCGTTCTCAATCGTATTTTCTGGTGCCGCAGATACATTTCCGACCTTAAAGACGCTCGCCATGCATCACGTTCAACCGGAGGTTCGAGCTGCTGCGATGCATAGTTTGGGAGCACGCCCTGAGTGGGTCGAAGCTGCAGCAGAGTGCGCTGAAGCAAATCATGGAACAGCAAATACTGAGTTGTTTTTAACGTCGCTGGGGATACGAATTCAGCAGGGACTGCAGAACGACGAAGACCTGAATCGCCTCTGGGCGCTTTGGTCAACTGATAGCGTCGAATTCTGGAGTCGTCGCGAGCTGGTTGATTTGCTATGCCAAGGGTGGCCGCAAGATGCGCGGTTGCGTAGCTCTTTCGTGGAGAGACTACAAAAGCAATCGACTACCGCGAACATTGAGTTGCCGTTGGTGTATCTAATTCGATGCTACCCTGGAGACGATGAGGTCGCGAATCTTATGGTCTCGATTCTTGAGAGATTTGGGCGGCACTTCTCTCTGCCGGAAGAAGAAATATGGGATGCATTGTGCTTGGGATTCCAAGGACACCCGCGCATCACGCCTGCAGTACGAAAAATGCTGCAGGAACACCAAGAGAAATATGAGCGGGTTTTCTGGGATCCGCAAACAGCTTCAGCAATGATCGTACTTGGTGACGACGAGGCGCGAGACAAGCTATTCACATCCTATGAAACGGCAGACCTTCGTAGTCGTTACTGGATCGCCACCGCGCTACTTCGGGGGTGGCCAAGAGACCAACTGGTATGGAGTAGGCTTCAGGAATGGGCAGGGGGTGATATTGACATGGCTGCCCCCTTGGCCAAGTGGGGAAAAGATTTGATCCCGGACGTAGAGCAACGCCACGGCTGGCTTCGCAAGCTTGCTCGAGAAACAGTATCTACAAGAGAGATCGGGGCGATTGTAGCTCTCCTTCGGGATGTGCCTGACAGCGAAACCAAGTGCTTGGCAGAAGGACTTCTTGACCATCCACGGATTTGGTACTACCACAGAATGACTCTTCAGGGACTGTACGCAAGAGCTTTTCCCAACGAACCGAGAAGTATCGAGATACTCGAAAACTCATTAAACGAGATTGATGGTCCCACCCCCGGTAGTTGCGCTAAGTCATTTCAGAACGTCGCCAGTTTCTCATCACGCCTTCTCGCCGCCGCAACGCCAGCCCCTATAGATGTGAGGTTGGCTGTAGCGATTGCTTTGCGTGAGCGGGCTGTTGACTACGAAACAGTTGTGGCTGTGACGCCTTCACCATTTGCTGAAGAGAACAGTGCCGTTAGAGCAAGCTGCTTAATGGCAAGGGCTTGTGCAGCACGGGGCAATCCAGACGCGGTAGAGGAGTTAACGGAGCTTTTGATGACTGAGCTAGGAGCTACGGGCTCTTACATGGATATGCGGCGGAGGGCGGCATTAGCAGCGCTGCTGGAGTTAGGGTGCCATGAACATATTGTGTCAGCGTTGTCTTCCGAGGGCCGAGATTGGACATTTCATCTCGTCGAAAGATTTGGTAGGGATCCAGTATCGATCAGCGCAGTTATTGAGCATTGGAAAGCACTGAAGCCATTATTACAACAGCATAGCCTCAAGACAGACCTTCCCATAGATGAGCTAGTGCGCATGGGCTACGATGCGCTACTGGAGCGCGATCCAGTACTACAACGAGAGCTTGACAGTTACCTCGAGACACAGTCTCCCGATCTCTTCAGCTCTAAGTACTTCGACACTTTCGCACGACGACTACCGAAGAATTCGCTATTGCGATCACTATTAGTGAAATTTGTAAGTAGCAATCGGCAAGGAGACGTAGCCTGTGCAGCAGCGCGAGTTCTCGCAACTCATTTTTCATCGCCGCAAGACATCTGGCCTGAGATTGCGCCACGGCTAGGCTCTCCCCAAGAAGCTGCAGGCTACATGGCAGATGGCGTAATTGGATATCTAGCATTAGGCTGGCCCGATGGGGAGATAGCGGCCTGGGCTGATACCTTACCGCCTGAAGAATTTAAACAACTATCCGTTCGTGACCGAATGCTTTTTGCATTATTACGTAAAGATGAATTAAAAGCCGAGGCAACTGCTGTAGAAATTGTATCTGAACCGCTGGGCTCTTGGCAGTATAGATCTGAAGATTCTCATGCGCTGCGTATCTGGAGCGAGTCGGATATATCTGAATCCTCGCTTGCTAGGTGGGCTGTAGGGGATAATACATCGCTATCACTTACTGCGATATCACTGATGGCAAGCACTCGAAGAAACTTGCAGCCCCACATCAATAGTCTGATCGACAGATTCAACGCACAGCTATTATCTCTGGCCGACACTCCCAAAGATGGACTAAATGCAGCCACTGGGCATCGGACTTCCTGGGCAGTAACAGCGTACTCAATTTTGAGAGCATTAAAATAGCGAGTCGCCATTTAGAAAATCATCCAAGCAAATTTTTACATCTAAATAAAAACCAATACCGAAGAAGGCCACAAACCAGTTTAGCTCATTATCAGCTCAATCCAAGCACCAGATTTGAAAGGCCTCCAGGAAAGCCAGAGCAATTCAGTGACAAGCACCAAAAACACAAGATAGATATTACCAACAATTCACAACAGGATAAAGAATGGAGATTAATTTAGAACTTAAGGATTACGCCCTCAGCGGCATCAGCTTATTACTAGGCATACTAGCAAGCTACTTAGTACATCGCTGGACAAGAAAGGACAAATTACTTGTTGGCGAAGTTTTACCCCGCCAAATCGTAGCCGAAAACTTTGCAGGCTCTCCATTCAAAATCTCACTTCATAACGGAAAAATAGTTGACTGTATCTATCTTGTTCCAGTTAGATTTTGGAACAGGGGAGGAGATACCATTCGTGGCAGCGATATAAGTAGAGACTATCCAGCCTCGATTTCCATTGATGAATCCATTGAAATCGTTGGACATTTACGAATCAAAACATCCGACAAAAGAATGAGCGTTTCATGCACCAAGGTCAATGAGACAGAAAACAAATTTGTGGTTGAATTCGACTGGCTAAATGAAAACGAATGGATAGAGATAGGTTTTTTGGTATCTGGAGATCCTCACTGCGAAGTTGCATTAGATGGCAGAATTTGCGGTCAGAAAAAAGACTTCTCCATTCTCACCGACGGATCACGAGCAAGCGTATGGGAAAGAATAAATAGCGGTTTATTTGCCTTATTGATTGTCACAAGCCCGGTATCCCTGATAGCTTCCTGGGTTATTGTCTTCAACACCTACGGCTTTGCCAGCGGATTAAGCAAAGTACTCTTTGATTTTGAATCATTGAGTCAACCTCTATCCATGGCCGTCATGCATGGACTACTCCTTCCATTCATGTACCTAATGTTTCATACGGCTATGTTTATAAAGCGCCGGAGACATCCTAAGGGATACAAATTACCCGAAGACTATGAGCCTTCAAGCCTTCAAGCACTTGATGCCTATTGGGCAACCACTCTTACTGGGCGAAAGCATCATGTGTCTAACATGATGAAAAACAAGGGAGAAATCATGGCACTTGGGAAGAGCACTAATCCTAACTAATGATTGGATCCCGTATTAGCTTGAGTCCGCACCAGCAACAGGGCTCCCAAAATTTACCTTAATAAAAAATAGACAAAACCATACATAAGTACAATATAGGAAAGAGGCGAGTGGGTCTACGCCCACTCAGCCACGAATAATTTCGCCTACTTAATTTTCTCAACGGCAATACTTCTCTTGGCTCATCAAGCTCTTGCCACATTCACCTCAGAGAGACACCGCAGTCATATTTATCAAAAAATCGGCAACTGAATACTACTACTTCTACTACCGAACACATCTATTAAAATTGAATATTTAACTTTCTACATTAGAAACTCTCTAAAATCCTTCTGTATATCCTCCGTTAACATTACTAATTCAATCTGCGGCCTATCGCTAATCAACGCGAACTCCGATTGCATTCCTTGATCATTATTAGCAATCGACAGCCCCGCTTGGGCAACGACCCACATCGCTCGCTCTCGAAACTCATCACTACCCGTGATCGTTACGCCACGCTCAGCAACTTCTGGTCTAGTAGCCAACAGGATCGCGATGGCATCCTCAATGTCTGCGGACACCTCGCTACGAACGTGCACCTGCTCGCCATCATCACAGATGACCGTGGAGCCGCTTCGTTGATACTCGACCCCCTGATCTGTGCTCGTAGCATGCAATCCGGGCAGTTGTACGATGAACAGCTGCACCTGGATACCCACGACCAAAAGTGCCGGCGCGCCAGCACGCGGAATGTGCGGTACTAGACTGCTATCCACGGAGTCTGGGTCTAGCCGCGACAGCTGCAAAGGCGTGCGCCGCCGCGCTGCATAAAGGCGTTCTGCCGCGTCCAGGGCTTCGCGGCACTTGCGCCGTTCCTCCTCCAACTCGCGCCGCCGGCGCTGGGCAAACTCCCGCTCTATGCAGCGTCGATCTGCTCCGCTGCCGACGGATAGTAGGGCTCGCTCGAACTCGGCCTGGATCGTGGTCAGGCGATTGGTCTGGCGTACCTCTCCAGTTGCGGTGACACGCGCGCGCGTGTCCCTCCGCGCCTGCTGAATCGTCGTGCTGGCCATGGAGGGCGTGACCGCCGCATCGCCTGGCTTGTATTTGCTCGGTGCTACGCCCGCGAGCGTGCGCAGCGCCTGCATTGCACTTGGTGTTCGCAGTTGCTGCCATGGGCCGAAAAGGGACTCCAAGCGTGGGGCAGAGAGCCCCCCGAAACTAGCCTTCGCATTCACCTCTGACCCGCTCAGATTCGTGATCACCAGTCCCGCCCCATGACGGCGCAGGCCAATCCCGAGTCGCGCTGCTAGCAGACGATGTAGCGCGTTCCAGTCTCGCGAATCGTTCAGCGACTGCTCGATCTCATGGCGTGATTCGCGCACGTATCGCTCGAACGATGGCTTGAGGTTCCGCGCCTCAAACGCTGCGGCCTCTGCACTCAGCTGTGCTCTCTTGAATCGCTTATCGACGACGGTCTTTACACCATCAATTTCGACTACAACTGCATTGCCATTGTCGTGACTAAATCCCATCTCTATCTCGACCTGCCTGGTAGCTCGGTGTAGAGCGTCGAGCCAGCGCGTGGCGGACCAAACACGGTCGTAGGCCGGGCGATAGCGCGACAGGATAGTGTGGACATGCACATTGTCGGTATCGCGGTGAACAGCCAGTACACGTGGGCAATCAGGCGGCACGCCGGATAGCGTTAATACCTGATTGGCCGAGTACAGCAGCTGCTCGTCAGACGGTTTCTCATGCGCTGGCCAGCTCATGACGAGATGATCAATCGGGTGGCCGCCACGCCTCGTCGAGGCTGCAAACCGGGCCATCTCTCGGTCCGCACTCTGGGGGGAGGTCACCCCGGCAAAAAAACAGTCGCCCGTCGACCACCCGGCAATCCCGCCGATCTGGCTCCAGGTTGCTCCAGTCACCCTGCTCTCGCGCGTAGCGTAGCGCGCTAGTGCGCTGGCACGTCCGGTGGCCGCAGTCATACGACTTGTTAGGCGCTCACGTATTTCCTCAAGGCCTGCAATATGCCGTAGGGTGAGCATGACCTCGCCGCCATCGTTGGCGGTGAGAGATTCGGCGTGACGTTTCAGCGCGGCAATTTCATTTGCAAGGAACCCCGCCTCGCCCCCTTTCCCCGTTTTCGAGGTCGCGTAACTGACAGCCGATTTTGCGCGACCAGGCGTTGGAGCATGCCTTGGCTTGATCCGCTTGGTGATCATTCGATTGCACCTGATTCGGCTAGCCGCATCAGGCTGGCAAGGTCGTCGGCAACCTTGTCGAGATTCAGTGATTTCCCGCCGAGACGTGCGTTCTCAAGGAGCAGCGCATTGAGCCTCTGTAGCTCGATAACGAGCTGCGAGCTTCGCTGCTCTCGACGCTGAAGCGCCGCTATCCGTAGATACGTGCCTACAGAAACTCCGCGTGCAGAGGCTTTGCGGGAAATAAAGTTCAGCTCGGCGTCATTAACGCGAGTTTTTAGGATCGTGGTTCTTGCTGCAAACACTGCTGCTGACGCCATCGACACCCCCAAAAGTTAAACCCTATATTTGAACTCTAGCTCAAACTAATTAACGCCAATTGCTCTAAGCCAGTGCCCGATAGGGCGCGTGGCGCTTAGGTTTGTGGCCGGCTTTTGGGCCACAAACCGTTATCCTGTGTATCAAACAGGCCGACGCGAACTTTCAGGCATTATGCAATCCGCTGACGCGATTGGAAAGTATCGAAGGCGTAAAACAAATGACTTGCCCATAGCGCTATGTATGATTTAGTGATATTAAACCGAGTGTTTGATATTCGAATTCGACGTGATATAAATCGCTCAAAATGTGAATTAACGAGAGCGACACTCATGGAATTTAATAGCGAACGGCTTGACGCGCTTCTAGACCAGCTAGAACAAAGCGCACCACCCGCGCCAACGCCAACAAACATAGTCGAGTTCATTCGTCAAAATGCATCGCGATTGCAGAAATTAGTTGAGCGCGGATGGCCGCTTGATCTTGTGCTTCAACAACTCATGAACGAATTCCATGACGCTAAAAAACCCTCGCTTCGAACGCTGCGCACACATTACAAGCGAGCTGTATGTACCAGTGCCCTGAAGAAAAAGCGCGGCCGGCCGCGAGGCGGCAATAAAAATGCTCAGGTCACGGCTGAGCCATCGCCGATTCGAGAGTCCCTGCGTGAATTCCTGAAATGAAAAAGCTGCTCGAATACATCGCTGATAAATTTCTCAAGCCGCTGCTGCGCGAACATGCTCGTGATCTGGCTGATTATGACGACCTGGATGCGCTGGCCAAAGTGGCGCGGTGGGCGCGAATTATCTCTAATGTTTCTAGCGTTATCGGAATAGCGGGGCTTGCCATGATAGCGCTAATTCCATATCTGACGCTCAGCTCATTTATCAACCAGGCAATACCCGCTGCAATGGTCTCTGTACTGCTGATTTTTATAAGCGCATACCTCAATGCAGTTAGCACTATCGCATGCCAGATTATTAGCAGGAGATCATCAGGAGGAATTACAAATGGCATCCTTAGAGCATGAGGTGCACAGTAGTGCCTCGGGCGAGCAAAAAGAATATCCACCGCGCATGTTGATTTCGGAGCAACAATCGGTAGGCCGAATTTATTCACCTCCTAATAACAATGATTCCAAGACTGGAATTTTCAAAAAGTCAGCCTCAATAATCCTCGCCACAAAAACAATAAAGGCAAACTTAGCGGCCAGCAAAGAGCGCCTATCATTCCCGCTTCTGCGCCGAGTGATATTCCAAAAGCTGAGTCAGGAAAAATTTCGACCATTCCAGGACGTAGAAACGGAGGACTTACTGAGTTCTGCGAAAAATCATTTGCTAATGATTTTTCTAATGTCCCCTATCCTATTATGGTCAGCGATTATCTTTGCTCGCGGCCTTGGTGCACTAGTGCGATTCTCGGAAATTACTACTTGGCTTCTATACGGAGCGCTCCTAGTAGTAATTTGCGCCAGTCATCTATTCAAAAGTTACATTTCACGCAGAAGCGCTCTGGCAGAGCTAGCGCGTCGCAACCTGAAATAGCGAGGCTCGCCATGTATAAAATCTTGTACATAGTACTGCTAATGTTCGCCAGTCTCTGCGCATATGCTAACGAAGCGCAGCCATTACTAGACTTGAACAATCTGCCTGCAAGCAGGCTTGACTTCGGGCGGCAAATTATTGAGTTCATTGCTGCCTCCGGCGGGAATGGAATCACAGGCCTTTCTCTCGCTAGCGTGCTCAGCAAAAGCATCAATCTGATTGGCCTTACGATAATGTCAGCCCTTGCAGTCGTTGGCGCGGCTACCTTCGTCATCCAGACCGGTAACAAAGGGACGCCAGGTGGCCAGGTGGTTTCGAGCTTTTGGGCTCCAATCAGAATTACGGCCGCGACGATCCTTCTGATTCCACTCGGCAGCGGGTATTCGACGATTCAGTACGGTGTGATAACGATTGCTGAGAAGTCGAATGGTCTGGCCAACTACGTAATGGGCGCTGGTCTTGACTACATCTACACAAACGGTAATTACACACCACCAGCTCTAGAGGACTCCTCCCAGGTTATCTTGGGGTGGATCAGTTCTGAGGTTTGCATGAAATACATAAATTCGGTGACAGAGACCGAATGGATTTCACGACAGTCAAAAACCGAAGATCGTTGGTCTGCAAAAACTTTCACCTATAGCTACGATGTGAATGAAAACCCACAAAGCTCGACAAAATCAGACCCACGGCGCGGATATTGTGGAGCTTTGTCAGTTCAGGCTGTGTCAGAGGAAATCATCCCTGACAAAAAGAGTTATCAATTCGCTGGAACAGAAATTGTTAGAGATAAATTCCGCGCCGTCATAACCGAAACACAGAAGGAAGTTTCGGAAATTGCTGATTTGATCCTTAGCGACCAAGAGTCATTGGCGGCGCTTCAAAAACATGGTGCCTCAGCTCAGGGCAAATTCGAGAATGATTATCTTAAATCTGATGGTTCCGTTCAAACTGCGGCAGAGCGATACGTGTCGCTAACCAGAGCGTTCAACAGCAAGACGGCATCCATTCTCGCCACTACGGTCAATCAAATTTCCGCTGATAACGCTGGTGTGAGCTGGGTTGAGGAAACGAAGGACAGCGGCTGGCCTGCACTGGGGACGGTCTTCTGGCAGAACATCGTTACTCAACAGCGGATTAACGGTCTGGCAAAAAGCCTAACCATCTCTTATCACCAGCCAGAAGTAGATAACGACTTTGACAAGGACGAACGATTTATAGAGATGTCCATGCGTGTGCGGGGGCTAAGTAAATTTGCAAATAACATCCCAAGGCCGCTGCAAAACATGGAAGGTGCAAATCTTGTAGCAATATCTAACGCCGGCCAGGATGGAACCGCGGACGGTCTGAAAAAGCTAATTGTGAATGCATCACAGGCAATTGGCAGGTCTCTTGTAATTGGTGATCTCAACTCAGACTTAGTAGTTACGTTGCAGAATAGCGGGTCACAGATAACCACTTTCAGCGAAGCTGCTTGGACAGCGATTGTTTTCGCACAGGCAAACGCTCAGGCTATCGCTAAAGCTGCTGATAGAGTTATTGAGGGCGTTAAGAACGGCGTATCGCGTATACCAATCGTTGGTTCGATATTCTCAAGTGCTGCATCTGTAATAGGTGGCGCGGGCACGTATGCGACAGAGGTTGCGTCTGGAACAGTCAAGGGCATGGGCGATCTAATAAAGTTGCTGCTAGTGCCAATCATGATTGCGGGCGTCACACTTGCTGTCGTCCTTCCTGCAATTCCGCTGATGTTGTGGTTCTTTGGCGTAGTGTCTTGGATGCTATTTTTTATTGAGTGCTTGATTGTTAGCCCTATTTGGCTATCAGCGCACGGTGCAGCAGAGCGGGACGGGTGGGGTTCTGAGCATACTCGACAGGGCTACATGCTCATGATTGGCCTGTTTATTGGCCCGGCCTTCCGTGTAGTAGGTTTCTTGCTGATAATTCTGGCTCTCAGACCAATCAACTTATTAGTTGGGTGGTTCTTTAGCTACGTCCACGGGGTTTTAATTACCAGCTGGATAAGCCCCCTGATAATAGCGGCTTCGCTACTTCTTTGCTGCGCCTTCGCTTACACCATCCTAGTTCGTGCGTTTTCCCTGCCGAACGAACTGTTTGAAAAGTGCTTGCGGTGGGTGAATGGTGGCCAGGAAGTCACGGGAGAAAGAGACTCAGAGGGCGGAACTAGGGGGACGCTTGCTGGTGGGTTAGTCAAGGCCGAGGCTGCGGGTGATCGAACGCTGAATAAAGCGGAAGGGATGAAACCAACGAATTCCATCCCTAAGATGCCTGGGGCTCCACCTGGTGGCACATTGTCCTAGTAAGCCAGGAACACACCGTACCCGAGCAGCGCTGCTGCGCCATAGACCAGCAGCGCTACTAGGGGGACGTTTCGAGTGTTCATCACCGTCTGCCCCTTGTGCACAACCCCTGCCGCCTGCATCCACGTTGCAGCTACTCCATCAAAGGTGCTCACAGACAGTGCCAGCCCAATAATGGCCGGTGCTAGCAAAGTACCGATGATCATCATGATTTCGCTCATATCCCTCTCCTCCCTCAACCAAATAGACGGCTTGCAAAACCAGCGGCCGACGCCAGCCCCACCAGCCCAGACACAAAGTTCACGCCGAGCCGTGTGAACTCACCAAAATGGGCGGAGCGCCCCATACCAAAAGCGAAAAGCCACGCATGTTTCCAGGCGGCCAGGCCGTGGGTCCAGAAGTAGGCCCCACCGAGGATGCCCAGGACAAGCCCTGCCCAGTTAGAGCCGATATGATCATGTCCGTGCAGGTAGTACAGCCCGAACAGAAAGAGGCTAGCCATGATGCACACGAGCCATACATTCAGCAGTCGCATGGCCGGATTTCCAGCATGCTGTCGGCCCAGGTAGAGCCTGATCTTTCCACTACTGATGTCCTGCATGGCCCCTAACACACCCAGGCGGATCAGAGTCGCAGCTGCAGCCTGCGCATCGTCGTCGTATGGCTCCTGGTTCCAGGGGCACAGCACCGAGACGCCGGCCGGCGCAGCCATTACCGACTCCGCGAACTTATCCAGCACGTTGTTTGCGTTCTGCATCATCCCCCTCCCCTTCTATGCCTGAATCAATTCTACCGGCACCCGGCCGCTAATCAGACCAGGAAAAACGACCGAGTCGGCCACGTGACCGTCACTCATGACCTCGATCAGCAGGGAGGTCTGCCCCCTGTATTGGCAGCGACTGATCGTGATTGATTCACCCTCGTCCAATATCGGCAGCTCGCGCGATATGACGATCCCTGCATCCAGCGTGTATTCAGCAACAACCATGATGAGCCTCCTAGCAGTCAGGGTCCGGCGTGCGCCGGGGAAGCGACTTCTCGCCTCACAGCACCATCATATGCAACTTAACCAAGTTACGCAACTTACGTAAGTTTATTTTTTCTCTCCCCACCGTTCTACGATTTCCCGCAGCTCACGCTCCTCTGCCCCTCGAAACCCGTCATCGCAGATCACCAGCCGCCAAAGTGAAGTCCAGCAGGGAGCACAATCATCTAGAGCAACCCACTCCTCACCTGGTGCATGCGCGTCCAGCCAGGCCAGCGCCTCAATCTCGCGGCCACCTGGATATCGCGCCTCATCGAGGACTGGGGTCACGCCCACAACGCGGTGCTGAAGGTCTTCTGGAAAAAGGACGCGTAACTGATCAAGCGTACGGGTTACACGCCAGGTGCTGCTGATCACGATCTGGACCTCGGGATACTGAGAGAGGACTTTGGCCAATCGAGGCAAATAAGAAAGCTGGCCAGCTTCCGACTGAGGCCGATCTCGTCGCGGCATCAGCGGATGCAGCACACCGTCGATATCAAGGAACAGGATCATGCGACATCCCTACGCAAACAATCATAACTTACGTAACCACACTAAGTTATTCGCCCTGCACAGCTTCCAGCAACGCTACAACTTGCTCTTCACTCATCGCAGAAAGGGCAGCGACACCTGCTCGAACCACATCCGAGCGAGTAGCGCGGAAGCTTCTCGGGATCAAGCTAAGCCGATCAATCTCCTCACTGATCTGATCTGTGAGTGAAAAAGTCACCCGCTTGAACACAGCTCTACTCTCCCCCTGTACCGCAGAGTTCGACTTAACCTTTGCGCCGCTGATAAAAGACTCCAGCGCCTCCTCTTTGCGAGGTTGCTGCCCTTTACTCAACCCCTTAAGACCGGCCATTACACATCCTCCGAAAACAGTCCGTTGGCAATCAGCTCGATCTCCTCGACAGCCTTAGTATCGGTTCCAGCCTCTAGCACCGAGCTGCCATTTTCATCCGCGTCGTCGTATACATTCCTGGCCGTCGTGAAGGCCTGCAGGGTCTGAATCCCAAACGACGCGCATGCATCCTTAGAATCGAGTATCCGCTGCCCCTGACTTGGTAGTGCTGGAGCCTGGGTAATAACCGCACGCACGATAAGCTCAGGATTGACCGCCCTCGCCAAACGCACCAGGTTTTCTACATTAGGGAGCGTTTTAAGGTCTCTCCGCTTGGGGCGAAACGGAATCAACATGTGCGTCGCGACCGTCATCGCAGATCGCAACGCCTCAGAATCAGCACCGCCGGCATCAACGACGATCTCCTCATAGCGCTTTTGGAGATCAAGCAGTGTCTGCCTAATATTTCCATGAGCCTCCACCACAGGCAGAGCTGGTAAGACGCCTACTTGCTCCCGCTCCCGCGCCCAATCAACCGTCGTTCCTTGAGGGTCTGCATCCAGCAGCAAGACGTCACGGCCTTTGCGCTGGAGCCATACCGCCAAGTTCTGGGCCAAGCAGCTTTTTCCAGAGCCGCCTTTCTCTCCACCTAGAAGAACAATCATTAAGGATCTCATGTCAATTACTTAATGCGAGTAACTTACTTAAGCTCGGCAATAAAAACAACGCACAGAAGAAATATCTCGATTGATGACAGCGAAAGCCACGAAAAACCACTTGCGTCAGAAATGGCAGAAAAAGCCACGCGGTGAATTTGGCCTGATCTGCCACAGCCTGCCCCAAATGGCTTCAGGTGGCTTTTTCTGCCATTTTGGCAGGGCTCTTTAATTACCGATAAAAACCGTTATCGTTAATTAAAAAGCGCATGGGAGTGCCGGATCATGGCCTGGACAGTGAAGATCGAGCAGGATGAAGACGGCAGTCTGGTCATTCCCATTCCTGACGAGGTGCTTGCTCAGATCGATGTTGGGATCGGTGATTCCCTTTACCTTGTCGAAGAGTACGTGAGCACTGCTCGCTGCCTGGTGCTAAGCAAAACGCCCCGGATTCCGGATCGAGTCGACGAGCTAATTGAGCACTGGAATAACGAAGACCCAGGTACGAACGAAGAGTCAGGTACGCGGCATGAATGACGCTGTTGTCCTGACCGAACGCCGCCTGACCGCCGCCGAGTTCCAGGGCCTGGCCGAGGTGCCGGCGGCAACCGAGTGGTTCGCCAACTTGGACAACCCGCGCACCCGCCGCGCCTACCGCAGCGACATCGAGGACTTCTGTAGTTTCCTCGGCCTCCAGTCCCCGGATCAGTTCCGCGCAGTCACACGCGCCCATGTACTCGCCTGGCGCGGTCAACTAGAGCAACGCGGCCTGGCTGGTGCCACCATCCGCCGCAAGCTCGCGGCCCTGGCCAGCCTGTTCGACTACCTGCTGGATCGCAATGCGATCAATGGCGGCAACCCTGTGCAGGGCGTGAGGCGCCCTCGAATCGAAAGCAGTGAAGGCAAGACGCCTGCCCTTGGCGATCACCAAGCCAAGGCCCTCCTCGATGCCCCGGACCCAGCCACCCTCCAGGGTTTGCGCGACCGCGCCGTCCTGGCGGTGCTCTTGTACCTAGGCCTTCGACGGGAAGAAGCCGCACGCTTGACCGTCCAGGACATTCAGGAGCGCCGAGGGATCAGGCATCTGCGCGTGCATGGCAAGGGCGGCAAGCTGCGCTACCTGCCGCTGCATCCGGTGGTCCAGGAACGCATTCACGCCTACCTAGAGGTATCCGGCCACCACCTAGATACGGGGCGACCGTTATTCCTGCCGTTGCGCGGCCGGGTCACTGGCACCGGCCTCAGTGCCGATGGTATCTACGCCCTGGTCGGGCGCTACGCGCGCACGGCCGGCGTCGAGGTAGACGGCCTCGGTGTGCATGGACTGCGCGCCACCGCCGCCACCAACGCCCTAGAGCACGAGGCCGATATCGCCAAGGTCCAGCAGTGGCTAGGACACGCCAACATTAGCACCACCCGTATCTACGACCGGCGCGAGTCTCGGCCGGAGGACTCGCCGACCTTCCGAGTGCGCTATTGATGCGAGAAGCCCAGCCCAGAAACAGAACGGCCCCGCAATGCGGGGCCGAGGTCGTACCTAGCGTCATCACCGGCATGCTGCGTGGGCTTCCGGGAGAGGGCGGACTAGGGCTGCGCTATCATTGTACTGCCGCCTCGGACCTAACAGGTAGCCCTGCATTCCTCCTCCCCGTCCCGGCGCAAAGCGCCGCCCTTGTAGGCTCCGACAGCTAGATGAACCACCGTATCTCAGGCGTCAATCCATTCGATTTCTCGTTGCCGAGGCCAGACAACCCTGAGGCACTCTCACCCGCCCGATCCTATTCACTTGATCTGGTGAAGTGGCTGGCTCTCCTGACCATGCTCTTGGACCATCTTCGATTTGTATGGCCACAGCTATCAGGATTATTGGTACCTGGTCGCTTAGCATTTCCATTGTTTTGCCTTGCTATCGCAGCGAATGTTCGCCGTTCGCAGCGGGGAGAAGTGTTCACTTCGACTAACCAGCGCTACGCAGTTTCGTTGTTGGTATTTGGGCTGATCAGCGAACTGCCCCATCGCCTGCTGGTCGGCGTGGATAGCCCGACGGTGAATGTGCTCCCCTCCCTGCTGCTTGGGTTGATGGTCGCCTGGGGAGTCCACCACCGGACCTTCAGCAGCATCGCACTTGCGATGATTGCTTTGGTCGTCAGCATCGCACTGCAACCATGGATCATGTACGGCATGCCTGGCGTCCTGCTGCCGGCCACACTGTTGATGGTGATGGGAAAACCTCATCCGATTTGGCTGATACCTGCCACACTTTTCCTGCTGACAAACATATCGATGGACGTGCTGGCCGCAGCGATAACCGGAGAGCTGTACCCAGTCATACTGGCGGGTACACTGCTCGGTGCGCCTTTGATAGCCCTATGGCTGGAGGGAACGAAAGTTATGTTCGCAATTCCTTCCGTAGGCCGATGGGCATACTGGTTCTACCCATCGCATATGCTGGTTCTGGGTATTGCTCGCTGGCTGTACAACTAGAACTTGAACCAGTTCGCCAGCGACCTCCTGCCAAACGAGGGCGAAATGCATGATCCAAAACGGCATATCCGAAAGCCTGGAAAGAATAGCTGCCGCCTCCCGGCTAGCCGAGAAGGTATTCGAAAGTAGACGGGCGGCCTCTCAGTGGATGGCAAAGCCAAACAAGGCCCTCGGCGGCAGTGCGCCAGTTTTGCTTTGCGAGACGGAGATTGGTGCCAGGCAGGTTCGCAGTGCTCTCCTTGCTCTGGAATGGGGTGGCACCGTCTGAACAAGAGCGACTCAAGGCTAAAGCAGCATAAGCGCAGCGCCGTCCGGCCGGGCTCAACCACCGAATGCGCCCTCATTCGAGTGCCGTCACATGAAGCCCTAGCAGCGCAAAGCGAATGAGATGGCGTGGGTATTCGCCCAAGATTAGAAAATGATTAAAGACAGATTAGCGCTTCGCACGCCCCCCTCTGTATAGCCCGTATTTACTGGCCTCAAGGCAGATATCCACACCCGCCCCCAAGGGTGCTGGAACGGTATCTGCAGGGGCGTCAGAACGGTATTCGTCGGGGTGCTGGAACGGTAGCCTAGGGTGCTAGAACGGTATGAGGGATCTGTCCCAGTCTGAGCTGGCACTGACATAAAGAATAATGTTTGCCGCAAGGAGTGTTAATGCCCCACGCCGGACGACGTATTCCTGAATCCCCCAAATGCGAGGCAGTAGACTAGGGTGCTTGCCCGCACGCAGCTTCGCCATTTAGCCGAGACAATAGGCATCGCTGAAAGCTTGCTGGCAAATGGAAGCGCCAGTACGAGCAGCAAGGTGACGATGCTTCTTCTGGGCAACAGGAAGCAACGCGGTAAGAGTGCAGAGCTACGCCGGCAGCTGGCTAAGGTCACCATAGAGAGCAATAGTTTAAGAAATGCACTAGGCATCTTCTCGCGACCTGCGAAGTCAAGTTCCGCACGATAGACCGCTTGCTCCGGGGCCAACCACAGTCGTAGATTGCTAAGAGGAAATGATGACAAACTGACATCAACCGAAACCGCACGCCTCCTGCGGTGCGATCCGGATTTCTGTTCACTAACAAAGCGGAAGGATGCGCTATGGACAATGTTCTCAGCAAACTAGCCTGTGATTCCAGGCTTCACAATCTTTTTGGCAACGACCAACACCTCATTGTCACTCAAATCTGGATGCTAGAAATCGAGCGAGCAGGAATCGCCGAAATGCGGTTCCTTTATGGCCGATCACTGCCAGGCACCTACCAATCGAACCGCTGGACAGGCACAAACAGCAGCAAGACCTCGCTCAACGATGACTGTTCCGTGAGGACTCACGCTTTAACGCTGTATACAACATCGCGACAGCTTAAGATCTTTCTTGATCAATTCTTCGGCGGTGCAACGCTACAGGATGCCAGCCAACAGGCTCAGTTGGATCTCAACGACAAGCTGGCTGCAAAAGTAGGGACGACTACCTTTGGAGCAAATCCTATCGCCCGTCCCGTCATGCATTTACCGACAAGAGACTTCTATCAGTTCCGCACGAGCCGCCTTAGCCCGACCAGCTATGCTAGCGTGGACAGCGCAGCCATTTCGTCCGCAGGCAAGCCTTGGCTCTTCAGCATGACGGAGGGTTTGGACCGGATAATCGCTGAAGCCGCATGCCGTACATTGAACGCAGATACCGGGCTGGACTTCGCAGAGCTGGACGCATGGCGTATCGGAGATTTTGAGTTCATCTGCGCCCCGAGCCTGACCAGCGCAGAAAGAAGCAAATACGACATCACGTTGAGGGGACCAGACGCCTCCATCGAACTATTTGAGCCGCTAACCCCGGAAGCCTCCGATCTTTTAGTTGTGGTGAATGCATACAGTGATGACAGTGTGCAAGCTACCTATACAGCTCGACTAGACAAGAATTCTGAGTACCCGCTAAAGCATGGCTTCAAGCTTGAGGCGTTAGAGAATCAGACCTGTACATCATTCACCCTTGAAATTTACGCACTTGGCAACGTGGGCGATGCCTCATACCTAGTACTGCAGACTGGGAACTATTTTGTCCGCAGCATGAACCTCAACATGCAGGTGATTGAACCGATCCGCTCAGATAGACAGTTGAGCTGGCTGGAGAAGCATGTTCCGGCAAAAGAAAAACCACAGGTGGAGGCTGCGGGGCGGATTAGTCGCGCCACTCGACCCTCGCGCTCGCAACTGGGAGGCCATGATTCCGACCCATGGGTGACTCTGAATAGGACTACCGAAAACACCATAAAACAACTATATCCCAAAAAATCCAAAGGTCGGTTTTTCCCCAAGCTGACCGACAGCGGCGGCACGAGTCGCTTGCAATTGACCCAATGGCTCCGCGAAATTTTCGAGAGCAACCATGACGCACAGATCGCCTGGATCGACCCGTTCATGGAGGACGTGGGCATTGAACTCCTGCATCGGATGGGCACCTCGACAGGCGATTACCTCATCATAACGACAGAGAAAACATCGAATGACCCTAATCAACCCAACCGTATCCACCGTCTTCTTGCCCAATGCGATGAGTGGGGCAACAGCTACTTTGGCAACGTTCGCCTCAAAGTACTTGCAGTTCCTGAAAGTAAAATTCATGACCGTATGATACTGATTCGCTCAGCGAGCGGTCGCCCGCTGGCTGGATATCACCTCTCCAACTCGATACAACGCGCTAATGACAATTTTCCACTGCTGGCAACGCCTATTCCATTGGATGTCATGCATCATGTCTTTGAATACACTGATCAGATCATACAAAACACGCTACATGCGGGGGACGGGAGGACACCTACAGCCAAGATAATTTTTGACTCAGCCACATTCGTCAAGGCGGAGGAAGATGACGAGGAACCAAATGGGTTAAACCACCGTTCTTCATTCACAGAAGCTCCCCGCGCGGGCGATGTGCTTGCCTGGTGGTTGAATGACCCTGAACTCGCAGGGCTTTCAGGAGTTCAGCTAAGAAACCAATTGGAGGCGACGGGCAAGATCAAAGACGGGGAGCTTGATCCAGAAATTTTCGATAGTGTCCCCTCCAAGTTCTGGACTGACGGCTTACCTGCTGAGGACTTTCACTCGATCTGGGATGCCTTCGGCTATGTGCTCGCCTGGACCCATGCAGGTCAACTGTACACGGAGAAAACCAAGTCTCTCCCACAAGAGCTGCAGACCGCCTTGCTCGAACACCTGAGACCTTGCCGCCCGGGTGCTTTACAGCCGAGGAAACGGAAAACGCTACTCGACCTTGAACATTATCGCTCGCAAGACCTTCGCTCACTCCTACTTTCCACCGATACCCCCTATAGAGCGTTCAGTTACTCGCCAACAGATACTTCATGGGGTGATTACTACGCCCTCAAACTGCTCTGGTCACATGCACCCCAGGCGCTCGTCAGCTTTCTGAGCGCAATATGTGCAAACCCCATCGAAGACCTACGTACGCACACGCTGGTCATCGAGGCTTTCAAGCACATATGCTTGTACATAGGTTTAGACAAAAAACCAGTTCAACTCGAAGCCCTTATGTACAGTGAGACGAGCATCATCACCTGGGTGGGGCTCCATGCTTTCAAAGACGCCATCAACAATGGCACGTTAGGAATTGAAGCACTGTCTAATATCGATAAGATTGCTCCTGCCAGTCTTCATCGAACTATTCTTTGCTGGCTAATCAACGAAGCAAACTACGTCAAATCGGATATTAAACCCCATCTAATTTCAAAACTGACCCGATCACTACAAGGACCGCTATCCGACCAAGAACTCCAAGACATTCTCCAGCCAGTACGCGGTCGTCTTGGTAGGCTGCATCACTTCACACCTTGGATCTTAGAGTCATTACTTCTTCCCATGTTCGAACGTAAGACGATAGATACAACTCAGGTCTCAAGGGAGTGGCTAAATGAATTAACAACCCAATGGCGTGCCGCCCTAAACAAAGACAGCTTGTATTTTAAGCTAGAGGCAGATGGCGCCTTCACTGACGAACTTGCCACGCTGACTTCCTACCTTGCCCCAAAAGATCTAGAGACGGTCGTCGCTGAGCTGTGGAAAGTCTTCAATGCACTGGCTCGAACGATAAGACAACCGCTTAGCGCTCAGATTAGTTGGAGCTCACACATCCGGGCGCATGAAGTGAACCTATGGCTCTATGCGTTGGCTCGCCGGATTTACGCACTCATCGATGATGAAACGAACCAGTCACTTTCTGAACTATTGCGAGAAAGTGAACTGATCATTGATCGACTTCCACTTTCATACAGGGAAAGTCTTACCAACAGGGAGCTGCTCACCTACATGAAAGTAGACCCTGACCAGATCAAATCTCATAGCTTGCGCCACACCATCCAAGCTGCAATTACTATTGACTGAAAGAAGTAAAGCTACAGCAGGCGTTCCACGCTGTTCGTGGCGCCTGCGGGTAGGATATGGCTAGCACCAAAACGACTTAAAACTTTGGTAAATGGTGACATCCCAAACGGCTGCCTAAACATTTTCAACTAGTCGGCTCCTGCATTTCGCGACATCTTCTGGGGGGGCTGGTCATGTTAATGGCAAAACCGGGGCCACAACCGGTTAACAGGCCAGACCGCTGCTTCCGCGTATTCTTGCTAAATGTCGACGCTGAGAAGAACTAGGAGTAGTTTTAACACTTACCAGAGTCCCCTGAATCTCATAGCTGAACGGCCACCCGCTCGCAGTACTCGCTTCTGTCAAAAAGTCGAGGGCACGGCGCAAATCCTTTTTAAAATCTGACAGAGAGCTGGCTCGGCTCCCGCATAGCCGATGTAGCGTCTCGATTTTCAATGGGAAGGGGGCAGCATGGCTGGCATAGAAGCCATGCAGCCATTGCGCGAGCGGCTTTCCATGCAGCGCTTGGCGAACAGACCAATCCACTTCAGTGAACTGATCACCAACAAATAGCGTCTGCAGCTTTGGGTTCAGTCGAATGACATAGCTCCGAGTTCTATCCTCGCGGTGCTCACGATATACCTCTTGGAGCAAGCTCCCCTCATATGAATGCTCGCCAAATCGTAGCTGCAAAGCGGTCGCCTTCAGTCTGCTCAGATGCTTGTCCAGGATCTGGCGGTTCTTTCCTGTATCGGTTCTGCCAAGCACCTTCAGGAGTCGATAAGCCGTCACCCTACACTCAGCGCCCAACGCCTGAGCTCTGGCCATGTGCAGCACGGTCTCCCATACGTCGAGGTCCCCCTGATCAAGCAGGACACCGGTATAGATAACGCTGTTTCCACCCAGCGCATGAATCTCCGCTCGCTCAAGGTACGGGCGGCGACCTTTGCTAATTGCGCCAAAAAGTGCTGAGCGCAGGGCTATATTTGGCACCCGCCGCACAGAATCCGACCACTGGGGCAAACGGTGCGATGCCCGTGAATCCGGACACAGCTCTAATCCGAGCTGCGCGCTTGCACTCTTACATCGCGCTTCCAGCAAAGCACGCTGTCGCGCAGGAATCGGCATGGCGATTACTGCACGGATGCGTTGATTTTATCTGCAACCCAGGCATGAACGCGTTCAGCCGGCCATGCTACAGAGTTAGCGCCGAGCTGAATGGCTGCGGGAAACTCGCCCGCCTTAATAAGCCGGTATACCTGCGACTTACTAAGGCCCACTAGGGCGCAGACACTTGGAAGGCGGAGCAGTGCTGGTGAAATAGCTTGTGTAGCCATCTAGTCGGATCTCCCTAGAACCGGATTGGATGGCTATGGATTTAATGGCACTCCTGAAGCGGATTCTGGCAATTGCCAAAAAAATAGGGAAATACCCAAATACGTTAAAGAAAGCGCCTGGCTCGAGAACCTTTGCAGCAACGCACCAAGCCTCGCCACTAAGCATCAAATAGCCCAGCAGATCGAACCCCAGTGCTGCACTGGCCAGAATCAGAGGAACTGGAAGCTAGCTTTTTCCAAGGTACTTGTTAAGCGTTCTTCGATTGCCACGAAAGTCCTCGATCTCTGCTGCGTCAGCTAGCTCAGCGAGGGCTACATGCCATTTGGAAGCCTTATCGTTCGGATTAAGCTGAGATGCAGCGCGTAAGATTGCCGCTGCTTTTTCTTTGTCTGGTAGGCCGCGATGGGCTCTGTCAACGGCGACAATGATGTCGATGAGTCCTCGTGCAAGCCCTCGGATGGACACTAGTTCTTTGCCTCTGAAGGCTTCAATCTCGTCGGCTGCTCTGGTGCTTTGCTCTGACTCCTCCCTGATCAGAAACCCAGGACATTCAATGGCGGCAGACTGAATCCATTCGGCCATGGCTTTTCTGGAAAAGTAGATGGAGCCGGCTGGGATGTTCCTGTACTCGTTCTCTGTTTTGCAAAAACACCGAAAGCTTGGTTCACCGGCTGTGGGTGAGCGCGCCCAGGATTCGAAATAATTGGACAGGCTCTCGAAGTCGATCATGTAATGCTTGGATGATCGGCTAGATGATGTAGCACCTCCCACCCAGCAGATGCGCTCGGGTACTGAGCCTCCTGAAGAGACGAAGTAGTTAGTTCTCAAGGCCTCCAGCAGTCCCTGCAGATCGTATGCGGCTGTCTGCGAATCAAACTCATTGTAACTAGCATGCTCGGGAACAAACTGAGAGAGGCGAATCAGGCCGGCATTCATGCGCGTCTCTCCATCGCTGCATTGGAGTCAGATCCAGCACTACTACTGGCCAGAGAGTCTAGGTGATCGGCATACCACTGAAGCATCTCTCGCCTCCCATCCAGGTACTGAGCATGGTTATAAGTGCCGCGAATGCTATTCTTGTCCACATGCGCCAACTGGGTTTCAACCCACTCGCTGGGATAGCCCTGCTCATGCAAGGTGGTGGACATCGTGTGTCGGAACCCATGGCCTGTGGCGCGACCGTCATAGCCAGAGCGCTTCAGCAATTGATTGATGGCGGCCTCGCTCATGGGCTTGGCTGGATCGTTACGGCCAGGGAACGCAAGCGTGTAGCCGCCAGTGATGCTTTGCAGTTCACGTAATGCGGCGAGCGCCTGTTTGGAGAGCGGTACGAGATGAGCGCGGCGCATCTTCATGCGCGCAGCGGGGATCATCCAGAGCCCATTATCGAGGTCAAACTCCGACCAAGGAGCCCCTCTCAGCTCCGCCGTTCGAACCCCTGTCAGAATCAACAGTCGAGTCGCGATCTTCACTACGTCATGCCCCGGACACGCCTGAATGCTGTGGATCAGCTCCGGGATTTCAGCAATAGGGAGGAAGGGATAGTGTCGAGAGGTGGGAGTCTGCAGCGCACCTCCAATGTCTGCGATGGGGTTGTACTCGGCGCGGCCCGTGGCAATCGCGAAACGGTAAACCTCTTGGCAACGTTGGCGAACCTTGCGCAGCTTCTCCAGGGCTCCACGCGCCTCGATGCGGCGGAAAACCTGCAACCAGTGCATAGGCTTGATGTCGTTTAGCGGCAAGTTCCCCACTTGGGGAAATATGTCCAGCTCGAAAGCCTCCATCACGTCGCCGGCATAGCCTGCTGACCAGCGCGGCGACTTATGCTGATGCCACTCCAACGCAAGGCTCTTGAACGTATTGGCGCGAGATATCGCCGCCTGGGCGCGCGCAACCTTCCGCTCAAGCCCCGGATGCCGCCCCTGCGCGACAAGCTGGCGAGCGTCGGACGCAAGCTGCCTCGCTTGTGCGAGCGTTACCTTGTCGATGGTGCCAAGGGAAATGTGCGACTGCTTGCCATCCAGGCGGAATCGGAAGCGCCAGGATTTGCCACCTGCCGCACGAATCCAAAGGAACAGACCGCCGCCATCGGCAAGCCCATAGTCTCTTTCGCGTGGCGCAGCATTCTTTACCTGCAAGGCCGTCAAAGGCATGCCGAGTACCCATAGATTATTGAACAATCCAAAGGTACTCGCAGAGGTACTCAGAAGACAAGCGCTTGGATGAGACTGGATGGCACCACGCGAAACAAGAAGCCCGCACTAGGCGGGCTTCTTGAGGGATTCATGACACTGCTTGGCACTGCATGAATCTGTTTAATGGTGCCGGAGATAGGAATCGAACCTACGACCTTCGCGTTACGAGTGCGCTGCTCTACCGACTGAGCTACACCGGCACGGGTGCCGGCGTATTATTCAACGTTGCTAGGCGAGGCTCAAGCGGGTTTTACCAACCAGGCGGGCTGAATCCCTTACTTGTCGACCAGTTCGATACGGTCTTCGTGGATCAGGATGCGGCCCTGCTTGTATAAACCGCCGATGGCCTTTTTGAAGTTGCCTTTGCTCACGCGGAACAGCGCGCTGATGGCTTCCGGCGAGCTTTTGTCATTGAGGGCGAGCACCCCGCCCTGCTCGCGCAGTTTGCCGAGGATCTGCTCGCCGAGGCTGCTCGCGGCCTCCTGGCCGACCGGCTGCAAGCTCAGGCTGATCTTGCCGTCGGCGCGCACTTCTTTGATAAAGCCCTTTTCCTGCATACCGCTGCGCAGGAACTTGAACAGTTCGTTCTTGTGGATCAGGCCCCAGTGCTTGCCGTTGATGATCGCCTTGAAACCCAAGTCGGTGGCATCGGCCACCAGCAGGTCGACTTCCTGGCCGGCCTTGTAGGTGGCGGGCAGGTTATCGAGGTAACGATCCATGCGCGCGGTGGCGGTGATGCGTTTGCTGCGCTTGTCGAGAAACACATGTACCACGCAGTAGTCGCCGATCTGCAGCGGACGCTTCTCTTCGGAATGCGGCAGCAGCAGGTCTTTCGGCAAGCCCCAGTCGAGGAACAGGCCGACGCGGTTGATATCCACCACTTTCAGACTGGCGAATTCGCCGACCTGAACTTTAGGTTTTTCCGTGGTGGCGATCAGCTTGTCGTCGCTGTCGAGGTAGATGAATACGTTGAGCCAGTCTTCCACCTCGCTCGGCGTGTCCTTGGGAATGTAACGCTTGGGCAGAAGTATTTCGCCATCCGCGCCGCCATCCAGATACAAGCCGAAGTCGGTGTGTTTAACGACTTGCAAACTATTCATTCGTCCAATTACAGCCATGGTGCCCACCCTCGTTGCGAGGCCGGCATTCTACCTGAGTTACCGCCGGGTTTCTCGGCCTCGCTCGCTGGAGGTAGAACCCCGTTCGCACCGCACCCGCGCCCCACCCCACGAAAAAATAGCGCCGCGCCCGACAAACGACACAGTGCTGATATGCCAAGACTAAACAACAACTTAAGCGGCCTATTGGCCATATATAACGGCATATCGCCGATTATTCGCATGATATAAATGCGACATCGGCCATTATTAACCAAGCATTTGTCAAGTAATTCGCGTACAATCCCCGACCAATTTAATTTTGAAAAAGGTTAATGACTGCCATGCGCGTAAAAGCCTCCAACAGCAAGCCGAAACCCGCCCCAGCCGTTGAAACCAGCGCCTCGATCGATGCGCAAGTCGCGGCCTTTCTGAAGTCCGGCGGCGAGATCCAGCAGATCGCCAAGGGTGTCAGCGGTCAGGTCTACGGCACGTCCAAGCAAATCACCATCGGCAAGAAGTAATCTCGCCTATCGAGCCCCACAGCGCTTTGCCGTTTCTACAAAGCGCTGGGTCGCCTCCCGCTACTCCCCTCCCCGCTTCACTACAAATTTATTTCTCCGCTGAATTGGCTGGCGCTACTGGCGTCTAAGCACAATCATGTTTCAAAATCATGAACGGCCGTGATTCACGGTATTCCGCGCGCATTGCTAGCGACTAGCTCAGGAGTTGTTGTGCGATTTTTCAGCCATTGGCTGCGCCACCCCGTTGTGCCTGCACTGGCGCTGGGGTTTCTGTTAATAGCTCTGCCCCTGGCCAGTCGTGTCGCTTTGGGCTGGGGACATCCATTCGGCCTGCTCTCCGATGTGGCCATCGGTAGCCTGCTGCTGGTGCTGCTGCATCGACGCGGCTGGCTGCTGAGCGTGCCACTGTTGCTGATCTGGTGCCTGTTCACCCTGGGGACCGTCGAACTGGTCAACGCCGTCGGGCGTATGCCGGAGTTTGCCGATCTGCACTACTTGACCGACCCGCAGTTCATCAGTCTCTCGACCGGCGGCAGCGGCCTGAGCCAACCGTTATTGGCATTGGCCCTGGGGCTTTGCCTGGTGTGCTATGGCGTCGCGCGCTGGGGCCAGAGCGAGCCCAAACCTGCGCTCCGCGCTGTGTGGCTGATCCCTGGGCTGGTGCTGCTGATCGGCCACGCCGCCCTGCAATACCGTGCCCCCAGCGACGCCGACCAATGGCTGCAATTCAACCTGCCGCATAAATTGCTGGCCGAGGGCCTAAGTGCAGCCCAGCGGCAAACCGAGGACTGGCTGGACGCCGGCTCGCCGGAAAGCCCGCCGGATATCCACGACCTCACCGCGCTCGATCTGCAGGGCACGCCGCTACTGGCCCAGGCCGGTAAGGCGCGCAATGTGCTGATCGTAACGCTGGAAGGGGTTCCCGGCGCCTATATCGAGGCCAGCCGCAAGGCCATCGGCAGCAGCTATCAGCAAGCGCCGATGCCCAGACTGAGCGCTTGGGCCGAGCGCGGCATGCTCACCCCCGATTACGTGTTGCACAGCCACCAGACCATTCGCGGCCTCTACGCCATGCTCTGCGGTGATTACAGCAAACTCGACTCCGGCACGCCGAAAGGCATCGAACTGCTCAACAACCCCGAACGCAGCGAACAATGCCTGCCGGCACAATTGCGCGAAAACGGCTTCAGCACCCATTACCTGCAAGGCGCGGGGCTGCGTTTTATGGCCAAGGACCAGATCATGCCGCGCATGGGTTTCGACAAGACCCTCGGCCGCAGTTGGTTCCGCAACGAGCCCTATCTGGAATTCCCTTGGGGCATGGACGATAAGGCCTACTTCGAAGGAGCGCTGGGTTATGTGCAACAACTGCGCAAGCAGAAAAAGCCCTGGATGCTGACCCTATTGACCGTCGGCACTCATCAGCCCTACTCGGCGCCGGCCGACTACCTCGCTCGCTTCCCGACCGCCAAACAAGCGGCCATCGCCTACCTCGACGATGCCGTGGCGGATTTCCTGCAAGCGCTGCAAGACCAGGGCGTACTCAAGGACACCCTGGTCATCGTCACCTCAGATGAATCCCATGGCCTGGAGAACGTTCGCCTGGCTTCGGCCTGGGGCTTCAACCTGCTGCTCGCCCCCGAACAGGCGCAATTGCCGGCACTGAAAAGCGGTGTTTACGGCCATGTCGATTTAACCGCCTCGGTGCTCGATTACCTGGCCCTGCCGATGCCGGCGGATATCGCCGGGCGCTCGTTGCTGCGCGATTACGCGGGCGGGCGGCCGATGATTTCCTACACCAACGGCTTACTGCGCGAACACGACGGCCAGGGCACTTTCACCGAATGCGATTTCCGTCAGGTCTGCCGCCAGTACGCCAGCCCGGGGTTCATCGCCGACAGTGCGCGCTATCTGCGCCGGCTCGGCGGCCGTATGGCGCGTCTGCTCAGCCAGCGTGCCGAATTGCTCGATCAATCTTTACGCGCGGGCAAGCCCGACTCGCAGTACCAGTTCGCCCAACGCACGCCGATCAAGCTCAAGACCAGCGCCGGCGACGATTGGGCCGACAACCTGGTCGGCGCCCAGTACCTGGAACTGCCCAAGGGCACCCGCACCCGGGTCAGCCTGAAAATACGCGCCGTGCGTCTGGACCGGCAAGGCGCCCAGTTGCAGCTGAAAACCAAGGAATACGACCGCGACTCGCTGGTACCGCTACCGGTCTTGCCGCTGCTGACCCGCGATCGCCCCGTCGAAGTCAGCTTCGCCTTCGACAATCTCGCGGCGCGCAAGGCGTTTTCCTTCCATCTGCTGGGCCAGGGGCGCGGCAGTATCGAAATCGTCGATTTCAGTGTCGTCAGCGAGCCGCTCGAAGAACGCTTGCTCGCGGCGCAAAAGAATATCGAGGAGAGCCAGGCGCTAATGCCCTGATCGCGCTATTGCGGCTTTAGCAGGCCCAGGCGCAGCAAGCGGCCATTGGCCTCGTCGGTCAATACGTAGAGGTAACCGTCGGAGCCCTGGCGCACATCGCGGATGCGCGCGCCCAGCTCTTCGAGCAGACGCTCTTCATGCACGACCCGCTCGCCGTCCAAGTCCAGGCGGATCAGCGCTTGGCCAGCCAATGCGCCGATAAAGAGATCGCCCCGCCACTCGGGGAACCGCTCCGCGCTGTAAAACGCCATGCCGCTGATCGCCGGCGACTTCTTCCAGACATACAGGGGCCGCTCGGTCCCCGGCACCCACTCGCCTTCGGCTTCGGGAATCGCCAAGAACGAATAGTTGATCCCATGGGTGGCAAGCGGCCAACCGTAGTTCTTGCCGGGCCGGGGAATGTTGATCTCATCGCCGCCACGCGGGCCGTGCTCGTGAACCCAGAGTTCGCCGCTCCAGGGGTTGAGCGCCGCACCCTGAGGGTTGCGATGGCCATAGGACCATATCTCCGGGCGCACCCCGGGCCGGCTGACAAAGGGGTTGTCGCGCGGCACCTGGCCATCCGCGTGCAGACGCACCACCTTGCCCTGCAGCTTGTCGAGGTGCTGCGCAGTGGGTCGCTCGTTGTTTTCGCCGAGGGTGACGAACAGATCGCCGTCACGGTCGAACACCAGCCGCGAGCCGAAGTGCACCCCTGTGGAGAGTTTCGGCGCCTGCCGGAAAATCACCGTGAAATGCTCCAATTGGCGATTGTCCGCGGACAACCTGCCATGCCCGACCGCGGTACCGGCGCGACCCTCGTGACCACCCTCGGCATAGGCCAGGTAAACCAGGCGGTCATTGGCGAAATCCGGCGACAGCGCGACATCGAGCAAACCGCCCTGCCCCTTGGCATAGACCTCGGGCACACCCTCGATGGGCTCGGATATCGCGCCTTGGTAACCGACCAGGCGCAAACGTCCCGGCCGTTCGCTCACCAACATGCCTTGGGCATCTGGCAGAAAGGCCAACGCCCAGGGATTTTCCAGCCCCGTTGCCAGCGTCTCCACCTGCAATCGGCCCTGCTCGCTCGATAGCTGCGGGCTTTCAGCCTGCGTCATGGACGCCGTCGATACCGCCACCACCCACAACCCGATACAAGCCACTAGCTGTCGATAGGCCACACGTTTCTCCTTCGCCGGCTTACCGCCAGCGCTCAATAGCTCTCGTACTTGCGCTCGATCGCCCCGTACTCGCCGCTCTCGCGCAATGCCGCCAGGCCCTTATCGAATCGATCGCGTAAAGCCCGGGAAACGAAGCCGACACGGTAAGCGGTCGGTTCGAACAGCGGATACGACGTCAGCGGCTGGCTGACGTCCACCTGATCGCCGACCTCGCGATTGAAATAGCGGAAGATTCGCATATCGCCGACCACCACATCGACACGGCCACTATAGAGCAAGCGGTTACGGGCGATCTGGTGCGCCTCTTCGCGATAGCGCGGATGGTTTTCCACCACCTGCGCATACTCGCTACCGAGCAAGAAACGCGCACGCTGAAAAGCGCTCAGCGAATAGTGCGCCAGATCGGCTATGCGCTCGATCCTGAAGCCCCGTTCGCGCAAAGCCAGCGCAACGTTCTGGTAATGGATATAGGGTTCGGAATAAAAACCCCGCACGCCGCTGCGCTCATTGGTGGTGGCAATCGCATCGATCTGCCCACGGCGCAGCAACAAATGCAGACGCTCCATCGGCGCATACAACACCTCGACGGCGAAACCGGCCTTGGCTGCAGCAGCGGTGACGATCTCGAACTCCAGGCCTCTGGCCTCGTCCTCGAACACATAGGGCGGCTTATGCGTGCCGAAACCGAAGCGCACCGGCGCCGCGATGGCCGCCAGGCTGGAGCACAGTAATAGCAGTGCGGTTAACCACTTCATGCCAATACCTTAAACGGGGCAGCGTCGGTTGTCGGCAATTGAAAGTCGCCTATCAACCTAGTGAAAAACCGACTGAACATCTATCGAACTTGGACACTCATGCGCAGGCGCAACCCACGCCGAAGCTTCCTCGCGCCATAAACTGCGGGGTAGACGGAAAACAACCGAATCCGATGTTCTACGCAGCGGGCGTTATCGAGCCGGGCAAGTTCTTAGTATGGTGCACGCTTAAGGTAAGGCCATCTGCCTGTATGCCTCCTCTCCATGATGCCCCGGCAATCCGTTTCCCGGGGGGTAGCGATGAGCCAATTTCGGCGCCTGAGCTCCAGATGTGAATGACTGCGTTTCACAGCGAGCCGTGCTGTGCGTCACGACTCGCCGACCACCCATCACACCAGATTCGCCTCGCTGGCCACTTCGTCGAACACTTCCGGCACCAATGCCGCCGAGCCTTTTTGCTCGAGAACCTCGCGAGAGTGTTCGCCGCCGGGAATGCTGCTGTCGATCATGCTCAATAACTGCAAGCCGCGTTCGGTCAATACGAAATTTTCACCGTTGCCGCCTTCCTCTTCCGGCCGTGGCGCGATAAACCCGCCGTTGAGCAACTGCGCTTCATATTCGGAGGCCTGTGCTTTAAGCCGATCAAGATCGTCGGTGTGCTCGCCGGCGCGCTCCAATTCCTGTGCGAGCTGTTCGGCATAGGCGCGTGGAGCGAAACTCTTGCCCGCCGAGTTTTGCACTTCGTGCAGTAACCGCTCGATAAGATCCCAGTGATAAGACATGCCATTTTCTCCCTTGTGTTTAGACAACAGAAAACACTGCGCTTGGCTATGCGGCATTTGAACGGCGCGCGGCAACCCTCGCCACGCTTTCGCATATTCGCGACAGCGCCGAACGTGGAGCCTCTCGATGCCCCGGCTCCATCGAATTCGACCCCCGGCACGGGCTTAAGGTTCGAGCCTGTTGCTCACTGAACTTTCCCGCACTGGCGGTAATCAACCGAACGGATAGCCCTCTTCGAATTGCGAGGTGGTAACCATGCACATTCGCCCAGGCCTTTGCGCCGCACTGTTGTTATCGACCCACACCCTGGCGTACGCCTCCTGCACCTTGGAGGAAGCGACGGCCAAGGCCGAACTTCTAGCCAACAAGATTGACGCCCTGACCCTCGACGATCCGCAACGCGCCGCACAGCTACGCCAGGAGCTCAAGGCTCTGTCACCGGAGACCTCGGCCCAGGAACTGCAAGACAGCTGCGAGGCCTATGACCAACGCTTGCGCGAACTCGAAAAGATCGGCGAGGAAATCGGCGCGGCGGACGAATAACGCATAGCAGGCCATTTTCAACGCGGGTTCGCCCACGCGGATAGGTTCTCAACCGCCTGATAGCCGATCACCGGGATCGATAACAGGGGATTCGTCGCAACGCTGCCAGGCAGGTCTAGACTCTATCTCCAGCCTAGGGTCTGTTGCCGTTTCATCGCGACCGCGCCGGAGCCTGTTTTAGCGCGAGGCAAGGCACGAGACGCGAAGTTTGGTTGTTCCAAATGAGCGTCGAGAAACGCAGTATCGCGCTAAAACAGGCCCGGCCCTGC
>CBIHLQ010000027.1:0-76934 GCA_966210885.1 uncultured Pseudomonas sp.
AACGCTTATTTTCGAGCTTATTCGGCCTTTAAGGTAATTCGCGCAAAAGCCTTCTTGCCGGCCTGGCAAACATGGGTCGCGCCCAGCTTGCATATAAAGGTGCGATCGACCACCTCACCATCCACACGCACGCTACCCGCCCCCAGAAGATCGCGAGCCATTGCAGCGTTCTTCACCAGACCCGCCTTATTAAGAAGGGCGGCAATCGGCATGTCCTCAGCAGCCCGCACCTCAACCTCAGGAAGCTCTTCCGGCAGCTCGCCATCCTTCATGCGATTGCCTGCCGCTCGATGAGCACTGGCCGCGGCTTCCTCGCCATGAAAGCGCGCCACGATTTCTTCCGCGAGCTTGATTTTAATGTCGCGCGGGTTAGCACCCCGCTCGACGTCACGCTTGAATTGCTCGATCTCATCCACGGAACGGAAGCTGAGCAGCTCGAAGTAGCGCCACATGAGCGAATCAGGGATGGATACCAGCTTGCTATACATCACCCCTGGGGCTTCCTGGATACCAATATAGTTGCCCAAGGACTTGGACATCTTCTTCACGCCATCCAGCCCTTCGAGCAGCGGCATGGTGACAATGCACTGAGAGGCTTGCCCATAGGAACGCTGCAGTTCACGCCCCATCAATAGATTGAACTTTTGATCGGTACCGCCAAGCTCGATATCGGCCTGCAAAGCCACAGAGTCGTAGCCTTGAACCAGCGGATAGAGAAATTCATGGATGGCAATCGGCTGATTGGTCGAGTAGCGCTTGCTGAAGTCATCGCGCTCAAGCATGCGGGCCACAGTGTACTGCGATGCCAGACGGATGAAATCGGCAGGAGTCAGCTTATCCATCCAGGTGGAATTGAAGGCCACCTCGGTTTTTTCTGGGTCAAGAATCTTGAAGACCTGAGTCTTATAGGTTTCGGCGTTCTCCAACACCTGCTCACGGGTCAGCGGCGGACGAGTCGCACTCTTGCCGCTCGGATCGCCGATCATGCCGGTGAAGTCCCCGATCAGGAAAATCACCTGATGCCCCAGCACCTGAAACTGCCGCAGCTTATTAATAAGCACGGTATGCCCGAGGTGCAGATCAGGTGCGGTCGGATCGAAGCCCGCCTTTATGCGCAGTGGTTTACCGCGCTTGAGCTTTTCGACCAGCTCGGACTCAACCAAGACCTCTTCCGCACCGCGCTTGATCAGCGCCAACTGCTCTTCGACCGACTTCATGACAGGATTCACGACCACTCAAACCAAAAGGGAACCAACCATACAAGATCGCAGACAAATCACAAGTTTTGCCCCATGCGACCCGCACCTGAAGCAGGTGCGACATAGACTCAGGCTTGCCTAGCGAGCGATTTGGTTATATTTTATACAGTTACAGCTTTTTCATCATTTTCTTTCCATCTTTTTAAAGTCAAAGTGGCCTATGACCTCTACAACTAAAGCCCCTCCGCTATATCCAAAAAGCCACATCCTCGCTGCCAGCGGCGTCGCCGCGATACTCAGCTTGGCCCTCCTGGTGTTCCCCTCCCGCGAAGTTGAAGCACAAAAAACCTACCTCAGCCTCGAACTCGACAATGGCAGCGAGCTGCTTGAACCGGATAGTCGTCAGGCTCAGGAAAATGCACCATCGCCTTTCGCCAAGATAGATGCCCCCCAGAACGAACCCGCTACTGCCGCCCAAGGCAATGGCGCCGTTGCCGATGCACCGGCAAACGAAGAAGCTACCGACCCCAGCCAAAAAACGGTCACTGTCGCCAACGGCGATACCCTATCCACAGTTTTCGATCGCGTCGGACTCTCTGCCACCACCTTGCATGAGGTGCTGAAGAGCAGTAAGGATGCCAAACAGTTCAGCCGCCTCAAAGTCGGCCAAACACTGGCATTCCAGCTAGACCAGGAGGGCCAGCTGGAAAGCCTGCGAACCAAGCTGAGCGACCTCGAAAGCATCAGCCTGACCAAGAACGACAATGGCTACGCGTTCAAACGCGAGCTGGTCAAGCCCGATGTCAAAAATGCCTATATTCGCGGCGTAATCAACAGCTCCTTGTTCCTCTCAGCCAAGCGTGCGGGACTCTCCCATGGCTTGACCATGGACCTAGCCAATATCTTCGGCTATGACATCGATTTCGCCCTGGACATTCGTGAGGGCGACGAATTCGAGCTGATCTATGAAGAGAAGATGGTGAACGGTAAGCGCGTCGGTACAGGCGACATCCTTTCCGCTCGTTTCACCAATCGCGGCAAAACCTTCACCGCCGTTCGCTATACCAACAAGCAAGGCAACACCAGCTACTACAGCGCCGACGGCAACAGCATGCGCAAGGCCTTTATCCGCACACCGGTGGACTTCGCGCGTATCAGCTCGCGCTTTTCCATGGGCCGACGCCACCCGGTGCTGAACAAGATCCGCGCGCACAAAGGCGTCGATTACGCAGCGCCCCGAGGCACGCCGATCAAGGCAGCTGGCGACGGCAAAGTCACACTGGCAGGACGTCATGGCGGCTATGGCAATGCCGTTATCATTCAGCATGGCCAGCGCTATCGCACCCTCTACGCACATATGAACGGTTTCGCGAAGGGAATTCGAAGCGGTAGCAGCGTTAAACAAGGGCAAATAATCGGCTATATCGGCACCACCGGTCTCTCCACCGGCCCGCACTTGCACTACGAGTTTCAGGTCAACGGCGTACACGTCGACCCACTGAGCCTGAAACTACCGATGGCCGACCCTATCGCCCGCAATGAGAAAGCCCGCTTTATGCAACTCAGCACGCCGTTGATGGCGCGGATGGATCAAGAGAAGTCCACCCTGCTCGCCCTCAATAAGCGTTGATGTAGATGCCTTACTACCTTGGCGTGATGTCCGGGACCAGCCTCGACGGCCTGGACATCGCCCTGATCGAGCAGTCCCAGCGAACGCAGCTTCTCGCGACCCACTACGTGCCCATGCCCAGTGAGTTGCGTGCCGATCTGCTCGCACTCTGCAGCCCGGGCCCGGACGAAATCGCCCGCACAGCAGCGGCCGAACAGCACTGGGTACGTCTGGCAGCGCAAGGTATAGCGGCGCTATTGCAACAACAGAACCTGGAGCCAGCCGCCATACGCGCGATTGGCAGCCACGGCCAGACCATCCGTCACGAACCGGCGCACGGCTTTACCCTGCAGATCGGCAATCCGGCACTTCTCAGTGAATTGACCGGCATCTGTGTGGTGAGCGATTTCCGGCGCCGCGACTTGGCTGCAGGCGGTCAAGGAGCCCCCCTGGTTCCGGCCTTTCATGAAAGTTTGTTCGGCACCCAAAACGGCCCGCGCGCGGTATTGAATATCGGCGGTTTCAGCAATTTAAGCCTGCTCGAAACCGGCAAGCCGATCCAGGGCTTTGATTGCGGCCCCGGTAACGTGCTGCTCGATGCCTGGATTCAGCGGCATCGCGGTGAGACCTATGATCGCGATGGCGCCTGGGCAGCGAGCGGCCAGGTGGTAGCGCAATTGCTACATAAGCTGCTAGACGCCCCCTATTTCCACACGCAGGGCCCAAAGAGCACGGGGCGCGAGCTGTTCAATCTGACGTGGCTAGATCAGCACCTGAGCCAGTTGCCGCCCTACGCGCCCGCCGACGTCCAGGCCACGCTGCTCGAACTCAGTGCCGCCAGCATAATCGGCGCCCTGGCTGCGGCCCAGCAGCGCACCGAAGCGCTGCTCGTGTGCGGTGGTGGCGCCCATAACGCCACGCTGATGCGCCGCCTGGCCGAGCTGCTACCAGGATGCGCGGTGGATAGTACCGCGGCCTACGGCGTACCCGCTGACTGGGTGGAAGCCATGGCCTTCGCCTGGCTCGCCCACTGCTGCCTGGAAGCCATACCGGCAAACCGCCCCAGCGTTACAGGGGCACGCGGCCTGCGAGTACTGGGCGCTATCTACCCGGCCTAAACGCCGATTTCCGCAAGCCGGAAACGACAACGCCGTGCTAAGCACGGCGCATGTTGGGGTGACAACGAATCGCTAGATCGAGAAAGACGAACCGCAACCGCAGGTCGTGGTGGCATTCGGGTTCTTGATGACAAAGCGCGAGCCTTCCAAACCCTCCTGATAGTCGACTTCGGCACCGGCCAAGTACTGGTAGCTCATGGGGTCGACCACCAGACTGACACCCTCGCGCTCGACAATGGTGTCGTCATCGGCGACTTCTTCATCGAAGGTGAAGCCATACTGGAAACCCGAGCAGCCGCCGCCCGTCACGAATACGCGCAACTTCAGGCGTGGATTGCCCTCTTCATCGACCAGGCTCTTCACCTTGCTCGCCGCGCCTTGCGTGAAGAGCAAAGCTGTGGGGGTGAAGGTTTCGACGCTCATGCTGACTATCTCCCGGCGCGAGGCGCCATGCTGCGTTGAGGCTCTGCATTATCCGCTTACCCTACAAAAGCGGTCAACTATTCTGCAGATTCATATTTATTCGGTAACTCGAGCGGGCGAGGCTCGTCTTTGAGATGACATAGGCGCCCCTCGATTTGCGCACCCATGGCCATCTCCATCAGGCCGTAGTACAGATTGCCACGTACCCGGGCTCGAGTGCCCAATTCCAGGTGTTCGCTGGCGTAAATATCGCCGATCACCTCACCGTCCACCACTATATGGGGGGCGCGGAGCTCACCTTCAACCTGCCCCTCTACACTGACCCGAACCATGCCATCGGTGGTCAGTAAATTACCGTTGACCCGCCCATCCACCTGCACCGCGCCTTGAAAACGCAAATCGCCACAGAGTTCTGCGCCCGCGGCGATCAGGCTGGTTTTGCCGCTGAAACGCTGCAAGTCGGTCTTGCTCTTGTCTTTACTCCACATTCGCAATTGTCACTCTTTGTCGATCCATTTGAATACGCGCTCCAACGGCTTCTCGCCTTTGACTTCGGCGCGCACTTTGACCTGGCTGGGTTCGAACCCTTCGGGCAAACGCAGTTCGGCAAAACGCCCTGCGTCGGGGATGGCCTGGAAATGCTTGAATGAGAACGGCAATGGCTGCGCATTCAATTGATCGGGCAACCCCCGGGTCAGCTCAGCCAGGGGCAGACTGACGGCTTTATCGCCTTGGCGCCCTTCCACCGTAATCAACAACTGCCCCGCAAGCGGCGTGTCGCCTTTGCCGACCCGGCTCAGCAGTAACTTGTAGCGGAAATGCAGCGGCTTGTCCGTGGCCTGCAGCTCAAAGGCACGAATGCGCAAGCCCTCGCGGCGACTGGCTGGCGCCAGCACGCCTTTATAGAATGCGAGATCCTGCTGCTGCTTGTAGATTTGCTCTTCGAGCAACTTGATGGTCAAGCGATTCTGCTCGTTGGCCTGCTGCGCCACATTCTTACCGCTACCGACCACCGTCAGGCGCTGACGCACCTCATCCAGCTCGGCCTCGAGTTCCAGAATCCGCGCTTGCATGGGCTGATGCTCGGCCACCACCGCCTGCGTGTTATGCGCCTGCCATAAGGTACCGCTGTAGAACGCCACGGGTATCAGCAGAATCGCGAGCAGAAACGCCAGCCTCGCCCGCCTGACCCGCCCCGGATCGCTGAGACGAACCTCCCAGGTCCCCATCAGGGCAACAGGGCCGCATGCGATAAACCCAGACGCTCATCGAGACCGAAGAGAATATTCATATTCTGCACGGCCTGCCCGGAGGCGCCTTTGACCAGGTTGTCGATCACCGAAAGCACGACGACCAGGTCGCCGTCTTGCGGCCGGTGCACGGCGATACGGCAGACATTGGCGCCACGTACGCTGCGTGTCTCCGGATGGCTGCCAGCCGGCATCACATCGACGAAGGGCTCGTTGGCATAACGCTGCTCGTACAGCGACTGCAGGTCGACCGACCTATCCAGCACGGTCGCGTACAGCGTTGCATGGATACCGCGGATCATCGGTGTCAGATGCGGCACGAAGGTCAAGCCCACATCCTTGCCCGCCGCGCGGCGCAGCCCCTGGCGAATTTCCGGTAGATGCCGATGCCCCTTCACCCCGTAGGCTTTCATGCTTTCGCCGGCCTCGCTGAACAGCGAACCGACACTGGCGCCGCGTCCCGCGCCACTAACGCCAGACTTGCAGTCGGCGATCAGTTGCGAGGTATCCGCCAGCCCCGCTTCCAACAGCGGAATCAACGCCAACTGGGCGGCCGTCGGATAACAACCCGGCACCGCGATCAAGCGCGCCTGTTTGATCACCTCACGATTGACCTCCGGCAGACCGTATACCGCTTCGGGCAGCAGATCGGGGGCGCCATGGGGTTGGCCGTACCACTTGGCCCATTCTTCGGCGTCCTGCAGACGGAAGTCGGCGGACAGGTCGATCACCTTGGTGCCGGCAGCCAGCAGCTCGCCGGCCAGGGCATGGGCGACGCCGTGCGGCGTGGCGAAGAACACCACATCGCAGGCACCCAGAGTCGCGACATCCGGCACGCTGAACGCGAGGTCGTCGTAATGGCCGCGCAGGTTCGGGTACATCTCGTCGACGCGCATGCCCGCTTCGGAGCGGGAGGTGATAACGACCACCTGAGCCTGCGGATGCTGCGCCAACAGACGCAACAGCTCGACCCCGGTGTAACCCGTGCCGCCGACGATACCGACCTTGACCATCACCTACCCCTTGCGAAAAAGCCATTGGAAAGCTGCCGATGATAAGGCCGCAATCGCCAACGGCCAACCGCGCAGATGACGTATGGACCATCGAGCACTACTATCGAGCCACTTAACCGTTCTGGAACTCGACCAATGCTCTATCCGTGGCTCAAGGCCCTGCACATTATCGCCATGGTGTGCTGGTTCGCCGGGTTGTTCTATCTACCACGCTTATTCGTCTATCACGCCATGAGCGAAGACGAGATCAGCCGCGAACGTTTCTGCACGATGGAGCGCAAGCTGTACCGCGGCATCATGCTGCCGTCGATGATCGCCACCCTGGCTTTCGGTATCTGGCTGATCAGCCTCAACCCCGGCTACTACTTCAGCCAGGGCTGGATGCATGCCAAGTTGGCACTGGTAGTCCTATTGATCGCCTATCACCACATCTGCGGCGCCCAGCTCAAACGCTTCGCCCGCGGCGAAAATCAGCGCGGTCATGTGTTCTACCGCTGGTTCAACGAGGCGCCCGTTTTGGCGTTGCTCGCTATCGTTATTCTGGTCGTGGTCAAACCTTTCTAGCCGCCAAGGAGAGTCCCCCGTGAGCCTTCCCGTCCTGCTCGAACAGCGCCTGCGCTTGCCGGTCGTGGCCGCACCTATGTTTCTGGTCTCCGACCCGCAGCTGGTGCTCGCTTGTTGTAACAACGGCATCGTCGGCAGTTTTCCCGCGCTGAACCAACGCGAAAGCAGTGGCTTCAAAGCGTGGCTGGAGGAAATCGAAAGCGGCTTGACCGCGGACGCAGCCCCTTACGCGGTCAACCTGATCGTGCATGGCAGCAACCCGCGCCTGCAGGCCGATCTGGCCATTTGCGTCGAGCACAGGGTTCCGGTGGTGATCACCAGCCTGGGCGCGGTGAAGGAGGTGGTCGATGCCGTGCACAGCTATGGCGGCCTGGTGTTCCATGACGTCACCACCCGCCGGCATGCCGAAAAAGCCGCAGAAGCCGGAGTCGACGGTCTGATCGCGGTAGCGGCCGGCGCTGGCGGACATGCCGGCACCTGGAGCCCCTTTGCGTTGATCGCGGAAATCCGCCAGTTCTTCGACAAGACACTGCTACTGGCCGGCTGCCTGAATCGGGGGCATGAGATTCTCGCCGCGCAGCTGCTCGGCGCCGATCTGGCCTATCTCGGTACGCGCTTTATCGCCACCCGCGAGAATGCCGCGCCGAGCGCCTATAAGCAGATGATCCTGGAGGCCCACGCCGCCGATATCGTGCACACACCGGCGGTTTCCGGGGTGCCGGCGAGCTTTATGCGCCAGAGCCTGGAACAGGCCGGCTATGACCTCAAGCAGCTGCAAAACAAGGGCGAGGTCAATTACGGCGAGAAGCTCAAGCCGGTCAGCGACGAAGCCAAAGCCTGGAAAACCGTCTGGTCAGCCGGCCAAGGCGTCGGTGCCATCGGCGATCTACCGACAGTCGCCGAGCTGGTTGCCCGCCTGGATAACGAATACCGCGCCGCCCAGGTACAGGCGCAACGCCTGCAGCAGCGCTGGCCACGGTGAAACGCCGCAGCCTGCTCGGCTTCGGCGCCATAGGACTGCTCGGGGCCTGGGCGCTGCGCCCGAGCGACCAAGGCCAGCCCCATGCCAGCTACTTCGCCGCACTTAATCAGTTGTTGCGACGCGAGGGGGGCGGTATCCCCTTGCTGGTCATCGACCTGGATCGCCTCGATCAGAATGCCGACTTGCTCGCCCAGCGCCTGGGACAAAAACTGCCCGTGCGCCTGGTAACGAAATCGTTGGCCTCGACCGGCTTGCTCAATTATCTGACCAACAGACTCGGCACCCAGCGGTTCATGGTGTTTCACCAACCCCAGCTGAACCAACTGGCCCAGGACTTTCCCCAGGCCGATCTGCTGCTGGGCAAGCCGCTACCCGCTGCCGCCGCATTGGCCTTTTATCAGCAGTTGCCGGTAGCCAGCACCTTCATCCCGGCGCGCCAGCTCACCTGGCTGATCGACAGCCCGCAGCGCTTGGCCGAATACGCAGAGCTGGCCCGCGCGCTCAAGCAACCGCTGCAGATTGCCCTGGAAATCGATATCGGTCTGGCCCGTGGCGGCTTCGCCAGCCCGGAGCAACTTGGTCAGACGCTGCAGTGGCTAAGCGATAACCCGACGCCGCTGCGGATACGCGGCCTTATGGGCTATGACGCCCATATCGCCCATACGCCGTTCTGGGTCGGTCAGGCTCAGGCCTTTGCCGAGAGCAACGCGCGTTACCTGGCTTTTCTCGACAGTGCACGGAGCTTCCCCGCAGTGTGGCCGCAACAGCCCCTGCTCAATGGCGGCGGCAGCTTGAGCTACCGCCTGCATGCCGCGGGACGCACCCCGCTCAACGAGCTGGCCGTCGGCTCGGCACTGCTCAAGCCCAGCGACTTCGACACACCGCTGCTGGCCGAGCATCGGCCCGCCCTATGGCTCGCCAGCCCGGTGCTGAAAGCCCAGAACGGCGACTTGCCATTCCTGGGCTCCAGCCAAACATTGCTGCAAGGCTGGAACCCCAACCGACAGCGCGCCTTTTATTTGTATGGCGGACAATGGCCAGCCGTCCCGGTTTCTCCGGCCGGGCTCGACTACGATCCGCTGTATGGTCGCAGCGCTAATCAGGAGCGCCTGATCGGCTCCAACCACACCGCGCTGCAGGTCGACGACTGGGTGTTTCTGCGACCGCAGCGCTCGGAAGGCCTATTCGCCGAGTTCAGTGAACTGCGCCTGCTGCGCCGCGGCCGTTTTGTCGGCAGTTGGGTACCCCACGGCCGGGGTTCGGCAACCTACTGAATTTGTGCTCCAGGCCGCTTGTCCAGGGGCCTGCGGCCCGCTAGGCTGCGTTAATCAGATCATCCCCGCACGCCGACAAGGAAGCTTGCATGACTCAAGCTCGATTCAAAATCGTCTTCGATGGCCAACTGATACCCGATATGACGCTGGAAACGGCCAAGGGTAATCTCGCCCAACTGTTCAAGAGCGATGCGGCGCGCATCGATGCCTTGTTCAGCGGCAACCCTATCGCGATCAAGCGCAACCTGGCCGAAGATGAGGCGGACAAGTACCTCGCCGCGCTGCACCGCGCCGGCGCCCAAGCGCGCAAGGAACCGGAACAGAGCGCAGGGCTGAGCCTGGTGGACAGCCCGGATCATCCTTCCCCGGCGGTCGCCGAAGCCGCCGCCACCCCCCCTGCCGACACTGACATGACCTGCCCCAAATGCGGCCAGCAACAACCCAAGGCCGTTGAGTGTTCGGGCTGCGGGATCGTCATCGAGAAATTCCTCGCCCGCCAGGCGATGCTCAAAGAAAGCGCGATTGCGCCTGCGGCCCCTATCGCCGGTTCCCCCTATGCCACACCGCAAGCCGCGGTTGGCGAGGTCTTGCCGGAGTTCGGCGAGTTGAACGTCTTTACTACCGAAGGACGGATCGGTCGCCTGCGCTATCTGGCTTGGTCGCTGGTATTGATGCTGGCCTGCCTTCCGCTCTTCGCGGCGACCGCCATTGGCTTCGCCATTTCCGAGATTCTGGGCGCGGTGCTGGTCGGCCTCGTGGTGATCGCCATGCTAGTGGTCGCCGTGCAGATCGGCGTACAGCGCCTGCATGATATCGGCTGGTCCGGCTGGCTATTCCTGCTGACGCTTGTGCCCCTCGTCGGCGGCATCATGAATATCCTAATGCTCGTGGTTCCCGGCAGCGACGCGGCCAACCGCTTCGGCCCGCCACCTCCCGCCAACAGCACCGCGGTGAAGATACTGGCGTTGCTGTGGCTGCTGGTTCCGGTGCTAGGTATAGTCGCAGCCATCGCCCTGCCGGCCTACCAGGACTACGTCACTCGCGCGGGACTCTGATTGGTGCCTGCAACCTTGACCGCCAGACAGGGTCTTAACGGGCCGCTGAAAACTCTAGGCGAACTAGCTGAAAAGTGGCTAAACGCCCCCGCAAGAACAGACGAAAAAGCGACTGGGCTCGCATCCGAGCTGTTTTTAACGCCCAGTCTTTTTTCAAGAGGGGGCAACGTAGGTAGTTTTTCAACGGTCTGTTAAACGACCCCGACACGGAGACTGCCATGCCCAGCCACGCCCTGATCACCGGTGCATCCAGCGGTATCGGCCTGGCCCTGGCCGAGGCACTGGCGCGCCGCGGACGTAATCTGATCCTGGTGGCACGGCAACGCCCCGCCTTGGAATGCATCGCCGCCGAACTGACCCAGCGCTTCGCCGTACAGGTGCTGTTTCGCGTGTGCGACCTGAGCCAGCCGGTCCAGCTGTCCGGCCTGTTGCACGAGCTGGAGCAAGGCGACCTGCATATCGACCTGCTGGTCAATAACGCCGGCGTGGGCACCTACGGCGCCCTGGTCGCGCAAGACTGGAGCGATGAGCAGCGCTTGATCGAACTCAATATGCTGGCCCTGACCCGCCTGTGCCATGCCATCGGCACGGTGATGGCGGGCCAAGGCAGCGGCCAGATCCTCAACGTCGCCTCGGTCGCGGCCTTTCAGCCCGGTCCCTGGATGAGCAGCTACTACGCCAGCAAGGCGTACGTGCTGCACCTCTCCGAGGGACTGCGCGAAGAACTCAAGGAATACGGGGTCAAGGTCTCCGTGCTTTGCCCAGGGCCTACACGCAGCGCCTTCTTCCGCAACGCGCGAATGGAGCTCGGCGCGCTGCAAGACAGCAAATTGATGAGTGCCGAAGAGGTCGCGCTGATTACGGTCAGGGCGCTGGACAAGAATCGCGCACTGATCATCCCCGGCTGGCGCAATCGTTTGCTGACGATCGCACCGCGCTTTCTGCCGCGCTGGCTGGTGCGCCGGATGGCGGGCAGGATCATCAGGCGCGTCAGCCTCGCGAGCTGACCACACCCAAAACCTTAGATAGGCTTCGGCCCGTCAATTGGCACTCACTGTACGGCCATGGGCCCAACTCCGCAGGGCATCCAAACCTTCGGCCATGACCACCGATAGGGGCGCGGTGCTCTGGATGCTGTGCAACAACATAGCCTGATCGACTGGCTGCTGTTGCGCCTGCGCGGCATAGAGCGCGCTGACCACCACCTGCTCGATCTCCGCACCGGAGAAGCCGGCACAGGCCGTCGCCAGCAGCTCCAAATCGAAGCTCTCCGGTGCCAATTCGCGCCGCTGCAGATGAATACGGAAAATATCCACGCGCACTGCATGATCCGGCAGATCGACGAAGAACAGCTCGTCGAAGCGCCCCTTGCGCACCAACTCCGGCGGCAGGCGCTCGATCACGTTGGCAGTCGCCACCATGAACACCGGCGCCTTGCGCTCGGCCATCCAGGTCAGCAGCGTGCCGAGCACCCGCTGACTGACCCCGCCGTCGTTATCGCCGCTGGCCAGGCCCTTTTCGATTTCATCCATCCACAGTACACAGGGCGCCATCTGCTCGGCCAGCTTCAAGGCGTCGCGCAGGTTGCGTTCGGTTTCGCCGAAGAATTTGTTGTACAGCGCCCCGAAGTCGAGACGCAGCAAAGGCAGGCCCCAAAGCCCGGCAACCGCCTTCGCCGCCAGACTCTTACCGCCGCCCTGCACGCCCACCAGCAATACGCCCTTGGGCAGATCGACTGCCTGGCCGGCGAGAAAGATATCCTGGCGCTCGGCCAGCCAGCGCTTGAGGTTACTCAGCCCGCCGACATCGGCGAAGCGCGCGGTGTCGTACTCGAAACTCAGTACCCCCTCGAGGTCGAGCAACTGGAACTTGGCTTTGTTCAGCTCCGGCAAGTCCTCCTGCGTGATAGCGCCATCGTCGCAAATCACGTTGCGCGCCAGGATACGCGCCTCGGCATGACTCATACCGCGCAGGTTCTTCACCACCTGCTGCAGCGTACGATTGTCGGTGCGCACCCGCGCCCCGCGATTGCGCTCGCTCCAGCGCGTGGCCTCTTCACGAACGATGGCCAGCAGCTCGTCCTCGCTCGGCAGGGCGAGGCTGAAGCGCGCAGCGAAACGCTGGACTTCAGCGGGCAACTTGCAGGCATGGGATACCAGCACCAGCGTCGGCGCATGCGGGGCATCGCGCATCGCCACTTCCTTGAGCAGGCGCACCAGCTTGGGGTTGTCATCGAGGAAGGGATGCAGGTCGCACATCGCATAAAGATTGGCTTGCGGATCGGCCTTGATCAGCTTCAGCGCCGCCTCCGGCTCCAGGGTCGCCTCGTCGCTGCTGCCTCCGGCAAAGCCCAGGCGCTGCAAGCCTTCGGTGATCGACCAGAAGTGCAGGCCCAAGCCTCGGCGCACCGCCAAACTGGTGAGGGTTTCCAACACCCGCGGCTCATCCCAGGACTCGATCAGAATCAGCTTGATCTTCGAGTCGAGCACCAGCCCCAAATCATGAATATCGTTCTTCACACACGCTCCTTGTTAACTGGTCGGGCCCCATAGGCGCCGTTACACTCGAATCTCTTTCAACAGTTCGGGAGACTGTCCATGGATTGTCTTTTCTGCAAGATCGTCGCCGGGGAAATACCTGCGCGCAAGCTTTACGAAGACGATCAGGTCTTCGCCTTTCATGACATCGGTCCGCAAGCCCCCGTGCACTTTTTGGTGATTCCGAAAAAGCACATCGCCACCCTCGACGAGCTGACCGAAGCGGACAAGGCATTGGCCGGACACATTCTCTTCACCGCCCAACGCCTGGCCAAGGAACAAGGTTGCGAAGAAGGCTTTCGCGTAGTGATGAATTGTAACGAGCTGGGCGGCCAAACGGTTTATCACATCCATATGCATGTGCTCGGCCAGCGCCAGATGATCTGGCCGCCGGGCTGAGAGCCTGCGACAAAAGGGCCCAATGCGGGGCGAACCGATGCGGGGCTATTGGAGTAAACTGGGCGCCGTTCTTTCCGCCGGAGGTGCCCGATGGCCAACCAACGTCACTACACGCCTGTCGACCGGCTATTGCTACAAGCCGATGCCGCGCTGCGGACTTTGCTGCCGTTCAGCGGTCAACCGGGTCGCCCCTCTCCCGCCGTGGTTCAGCCCGAAGCGCAGCTCGATGAGCAGCAAACCCAGCACATCGCCGGCTTGATGCGCATCAATCACACCGGTGAGGTCTGCGCCCAGGCGCTTTACCAAGGCCAGGCACTGACCGCCAAGTTGCCGCAGGTGCGCGCCGCCATGGAGCATGCCGCCGACGAGGAGATCGATCACCTGGCCTGGTGCGAGCAACGCATTCGCCAGCTCGGCAGCCAGACCAGCGTACTCAACCCGCTGTTTTATGGTTTGTCGTTCGGCGTCGGTGCGGTCGCCGGTCTGGTCAGCGACCGGGTCAGTCTGGGTTTCGTCGCCGCCACCGAGGATCAGGTGGCCAAACACCTCGACGAACACCTGCAACAGATTCCGGAAAACGACGAGAAGTCCCGGGCGATTCTGCAGCAGATGCGCAAGGACGAGGAGCAACATGCCACCAGCGCCTTGGAGGCTGGCGGTTTACGCTTCCCGGCACCGGTAAAGTTCGGCATGACCTTGCTGTCCAAGGTCATGACCAAAAGCGTGTATCGGCTTTAAAGCGGCGAGCGGAGCGCTGTACGGGCGGGCGCTCCCGCTGGGCTTCTCGCATCTACTTGAAGAGCCTTCAGCCCAACTCGACGATTTCGTAGTCGTGGGTTATCTCGACACCCGCGCGGCCAAGCATGATCGATGCGGAGCAATACTTCTCCGCCGACAGTTCCACCGCGCGTTTCACCTGGGCCTCTTTCAGGCCGCGGCCCTTGACCACGAAATGCAGGTGGATCTTGGTGAACACCTTGGGTTCTTCAGTGGCGCGCTCGGCTTCGAGAAAGGCTTCGCAGCTCTCGACCGCCTGTCTGGATTTTTTCAGAATGCTGACCACATCGAAATTGCTGCAACCGCCCAAACCGATCAACAGCATCTCCATCGGGCGCACGCCGAGGTTGCGGCCGCCGCTCTCCGGCGGGCCATCCATCACCACCGCATGGCCACTGCCCGACTCACCGAGAAACAGCGCTTCGCCGGCCCATTGAATGCGTGCTTTCATTACCCTGGCTCCGCTGTTAAAAAGGGAACGCAGCTTATCACAGCAGTTTTGTTCGCCCGTATACGGCAATCGCGCAAGAGTTCCTTGGCTAGATGTTAGCCAGGTCGCAAAACCGCACCTAGTATTGGAGTGCTTGTTATACTGGCGCCAGAATGCTGGCAAACTTGATCGGATAACTAAATTAAAATAACCGCCAGCAAGACAGCGGCTTACATTTATATCTTCGGGATTCGGGCATGGTTGCTATTACCCTCACACCTAAAATAAAAAATCTCGACAAACTCCTCGCACACTGCCACCGCCGTCGCTACACCGCCAAAAGCACCATCATCTATGCAGGTGACCGGTGCGAAACGTTGTTCTTCATCGTCAAGGGTTCGGTCACCATCCTGATCGAAGACGATGACGGCCGCGAGATGATCATCGCCTACCTCAATGCCGGGGACTTTTTCGGCGAGATGGGCCTGTTCGACAAAGATGGCGCAGAAAAGGAACGCAGCGCCTGGGTTCGGGCCAAGACCGAGTGCGAAGTGGCGGAACTGAGCTATGCCAAGTTTCGCGAGCTCACCGAGCAGGATCCGGACATTCTCTACGCCCTGGGCAGCCAGATGGCCGAGCGCCTGCGCAATACCACGCGCAAGGTCGGCGACCTGGCCTTCCTCGACGTTACCGGCCGGGTCGCGCACACCCTGCTCGATCTGTGCAAGCAGCCCGACGCCATGACCCACCCGGACGGCATGCAGATCAAGATCACCCGCCAGGAAATCGGCCGCATTGTCGGCTGCTCGCGGGAAATGGTCGGCCGGGTACTCAAGGCGCTCGAGGAACAGGGGTTGGTCAACGTCAAAGGCAAGACCATGGTGATATTCGGCACCCGCTGAATATCCCGCATAAAAAAGCCGACGCATGCGTCGGCTTTTTTATGCGTGTCGCGTCAGTCCACATCCGCGCTGGCGACCACCCGCTTGCGCTCGGGGAAGAACAGACGCTCCAGCTCCGCACCGGGGTTTTCTGCGCGCATGAACGCCTCGCCGACCAGGAAGCCGTAGACCTCGCTGATCTCCATCAGCTCGACATCAGCACGATTGAGGATGCCGCTCTCGGTCACCACCAGGCGATCGCGCGGCACTCGCGGCAGGAGGTCGAGTGTGGTTTCCAGGCTGACCTCGAAGGTGTGCAGATTGCGGTTGTTGATCCCCACCAGCGGTGTATCCAGGGTCTTCAGCGCACGTTCGAGCTCGTCGCCATCGTGCACCTCGACCAACACGTCCAGCTGGAATGCCTTCGCGGTCGCCGCCAACTCGGCCATTTGCACATCATCCAGGGCCGAGACGATCAGCAGCACACAGTCCGCGCCCAGCGCCCGCGCTTCGACGATCTGGTACGGATCGATCATGAAATCCTTACGGATCACCGGCAGCTTGCAGGCGTTGCGGGCCTCCTGCAGGTAGCGGTCGGCGCCTTGAAAGAAGTCCACATCGGTCAGCACCGACAGGCAGGTTGCGCCGCCGGCCTGATAACTCTGCGCCAACTCGGCTGGCACGAAATGCTCGCGTAGCACGCCCTTACTCGGCGAAGCCTTCTTGATTTCGGCAATTACCGCGGGTTGTTTACGTTTGGCTTGCTGCAACATCGCCTCGGCGAACCCCCGCGGGGCCTCGCAGGCCGCGGCTTGCTGCTCGAGTTCGGCAAGGCCGACAGCGGCGCGACTTGCCGCCACTTCTTCGGCCTTACGCGCGAGAATTTTCTCCAGAACGGTTGGCAGACTCATCCTTCGCTCTCCTGCTTGAACACTGTGGTAAAGGACACCAACTCGTCCAGTTTTTCCCATGCCAGCCCCGTATGCAGGGCATCGTGGGCCAGGTCCATGCCTTCCTTCAGGCTCACGGCAAGATCTGCGGCATAGAGCGCGGCGCCGGCATTGAGCACGATCATTTCCGCGGCTTTCTGCCCGTTTTCGGTTTTGCGCCGGCCCAGCGCGTCGCGAATCAGCGCCAACGACTCCAGCGGCGTATCGACCGTCAAACCGATCAAGCTCTGGCTTTTGATCCCGAAGTCTTCCGGCTGAATGCTGTACTCGCTGACGACCCCCTCCTTGAGCTCGGCCACGAACGTCGGCGCGGCCAGACTGATCTCATCCAAGCCGTCCTGGGCATGCACCACCAGCACATGAGTACTGCCGAGGCGCTGCAGCACTTCGGCCAGCGGGCGGCACAGGGCTTTGCTGAATACACCGATGACCTGATGCTTGACCCCGGCCGGGTTGGTCATCGGACCGAGCATATTGAACACGGTACGCAGGCCCAGTTCACGGCGCGGACCGATGGCGTGCTTCATCGCCCCGTGGTGCGCCGGGGCGAACATAAAGCCGACTCCCACGGACTCGACACAGCGCGCCACTTGCTCGGGCGTCAGATCGAGATTCACCCCCGCGGCTTCGAGCAGATCGGCGCTACCGCTCTTGCCCGATACCGCGCGGTTGCCGTGCTTGGCCACCTTGCCGCCGGCCGCTGCGACCACGAAGGCCGCCGCAGTGGAGACGTTGAAAATATTCATGCCGTCGCCGCCGGTGCCGCAGGTGTCGACCAGACGCTCGGCATCGATCCGCACCGGCGCCGCCAGTTCGCGCATGATTTGTGCGGCGCCGACGATTTCGTCGATGGTCTCGCTCTTCATACGCAAGCCCATCAGGAAGGCGCCGATCTGCGCGTCGGTGCACTGCCCGGTCATGATCTCGCGCATCACCGCGCGCATTTCCTCGGTGGACAGGTCGAGCTGGCCGACGATCCGGTTGAGGGCTTCCTTGATATTCATCGGCGCACGCCTCCGTGTTGTTTGAGGAAGTTGGCGAACAGCTCATGGCCCTGCTCGGTGAGAATCGACTCGGGGTGGAATTGCACGCCTTCGATATGCAGGCTCTTGTGCCGCAACCCCATGATCTCGTCGACCGAGCCATCGGCATGCTGGGTCCAGGCGGTGATCTCCAGGCAATCGGGCAAGGTTTCGCGCTTGACCACCAGGGAATGATAGCGGGTCACCGTCAACGGCATATTCAACCCGGCGAATACGCCTTGATGTTCGTGGAACACCGGGCTGGTCTTGCCGTGCATCACCTGGCGCGCACGCACAACATCGCCGCCGAAGGCCTGGCCGATGCTCTGGTGACCCAGGCAAACGCCGAGAATCGGCAACTTGCCGGCGAAATGCTCGATCACCGCCAGCGATACGCCGGCTTCGGTCGGCGTGCAGGGGCCGGGCGAGACCACGATGCGCTCGGGCTTCAGCGCCTCGATTTCGGCGACGCTCAGTTCGTCGTTGCGGATCACGTGGACATCGGCACCCAGTTCGCCGAGGTACTGCACCACGTTATAGGTAAAGGAGTCGTAATTATCGATCATCAGCAGCATGGCGGGACTCCTCAGCGCTCGGTCTGGTCAGGGGCGGCGTGTTCAGGGGCAGTTTGCTCGGCCAGCGCCACGGCACGGAACATGGCGCGGCGCTTGTTGAGGGTTTCCTCCCACTCCAGCGCCGGTACCGAGTCGGCGACTATGCCGGCGCCGGCCTGCACGTGCAGTTCGCCGTCCTTGATCACCGCCGTGCGGATGGCGATGGCGGTATCCATATTGCCGTTCCAGGCCAGATAACCCACCGCGCCGCCGTAGACGCCGCGCTTGATCGGCTCCAGTTCGTCGATGATCTCCATGGCACGGATCTTCGGTGCGCCGGACAACGTGCCGGCGGGCAGAATCGCACGCAGGGCGTCCATGGCGCTCAGGCCTTCTTTCAACTGACCGGTGACGTTGGAAACGATGTGCATGACGTTGGAGTAACGCTCGATCACCATCTTCTCGGTGAGCTTGACGCTGCCGGTACTGGACACGCGACCGACGTCGTTGCGCCCCAGGTCGATCAGCATCAGATGCTCGGCGAGCTCCTTGGCGTCGGACAGCAGATCCTCCTCCAGCGCTAGGTCCGCCTCCTCGCTCGCCCCACGCGGCCGGGTGCCGGCGATCGGCCTTACAGTGATCAGGTTATCCTCGACCCGCACCAGCACTTCCGGCGAGCTGCCGACCACATGGAAGTCGCCGAAGTTGAAAAAGTACATATAAGGCGTGGGATTGATGCAGCGCAGCGCCCGATACAGATCGATGGGCGCAGCTTTGAACGGGATTGACATGCGTTGGGAAATCACCACCTGCATGCAGTCGCCGGCGAGAATGTACTCCTTGATCGCACTGACGGCCGCTTCGTAGTCGTCGCGGCTGAAGCTCGACTTGAAGGCCGGCTCGACGCCTGCCGGCGCATTCAGATCGACACCCAGACGCGGGGTAATCGGCTGGCGCAGCTTGTGCAGGATCTCCTGCAGGCGCGCCTGGCCCTGCTCGAAGCCGCCCGCCTCGGACGGATCGGCAAGCACGATGGCGTGCATCTTGCCGGCCAGGTTGTCGAACACCACCACCACGTCCGAGACCATCAGCAGGATATCCGGGGTACCGAGCGGGTCCGGGTTGACCCCTGCGGCCAGCTTCGGCTCGACGTAACGCACGCTGTCATAGCTGAAATAACCCACCAGCCCGCCGTTGAAACGCGGCAAACCGGGAAGGGTCGGCACCTTATAGCGCTCTTTGAATTGCTCGACGAAGGCCAGCGGGTCCGCGCAGTCGTGGCTTTCCACCTCGACGCCATCGACGCTGATCACCACCCGGTGACCGTATGCACGCAGCACGGTGCGCGCCGCCAGACCGATGATCGAATAACGCCCCCACTTCTCGCCGCCCTGTACGGACTCGAGCAGATAGGTGTTGGCCTCGTCGGCCAGTTTCAAATAGATGGACAGTGGCGTGTCGAAATCCACCAGGGTTTCGCAGGCAACGGGAATGCGGTTATAGCCGGCAGCGGCTAAACGCAGGAATTCTTCGCGGGTCATGTGCAGCCTCGTGGCTTGAGGGTATACGGTCGTGTGCAAACGCGCGGCCTTTGCGGCCAAGATCAGGTCACAGGCGCCAGCGCCAACGGGCCAGGGCCTTGATGATGTTCATGGACCAGCGTGTGCAGATAACCACCACGGAGTTCTCTTAATCAGGCGGGAGTAAAGTCTCGCCACACTAGCGCAGGCCAACCAGTGAATCAACCCGCCGCGCCCGACAAATCGGGCGGCGCGCCGATCAGGATCCGGCGACCGCCAACTGCCCGGTAGCCGGCAACAACTCGCGCAGGTTGTCGAGCACCCACGCCGGTTGCTCCTCGGCAATCGGGCGGCCATGGTTGTAGCCATAACTCACCGCGACGCAAAGCACGCCAGCGGCCTGGGCGGCCAGCACATCGTTACGCGAATCGCCGATGAACAACGCCTCGTCCGCCTCCACGCGCGCCAGTTGCAGAACATGCAAGAGTGCCGCGGGATCGGGCTTTTGCTGGGGCAGGGTATCGCCGCCGATGATCCAGCGAAAATAGCCGCCCAGGCCTTTCTCATCCAACAGCGGCGCCACGAAACGCTCCGGCTTGTTGGTGACGACTGCCAGTTCGACGCCCTGCCCGCGCAGCCAGTCCAGGACTTCTCGCACACCCGGGTACACAGTGGTCAGGGCATGGTTTTCGGCATAGGCCTGCATAAACAGCTCGAGTGCCTGCTCGGCGTCAGCATCGTCAATCCGCTCGTGCTGCAGACCGCCGGCCAGGGCGCGGCGCACCAACACTCGCGCGCCATTGCCGACCCAGTCGCGCACCCGTTCGACGCCCGCGGCCGGCTGGCCGAGCAGTATCAGGGTTTTATCGACGGCCGCGGCCAAGTCCGGTACCGAATCGACCAGGGTGCCGTCCAGGTCGAACATCACCAGACGCGGCAAGCGCCCCTGGAACAGCCCGGCGAGGCTGATCACCCACGCACCGCGGCCAGTTCGGCGCGCATGGCGTCGATCACGGTTTTGTAGTCGGGCTGATTGAAGATCGCCGAGCCGGCAACGAAGGTATCGGCACCGGCAGCAGCGATCTCGCGGATGTTCTGCACATTGACCCCGCCATCGATTTCCAGGCGGATCTCGCGGCCGCTGGCATCGATCAACGCGCGGGCTTCCTTGAGCTTCTCCAGGGTATGGGGAATGAACTTCTGCCCGCCGAACCCCGGGTTGACGCTCATCAGCAGGATCATGTCGACCTTGTCCAGTACGTGCTTGAGCACGTCCAGCGGGGTCGCCGGGTTGAACACCAGGCCGGCCTTGCAGCCGCCGTCGCGGATCAGTTGCAGGGAGCGGTCGATATGCTCGCTGGCCTCGGGGTGAAAGGTGATGTAGCTGGCACCGGCTTCGATGAAGTCGCCGATGATCCGATCCACCGGCTTGACCATCAGGTGCGCGTCGATCGGCGCCGTGATGCCGTACTTACGTAGCGCCGCGCAGACCATCGGGCCGATGGTCAGGTTGGGCACGTAGTGGTTATCCATCACGTCGAAGTGGACGATGTCGGCGCCGGCGGCGAGCACCTTATCCACTTCCTCGCCCAGACGGGCAAAGTCGGCGGAGAGAATCGACGGGGCGATGGCGAAGGGTTGCATGGCGTACCTCGGAGGGGCATGTTCACGATGGCACGCATTGTACCCGAGGGCGGGTAGAGCTGTGGGAGCGGTCTCGACTACAGGGGTGGCCGACACCGGGACATTGCGGGCGAAACCGCCCCCACAGGTTTAGAGCGCCCACGCGTGACGCAGGAGTACAGCGCTTGCGGCGACGGCTCAGGGGCGCCCGCGCCATGCCTCGAAACGCCGGTCGAGAAGCGCGCCGTGCTCGCTCCAGAAATCCACGTCCATGGCCAGCGCGGACCGCAGATTGGCCGGTGCCGTCGGCAGGCGCGCCACGCGTTCGGGCGTCAGCGCGGCCAGTGCCTCGGGGTTGACCGGGCCGTAAGGGATCGACTCGGCAAAGGCGCGCTGCGGCCCCGGCTGGCTGACGAACTGGATGAAGCGACGCGCTTCGGGGCCATTGAAGCTCCCCGTGGGGATCGCCCAGTAATCGAAGTCATAGATGCTACCGGCCCACACCAGGTCCAGGCCGTCGCCCTGATCCTGACTCGCGCCGATGCGACCGCTGTAGGCGGCGCTCATGACCAGACCGCCGTCGCGCAGACCGCGCACCGGTTCTTCGCCGGCTTGCCACCAGCGGATATGCGGTTTGATCTGCTCGAGCTTGCGGAACGCCCGCGCCACGCCGGCCTCGGTGGCAAGCGTGGCGTAAACCCGCTCGGCCGGCACGCCATCGGCCAGCAGGGCGAATTCCAGGTTGTACTTGGCCCCCAGGCGCAGCCCCCTGGTCCCCGGAAAACGCTCCAGATCCCAGAAGTCCGCCCAGCTACGAGGGGCTTCGCGCAGATGGGCCGAGTTGTAAGCCAACACCATGGACCAGACGAAGCTGCCCACACCGCAGGGGCGCAGGGCTCCAGGCGTCAGTGCCTCGAGCGCCAAAGACTCGTTGAGGGGCTGGAACACCCCTGTTTCGCAGCCGCGCGCCAGCTCCGGCGCCTCCACCTCGACCACATCCCAGGTGACATGCTGCATGGCCTGCATGCGCCGCAGCTTGGTGAAGTCGCCATTGTAGGAGCCGTTGATCACCGCTACGCCACTGGACTCACGGTAGGGCCTGTAGAAGGCCTCGCGCTGAGCGTCGCGGACCGAACCGCCGAATGAGATCACGGTGAGCTGGGCCGCAAAGCCCGGCAGCGCGATGAACAGGCACAACCAGGCCAGACTCGAGCGCAGCATGAACGCCTCCTAAAATACGGTGACGGCAGCTCGGCTGCCGCCGATTTTTACAGGCTCACGCCAGCTCGTCGAAGCACTCGGCGATGATCGCCAGGCCCTTGTCGAGCAGGGCGTCTTCAGCGGTCAGCGGCACCAGCACGCGCAACACGTTGCCGTAGGTGCCGCACGACAGCAGGATCAAGCCCTTCTCCCGCGCCTTGGCGACGACCTGCCCGGTCAGGGCCGCGTTCGGCTTGTGCAGGTCGCCGTTCTCGAACAGCTCGACCGCGATCATCGCGCCGAGTGCGCGCACTTCGCCGATCGACTTGTGCTTGCTTTGGATGGCTTTCAGGCCAGTAACCAGGCGCTCGCCGACCGCCTTGCAGCGCTCCAGCAAGTGCTCTTCCTCGAACACCTCGATCACCGCCAGGGCCGCGGCGCAGGCGATTGGGTTACCGGCGTAGGTGCCGCCCAGACCGCCCGGGGCGATGGCGTCCATGTGTTCGGCCTTGCCGCACACGCCGGCCACCGGGAAACCGCCGGCGATGGATTTGGCGAAGGTGGTCAAATCGGCCGCGACGCCCATCTGCTCCATGGCGAAGAAGGTGCCGGTACGCCCGGCGCCGGTCTGCACTTCGTCGGCGATCAGCAGGATGCCGTGCTGGTCGCAGAGCGCGCGCAGGCGCTGCATAAAGTCTTTCGGCGCGACGTAAAAACCGCCCTCGCCCTGCACCGGTTCGATGATGATCGCGGCGATGTCGCGCGGCTCGGCGTCGTTCTTGAAGATCCGCTCGATGCTGGCGATGGAGTCGTCGACGCTGACACCGTGCAGCGCGCACGGGTACTGAGCGCGGTACACGCCGCCGGGCATCAGGCCCATACCGGCTGAGTAAGGCACCACCTTGCCGGTCAGCGACAGGGTCATCATGGTGCGGCCGTGGTAGCCGCCGGTGAAGGCGATCACCCCGGCGCGGCCGGTGGCGGCGCGAGCGATCTTGATCGAGTTTTCCACCGCCTCAGAGCCGGTGGTGACCAGCAGGGTCTTCTTGGCGAAGTCGCCCGGCACCCGTGCGTTGATCTTCTCGCACAGCTCGACATAGGGCTCGTAGGCCAGCACCTGGAAGCAGGTGTGAGTCAGCTTGGTCAGCTGCTGCTGCACCGCCGCCACCACTTTCGGGTGCAGGTGGCCGGTGTTGAGCACCGCGATACCGCCGGCGAAATCGATGAACTCGCGGCCCTCGACGTCGGTCACGGTGGCGTTCTCGGCCTTGTCGGCGAAGATCGGGTGGATCTGCCCGACGCCGCGCGGAACGGCGGCCATGCGGCGTTGCATCAGGGATTCGTTGGTCTTGCTCATGGTGTCCTCAGGCGAAACGTGAACGGTAGGGTGCGCTGTGCGCACCGAAAAAAGACAAGGTGCGCGGACTAGATGCCCATACAGAGGTATTTGATTTCCAGGTACTCATCCAACCCGTACTTGGAACCCTCACGGCCCAGGCCGGAGGATTTCATGCCGCCGAACGGCGCCACTTCGGTGGAGATCAGCCCGGTGTTGATGCCGACCATGCCGTACTCCAGGGCCTCGGCCACACGGAACACCCGGCCCAGGTCACGGGCATAGAAATACGCGGCCAGGCCGAATTCGGTGTCGTTGGCCTGGCGGATCACCTCGGCCTCGTCGCTGAAGCGGAACAGCGGCGCCAGCGGGCCGAAGGTTTCCTCGCGGGCCACCGCCATGTCGGCGGTGACGCCCGTGACGATGGTCGGCTCGAAGAAATTGCCGCCCAGGCTGTTGCCGCCGGCGACCAGGGTCGCGCCCTTGCCCAGGGCATCGGCCAGGTGGCGCTGGACCTTGGTCACGGCGTCGGCATTGATCAAGGGGCCGGTGGTCACGCCCTCGTCCATGCCGTTACCGACTTTCAGCTTGGCCACCGCGGCCTGCAGCTTGGCGGCGAAGGCGTCGTACACGCCGTCCTGCACGTACAGGCGGTTGGCGCACACACAGGTCTGCCCGGCATTGCGGTATTTGGAGATGATCGCGCCCTCGACCGCCGCATCCAGATCGGCGTCATCGAAGACGATAAAGGGCGCGTTGCCGCCGAGCTCCAGCGAGAGTTTCTTCAGGGTCGGCGCGCACTGCTCCATCAATTTGATGCCGACCCCGGTGGAGCCGGTGAACGACAGTTTGCGCACGACGGGGTTTTCGCACAGCTCGGCGCCCACCTCGCGGGAACTGGCGACATCCGCCGGCAGCACGCTGAACAACCCGGCGGGAATGCCCGCGCGCTCCGCCAGAGCGGCCAGCGCCAGGGCCGAGAACGGTGTCTGCGGCGCCGGCTTGAGCACCATGGCGCAACCCGCCGCGAGAGCCGGGCCGGCTTTGCGAGTGATCATCGCGCTGGGGAAATTCCAGGGCGTGATGGCCGCGGCGACGCCGACCGGCTCCTTCTGCACCAGGATGCGCTTGTCCGCGGCATGCGCCGGAATCACATCGCCATAGGCGCGCTTGGCCTCCTCGGCGAACCACTCGATAAAGGATGCCGCGTAGGCGATTTCGCCGCGGGCCTCGGCCAATGGCTTGCCCTGCTCGGCGGTCATGATCCGCGCCAGATCCTCCTGGTTGGCCATGATCAGTTCGAACCAGTTGCGCAGCCGTTGCGCGCGCGCCTTGGCGGTCAGCGCGCGCCAGGCCGGCTGAGCCGCCTGGGCCGCTTCTATGGCGCGGCGGGTCTCGGCGCGGCCGAGGTTCGGCACACTGCCGATCGGCTCGCCGGTGGCCGGATTGAGAATCTCGGTGCGCGCGCCATTGTCGGCTTCGCACCATTGGCCGTTGATATAGGCCTGCTGACGCAGCAGGCCGGGCTCTTCAAGTTGCAGGGTCATGGCGCTCTCTTGGGCAGGGAATTCAAGCGGGTTGCTGGGTGCGCAGTTTCTCGCTGCGCCCGCGTAGCCATTCCAGGGTCAGTAACAGCAGGACCGAGAAACCGATCAACAAGGTCGCCGCTGCGGCGATGGTCGGCGACAGGTTCTCGCGGATGCCGCTGAACATCTGCCGCGGCAACGTGACCTGCTCGGGGCCGGCGAGGAACAGGGTCACCACCACCTCGTCGAACGAGGTGGCGAAGGCGAACAGCGCGCCGGAGATGACGCCCGGCGCGATCAGCGGCAAAGTCACCCGACGGAACGCCGTCAGCGGCGTGGCGCCGAGGCTGGCGGCGGCGCGCACCAGGTTCTGGTTGAAGCCCTGCAAGGTCGCCGACACCGTGATAATCACGAAAGGCACGCCGAGCACCGCGTGCACCAGGATCAGCGACAGGTAACTGTTGCCCAGGCCCAGCGGCGCGAAGAACAGGTAGCTGGCCACGCCGACGATCACCACCGGCACCACCATCGGCGAAATCAGCAGGCTCATCACCAGCGCCTTGCCGCGAAACTCGCCGCGGGTCAGGCCGATCGAGGCCAGGGTACCGAGCACCATGGCCAGCACGGTGGCGGCCGGGGCGACGATCAGGCTGTTCTTCAGTGCGCGCATCCAACTGGCCGAGGCGAAAAAGTCCTCGTACCAGCGCAGCGACAGGTGTTCGATCGGGTAGACCAGAAAGGTTCCCGAGGTGAACGACAGCGGAATGATCACCAGCACCGGCAGTATCAGGAACAGCAGCACCAGCGCGCAGATCGTGCGCAGGCTGTAATGCCAGACGCGCTCGACCGGGGACATATAAGGACTGAGCATGGTGGTTCTCCAATCAATCTGTAGTTGAGGGGCCAGGCCCCTCATCCGCCCTTCGGGCACCCTTTGCAGAGGAAAGGGTCATCGGTCGGCCTGCTCGGCAGGCCCGCTTCTATCAGCCCAGACGCAGGCGGCTCGCGCCCACCAGCCAGCTGTACACCACGTAGAGCACCAGGGTGGCGAGCAGCAGCAGGCCGCCCAACGCCGTGGCCATGCCCCAGTTGATCGAGCTGTTGGTGTAGAACGCGACGAAGTAGCTGACCATTTGATCGCCCGGACTGCCGAGCAGCGCCGGGGTGATGTAGTAGCCGATCGACAGGATGAACACGAGCAGGCCACCGGCGCTGACGCCGGCCAGGGTCTGCGGGAAATACACCCGCCAGAAGCTGGCGAACGGATGACAGCCGAGCGAGATCGCCGCGCGCATATAGGTCGGCGAGATGCCCTTCATCACGCTGTAGATCGGCAGAATCATGAACGGCAGCATGATGTGCACCATGGAGATGTACACCCCGCCACGGTTGAACACCAATTGCAGCGGTTTATCGATGATGCCGAGGCCGAGCAGCGCACTGTTGATCAGGCCGCTCGATTGCAGCAGCACGATCCAGGCGGCCACGCGTACCAGGATCGAAGTCCAGAACGGCAGCAGCACCAGGATCATCAGCAGGTTGCCCTGGCGGGTCGGCAGGTTCGCCAACAGGTAGGCCAGCGGGTAGGCCAGCACCAGGCAGATGGCGGTAATCACCAGGCCCATCCAGAAGGTGCGGGCGAAGATGTCCAGGTAGATGGCTTGATCCGGGGTGGCCGGCGCCAATTCGCCGAGATCATCGATCCGATGGTCGAGGGCGGCCAGCAAGTAATAAGGGGTGACGGCACTGGTGTTGCGGCGGACCACCTGCCAATAGGCCGGATCACCCCAACGCTCGTCGAGACTCTCCAGCGCGTCCTTGTAGGACGCCGGCTCGCTCTTGAACGGCAGCGCGCGGCCGGTCCTGGCGATCAGGCTACGGTAGCCGGCCAGTTCCATGTTCAGGCGTTTGGACAGGTCGCCGATGCTCTGCTCGCGACGCGCTTCGGCCAGATCCAGGGCCAGGGCACGATAAACCGGCTCGTCCGGCAAGGCCTTGCCGTCCCAGTCGGCGATCGCCGCCACGGTGCGCGGCATGGCGCCGACCACTTCGGGGTTGTCCAGGCTGCGGTCGAGCAAGGCGGCGATGGGAACCAGAAAGACCAGCACCAGGAACACCAGCAACGGCAGAATCAGCGCTTGCGCCTTCCAGCGGTTGACGCGCTCGGCCCGGGCCAGACGCTGTTTCAGGGTGGGGCCGGCGACCTCGGTCAGGGGCACTGCGATGGCCATAGCGAACTCCGGAAAACGGGGGAAACATCCCCTCCGCGCCAGCGCGGAGGGGCATTACCAGCAGATGACTCAGTTACGCGCGGCCCAGGCGTTGAAGCGCTGTTCCAGCTGCTCGCCGAAGTCAGCCCAGAAGGTCACGTCCATCGCCACTTGGTTGGCGATATTTTCCGGGGTAGTCGGCATGTCCTTGAGCAGCTTGGGGTCGAGCAACTCGACGGCTTTCTTGTTGGCCGGGCCGTAGGCGATGTTTTCCGAATAGATCTTCTGCTGCTCGGGGCTGACCGAGAAGGCGATGAATTTCTGCGCGGCGTCCTTGTCCTTGGCACCCATGGGGATGGCCCAGGCATCGAAGTCGTAGATGCCGCCGTTCCACACCACCTTCAGGTTGCTTTCGTTCTGCACCGCGGCGATTCGACCGTTGTAAGCCGAGCTCATCACCACGTCGCCGGAAGCGAGGAACTGCGGCGGCTGGGCACCGGCTTCCCACCACTGGATGCTCGGTTTGATCTGGTCGAGCTTGGCGAAGGCGCGATCCTGGCCTTCTTTGGTCGCCAGTACGCTATAGACGTCCTTGACCGGCACGCCGTCGGCCATCAAGGCGAACTCCAGGGTGTACTTGGCGCCCTTGCGCAGGCCGCGCTTGCCCGGGAATTTCTCGGTATCCCAGAAATCCGCCCAGCCGCTCGGCGCGCTGCTCAGCTTGTCGGCGTTGTAGGCGAGTACCGTGGACCAGACGAAGAAGCCGACGCCGCAAGGCTGAATCGCGCCCTCGACGAAATCCGCAGGATTGCCGAACAACGCCGGATCGATTTCCTCGAACATGCCTTCGTCGCAACCGCGGGCCAGCTCCGGCGACTCCACTTCGACCAGGTTCCAGGACACGCTATTGGTGTCGACCATGGCCTTGATACGCGCCATTTCCCCGTTGTACTCGCCGGCAATGATCTTGCCGTTGCCATTCGCCTCCCAGGGTTCGTAGTAGGCCTTGGACTGTGCGGCCTTGTTCGCGCCGCCGAAGGAAATCACCGTCAGGTCGGCCGCCAGCGCCGGCATGGCGCAGGCCATGGCCAGGGTAAGTGCCGAGAACGAGAGGGTTTTGCTCATTATTGTTGTCTCCACTGTGGTTAAGGTCTGCCAAGCGCTATCAATGACTGTCCAGCAACGGATCGAGCGCGCGAACGTGCTCCACTTGCCAACCGATCGGCACCACATCGCCCACCGCCAAGGCGGGGTCGAGTTCGGCGATCGGCTGTTTTACGAAAAAGTCGCTCATGCCACAGACTTCCAGGCGCACCCGCACGTGGTCGCCCAGGTAGATGAATTCGGCCACCCGCCCGGAAAAGCGGTTGCGGCAGCTCTCGCTGGAGCCGTTCAGGCGCACGCGCTCGGGGCGTACCGACAGGGTCACCGGTTCGCCGGGGCGGCCGACATTCACCGCCAGCGCCTCGACCTCCTCGCCCCGCGCCAAAGCGACCATGCAGCGCTCGCCGTCCTGGCTGAGCAAACGACCGCTGAGGCGGTTGTTCTCGCCGATGAAGTTGGCTACGAAGGTGTTGCGCGGCGCCTCGTAGAGGGTGCGCGGGTCAGCGATCTGCTGGATCTCGCCCTGATGGAACACCGCGACCCGGTCGGACATGGTCAGCGCCTCACCCTGATCGTGGGTCACATAGACCACGGTCACGCCCAGGCGCTGGTGCAGGTGCTTGATCTCCATCTGCATGTGCTCGCGCAGCTGCTTGTCGAGTGCGCCCAGGGGTTCGTCCATCAGCACCAGTTGCGGCTCGAACACCAGCGCCCGGGCCAGAGCCACACGCTGCTGCTGGCCACCGGACAACTGGCCGGGGTAGCGATTGCGGAAGCTGTCGAGCTGCACCATCGACAACGCGCGCTTGACCCGCTCGCTGCTGTCGGTGCGCGACAGGCCACGTACCGACAGGGGGAACGCGAGGTTCTCGGCCACCGTCATGTGCGGGAACAGCGCATAGTTCTGGAACACCATGCCGATGTCGCGCTTGTGCGGCGGCAGTTTGTTCAGCGAACGGCCGTCGAGAAGGATTTCGCCGGCGGTGGGAGTTTCGAAACCGGCCAGCATCATCAGGCTGGTGGTTTTGCCCGAACCCGAGGGACCGAGCAGGGTGAGGAATTCACCCTTACGGATATCCAGATTGAGATCTTTGACGATCAGTGATTCGCCGTCATAGCTCTTCTGCACGCCGCGGAAGCTCACCAATACATCGCTTGCCTGAGACTCGGACATCACCGCACCCTTGTTGTTGTCTGTACGTCGTTGCACACAGACTAGAGGCGATGGGCCAGCGGCAAAATCGGCCTGGATGACGACCTGTCATCGGATCAACGGAGAGTTTTATGTAGGGATTGCCCTACAAGACGCAAGGGTATGGCGCGGCGTTCAGACCAGCCGATGCTCCATGGCATAGCGCACCAGATCGGCCACCGAGTGCACGCCGAGCTTCTGCATCAACCGCGCCTTGTGGGTGCTCACAGTCTTGTTGCTGACCGCCAGGTGCAGGGCGATGTCGTTGACCCCTTCGCCGCGCACCAGACGTTCGAACACTGAAAATTCACGCTCCGACAGCTGCGCATGGGGCGGTCGCGAGTCGGTCAGACCGACCTCGAAGACCATGCGGTCGGCCAGGTCCGGGTCGATGTAGCGCCCGCCGCCGGCAACCCGCCGAATCGCGGTAATCAGCAGCGCCGGCTCGCTGTCCTTGGTCGCATAGCCGGCGGCGCCGACCTTGAGCGCGCGGGCGGCCATCTGCGCCTCGTTATGCATCGACAACACCAGGATCACCGGTGCCGCGGCCAGGGCGCGGATCCGCGGGATAGCCTCGAGGCCGTTGACCCCGGGCATGCTGATGTCCAGCAACACCACGTCGCACGGGGTACGGCGCAAGCCCTCGAGCAACTGCTCGCCGTTGCTCGCCTCGCCCACCACTTCGAGGTCGGGGGCCATGCCGATCAACTGCTTGATGCCTTCGCGCACGATCTTGTGGTCTTCGGCCACCATTACCTTGATCACGCTACTTCCTCCTCGGTCACCGCCACTCGGGCGCACAGCGTAGTGCCTTCGCCAGGCCGGCTGTCAATGCTCAGCTGGCCGCCGAGCATCAACACCCGCTCCTGCATGCCGACCAGGCCGAACGACTGCCCCGGCTTGCGCTGTTCGGCGACGAAGCCCTTGCCGTCGTCGCTCACCCACAGGCACAGCTCGTCGTCCTCCAGGCTCAGGCGCACCTGCACGCTGTGCGCGCCGGCATGGCGCATGACGTTGGTCAACGCCTCCTGGAGAATGCGGAACAGGCCGATGGCCTTGCCGTCGCTCAGTTCCGGCACATGCTCGGGCACTTCCACCAGGCACGGGATCTGCGTGCGCGCCTCGAAACGGCGGACCTGCCATTCGATCGCCGAGGCGATGCCGGCATCGAGAATCGGCGGACGCAGGGCCGTGGCCACATCGCGCACCAACTGGAACAACTGGGCGATCAGGCGCTTGATGCTTTGCAGGCGTTGATCCAGCTCCGGCAACTGGCCGGCGCAAACCAGTTCGCACATGGCGGTTTCCAGTTTGAGCACGGTGAGTACCTGGCCCAGCTCGTCATGTACTTCGCGGGCGATGCGCGCCTTCTCCTCCTCGCGCACACTTTCCAGGTGCGCCGACAGCTCGCGCAGGCGCGCCCTGGATTCGGCCAGTTCCAGCTCCACCTGCTTGTTCTCGGTGATGTCCCAGACGATCCCGTCCCACACCACCCGGCCCTCGCCGAGACGGCGGGCGGTGGCTTTGATATCGGCCCAACGCAGTTGGCCGTCGCGAGTGAGGATGCGCCCTTGCCACTGCCAATCGCTGTCACCGGCCAGAGCCGCATCCTGGGTCCGCCGGTAACTCGCCTGATCGGCCGGATGGACCAGGCTGCGCAAGCCGCGATCGGCGCGCTGCAGCTCGGCGGCCGGGTAGCCGACCAGTTCGACGCTGGCGTCGCTGATATAGGCAAATACCACGGGCGATTCGACGTCGGCGCGCTCCAGGCGAAACACCAGACCGGGCACGTTACCGGCGATGCCCTTGAGCCGCGCCTCGCTTTCCTGCAAGGCGGCGCGGGCGCGCCGGCGCTCGGTGATGTCGCTGAGAAACACCACCAGGTATTCCTCGCGGTCGAAGCGCAGGAAACTCAGCGACACATCCACCGGCAACCGCCCGCCGTCGGCGCGCAGGCAATCGGTTTCGAAACTCGGCCGGGCTTCGTTGCCGGCCCGGGCCGACTTCCACAGGCTCAGCCAGCGGTCCATATTCAGGTTGGGTTCGAGCGCCTGCAGCGGCTGCTCGACCAAGGCGCCCGGGTCATAGCCGAGCATCATTTCGGCGGCGCGATTGGCATAGCGCACATGGCTGTCCCAGTTGACCCAGAGAATGCCCAAGGTGCTGTGATCGATGGAAAACTGCGTCAATCGCAGGGCCTGCTCGGCGGCTTCGCGCAGGCCCATGGCATGCCGAGCGTCCAGCAGTTGGCGCTCCAGGCTGCGGCGTTGATGCCGCAGATGCGCAATGATCGCCGCGCTCGCCAACAGGACGCCCAGCAACAGCAGGCTGAAGCCACGCCAGAACGCCAGGGAGTCGCCGACCTGCGGGTAACGCAGGGGCATCCAGCGCTCGCGCAGCCGCTCGATCTCGCGCGGCGGCAGCGCTTGCAGGGTCTGCTCGACGATATCCGCGAGCAGGGGCTCGTCGCGCCGGGTGGCGATACGCAGCAGCTGCGGCAGGCCGATATCGCCGACGATACTCAGCGCGGAGAACTGCGGCTCGCGCAGCAATTGGCTGAGGCGCGCCTCGTCGATCACCGCATAGCTGACTTCCTTGCGCAACAAGCGCAGCAAGGCACTACGCTCCGAGCTCACCGCCTGCAAATGCAGGTTGCCGTAATTTTTGCGCAGGTAGTCGAACGCCGGACTCGGCTCGCGCACCGCCAGATTGTCCTCGCGACCCAGGCGGTCGAGGTCGACCACGTTACTGCCGCGACGCTCGCCCACGACCAGATGCGGCACCCGCATATAAGGGCTGGAATACAGCCATAGGCGCAGGCCTTGCGGGGTCTGCGCCAACCCGGGAGCCAGGTCGACCTCGCCGCGCCGCACGGCGCCGTCCAGATCGGCCTGCTCGGTGAAGCGCACCCAAACCGGTTCGACCCCCATGCCTTGCAGCAGCCGGGTCAGCAACTCCACATTCGCCCCTGACAGGCGCTGCAAACGGCGGTCGTAAAGCGCCCAGGGCGCCTGCATCAACAGGCCGACACGTAGCTGACGATGATCGGCGAGCCAGGCCTGCTGCGCCCCGTCGAAGGCCGGCCGCAGTGGCAACGCCGCTTCCTCCGCCCCGGCCAGCAGCGGCCATATCAGGAGCACGACGAGAAGGCGCGACAACATTGGGCTCATGACACGGCTACTCGGCGACGACATGGGAAAGGGCTACGCTTACCTTACTCCAGTCCCGCCCCGCCTCGCTAAGGGGTAGCCTGACAAAAACGCCACCACGGATTAAGCTCATAACTCCACCGCCCTCCGGGAATCCCCCCATGTTCTGCGATCTGCGCTCTCTGATGATCGCCCTGTGCCTGCTGTTGGCCTGCGGCCCGTCGCTGGCGGAGGAAACCGCCGAAACCGCCGAGACGGACGCCGATCCCGCTCCCCCCGAGGTTCGCGCCGCACCGGCCGAGCGCAGCGCGGCGGCAGCGACGGCCCTGGCCGAGTCCCTGCCGAACCAGGAACAGCAACAGCTACAGGCCACCGACGAATCCTTCCTCGCCCTCTGGTTGCCGGCCAATACCGGCAGCCCCAGCGGCGCGGTGATCATCATCCCGGGCGACGGCGAAAGCGCCGATTGGCCGAAAGCCATTTCGCCGCTGCGTCACAAATTGCCCGACGCCGGCTGGCATAGCCTGAGCCTGACCCTCCCCGACCCCAACCAACCGTTCGTGCCGGCCCGATCGACCGCAGCGGTCGACGAACCGCCCGCTGCCACAGACGAAGCACCGGCCGCCGACGGCGCCGACGACACCAGCAGCGATCAGCCCGCCGCGGCAAGCCCGGCGGATGATCAAGCCGCCAGCGCGCCGGATGAGGAAGCGACACCGAGCGAGGAGCCGCCCCCGGCCATCGCCGAGCAGCCCAGCGACCCCGAAACACTGCGCAAGAACCATGCGGCGCGGGTAGTCGCGCGGATCGAGGCCGCGGTGGCATTCGCCCAGCAACAGCAGGCGCAAACCATCGTCTTGCTCGGGCACGGCAGTGGCGCTTATTGGGCGGCGCACTACCTGAAGGAGCGTCAGCCCGCCAACGTACGGCATTTAGTGGTGATCGCCGGCAAGCTGCCGGCGGATTACGGCCCCGCCCTCGACGAACTGCTGCCCGGCCTCAAGCTGGCCACCGGGGACTTCTACTACAAGGATCGGCAGAGCGATCGCCAGGCGGCGGTCAAACGCCTGCAAGCGAGCAAACGCCAGCAGCACCCGGCCTATACCCAGGTCGCGATGAAAGCCCTGCCGGGCAACACAAATGCCGAGCAGGAACAACTGTATCGACGCGTTCGCGGCTGGCTCAGCACGCAGTTGCAGCCGGCGAAGCCGTAAACCACTAGCGGAAACCGTGGCGCTGGCGAATCAGACCGTAGGCATGATGCAGTTCGCGGGTCGCGTCGGTGGCCTCGCGCACCTGCTCGGGGCTGGCACCGCTACCGGCCAGTTTGTCCGGATGATGACGGCTCAATAGCCGCCGATAGGCGCGCTTGATCTGCGCCGGTTCGCTGTCGGCCGCCACGCCGAGTAGGCGCAGGGCTTCCTGATAACTCCCACCGCGGGCCACCGGCGCGGCCTGTTTGGGCGCATAGGCGGCGCTCAGGGCGTCCTGGGCGACGGACGACACCGCCAGCCATTTGCCCCACAGCAGGATCAGCTCGCGCTCGGTCTGACTCACCCGCCCATCGACCCAAGCCATGCGCCAACAGGCACGCAGCAGAACTTCCGCACGCGCCCGCTGCCGACGCAGCGGCATACGCAAGCTGTCACGCCCGGTCTTGCCGCGGGCAAAGGCGGCAATCGCGCGCTGTTGCGCCGCCTCGTCCAGGCCCAGGCGCTGCATCTCCGCCCGTGCCTGCTGAATATGCGCTTGCAGCACCCGCCCATCGCATTTGGCCAAGCGGCCGAGCAGCACGAACAGCAACTCCTCGTCGCCGGGCGCCGGCTTGAGGCCGATACGCTCGCGCAGCTCGGCCCAACTGCGCAGCTGCAAGCGACGGTCGAGCACCTGTCCCAAGAGCGCACCGAGCAGCGCGCCGGGAATGCTGGCCACGGTCATACCGGCGAAGGCACCTAGCAGGGTCGACGGCCAGAGCATCTCAGCGCCCCTGGGCGAGCAACTGCTCGACTTCGGCCAAACGCTCATGGGTGCCGACATCGACCCAGCGCCCGGCGAAGTGCTCGCCGCTGACCTGGCCGGCGGCCATGGCCCGGCGCAGCAGGGGCGCGAGCTTGAAGGCACCGGGCTGACAATCGGCGAACAAGCGCGGCGACAGCACGGCGATACCGCTATAGGTCAAGGTCGCTTGATCGCTGCTGGCATCGACCACCCGCCCATCGCGCAAGCAAAAATCTCCAGCCGGGTGGTGCGGCGGATTGTCGACCAGCACCAGATGCGCCAAACCCTCCAGGGGACGCTGCAAAGCGGCGAAGGGATAGTCGGTGAAGATATCGCCGTTGACCGCCAGAAAAGGCCCGTCGCCGAGCAAGGGCAAGGCGCGGAAAATCCCGCCACCGGTCTCCAATGGCTCGCCCTCGGCCGAATAGCGGATCTGCATGCCGAAACGCTCGCCGTCGCCCAGGTAATCCTCAATCTGCTGCCCCAACCAGGCATGGTTGATCACCAACTCGCGGAAGCCCGCGGTGGCCAATGCCCGCACGTGGTATTCGATCAGCGGTACGCCCGCAGCCTGCACCAGGGGTTTTGGGGTGTGCAGGGTCAGCGGGCGCAAGCGCTCGCCTTTGCCTGCCGCCAGAATCATCGCCTTCATACCGGCATTCCTTGCGCATGCTTGAGGCTGGCGAACAGTTCGGCCAATTCATCGAGCTCCGGACGCCGCGCCATCACCGCTTCTATATAAGAGAAGAACCGCGGCACATCGCCCAGGTATTTCGGCTTACCGTCGCGATGGCAAATACGCGCGAATATCCCGATCACCTTGAGGTGGCGCTGCACGCCCATCAGGTCGCTGGCGCGCAGGAAATCGTCAAAATCCTCCTGCACCGGAATACCCGCCGCCCGCGCCTGCCGCCAATAGTCTTCCAGCCAGCCACGCACGCGCGCCTCCGGCCAACTGATAAAGGCATCCTTGAACAAGCTGGTCACGTCATAGGTGACCGGGCCGTAGACCGCATCCTGGAAATCCAGGACGCCAGGGTTCGGCGTGCCGATCATCAAATTGCGCGGCATGTAGTCGCGGTGCACCAGCACTTGCGGTTGCGCCAGGGCGCTGTCGATCAACAGACCGCTGATACGCTGCCAGGCGGCCTGCTGCGCGGCATCGAACTCGATGCCGAGATGGCGCTGCACGTACCACTCCGGAAACAGTTGCAACTCGCGGCGCAGCAAAGCCTCATCGTAAGCAGGCAACGGCGTGTCCATCGGCAACTGCTGGAAACGCAGTAACGCCTGCAGGGCATCGGCGAACAAGCGCTCGGCGTTATCCGCATCGATTACGTCCAGATAGGTTTGCCGACCTAAATCGTTGAGCAGCAGAAAACCGCGCGGTAAATCTGCGGCGAGGATTTGCGGCACATTGATCCCGGACCGGGCCAGCAATTCAGCGACCTTCACGAAAGGCCGGCAATCCTCCTGCGGCGGCGGTGCGTCCATCGCGATCAGACTGCGTTCGCCGCCCTGCCAGCGGAAATAGCGACGAAAGCTCGCGTCGCTACTGGCGGAAGTAAGGGTGGCGCCGGGCACATCGCCCCAGCCATGCTCGAGCAACTGCTCAGCGAGCCATTCTTCGAGGTGTTGCAGACGTATATCTTCATCAGGCATTACAAGGGTCTCCGACGGCGCTAGCCGTTGCGCGGGTCATGCTTTATTATCCAGCATCTTTTTCAGCCCATCGAGAGGCGTGCGGCCCCTGGGCCTATAGCGCGCAGGAAGCCCGGAAAAATAAGATGGCAGTAAAATACCCCGCATTCCGTAAAAAATTCCCACTTCTGGTAACCGGTAGCCTGTTGGCTATGCAGCCTCTGGCCAGTCAATTGGTTTTCGCCGCCGAGCAGTACGACTGCCAGGTATCGCCATCTGGCGGCTGGGCATGCGCCCCGAAAGTCAGCAATGCCGCCTTGCCGGCACGCCCTGCGACGCGTGAAGCGGCGCAAAGCGTTGCCGCGGATGACGGCGGCGCGCGTGAAGCCAAAGCCCCTGGCCCGGTACTGGTCACCGAGAGCCGCGGCAAAGGTCTGACCTCGCGCAGTGCTGACTACAGCCACCTGGATTGGGTTCCGCGCGAGCAGCTGAGCGCCGCTCAACTGGCGGAAACCGGGCCTTATTGCGCCGGCAACTATGTCGAGCCGCTTCGTCCGGGCATGAACGATCAGACGCCGATGGACGAAGCACCGATGTTCGTTTCGGCCAAAGCCTCGCGCTACGAGCAGGAGCAACAGGTCGCGACCCTGGCCGGCGATGTCGTTCTGCGCCAAGCGGGGATGCAGGTCGAAGCCGATGAAGCCAACTTGCACCAGGCGGAAAACCGCGGCGAACTGGTCGGTAATGTGCGCCTGCGCGACCAAGGTATGCTGGTCGTCGGCGACCGCGCCGAACTGCAGTTGGACAACGGCGAAGCCAAAGTCGAGAACGCCGAGTACGTGTTGCATAAAAGCCATGTCCGCGGCAACGCTCTGTACGCCAAACGCGAAGAGAGCGCGATCATCCGCCTGAAAGACGGCACCTACACCAGTTGCGAACCGGGCAGCAACGCCTGGCACCTGAAGGGCAACAACATCACGCTCAACCCGGCGACCGGTTTCGGCACCGCGACCAACGTGACCCTGCGGGTGAAGAACATTCCGGTGTTCTATACGCCGTACATTTACTTCCCGATCGACGATCGCCGTCAGTCCGGCTTCCTGCCGCCAAGCCTCAGCAGCTCGAGCGACAACGGCCTGACCCTGCAAACGCCGTACTATTTCAACCTGGCGCCGAACTACGACGCCACGCTCTATCCGACCTATATGAGCGACCGCGGCTTGTTGATGGAAGGCGAGTTCCGCTACCTCACCAAGAGCAGCGAAGGTCAATTCGGCGCGGCGTTCCTCGACGACAGCAATGACGATCGCAAGCTGCAATCCGAATACGAAGACCAGCGCTGGATGTACAGCTGGCAGCACAAGACCGGCCTGGACTCGCGCCTGCTCGCGGAAGTCGACTATACCGACATCAGCGACCCCTACTACTTCCAAGACCTGGACAGCGACCTGGGGGTGAACTCCACCAGTTATGTGGACCAGCGTGGCACCCTGACCTACCGCGGCGACACCTACACCGCGCAGCTCAACTTGCACGCTTACGAACTGGCCAACATCACCGACGTCACCCCGTATAACCGCCTGCCGCAACTGACCCTCAACGGCAAGTTGCCGTACCAGCCCGGCGGTTTGAACTTCACCTATGGCGCCGAATACGTGCGCTTCGACCGCGATCTGCGCTCGGGCAACTTCATCAACGAAGACGGCGTGGTCGAGCAACCCTGGTACGACACCGTGATTCAAGGCTTGGCCCGCGCCAATGGCGAGCGCCTGCACGTCGAGCCGGCCGTCAGCCTGCCGTTGAACTGGAGCTGGGGCTTCCTCACGCCGAAGGTCAAATACCTGCACACCAACTACGACCTGAGCCTGGACTCGCAAGGCAAGAGCACCTTGCTGGCAGAGCAGTCGTACAAGAGCAGCCAGACCCGCAGCGTGGCGATGTTCAGCCTGGATAGCGGCCTGTATTTCGACCGCGACACCCAGTGGTTCGGCAAGAATTACCGGCAAACCCTGGAGCCGCGCCTGTTCTACCTCTATGTTCCCGAGGAAGACCAGACCGACATCCCGGTATTCGACAGCGGCGAAAGCACCTTCAGCTTCGCCTCGCTGTGGCGTGAAAATCGCTTCTCCGGTAAAGACCGCATCGGCGACGAGAATAAACTGTCGATCGGCCTGACCAATCGCTGGATCGAGCCGAACGGTTTCGAGCGTCAGCGCTTCAGCATCGGTCAGGCGTTCTATTTCGAAGACCGCGAAGTGCAGATGCCCGGTATCGACTACCGCACCCGCGACGATGCGCAGGCCTCGCAGTCGCCCTATGCACTCGAATATGTCTATCGCTTCAACCGCGACTGGCGCCTGACCTCCGATTTCAACTGGGATCCGGACACCCACAAAACCCGCTCCGGTAGCGCCATGTTCCACTACCAGCCGGAAGACAACCCGAACAAGGTGATCAATGCCGGTTACCGCTACCGCAACGATACCGTGCGCTATGACCGCGACAGCGGTAACTGGGTGGTTGGCGGTGGCGATTACGGCGTACCCGGCAGCCCGAACTTCATCGAGGACTACTACAAGATCAGCCAGCACGATTTCTCGATCATCTGGCCGATCGTCCCGCAATGGAGCGTGATTTCCCGCTGGCAGTACGACTACAGCCGTAACCGCACCCTGGAAGCCTTCGGCGGCTTCGAGTACGACAACTGCTGTTGGAAACTGCGCCTGATCAACCGCTACTGGATCGACTACGAAGAAGTCAGCCTGAATCCGTCGCTCAACGACGAGCCGGATCGCGGCATCTTCCTGCAGATCGTGTTCAAAGGTCTGGGCGGCGTAATAGGTACTAAGGTCGAGACTTTCCTCGACGAAGGCATTCAAGGTTATCGTGAACGTGAAGATCAAGCTTTCTGATTGCGTGCGCCCGCTACTGCTGGGCGCACTGTTTCTGGGTACTGCGGCGCACGCCGAAGTACGTCCACTCAACCGCGTCGTGGCGATTGTCGATAACGACGTGATCATGCAGAGCCAACTCGACACGCGTCTGCGCGAAGTACAGCAAACCATCGCCAAGCGCGGTGCCAGCCTGCCGCCCGAGGAAGTGCTCAGCCAGCAGGTGCTGGAGCGCCTGATCATCGAGAACATTCAGCTGCAGATCGGCGAACGTTCCGGTATCCGCATCACCGACGAGGAACTCAACCAGGCGCTGACCACCATTGCCCAGCGCAACGGCATGAGCCTCGAACAGTTCCGCGCCGCGTTGGCGCAGGATGGCCTGTCCTACGAGGAAGCCCGCGACCAGGTGCGCCGTGAAATGGTCATCAATCGGGTGCGCCAGCGCCGCGTCGCCGAACGCATTCAGGTCACCGACCAGGAAGTGCAGAACTTCCTGGCCTCCGACCTGGGCAAGATGCAGCTATCGGAAGAGTTCCGCCTGGCCAATATCCTCATCCCGGTGACCGAGGGCGCCTCGTCCAAGGCAATCCAGGCCGCCGAGCAGAAAGCCCAGGCAATTTATCAGCAGACGCGCGAAGGGGCGGATTTCGCCCAGTTGGCGATTGCCAACTCGGCCAGCGAAACCGCTCTGGAAGGCGGCGAAATGGGCTGGCGTAAAGCCGCGCAGCTACCGCCGCCGTTCGATGCGATGGTTGGCGCCCTGGCAGTCGGTGAGGTTACCGAGCCGCTACGCACGCCGGGCGGTTTTATCATGCTCAAACTGCTGGAGAAGCGCGGCGGCGACAAGCTGGTGCGGGACGAAGTCAGCGTGCGGCATATCCTGATCAAGCCGAGCGAGATCCGTAGCGAAGCCGAAACCAAACGCCTGATCGAGCGCCTGTATGAGCGCATTCTGGCCGGCGAAGACTTCAGCGAGTTGGCAAAGAACTTCTCCGAAGATCCGGGCTCGGCCCTGAACGGCGGCGCGTTGAACTGGATCGACCCGAACGCGCTGGTGCCCGAGTTCCGCGCAGTCATGAACGATACCGCCAGCGGCGAAGTGTCCAAGCCATTCAAGAGCCCATACGGCTGGCACGTATTGCAGGTCATGGGCCGCCGCGCCACCGACAGCAGCGCGCAACTCCGCGAGCAGCAAGCGATGAATGCATTGCGCAACCGCAAGTACGAAGAAGAGCTGCAGACCTGGTTGCGGCAGATCCGCGACGAAGCCTACGTCGAGACCAAGCTCTGACGAGGCCGACTTCAGGCTGACGAGCCCGACTCCATGCCATGTGCGGAGTCGGGCTTTTTTTCGCCTGCAGAACCCTCAACCTTCTCCCAGCCAGGCAACGCCACTAAGATGGCTCGCAACCGCCACCGACCGAGACCCCACCGATGATCGCCCCCCGTATTTTTGCCCTGACTCCCGGAGAGCCTGCCGGCATCGGCCCGGATCTGTGCCTGCTGATGGCGCGCGACAGCCAGCCCCACCCGATAGTCGCCGTCGCCGCACGCACGCTGCTAGAGAAGCGCGCCCGGCAACTCGGTCTGAATATCCAACTGATCAGCGTCGCCCCCGGTGCATGGCCGCAACAGCCCGCGCAAGCAGGCAGCCTGTATGTCTGGGATACGCCCCTGGCAGCGGCGGTTACGCCCGGGCAGTTGGACAAAGGCAATGCTGCCTACGTGTTGAACACCTTGACCCGCGCCGCGCAAGGCTGCATTGACGGCGACTTTGCCGGCATGATCACCGCGCCGGTGCATAAAGGAGTGATCAACGAGGCGGGCATCGCGTTTTCCGGGCACACCGAATTTCTCGCCGAACTGACCCACACCGAGCAAGTGGTGATGATGCTCGCCACCCGTGGTTTACGCGTGGCGCTGGTGACCACGCACTTGCCGCTCAAGGATGTCGCGGCGGCCATCACCGGCGAGCGCGTGAAGCGTGTGACACGCATTCTCGATCACGACCTGCGCAGCAAATTCGGCATCGCCCGCCCCCGCATTCTGGTCTGCGGCCTGAACCCGCACGCCGGCGAAGGCGGCCACCTCGGCCGCGAAGAAATTGAAATCATCGAGCCGGCGCTTGAGCAATTGCGCGCCGAAGGCATGACGTTGATCGGCCCGCTGCCGGCCGATACCCTGTTCACCCCGAAGCACCTCGACAACTGCGATGCGGTACTGGCGATGTACCACGACCAAGGCTTGCCGGTACTCAAGTTCAAGGGCTTCGGCGCGGCGGTAAACGTCACCCTCGGCCTGCCGATCATTCGCACGTCGGTCGATCACGGCACAGCCCTGGACCTGGTCGGTAGCGGCAATATCGACAGCGGCAGCCTGCAAGTCGCCCTGGAAACGGCATACCAGATGGCGGACAGCCGGCGCTGAGCCACAAGCCAAGCGGGATGCCCTCTGCGCCCGCAACTGGTAAGCTGCGCGCCTTTGCCTTGCCGCTTTGGGTGCTTGCTTGATGCATGCCGCTCAAGGCTTGGAGTTGCCCCCATGTCCGACCACCCCCAACATCGCGCGCGTAAACGCTTCGGCCAGAACTTTCTGCACGACGCCGGCGTGATTCACCGCATCCTGCGTGCCATCCATGCCCGCGAGGGCGAGCGCATACTGGAGATCGGACCCGGCCAGGGCGCCCTGACCGAGGGCCTGCTGAACAGCGGCGCGCGACTCGACGTGATCGAACTGGACCGCGACCTAATCCCGATCCTCAACGGCCAGTTCGCCGCCGAGCCGCGCTTTCAGCTGCACCAGGGCGATGCCTTGAAATTCGACTTCGCCAGCCTCGACCCCGCCCCCCATAGCCTGCGCGTGGTCGGCAACCTGCCCTACAACATATCCACCCCGCTGATCTTCCACCTGCTGGATAACGCCGCGCTGATCCGCGACATGCACTTCATGCTGCAGAAGGAAGTGGTCGAGCGCTTGGCCGCCACGCCGGGCGGCGGCGATTGGGGGCGGCTGTCGATCATGGTGCAATACCACTGCCGGGTGGAGCATCTGTTCAATGTCGGCCCCGGCGCCTTTAACCCGCCGCCCAAGGTCGATTCGGCGATCGTGCGCCTGGTGCCCCATGAGACATTGCCGCATCCGGCAAAGGATCATCGCCTGCTCGAACGAGTGGTGCGCGAAGCCTTCAATCAGCGCCGTAAAACCTTGCGTAATACCCTGAAGAAACTACTGCCCGCCGAGGCGATCGAATCTGCTGGCGTAGACGGCGGCTTGCGCCCCGAACAACTCGACCTGGCCGCCTTCGTGCGCCTGGCCGACCAGTTGGCCGAATTGTCCGGCGCGGGCGGACAGCAGCTAAACTGATTGCAGTTACACCCACTAAAGGCTGCGTCCGGGTCGGATATATCCGATAGGCAAAAGCGTGCGAGGGTGCAGAGAGTCAACGCGCATTATCCGTAAACTCCCCTCCACCGCCGCATCCAAGCGCAGCTCCCGAGTAAGCGTTCGATGCACGCTCACCCCGTGCAGCAGATTTGAACAGGTTTTTGTGTATGTCCGACCACCGTTACCAAATCGACGTCAGCGTCGCGACCCGCTATCTCCCCGAGCAATCGCTGCCGGAACAGAATCGGTTCGCCTTCGCCTATACCGTCACCATCGTCAATAACGGCGAATTACCCGCGCAATTGCTGTCGCGCCACTGGATCATCACCGATGGCGATGGTCGCGTGCAGGAAGTACGCGGCGCCGGGGTGGTCGGCGAGCAACCGCATATCGCGGTCGGCGCCAGTCACACCTACAGCAGCGGCACTGTCATGGCCACACATGTGGGCATCATGCAGGGCAGCTATCTGATGCTCGCCGAAGACGGCAAACGCTTCGACGCCAGCATCGCGCCTTTCCGCCTGGCTGTACCCGGATCGCTGCACTGATGGCCACCTATGCCGTCGGCGATGTGCAGGGTTGCCTGCAACCCTTGCAGTGCCTCCTGCAACGTGTGGCCTTCGACCCCGCCAAAGATCGCCTGTGGCTGGTCGGCGACCTGGTCAACCGCGGCCCGCAATCGCTCGCCACCCTGCGCTTCTTGTATGGCATCCGCGATGTCGTGACCTGCGTGCTGGGCAATCATGACCTGCACTTGCTGGCGGCCGCGTACAACATCGAGCGCCTGAAGAAGGCCGACACCCTTCAGGAAATCCTCGACGCCCCGGACCGCGACGTCCTGCTCGACTGGCTACGCCGACAGAAACTGCTGCACTACGACAGCGAGCGCAAAATCGCCCTGGTGCACGCCGGCATCCCGCCGCAATGGACGCTGCCAAAAGCCTTGAAACGCGCCAGCGAAGTCGAGGAAGTACTGCGCGACGACGCCCGTCTACCGCTGTTTCTCGATGGCATGTACGGTAACGAGCCCGCCAAGTGGGACAAGGACCTGCACGGCATCGCCCGTCTGCGGGTGATCACCAACTACTTTACCCGCATGCGTTTCTGCAAAGCCGACGGCACCCTGGAACTCAAGCACAAAGAAGACGCCGCCAGCGCGCCGAAGGGGTACGCCCCTTGGTTCAGCCACCCTCGGCGCAAAACCCGGGACTTGAAGATCATCTTCGGCCATTGGGCAGCCCTGGAAGGAAAATGCGACGAACCCGGCCTGTTCGCCCTGGATACCGGCTGCATATGGGGCGGCGCCATGACCTTATTGAATATCGACAGCGGTGAGCTGCACCGCTGCGAGTGCCCGAAGGAGCAAGCATGAGCGAATTCAAACGTATCGCCCCGCAACAAGCCCAGGCGTTGCGCGAGCAGGGCGCGGTGGTGGTCGACGTGCGCGACCCACAGAGTTTTGCCCTTAACCATATCGCCGGTTCCCAACACCTGGACAATCACTCACTGCACGACTTCATCGCCAAGGCCGACCTCGATAAACCGTTGATAGTCACCTGCTACCACGGCAACTCCAGCCAGAGCGCGGCGGCCTATCTGGTCGGCCAAGGCTTCGCCGAAGTCTATAGCCTGGATGGGGGCTTCGAGCTCTGGCGCGCGACTTATCCCGAGGAAACTGCCCAAACGCCTTCCGAAGAATAATTTTATTGCCCCGCCAAGGGCGCGGCAGCCCTGGGCTGCGGCCTCTCTCCGATGGACGGTAATATCCTGTTATCGATCGCTGGCCCTTTATCTCGCCGATTACGAACTATCCTTTAGCTCAGGCCATCAAAATACAGGTAGAGCCGGCCAACCGGCATCCGGGCCATCGGTAAACCTTTAGGTGTGTGGGGGGATTTCCATGCCACGCAAGTGGCAGCTTCCAGGCACCCGCATGACCGACCCCGGACCGGCTCCTAGCATCGAGCGAGGTGACGTCATGAGTATATTCAGCCACTTCCAGCAACGTTTCGAAGCGACTCGCCAGGAGGAATATTCCCTCCAGGAATACCTCGAGCTGTGCAAAGAGGATCGCGGTGCCTATGTCACCGCGGCCGAGCGCCTGTTGCTGGCGATTGGCGAACCGGAATTGGTCGACACGTCGAGCAATTCCCGGCTATCGCGGATTTTCTCCAACAAGGTCATTCGCCGTTACCCGGCGTTTGCCGACTTCCATGGAATGGAAGAATGCATCGATCAGATCGTCTCCTATTTCCGTCATGCCGCCCAAGGCTTGGAAGAAAAGAAACAAATCCTCTATCTGTTGGGCCCGGTCGGTGGCGGTAAATCGTCCCTCGCCGAAAAGCTCAAGCACCTGATGGAGAAAGTGCCCTTCTATGCGATCAAGGGTTCGCCGGTCTTCGAGTCGCCGCTCGGTTTGTTCAACGTCGATGAGGACGGCGCGATTCTCGAAGAGGAATACGGCATCCCGCGGCGCTACCTGAACAGCATCATGTCGCCTTGGGCGACCAAACGCCTGACCGAATTCGGCGGCGACATCAGCCAGTTCCGCGTGGTCAAGCTGTACCCCTCGATCCTCAATCAGATCGCCATCGCCAAGACCGAACCGGGCGACGAAAACAACCAGGACATCTCCGCGTTGGTCGGCAAGGTGGATATCCGCAAGCTGGAGGATTTCCCGCAGAACGATGCCGACGCCTACAGCTACTCCGGTGCGCTGTGCCGCGCCAACCAGGGGCTGATGGAATTCGTCGAGATGTTCAAGGCGCCGATCAAGGTGCTGCACCCCTTGCTCACCGCCACCCAGGAAGGCAACTACAACAGCACCGAAGGCCTGGGCGCGATTCCCTACAGCGGTATTCTGCTGGCCCACTCCAACGAGTCGGAATGGCATAACTTCCGCAACAACAAGAACAACGAGGCGTTCATCGACCGCATCTATATCGTCAAGGTGCCGTACTGCCTGCGCGTGACCGATGAGGTGAAGATCTACGACAAGCTGCTGTTCAACAGCTCCCTGTCCAAAGCCCATTGCGCCCCGGACACGCTGAAGATGCTCGCGCAGTTCTCGGTGCTGAGCCGCTTGAAAGAGCCGGAAAACTCGAACATCTACTCGAAGATGCGGGTATACGACGGCGAGAACCTCAAAGACACCGATCCTAAAGCCAAATCGATCCAGGAATACCGCGATGCCGCCGGCGTCGATGAGGGTATGAACGGACTGTCGACCCGTTTCGCCTTCAAGATCCTCTCCAAGGTGTTCAACTTCGACCCGCACGAAGTCGCCGCCAACCCGGTGCATCTGCTGTACGTGCTGGAGCAGCAGATCGAACAGGAACAGTTCCCCGCCGAAACCCGCGAACGCTACCTGCGCTTTATCAAGGAGTACCTGGCGCCGCGCTATATCGAATTCATCGGCAAGGAAATCCAGACCGCCTACCTCGAGTCTTACAGCGAGTACGGGCAGAACATCTTCGATCGTTACGTGCTGTATGCCGACTTCTGGATTCAGGATCAGGAATACCGCGACCCGGAAACCGGCGAGATCCTCAACCGCGTGGCCCTCAACGAAGAACTGGAGAAAATCGAGAAACCAGCGGGCATCAGCAATCCCAAGGACTTCCGCAACGAGATCGTCAATTTCGTCCTGCGCGCGCGGGCCAACAACAACGGTAAGAACCCGACCTGGCTCAGCTACGAGAAGCTGCGCGTGGTAATCGAGAAGAAAATGTTCTCCAACACCGAGGACTTGCTGCCGGTCATCAGCTTCAATGCCAAGGCGAGCAAGGAGGACCAACAGAAACACAACGACTTCGTCACTCGCATGGTCGAACGCGGCTATACCGACAAGCAGGTGCGCCTGCTGTCCGAATGGTATCTGCGGGTTCGTAAATCGCAGTAAAGCAGCCATAAGCAGCAAGCTTTAAGCTGCAACGCGACCGTTCGCGGCCGCCCTTGCAGCTTGTGGCTTGTGGCTTGCAGCGCCCCGGAGGGGTTTTATGAGCCATGTGATCGACCGACGCCTGAACGGCAAGAACAAGAGCACGGTAAACCGTCAGCGCTTTCTGCGACGTTACCGCGACCACATCAAAAAAGCGGTGGAAGAGGCCGTGAGCCGCCGCTCCATCACCGATATGGAACACGGCGAACAGATCAGCATTCCCGGTCGCGACATCGACGAGCCGGTGCTCCACCATGGCCGTGGCGGCAGGCAAACGGTGGTGCATCCGGGCAACAAGGAATTCACCGCCGGCGAGCGCATTCCCCGTCCGCAGGGCGGCGGCGCCGGGCGTGGTGCCGGCAAAGCCAGCAATACCGGCGAAGGCATGGATGAGTTCGTGTTTCAGATCACCCAGGAAGAGTTCCTCGACTTCATGTTCGAAGACCTGGAACTGCCCAACCTGGTCAAGCGCCACCTGACCGGCGCCGACACCTTCAAGACCGTGCGCGCGGGCATCAGCAACGAGGGCAATCCGTCGCGCATCAACATCGTCCGCACCCTGCGCTCGGCCCATGCCCGGCGTATCGCCCTGTCCGGCAGCAGCCGCGCCAAACTGAAAGCGGCGCAAGCGGAATTGCTCCGCCTGAAAAGCGAAGAGCCGGACAACTTCAGCGATATCCAGGCGCTGGAGGCGGAGATCGCCAAGCTGCAGTCGCGGATCAAGCGCGTGCCCTTCCTCGACACCTTCGACCTCAAGTACAACCTGCTGGTCAAACAGCCCAATCCCAGCTCGAAAGCCGTGATGTTCTGCCTGATGGACGTTTCCGGCTCCATGACCCAGGCGACCAAGGACATCGCCAAACGTTTTTTCATCCTGTTGTACCTGTTCCTCAAACGGAACTACGACAAGATCGACGTGGTGTTCATCCGCCACCACACCAGCGCCAAAGAGGTCGACGAGGAAGAGTTTTTCTACTCCCGCGAAACCGGCGGCACCATCGTCTCCAGCGCCCTGAAGTTGATGCAGGAGATCATGACCGAGCGCTATCCGATCAACGAGTGGAACATCTACGCCGCGCAAGCCTCGGACGGCGACAACTGGAACGACGACTCGCCGATCTGCCGGGATATCCTGATCAACCAGATCATGCCGTTCGTGCAATATTTCACCTACGTCGAAATCACCCCGCGCGAGCACCAGGCGCTGTGGTTCGAGTACGAGCAAGTCAGCGAAGCCTACGACGACACCTTCGCCCAGCAGCAGCTTGTGTCTTCGGCAGATATCTACCCCGTGTTCCGTGAACTGTTCCAGCGGAGGCTCTCAACATGAGCACCTATGCCGGCGCCAAGCGCGGGAAGAAGCGCGAGCCCATTTCCACCGGCTCGGAATGGACCTTCGACCTGATCCGCACCTACGACCGCGAGATCGGTCGTATCGCCGAGCGCTATGCGCTCGACACCTACCCCAACCAGATCGAGCTGATCACCGCCGAGCAGATGATGGATGCCTACGCCTCGGTCGGCATGCCCCTGGGCTACCATCATTGGTCCTACGGCAAGCACTTCCTCAGCACGGAAAAGTCCTACAGCCGCGGGCAAATGGGCCTGGCCTATGAGATCGTGATCAACTCCGATCCCTGCATCGCCTACCTGATGGAAGAAAACACCATCTGCATGCAGGCGCTGGTGATCGCCCATGCCTGTTATGGCCATAACAGTTTCTTCAAGGGCAACTACCTGTTCCGCACCTGGACCGACGCCAGTTCGATCATCGATTACCTGGTGTTCGCCAAGCAGTACATCATGCAATGCGAAGAGCGCCACGGTATCGATGCCGTGGAAGACCTGCTCGACTCCTGCCATGCGCTGATGAACTACGGCGTCGACCGCTACAAACGCCCCTACCCGATCTCCGCCGAAGAAGAGCGGCGCCGGCAGAAGGACCGCGAGGAGCATCTGCAAAAGCAGGTCAACGACCTCTGGCGCACCATTCCCAAGGGCAGCGGCAAGCGCGACGGCAGCGATCAGAAGCGTTTCCCTGCCGAGCCCCAGGAAAACATCCTGTATTTCCTCGAGAAACACGCGCCGCTGCTCGAGCCCTGGCAGCGCGAGGTGATCCGCATCGTGCGCAAGATCGCCCAATATTTCTATCCGCAGCGGCAAACCCAGGTAATGAACGAAGGCTGGGCCTGCTTCTGGCATTACACGCTGATGAACGACCTGTACGACGAAGGCCTGGTAACCGACGGTTTCATGCTCGAGTTCCTGCAGTCGCACACCAGCGTGATCTACCAGCCGCCGTTCGACAGCCCTTATTACAGCGGGATCAACCCGTACACCCTGGGCTTCGCCATGTACTGTGACATCCGCCGAATCTGCGAGGCGCCGACCGAAGAGGACAAGAAGTGGTTCCCCGATATCGCTGGTAGCGACTGGCTGACGACCCTGAAATTCGCCATGAGCAGCTTCAAGGACGAGAGTTTCATTCTGCAGTACCTGTCGCCCAAGGTGATCCGCGACCTGAAACTGTTCAGCATCCTCGACGACGATCAGAAAGACGAGTTGCTGGTGCCGGCCATCCATGACGAGATGGGCTACCGCAGCATCCGCGAAACCCTGGCGGCGCAATACAACCTGGGCAACCGCGAACCCAACGTACAGATCTGGAGCATCGACCGCCGCGGCGATCGCTCGCTGACCCTGCGCCACCAGCAGCACGACCGCAAGCCATTGGGCGGCTCCACGGAAGAAGTGCTCAAGCACCTGCACCGGCTGTGGGGCTTCGACATCCATCTGGAGGTTCTCCAGGGCGAAGAACTGATCGGCACACACCATGTGCCAGCCAAGACCGATGCCGGCCATGACAGCGACCAACCGCGGCTGGACCTGATCATTCCGCCGATCTAGCCACTGCTTGAGGAAAGCGGGTTTTGTAGCTGCTGCGCCAAGCGGCAATGCCCGCGCACTCGTAGGGCGGACATGCCGAAGGCTTGTCCGCCGCCTGGGCACCAATGATGGACAAAGCTTCGCTATGTCCACCCTACAGAAGCTCGCCTCATAGCCCGGATTGCGTCGGGCTACTCGCCTTGTCATTTCCCAACCTCGACTGCTCGCGCTCACCGCCATGGCCGCCCACGCCTTCCAGCCGTTATGCTGCACAGCAACGGAGGATTAGGCATGCAGATCTATAAAGTGGGCGGCGCGGTGCGCGACCGTCTGTTGGGGCGCGAGGTCAGCGAGGTCGATTGGGTCGTGGTCGGCGCCACGGCCGAGCAGATGCAGGAACTGGGCTATCGCCCGGTGGGCGCGGACTTCCCAGTGTTCCTCCACCCGCAAACCGGCGAGGAGTACGCCCTGGCGCGCACCGAGCGAAAGAGCGGACGCGGCTATGGCGGCTTCGTCTTTCACGCCAGCCCGGACGTCAGCCTTGAAGACGATCTGATTCGCCGCGACCTGACTATCAACGCCATCGCCGAAGACGACCACGGCCAGTTGATCGACCCCTATGGCGGCCAGCGCGATCTCGCCGCGCGGGTTTTGCGCCATGTCTCCCCGGCATTCGCCGAAGACCCCATGCGTGTGCTGCGCGTCGCCCGCTTCGCCGCCCGCTATGCGCCCCTGGGTTTCGGCGTCGCACCCGAGACCCTGGCCTTGATGCGCCAGCTCAGCGAATCCGGCGAGTTGAACGCCTTGACGCCCGAACGCAGCTGGAAAGAGATATCCCGCGCGTTGCTGGAACCGCGGCCGGACGTATTTATCCAAGTGCTACGCGATTGCGGCGCGCTTCAGGTTTTGCTGCCGGAAGTCGATGCCCTGTTCGGTGTACCGCAGCCACCGACCCATCACCCGGAAATCGACACCGGTGTGCATGTGCTCGATGTGCTGCGCCAATGCGCCGAACACCGACAATCATTGGCGGTACGCTGGGCCTGCCTGTTGCACGATGTCGGCAAGGGGCTGACCCCGGAAGCGGACTGGCCGCGGCATATCGATCATGAACGGCGCGGCTTTAAGCTGATCGAGGAAATCAACCAGCGCTGTAAAGCGCCCAGAGAATGCCAGGAACTGGCCCTGTTGGTCGGTGAATACCACACGCACGGCCATCGCGCGCAGGAACTGAAAGCCTCGACCCTGCTGGAGCTGTTGCAGCACTTCGACGTGTTTCGTCGCCCGCAGCGCTTCGAGGAATTCATCGCCGCCTGCGAAATGGACGCGCGGGGCCGCAAGGGCCTCGAACAGCGCGCCTACCCGCAGGCAGACTACCTGCGCGGCGCCATGCAAGCGGCCCGCGCCGTGGCGGTGCAGCCGCTCCTGGAGCAAGGGTTCAAAGGTCCGCAATTGGGCGAAGCGCTACGCCTGGAACGCCTGAAGGCACTCAAGTCCTATAAAAAGACGACGGAAATGTAGCCATCGCGTAGAGGCCGCAAAGGTAGGGTGCGCCATGCGCACCAAAACCCGCGTCGCCAGCGGTGCGCACAGCGCACCCTACGAACTGAAGGCGTTCAAGGTCGATGGGAATGTAGGGTGGACATGGCGAAGCCTTGTCCACCGTGGGCTACCTGAACGGAGGAAAGGCCTGAATAAGTGTGGCCGGCGTCAGCTCGTCCTGCCGCCACTGAAAGGCCACCGGCCAGAGCTGCTGCTCGATCCGCGCCGCCTGCCAGAGTTCGTCGAAGCGGCGTTGCTCGCCGGGATGCAGACTGTCCGGGAGCAGCAGCGCCAAGGGCCAGAGCACAAAAGCGTTCTTCAGGATTTCCGCCCGCGGCAGAATCAGCCCGTCGAAGTTGCCGAGCAGATCGCCGTACAGCAGCACATCGATATCAAGCGGCAAGCCTTTGCGATCGGGGGCGTAGCGACCGTTGTCCGCCTCGATGAATTTCAGGCGACGGTCGAGCTCGCCCAGCGGTAGCTCGCTGTAACCCGACACCGCCAGATTGAGAAACGGCCCACTCTTGATGCCCACCGCCTGGCTTTCGAACACCGGCGAACAGCGCATCTCGCTGAGAAAACCCGACAGCGCGTCGAGACCGGCACACAAGTGGCGCTCTCGGTCGATGTTGCTACCAAGGCCCAGTACGACTCGGGTTAACGACATCCGCGCTCGATCTCCACGCCGACACCGCCACTGGCCGCCGGCACGGCACCGGGCTTGGTCAATTTCAGGCGCAACCAGGGAATCTGGAATTCGCGCATCAACAGCTCAGCCAAACGCTCGGCGAAGGTCTCTACCAAGATGAATTGCGACTCGCTGGCGAATGCCTGGATCCGCATGGACACGGAGGCGTAGTCCAGCGCCTTGCTCAGGTCGTCGCCAGCCGCCGCCGGGCGGTTATCCCAGCCCAATGCCAGATCCAAGCGCAGGCACTGGCGGATGGTCCGCTCCCAATCATAGGCGCCGATTACCGTATCGACCTCCAGACCTTCGATAAAGACTGTGTCCAAGCACGCTCTCCGTGGCACGACAATACCGACGCACCTAGTTAGAATCGAGGCTTCCTTGCCCCGGAATGGATACCATGTTTTGGCTGCTGGCGATTCTCGCCTACCTGCTCGGCTCGTTGTCCTTCGCCATACTGCTCAGCCGTCTGGCCGGCGGACCGGACCCGCGCGCCAGCGGTTCGGGTAATCCGGGCGCGACCAATATGTGGCGGGTGGCCGGTAAGCGCCTGGCCATTCTCACGCTATTCGGCGATCTACTCAAAGGCCTGGTGCCGATTCTGCTCGCCGCCGCGCTGGGTTTCAGCGTACAGCAACAGGCCTGGCTGGGCTTGGCGGCGGTGGTCGGTCACCTCTACCCGGTGTATTTCCGCTTCAAGGGCGGCAAAGGCGTCGCCACCGCCGCCGGCATGCTGCTGGGACTCTACCCGCCCGCCGCCCTGTTGGCCATCTGCGCCTGGCTGTTGACCTTCTATATGACGCGTACGAGCTCTTTGGCGGCGTTAATAGCCACGCCGCTGACCCTTCCCCTACTGGCCTGGCAACAACCAGCCGCGCTGTTGCCGGTAAGCGTACTGACCGGTTTGATCGTCTGGCGCCACCGCGGCAATCTACGCGACCTGCTTGCTGGCCGTGAGCGGCATTTCTAGGCCGCAGCTACAAACGACAGGCCCAAGCCACAAGCGGACTAGATCGCCGGCAACTGCTCCATGGGCCAGCGTGCCTGCACCTTGATACTCAGGTCCTCGTGCTGGCCAGCGAGCAAACGCTGGCAACCGGCATAGGCGATCATCGCGCCGTTATCGGTGCAGAACGCCGGACGCGCATAGAACACCAGGCCCTTGAGCTCAGCCAGCATCTTTTCCAATGACTCGCGCAGTGCCTTGTTGGCGCTGACGCCGCCGGCGATCACCAGGTTATTCAGACCGGTTTGCTTCAAGGCGCGGCGGCATTTGATAGTCAGCGTCTCGACCACCGCCTGCTGGAACGCCAAAGCGATATCGCAACGCGTTTGCTCGCCGTCGTCGCCCGCATCGCGACATTGTTGCCAGGTGTTCAAGGTGAAGGTCTTGAGGCCGCTGAAGCTGAACTCCAGGCCCGGTCGATCGGTCATCGGACGCGGGAATTTGAAGCGCCCAGGCGTGCCCTTTGCCGCCAGCCGGGCGATCTCCGGCCCGCCGGGATATTGCAGGCCCATCAGCTTGGCGGTCTTGTCGAAGGCCTCGCCCGCGGCATCGTCGAGCGACTCGCCGAGCAATTGGTATTGGCCGATGCCATCGACGCGCACCAGCTGGGTATGGCCACCGGACACCAACAAAGCGACGAACGGAAAAGCCGGCGGCTGCTCCTCGAGCATAGGAGCCAATAGATGCCCCTCCATATGGTGCACGCCCAGCGCCGGAACCCCCCAGGCGAAGGCCAGCGCCTGAGCGCAGGAAGCGCCGACCAATAGCGCGCCGACCAAGCCGGGCCCCGCGGTATAGGCGATGGCATCTATATCGGCGGAGGTGCATTCGGCCTCGGCCAATACCTGGCGGATCAGCGGCAGCATGCGTTTGACGTGGTCGCGCGAAGCCAGCTCCGGCACCACGCCGCCGTACACGCGGTGTAGGTCGATCTGACTGAATAACGCATCGGCCAGCAGGCCGCGCTCGCTGTCGTAGAGCGCGACGCCGGTCTCGTCGCAGGAGGTTTCCAATCCCAGAACCAGCATGGGCAGTGCCTTGTAGTAGAGAGGTGCAACTTCAGAAGGCGCGCATCATAATAGCCGCCGCCGCAGGCCGACCAGCGCTTTTCGATCAGAGGCTTTGCATTCCGCGCGATGAGACGGTAACATCCGCAACCCTTAAAAACCTACGTTCTCCCGCGCCGTTTTGCCAGGAGCAACGTCACCCCCGGTAAAAAAGAAGGTACGCCCTGGATGCCAGCCGTCAAAGTTAAAGAGAACGAACCCTTCGACGTAGCTCTGCGTCGTTTCAAGCGCTCCTGTGAAAAAGCCGGTGTTCTGGCTGAAGTTCGCAGCCGCGAATTCTACGAAAAGCCGACTTCCGAGCGTAAGCGCAAAGCAGCTGCCGCTGTTAAGCGTCACGCCAAGAAAGTGCAGCGCGAGCAGCGCCGCAGCGTTCGCCTGTACTAATACGTACTCGCGACACGCCTGAACGCCCGACCTCGTCGGGCTTCGCTTTTAGACTCCGCGCTACCCACGGGTAGCGATCGGAGTCTTTTAGTTTCTGCACGCCGCTGTCCCGCCACTTCGCATAACAGTATTCTGAGCGCCTATGGCCGGCCTGATCCCACAATCCTTTATCGATGACCTGCTCAACCGCACCGATATCGTCGACGTGGTGTCTTCGCGCATCCAGCTGAAAAAGGCCGGCAAGAACTACACCGCCTGCTGCCCCTTCCACAAAGAAAAAACCCCATCGTTCAGCGTCAGCCCGGACAAGCAGTTCTACTACTGCTTCGGCTGTGGCGCCGGCGGCAACGCGCTGGGCTTCGTCATGGACCACGACCAACTGGATTTCCCCCAGGCGGTCGAAGACCTGGCGAAACGCGCCGGCATGGACGTGCCGCGCGATGAAGGCGGACGCAACAACAAACCGCGCCAACCCACCGACTCGCCGCTCTACCCGCTGCTCAGCGCCGCCGCCGATTTCTACCGGCAAGCCCTGAAAAGCCATGCGCAGCGCAAAGCCGCGGTGGACTACCTGAAAGGCCGCGGTCTGTCCGGCGAAATCGCCCGCGACTTCGGCCTGGGTTTCGCCCCGCCCGGCTGGGACAACCTGCACAAGCACCTGGCCAGCGACAGCCTGCAACAGAAGGCGATGATCGACGCCGGCCTGCTGGTGGAAAACCCCGACAGCGGCAAACGCTACGACCGCTTCCGTGATCGCATCATGTTCCCGATCCGCGATAGCCGCGGCCGGGTGATCGCCTTTGGCGGCCGGGTCCTGGGCGACGACAAACCCAAGTACCTGAACTCACCGGAAACCCCGGTATTCCATAAAGGCCAGGAACTGTACGGCCTGTTCGAGGCGCGCAAACACAACCGCAATCTCGACGAGATCATGGTGGTCGAAGGCTACATGGACGTGATCGCCCTGGCTCAGCAAGGGCTGCGCAATGCCGTCGCCACCCTCGGCACCGCCACCAGCGAAGAGCACCTCAAGCGACTGTTCCGCATCGTCCCCAGCGTGCTGTTCTGCTTCGACGGCGACGCCGCCGGGCGCAATGCCGCCTGGCGCGCCCTCGAGTCCACGCTATCGAGCCTGCAAGATGGCCGCCGCGCGCGCTTCCTGTTCCTGCCCGAAGGCGAAGACCCGGACACCCTGGTACGCAGCGAAGGCACCGACGCCTTCCGCGCGCGCATCAACCAGCACGCGCAACCGCTGGCCGACTACTTCTTCCAGCAACTGAGCGAAGAAGCCGATCCGCGCTCGCTGGAAGGCAAGGCGCACTTGATGACCCTGGCCGCGCCACTGATCGACAAGATTCCCGGCAATAACCTGCGCGCCCTGATGCGCCAGCGCCTGACCGAGATCACCGGCCTGTCCGGCGATGCACAGGCACCAGCTGCGCGCAGCGCGCACCCTGCGAGCCCGGAGCCAATCGACTACCCGAACCACGCCGCCATTCCCGACAGCGCCTATTACGACATCGAGCCGCAGCACGACTACGAACACCCGCAAGCCCCGCCCAGCTTCGAACGCCAGAACAACAAGGGCAAAAGCAAAGGCGGCTGGAAAAAAGAAGGCGGCAAGTGGAGCAAGCAGGACCGTAACGACTTCCAACCGCGCGCGCCGCGCACCTTGGTCAATGTCGAATCGCCATATCTGAGCGCTTTACGCACCCTGCTGCACCATCCCGAACTGGCGGCGAATGTCGCGGACGTCAGTCACTTCGCCGCCGAAGACGACACCTATGCACAGTTGCTGGTCGCCCTGCTCGGCGCCCTGCAAAAGAACCCCAAACAGCGCTCACTGCAATTGATCGCGCGCTGGCACGGCACCGAGCAAGGCCGTCTACTCCGGGCCCTGGCAGAAAAGGAATGGCTGATTTCAGCGGATAACCTTGAACAACAGTTTTTCGACACTATAACTAGTTTAGTGGCCCGCCAACGCGAGCGCAGCCTGGAACATTTGCTGAACAAAGCCCGTCAAAGCGAACTGAGCGCAGAGGAAAAAAATCAGCTGCGCGAATTGCTGAGCCGAAATGAATCTCCATTAGTCCCGAGCCCAACTGGCGCGTAAGGGTCTTCCTCGGGTATAATCCGCGGCTTATTTTTAGCCCGCCAAGACCTTCAGTGGATAGGGTGTTATGTCCGGTAAAGCGCAACAGCAGTCTCGTTTGAAAGAATTGATCAGCCGTGGTCGTGAGCAGGGTTACCTGACTTACGCGGAGGTCAATGACCACCTGCCGGAGGATATTTCCGATCCGGAACAGGTGGAAGACATCATCCGCATGATCAACGACATGGGGATCAACGTATTCGAGAGTGCTCCGGATGCGGACGCCCTGTTGTTGGCCGAGGCCGACACCGACGAAGCAGCCGCTGAAGAAGCCGCTGCCGCACTCGCGGCCGTTGAAACCGATATCGGTCGCACCACGGACCCGGTGCGCATGTACATGCGTGAAATGGGCACCGTGGAATTGCTGACCCGCGAAGGCGAGATCGAAATCGCCAAACGCATCGAAGAAGGCATCCGCGAAGTCATGGGCGCCATCGCCCACTTCCCCGGTACCGTCGACAGCATCCTCAGCGAATACAACCGCGTTACCACCGAAGGTGGTCGCCTGGTTGAAGTGCTGAGCGGCTATATCGACCCGGACGACGGCACAGTGCCGGCCGAAGCCGCAGCCCCCGTTCCGGCGAAAGACGATGCCGCCGAAGACAAGGACGACGACAGCGACGACGAGAGCGGTGACGAAGAGGAAGAAGAAGGCGACGGCGGTCCGGATCCGGAAGAAGCCCTGCGCCGCTTCACCGCCATCGCCGAACAGCTGGAGATCGCCAACAAGGCTCTGAAGAAGCACGGTCGCGACAGCAAGCAAGGCATCGCCGAACTCAAGGCCCTGGCCGAGCTGTTCATGCCGATCAAGCTGGTGCCCAAGCAGTACGAAGCCCTCGGCATCCGCGTACGCGGCGCCCTGGATCGACTGCGTGCCCAAGAGCGCGCGATCATGCAGCTGTGCGTACGTGATGCACGCATGCCGCGCGCCGATTTCCTGCGTTTGTTCCCAGGCAATGAAATCGACGAAAACTGGTCCGTGCAACTGGCCAAGGGCAAGGCGAAATACGCCGAAGCCATCGGCAATCTGCAGGCCGACATCCAGCGCTGCCAGCAAAAGCTGACCGACCTGGAAGCGGAAACCCAGCTGACCCTCGCTGAAATCAAGGACATCAACCGTCGCATGTCGATCGGCGAGGCCAAGGCCCGCCGCGCGAAGAAAGAGATGGTCGAAGCGAACCTGCGCCTGGTGATCTCGATCGCCAAGAAGTACACCAACCGCGGCCTGCAATTCCTCGACCTGATCCAGGAAGGCAACATCGGTCTGATGAAGGCGGTGGACAAGTTCGAATACCGCCGCGGTTACAAGTTCTCGACCTACGCCACCTGGTGGATTCGCCAGGCGATCACCCGCTCGATCGCCGACCAGGCGCGCACCATCCGTATTCCAGTGCACATGATCGAGACGATCAACAAACTCAACCGTATCTCGCGGCAAATGCTGCAGGAAATGGGTCGCGAACCGACCCCGGAAGAGCTGGGCGAGCGCATGGAGATGCCCGAGGACAAGATCCGCAAGGTATTGAAGATCGCCAAAGAGCCGATCTCCATGGAAACCCCGATCGGCGACGACGAAGACTCGCACCTGGGCGACTTCATCGAGGACTCCACCATGCAATCGCCGATCGACGTGGCGACCGTGGAAAGCCTCAAGGAAGCCACCCGCGAAGTCCTTTCCGGCCTCACCGCCCGTGAAGCCAAGGTCCTGCGCATGCGCTTCGGCATCGATATGAATACCGACCACACCCTCGAGGAAGTCGGCAAACAGTTCGATGTAACCCGCGAACGTATCCGTCAGATCGAAGCCAAGGCGTTGCGCAAACTGCGCCACCCGACGCGAAGCGAGCATCTACGCTCCTTCCTCGACGAGTAACAGCAACCCCCCGGCCCTAAACCGGGGGTTTTGCTTTGTGCGTCGGCACTTTGCAGCGGGTCTACACTCAATAGACCGATAGCGCCAAAACGAGACTGCTATGCCGAGAGTGTCGGCCATCCTATTGTCTTGCCTGGTTTACTGGATCGCACCGGCTGCAGCCTTGACGCTTAGCGAAGAGGAGCGCAACTGGCTGGACGAGCATCCGGTATTGCGCCTGGGCGTGGATGCGTCATGGCCGCCCTTCGAGTTCGTCGACGAGCAAGGTCAATACCGCGGGTTGGCGGCGGACTATATCGCCCTGATCGAAAAGCGCCTGAGCGTGAAGGTCGAAGTGACCACGCAGCCCAGCTGGGGCGAAGTGCTGAACCTTGCCAAGGCCGGCAAGCTCGACCTGCTGCCCGCTGTCATGGCTACGCCCGAGCGGCACGCTTACCTGGCATTCACCCGCCCCTACCTGGATTTCCCGATCGTCATTCTGGCGCGTAAAGACGGCCCACAACCACAGAACATCCGAGCGCTTCATGGCCTGAAAGTCGCCGTGGTCGAAAACTACGCACCCCATGAGCTCCTACGCAGCCAACACCCGCAGCTCAAGCTGCTGCCGCTGCCTTCGGTCAATGCCACCCTGCAGGCGCTCGCCAGCGGCCAGGCCGATGCCCTGGTCGGCGATCTCGCTGCGAATGCCTGGAGCCTGCGTAAACTCAGGCTCGAAGGGATTTTCATCAGCGGCGACACGCCTTACCGCTACCAATTGGCGATGGCGACTCCGCGCAATCAACCGATGCTGACCGGCATTCTCGACAAGCTGTTCATCGACATGACCTCAGCGGAGATCGCCACCCTGCAAGCGCCCTGGGTCGGCGGCAACCTCGAGCGCCGCAGCATCTGGCCGACGCTGCTGCTCTACGGCGTGCCGGCCCTCCTCGTCCTCATGACGATCATCGGCGCGGTGGTGCGCATTAACCACCGCCTCAGCGCGGAGATCGCCACCCGCGTCGCCCTCGAGGACGACCTGCGCAACAGCGAGCAACACTACCGGAATCTGGTGGAAAACCTCTCGGCGATCGCCTGGGAAGCGCAACCCTCCGACTTCACCTTCACCTACGTATCGCAACACGCGGAGAAGCTGCTCGGCTACCCGCTGGCGGACTGGAAGCAAGCGGGCTTCTGGCTGAACAAGCTGCATCCGGACGACGCCGCACAGGCCATCGCATTCCGTCGACAGGAGAGCGCCGCGGGCCACGGCCGCAGCCTGGATTATCGAATGCGCACCGCCGACGGCGGCACCCTATGGATTCGCGACATCATCACCCTCGGCAAACAGGGCGGCGAAGCGGTGATGAGCGGCTTGATGATCGACATCAGCGAAGCCATGCAGACCGAACAAGCCCTGCGCTTTTCGGAACAGAAGTTCGCCTCGGTCTTCCAACAATGCCCCGACATCCTGGTAATCGCCCGCCATGAGGATGGCCGCCTGGTGGAAGTGAATCGCGCCTTCGAACAGCAGACCGGCGTACCGATAGCCGAGGCCATCGGCAAAACCGCCAGCGAGCTGGATATCTGGGCCATCCCGGGCATAGGCCCGAGCCTGCTCAAGCGCCTGCAAGGCGAGACCCTGCATAACCTGGAAATGCCCTTCCGCCACCGCGATGGCCGGATCTTCACCGGCCTGGTTTCCGCCCAGGCGTTCCAACTGGCCGAGGTCAAGGCGTTGGTGGTGACGGTGCGCGACATCACCCAATTGAAAGTCACCCAGCAACTGCTGCAAGTATCCGAGGAGAAATTCGCCAAAGCCTTCCACGCCTCGCCCGATGGCCTGCTGATCACCCGTGCGCGCGATGGTTTGCTGCTCGAAGCGAACGAAGGCTTCAGTCGCATCACCGGTTACAGCAGCAACGAAGCGGCCAATCGCACCACCCTTGAGCTAGGCATCTGGGCCAACCCTGAAGATCGGGCCAGAATGATCGAAGAGTTGCAATTGCATGGCAGCGTGCGCGAACTCATGGCCTCGATCCGCACCCGCGATGGCGACATACGCTTGTGCGAACTATCCGCACAGCTGATCGCCATCGGCGACGAGCCCTGCCTGCTGAGCATCGCCCGCGACGTCACCGAACGCCAAGCCATGCAGTTGAAGCTGCAACAGGCGGCCACCGTCTTCGAAAGCACGGCCGAAGGCGTGATGATCACCGACACCGAGCAACGCATCATCGCCGTCAATCGCGCGTTCAGCGAAATCACCGGCTACAGCGAAGTTGAAGCCCTCGGCAAAACGCCTAGCCTGCTGGCCTCCGGGCAACACGACAGCGCCTTCTACAGCGCCATGTGGTTCCAGCTGGAAAAGCATGGACACTGGCAAGGCGAGATCTGGAACCGGCGCAAGAACGGCGAGACCTACCCCGAGTGGCTGACCATCAGCGCGGTGCGCGATAAAACCAGAAAAATAACGCATTTCGTCGGCGTATTCGCCGATATCAGCTCGCTCAAGCAGGCCCAGGCCCGCCTCGACCACCAGGCCCACCACGACCCCCTGACCGGCCTGCCCAACCGTATGCTGTTCGAAACCCGCCTGCGCACGGCGCTCGAAGATGCACGCGCGGATGACCGTCAAGGCGCGGTGCTGTTTATCGACCTGGACCGCTTCAAGCACATCAACGACAGCCTCGGCCACCCGGTCGGCGACCAACTGCTCAGCAGCATTGCCACGCGCTTGAAGGAGCAACTGCGCGACATCGACACCGTGGCCCGCCTCGGCGGCGACGAGTTCATCATCCTGCTGCCCGGCCTGCACCAGGCCAGCGACGCCGAGCTGGTCGCGCAGAAACTGCTGAACTGCTTCAACCGGCCATTCACGGTGGAAGATAACGATCTGTTCATCAGCGCCAGCATCGGCATCAGCCTGTACCCGGACGACGGCCTGGATGTTGCCACCCTGGTGAAAAATGCCGACGCCGCCATGTACCACTCCAAAGCCAAAGGGCGTAACCGCGTCGAACTCTACACCCGCAACCTGACCTTCCAGGCCACCGAGCGCATGGCTATGGAACAGGAGCTGCGGCGCGCCATCGAACGCGACGAGTTGTGCCTGTATTACCAGCCCAAGCTGTGCCTACGCACCCGTCAACTGGTCGGCGCCGAAGCCCTGATCCGCTGGCCGCACCCGGTATTCGGCGAAATCCCGCCGGACCGTTTCATCCCCATGGCCGAAGAAACCGGCTTGATCCTGACGCTCGGCGACTGGGTACTGGAGCAAGCCTGCCGGCAAATGCAGCAATGGCAGAGCCAACACGCCACCTTCGGCCCGCTCTCGGTCAACCTCGCCGGCGCGCAACTGCGCCAACCCCTTCTATTCGAACGCATCGCCCAACTGCTCGAAGACCACCACCTCGCCCCGCACCTGCTGCAACTGGAAATCACCGAAGGCTTCATCATGAACCAGGCCGAGGAAGCCCTGGCCATCCTCCACCAACTCAAAGCCCTCGGTGTGCAACTGGCGATCGACGACTTCGGCACCGGCTACTCCTCGCTCAGCTACCTCAAGCGCCTGCCCCTGGACATCCTGAAAATCGACCAATCCTTCGTCCGCGGCCTGCCCGACGACCCCAACGACGCCGCCATCACCCGCGCCATCATCGCCCTCGGCCGCAGTATGCAACTCACCGTCATCGCCGAAGGCGTGGAAACCAAAGCCCAGGAGCTGTTCCTGGCGACAGAGGGCTGCGAACAAATCCAAGGATTCGTCATCAGCCGCCCCCTCCCCGCCGACGCTTTCGCCCATAACTTCCTCGGCCCGCATCGTTCGGTTGGCACCAGCGAGAAGGCACCGGTATAATCCTGCGCCTTCAGGGCCTATAGCTCAGTTGGTTAGAGCAGGGGACTCATAATCCCTTGGTCGCAGGTTCGAGTCCTGCTGGGCCCACCACCTTCAAAGCCGCGCAATGCGCGGCTTTGTGCGTTCTACGGTAGTGGCTCCAGGATCAGTCCTTTGGTCCAAAGGTACAAAATCGGTACAGTGCTGGTACGCCAGCCTGCCTTTGGAGTCCTTCTCAGATGGCCACAATTGTCAAAACCCCCGCCGGTACTTGGAAAGCAGTCATTCGCAAAACGGGCTGGCCGACCAACGCCAAGACCTTCCGCACCAAGCGCGACGCAGAGGACTGGGCACGCCGTACCGAAGATGAAATGGTCCGAGGTGTGTACATCCAGCGCAGCGGCTCAGAGCGCATGACGCTGGAAAAAGCTCTGGAGCGTTACCTAGCAGACATCACACCGACCAAGAAACCCAGCACGCGCAAAGCGGAGGCCACCAAGGCGAAGCAACTCATCCAGCACTTGGGCAAATATTCTCTCGCCGCTCTTTCTGCAGAAATCATCGCTGACTACCGCGACGGAAGGCTCGCTTCGACTAGCAACCGCGGCCGCCCGATTAGCAATAACACCGTTCGCCTGGAATTAGCTTTACTCAGTCACCTCTACAGCGTGGCTATCAAGGAATGGGGCTTGGGGCTCACCTTCAATCCTGTACTGAATATTCGTAAGCCAAGCCCGGGACCAAGACGCGATCGCCGACTATCTGACGATGAAGAACACCGACTGTTCGCTGCCTTGAACAATCACAGCAATCCGATGCTGCGCTGGATCGCGCTGATTGCGCTGGAAACCGTAATGCGTTCATCGGAGATCACTGGTCTACGTTGCCACCAAATCAGCCTTCAACACCGCATAGCATTCCTTCCAGACACAAAAAACGGGAGTCCGCGCGAAGTCGCACTCAGCCCGCTCGCCACCGAGGCCTTTAGAGCTGCTCTTGCTAACCCCACTCGCCCCAAGGATTGTGATCTGGTTTTCTTTGGCGAACCTGGTAAGGATGAAAAAAGGCGCCCTTACGCTTTTACTAAAATCTGGGGCTCTCTTAAGAAAGAACTGGGAATGGCTGATTTTCGTTTTCACGATCTGCGCCATGAAGGCATAAGCAGGCTCGTGGAGGCTGGATGGTCAGACCAAAAGGTAGCCGCGCAAAGTGGGCATAAGTCAATGCAGGAACTCCGGCGCTACACCCACTTACGTGGGAGAGACCTTGTTAAAGATCTGGATGCCCTTCCGAAGCGGAGCCCGAGGACATGAGTGTCAGTGATATGTACCAGCAGAGCGCCGAACGGTTAGAGTTGCTGGCCCCCTTGCTAGCCCCAGCAGAGGCTGACCGGTGCGAAGCGATGGGCGAGGAGCTCATCGAGAGCGGGATTGTCCATGAAAGCTCGCCTGAGCACTTAGATGATTCAATAAACTCAACAGCGCTCGATCTACTTCGTTCGCTGAGGCTGAGCCTGATTGAGCGCGGAGGTATCTTAGCCACACTGCCAAGAGACAGATTTGCAAGTCGGCAGCTCGGCCTGGATCTTCTGACATATCAAGCGCTCCGAGATCAGCCAACAGTAGATCCTGAACTCCTACAGCTTGTCCTGCATCGCTTCGAGTCCAGGGCATGCTACTGGAGCGAAGTCGTAAAAATTCTACTGTAGAAAGCCTGGGCAAGAAGCCCACCGTAGGCTGACACTTCGCTTTCCGGCCTCCCTGCCGGCGCTGGTGGCCAGGTCCGGGCAAAAAGCCGCCCGGACCTGGCGCGGCATCCATGCCTCACCAGCTTGCGTTCGCCAACACCGATACTTTTTCAACCCTTAGAATGTACAGGGCTTCACCAACGGGCGTAGTGCCGTTAGGATGGAAGCTGGCCTGTCCAGGGCTCGCATTCCTGAGGCGTATTCGCTTCGGCTTGTAGCGCTTTTACCTTTGACTCTTCGAGTTGGCCGCCGAGTATATCGATTGGCGGTGTTGGAGCCCTGGGCAGTCCACTTAAACGCACTAGGAAATGGATGCATGCCTAATATCGCTGGGACGCCATTGTTCGCCAAATTCCTAGACCTGCCCCTCCCTGAAATTAAAATTAAAGATAACAAGGAGCTCGCAGCCTTCTTAGGTATCTCACTTGGCCGCCTAACTTATTACGCCTACTATCTTCCCGAGAAGGACAGATACACTGCTTTTAAAATAAAGAAGAGAGGCGGCGGAGAGCGCCTGATCGAGGCTCCAGTTAAAGGGCTTAAAGACATCCAACGAGAAATCGTTAAAAAATTCGAAGACAAGTATAAACCCCGGGCGTGTGTTTACTCCTATGTTAAAGGTCGTGGAATCGTCGAAAATGCTGACGTTCACGATCTGCAGCGATGGATACTTCGCATTGACCTAAAAGATTTTTTTCATTCCATAACGCAGAAAAGAGTAGCCGGATTATTCTCCAGCCCTCCATTCATGCTATCCCCCGACGCGGCACGGACACTTAGTTTCATTTGCACGAAGGATGGTCGACTAACCCAGGGCGCGCCTAGCAGTCCACTTCTCAGCAATTTGATCTGCAGAGGTTTAGACTACCGCCTTAAGGAACTTGCTTCGAAAAATAAATGTTATTACACGCGTTATGCTGATGATATATTTTTCTCCAACAGCGGCACCATATTTCCTCGATCACTGGCCGAAAGGTTAGAAGACAACAGCCTAAAAATCGGCGAAGAACTTATAAATATAATCCAAGGAGCCGGCTTCGCTATAAATGAAAACAAGGCCTTTCTGAGAAATCGGGCAGAGCGCCAGATAGTAACTGGACTAGTAGTTAATAAAAAAGTAAACGTTCCTAAAGAATTTATTCGCGGTGTACGCGCAGCACTTTACTCTTGGGAAAAATTTGGCCTAGAAGTCGCAGAAAAGCACTGGAGTGAAAAAGTCGATAAAAGGAGCAGGCATGAGAGAGAAAACCCTAGGTTCAAATGGGTTCTGAGAGGGCAGATCAACCACATCGGACATGTCAAAGGATACTCGGATCCCGTTTTCTTATCTCTTGCTCGAAGGCTTCAAGTCCTAGACCCTCAGTACAAGCTGGACGAAATTAAGATTATCAATTCGATCGCAGAAGAAATCCACATTTATTCGGAAGGCATAACAGACATTAAGCATCTAAAAAATGCTTATATTGAACTTCAACGCAGCGACGAAATTAGCGATCTGAATATTGTTTTTAAAGAAACAAAGAAATCGGGAAGTCCAGCTCTCAAAGCACTTTGCGAGAACTTGAGCGAAGCGCTCCAGCGTCATTTGACAATTTGTATTTTTGATCGAGACGAACGAGATATCATCACTAGCATGGGTGGCTCACCCGGTAGCTACAAAGACCATGGGAACAATGTATTCAGCCTAGTAATACCGGTTCCAGAGTTCCGAGAAACCGAGTTTGTATGTATCGAACACCTATATCGAGATGAGCACCTTTTCCTCGAGGATCAAGATGGTCGCCGGCTATTCGCAAGAGATGAGTTTGACTCTGTTAGTTGCTTCAAGAAAGAACGACCACTATTTTGCAGATATCCTAATAAGCAATCATTAATCTATGATTCCGACGTAATCGATCTTGCAGAGAGAAAAAATGTTGCCCTCCCTAAGAATAAATTTGCAGAATATATAACATCCAAAACACCTCCATTTGATAAAATTGACATATCAGGCTTTAAATGTGTTTTCGCGCAAATTAGAGATATAGCTAAATCTTACCGTTCTAAGCGATAAGTCAGCTAACTCTGGGCCGTCATTTTACACTGCTCTTGCTATAGAACACCGAGAGACCGGTGTAACTGATACAGCTCTCTTGCCAGGGCTGGCAGAGCATCCATGCCTCAACAGCTGTCTGTTCCTCAGTTCTGATCTTTACGTCGCTCTGCTGCATAGTGCCGTGTTTGATACGGCAGAACACAAGACGCCTTTAAACGCTCCTGCTCGCCTAGCCCCCATCCCTGAGCGAGGAAATCAGGCCACTCTGCGCTCCGCCCTCTGGGAGGTGGCGGCGACAGCACGAAAAACACTTTCAAAGGATCCCAACGAGGAAGGTGCACCAGATCGGCTAGCTCCTGATACCGCTGCCGAGTCAGCACGTTGAAGCGGCGCAGCCGGTCCAGTGTGTAGATTGCTCTGCGTAACTCAATGCCCTCAAGGCCATCCAAGACCCTCCGAACATCCGGCAAGGGTTCTTCGGAGTACCAAAGCAACAGCGCAAGCTCAATCAGCACCTCGGGATCTGCGTGCCGAAGATTGTCCTGAGCCAGTTTCTTCAATGGATGCATCAGTTACCCTCGTTAGCACCAACGAGGTTTTTTAGAAACAGCTCGAATGCTTGTTCTGTAACCTCATTTGTCGAAGCTAACTTGTAAGCTGTTATGACGGTATCCAACGCAGGCTGCAACATGCTCGATAACTTCTCTAACAGCCTTTCACCGTCAAGTGTGTCAAGCTCCGGCGCGACTTCTGTTAGTAAATCAAGTGTGAGGTTTTGGGAAAAATGCTGAGGTGGTAGGATATTGGAAGCCATTAGGATCTCCTGTCGATCTTTTTGGTCAGGCACTGGATGGGTTGCCGCCTATCCAGTGTCGTCCACTTTATCCTCACCTCCTGAATTTAGTCCAGCATCCCTGTCTGTCTGTTTGTTTTTTCTTTAAACATACAAACAGATGAAAGCACGAAAAAATTTTAACCAATTGAATTTTAAAGAATTTTCGAATTAAAGGTGAAAGATTATGGGGTGTAAGGTGAAAGGATATGGGGCGAAAGGTTAAAACATATGGGGCAGTATTTCCGAAAGGTGAAAACTTATGGGGCACAAAGGTGAAAGTTTATGGGGTGAAAAGTGAACACTTATGGGGCAATGGTGAAAGTTTATGGGGAGAAATATTTTTAGAATATTTATTCATATGAACAAAACTAAAACATGACCGCGAGAATAAAAACAACGAAACAATAACAGATAACAACAAAAAATACGGAACAATACGCCACAATAACAGTAAGAAAGAGCGAGACGCCACTCCACACTAGTTGACCCAACCAATTCAGCACTTTTAAATACTTCACAGCACGTAACTATTCAGCTGTGGAGAGCCCAAGTGAAAAACAAATTCGAAGAAGCCCTTATCGAAAAGTTTGGCCTTCTTATGTCCCCCGCCCAGCTTGCAGAGCTCCTCGGTAGATCGCCAGAAGCACTCCGCGCTCACTTAGCTCGCTACAAAAACGAAACCTTTTACAAGAGTTTGAACGGCACCTCTGTAAAAGTTGGTCGCCGTGTTTATTACAGAACTCCAGAAGTTGCGGAGATACTTGCGTGCAGAGCCTAATACTCTGGCTTGCCTCCGCAGGTTTTAGCCGTCTAACGCACAGAGCATTCTATTTACTTTTGCTGCTCACAAACTTAGCGCTTCCCTTGGGGCAGCACCGTGTCTGGGGTGGATTACCAGGCTGGTGGGTGTTCCCCGCAACTGCCGTACTGGCCCTTCTTGCTGTGCAGCAGTATTTGTTCAGCGGGAATCAGTTTTATGCGCTCGCCGGCATCCTGTATGCGTTGCTTTATGCATTTGATGCGCTTTCCACGCCTCTAGTTTTACCGCCTGCACAGCGGAGAGCGGCCAAATGAGAAAATCGCTGCTGCTTTGCCTATTCCTGGCCGCCTTTCTCGGAGGGACAGCACACGCTGACTCTTCGGGCGGACTAAACCAATTCACCCCACCACCAGGTGACACGTCCGTCGACTTCCTGGAGGAAGTCTTCGGCTCGATCGTGGGCACAATCCACTCGGGCGGGAACGTGGAGGGAGGCGAAACCGAGGACGTGCTAGGCAGCATGATGTCCGTTTTCGGTGGGGCAGTTATGTTTTTGGGAATGATTTTCATTTCCTACACAACCATCAAAGGCACGGTGGACTCCGCGCAGGATGGCGAGGTCCTTGGCCGGAAGATGAGCGACATCTGGATCCCGTTGCGCACCGCTGCTGGCGGTGCCTTGCTACTACCGCTCGGGCATGGCTACTCGCTTATCCAGATCATGGTGCTATGGCTCGCGATACAGGGCGTGGGGATTGGGGATGCGATATGGAGCCAGGCCGTCGACCAGATCGGCAAGGACGGCATGCTGTCCCGGCCGCTGATTCCAGATTCCCGACCACTCGCCGCCAATATTCTGAAGTTCGAAGTCTGCGCTGCAGCGATGAACAAGCAGTTCGAGGCGTCCGGCCGGTCGACCCGTATCCAGGCTGTCGCGGCCACTCGGAAAGTCGTCAACACTGGTGAAATCGACGTAGACATCACCGATGCGATACCAGTCTACGGCGGCATCAACATGGTGCAGAAGTACAACAAGGCGAGCTACACCGTCACCGAATACAAATGGAAAGCTGGTGACAACTCCTACATGAACCCCGACGTCTGCGGCGCCCTCAGCTGGAAACAGTCCTGGGAGGCCTCGGAAGGCAACAGCAACACAAAAGTGATCAAAGAACCAATCATGGCAGCCCATGCCAAAGCCGTTCTGCAGATGATCCAGGACATCCGCCCGACTGCACAGCAAATCGTTGCGGGGCAAAAGCCAGCCCCAGGCGTGATCGACGCCGCGGCGAACAAATACGAAAACTCACTTCGCACTGCCGCCAAAACCGCCGTGATGCAAACCAGTGATCGGGCTACTGCAGATTTCCTTAAAACAGCGAAGGATGGCGGCTGGCTACTCGCCGGCACCTGGTATAACCACATCGTCAAAATGAACGACACGATGCAGTCGACGCTGAACGGTTTGCCAGCAGCAGACCCCATCGCCATCGTCGACAAGGAAACCAAGGAGACGCTCCAGACCTATTCCGATGTCATGCTCACCGCTGACGAATATGCCAAGCACCGCGTCGACTCAGTACGGAACACCTACTATGCCGAAACCAACGTCAGACAGCCCCGTGATGGAGAGGGGGCCTGGGAGTACGTCAAGAAGATGATGTCCGCCCCGTTCATGGGAGCGATCAACCAGATGACGCAGAGCATCGCTGGTTCAAACCTCAACCATATGAGCCAGATGAAGAGCTTCGGTGATGTCATCGTGACTACCGGCGAGGTGATGCTTGCAGCTATGGCCACAGCCACCGGCGTTGCCAATTCGTGGGCTGCACAGGCCACAGTTAAGGTTGGCTTCGACGCGGGAGCGGTCTTTCAGTTTCTCTCAACCCTGATCACCACGCTGTTGATTTTGCTGTTCGCTTTCGGAGTGACGCTAAGCACCTATGTGCCAATGATTCCCTTCATCACCTGGACCACTTCCATCGTGAACTGGTTCGTTCTTGTGCTGGAGTCGGTGATCGCAGCCCCCCTCTTCGCCGTTGCCCACATCCATCCTGACGGGGACGATACCGTGGGCCGGGCCGGCCAAGGGTACATGATGATTCTGTCGCTGGTGATGCGACCCGCATTGATGCTGTTCGGCCTGATTGGAGGCATGCTGCTCACCCAACCAATCGTGGGGTATATAAACGCAGCATTCATGTCCGTCGTCTCGGGGATCCAGGCCGACAGCATGACCGGCATCGTGAGCTTCATCGCCTACGTGGCCATCTACGTTGTGATCATGACTACGGTCGTGCACATCGTCTTCAGCCTGATTCACTGGGTACCGGACAACATTCTGCGCTGGATCGGCCAAGGCGCTAACGGCGGTATCGCGGACGCAGAGCGCACCGGTGATGGCGGCCAGGACGTGTTTGTCGCGGGCGTCAGGGAAACGAAGCACGGGGCTGCTGGTGGCCTGGGTGGTGTGAAACACGGCAAGGGGCCAGACAACTCTTCTCCTGGCACTCTCGGCAGAGGCACGCCAGACAACAACACACTGCTGGGCGGGCCGCCTCCTGGAGGTTAGTTAATTACCTTCGGAGGCGTGAACTTGGCCCCTCATATCCGCGACCTTCCAGATACCTATCAAAGGCATTCTGCCGAAGCGAGTCTCTGTATTCCTTCGCCAATAATGGAGAGTTAGGGGCGGTCTTTCTTAATTCTTCCAGCAATAGAAGCAAAACATAGTTATTCGCTTCAAAGTGGCCTTGCATAATTTCGATGCGCTCATTCAAGGCGTTCACTTGATGTTTCAGGTTCTCTGAATGCAAACGCCATTCATCAATTGCATTTTCGTATGACGCTTGGGTTGCGCGAGAGTGCGCGTAACCAGCAGATAAGCCAACTTGATATCCGGAGGATGACATTGAGAGTCTCCATGCATAAGGCGATGAGAGTATTCAAGCAAAGTGATCTCAGATGTACAAGGATCAGACAAAGAAAAAGTCGCATGTGACCTAAAAGTCGATGAGTCATGTGTGACCTAAAAAGGATAGGTCGTAAGTGACCTAAAAATAAAACACATTCACGCAGCTGCGTGAATGTGGGCACCGGTCGCCGGAACGGCGATTCGCGTAGCGAAAGGTGCCCTTTCAGCCAGCCAGTTCAAGCGACTTAGGTCACTGGAAAAGCTCTATGAAGACCCAGGAAGAAATTTTCGAGATCGTAAAAGCAGCCCGCCAGCGAATGAAGGAACTGCCGTCCAGAGGACTATCTAAGTCGACTGACGATGGTTATGTCCGCGAATACAACCGTATGGTTGGCGAAGAAGGAGCCGATCCAGAAAAGCTATGGTCTGCAATCTGTGCTACTCAAAGTAAGTCCACATATCGCAGAAGGGTGGCTGCAACAATACACTGCTGTCGTATGCAACTGCGTGAGGCTTTACGTAGCCAAGATGCAGCCCAGCGTGCGGGGGATACATCTGCTCTCATATACCAAATCGCGGTCATCGAAGAAGTGAACGGCATTATAGATATTATTGGTAGACACAAAGGGCAGTGCCCACTTGAGAATACAGCACGACGGAAGTCAAAACGATCCGACTTGAAATATCTGCCCAGTAATTGGCGAGATTTACTGCATAGGCAACTTGAGGGTAGCAAGTATGAGTTGGCTTATCTCGTAGAAGCAGTTTCTGGATGCCGGCCAGGTGAACTTGAGAAAGGCGTCAAAGTGATCTGTTCTGAAGAGAACAGGCTGCTGACCATCCGAATCGACAACGGGGTCAAGGTTACTGACCAGAAAGGTCAGCCTTGGCGCGAGATCACCTATCGAATCGACCAAAGTCCGTTGGTTATGGCTCTCTTTGAGGTCGGCAGAGATGTTGCACTGGGCGCAGAAAGGATCGAGACGGTCGTAGACATCGAGAAAACCACAAACTGGCGGGCAGCGCTGTCGTCGGCCGGACAGAAGCTTTGGCCGAGACTCAAATTCAGGATCTGCCCATATCACCTCCGAAATGCCGCGGCCAGCGACTGGAAGCGGGCAGGGCTGAGTGAAGAAGATATCTCGGCCGCACTAGGCCACTGCGTGAATAAGACCAGCAGCAATTATGGTCAGTTTCAGATTGGGCAGGGGGCCGGCGGTTTGAGCCCTGTCGGGGTAAGAGCCGCACGTCCTATTTTGAATACCCGGACGCAATCCCCCCAAATGGGCCAGGCCTCTCTGAGTCCTAAATAACCCCGCTGTTTACGTGGCATGGCTCAGGTTCGAAGTACCAACCTTCGACCGGCTGCGACAGCGGAGCTGCCTTGGTCTCGGGTTTTCGACTTAGAAAAGCGATCCTATTGATTCAATGTTTTCTGCAGATCGAATGTTGAGGCGGAGGGAGACTAAGCAGGCCACGAGCGATTTTCATCGCTCGTGAACACTGGTGATCAAGACAGGCTCGGGCCGGCCTCATTAAGTATCTGGCCAGATCAGCGAAACACCTTAAGAGGTGCGAATCTTTCTAATCAGCGCACTGCTAAAAGCACTATGGAATCGCTCTCTGATACGCGGTTCCTTTTTGATCTCGCATGTTGGGCCGGTAGAGGATTGAAGCTGCTCTATGCTTAAAGCGCCTACTATGGCGTCTGCCATAAGCTGAGGAAGATACTCTATAGCGCAATGGCCGCATACAAAGATATCGCTCTTCCCCATCCACAGCGCTTTAGCGGGGTTTTCTCCGCAGAATGAGCAAACCTCAATGGAGTCTTCTGGACATCTTTCATTGATAAGCAAAATTTTTCTCCAGTTATTTCTTCGGGAACCCAAGAACGACTCCAGGAGTACTCCTTACGTGAGTTTCCCTAAGGGTATTGGTTCGGATGCGAATATCTATGACTTTCTGTTCAGCATTGGATTGAAAGTAACCTTTCTCTAAGGAGCAAAGCTCTTCCAGTTTCTCCGAAGGCATACCAAGAACTTCTTTTAGTTGGGTTTTGGTAAGTATCTCATTTTCAATGATCATCCTAACGCTTCTAGAAATCAGCTTCGGCTGCTCAAAACTGAATTCTTCGTCCATGGGTTCTTTCTTTACCCAACCTCGTGCTGACCGCCCTTTCCAAAGACGCACAACGGCATCATCGTCTACAACATTTAGATCGTGACAGCGTTTGATCATGGCTGCGATGGATACTTTCCATCTTTTCTTGAGAGCCAAGAATCCATCCAAAGTCGGCCACTTTACCTCTAGTGGGAAGGATTCTGATGGCATTAGAAATGCGCTAGCAAATCGATGAGCTTGATTCTCAAGTAAATGATAGTCCACTCGAGCCTGATCAAATCCTACACCACGGTGTAATACTAAATGGCCAAGTTCATGAGCCGCATCAAATCGATTTCGGATCGGGCTAGCTTTATCGCCTGCAATAAGAACATATGGTCTATTATCGACTTCTGACCATCGAGATACACCATCCATTTTCAGGAAGCCAAGAGTGCATCTGGCCGCAACAGCGCCAAAGTTCTCTAGAGTTTGAATGACGTTCTGTATTGGACCATCGCCAAGGCGCCAAGCTCTTCGGCAGTCATCGGCTAAGGCCTCTATTTCCTCGTCACTGATCTCCCTAATATTGTTCCCGCTATAAGCGGGTATGTTTACTTTGGGAAACTCAAGGGTTTCTTGTAGTTTGTAAGAAATTTCCTCCAGCCAATCGAGCCTAGCGTCTGCGACATCCCATGATATTTTGGGCGTTGTAACTTGCGACCTAAAGAAGCTAGGCCTTAGCTGCCCTGACTTTATGGGCTTTTCAAGCAGCCAACTTTCGGAGACGCCAAAAAACTCACAGAGTTTATGAAAACTGGGAGCAGTTGGATATGAGCTCCCAGTCTCCCATTTTGAAATGTTACCAGCCGAACATCCTATTAATTCAGCAAGACCCTCCTGGGTCAGCCCAGACGCTGATCTGAGCTGCTTAAGGCGTTCAGACTGGAAGCCTAAAATTCCTGTCCTCATTGCCCATTACCTCGATAATCATTCTTCGCTCGTGGATTCGTCCTGGCCTTCGTCGCGGCGCATTTGCTTGCGGATAGTTGGCCATGCAAGGTCAATGTCTCCTACAGTCTCTTTCTCGTAGCCCTCGATAAATTCGTCTAGTCGACACCAAACATGATAATCAGAGCAGCTATTGAAGTAGGGGACCGCCAAAATTATGTCCAGTGGTTTAGACTGATCCATATGCCGCGGAGGCGAGAGCGGAATAACAATTGCATTCAAAATATTTTCGATATCTAAAGCAATATCGTTCCCGTCGAGCAGTTCAAGTTGCGGCGACATTAAGAATTTATTTAGCTTGGAGTTGTTTATCCGGTATTTTGCAGGGCGCAGCTTTTTTTTCCATGGCTTTATGGCCGCTGTGAGCCTTACATTTTCCGCGCTCATTAGCGTATAAAATTCACCCTTGGGATTGGTTGGTACAACTTGCGAAGACCAAGTTTTCTGTAAGCCTGCAAGCCCGTCTTGAATATAGGAATAACGATCTTGGGCGCGCTTGCGATCCTTAGGGATATGCTCAAGGTCGTTACCGGCGTTGTAGGCCTTGTTGAAGGCGACCGGTACTACGCTTTTGATTTCTTCGAAGTGGTTGCGCGGGATCCTCCTGCGCAGATAGCTCAGGATTTCGTCTTGTGTATTCATAAGGTCCGCCAAGGTCGTTTTTCTCAAAGCGGATTTTAGACGATTTTTCCTTCCTTTTGAAGTCTTGCCCTGCCTGGCGTTTCGATCACTGCTCTTGGGCTATGCGGAACCTCACTTGCGGCGCTCGGCGACGTAGTCCCTGGTCTGGTAGCACAGGATGCACTGGGAGCTCAGGAACTCGCTGCCACCCTCAACCCCCAAGACCAGGACGAGGCAGCGGCACGAAAATATCTTCCAGGTAGCCCCTTCGATCAATGTCTCAGACGCAGTCTGGGCCAGCGGTGCGCTCACTAAAGTGGCCAAGGCGCGTGAGGTGTTCGTTTTCCGTCATGGAAATAAGCCCTCCGAATGCGCTTGTAACTCACTGTGCTAGTCTCGTCGCCTCAATCGAGCTGGTGAGGCATGGATGCCGCGCCAGGCCCCGGGCGGCTTTTTGCCCGGGGCCTGGACACCAGCGCCGGCAGGGATGCCGGGTCGATGGTACAAAGCCAGGCACTCTTTCAGGTACACCAGCGGTACACCACCAAGGTTCTCACCTGTAACCTACCGTTCGCTAACGTACTGATTGCCCTGTGCTTTCGCGTACTGTACCGTTTCCTCGTGTAAGCCAATGAAACCTAGCGTAGCGGTGTCATTGGCGAACTCATAATCCCTTGGTCGTAGGTTCGAGTCCTACTGGGCCCACCAAATAAAAAGCCGCGCATTGCGCGGCTTTTTATTATCTGCCGTAAAGGCCACCCGACCAGACCGAAGGTACAAGTTAGATACATTGCCGATACAGCAGCAGAACTTTGAAGCGGTAAAAAGATGGCCACCATCGTCACCGGCACCTGGAAAGCGCTAGTGCGAACAGCAGGCTGACCGAGCAGCACCAAAAACCTCCTCACCAAGCGAGGGGCCGAAGACGAAATTGTCAGGGACGCACATCCAGCGTAGCGGCTCCGAACGCATGACATCAGAAGTCACTCTGAAAGCTACCCAGCGAAATCAGACCCGCCAAGAAGCCCACCACCTGCACACCGACGCCAACAAGCACCAACAGCTATTTAGTCAGCTGGGAAAATTTTATGCCGCCCTCTCCGCTGACATCATCGCCGCCCATGACTAAGCGTCACCGAGCACCATGTATTCGGCCTTTTACTCGACTACCGCTCTTTATTTCAATGATTCTGAAAGTACAATTGCCATCATTGCGCCACTGACCGGACAGAAGTGGTCGGCCGACAGACTCATCGACACGTCCTTACCACAATGGAATGCAGTGTTCCTGACATCCACCACGGAAAGAATTCGCTATGCCAACACCTACCGGATCGACCAACTCCACCGACATCACCCTTTCCGGCGATAGTCTTATCGATAGCTTGGTGTATGGCACCAAGTGGGGTGGTTCCCTAGGCTCCGGCGCGACGCTCTCCTACAGCTTTCTCTCAAACAACTCGTATTACGCGGCCAGTTACTCATTCGACAATGAGTACCTCAACAGCTATCAATTGAGCAGCAATCAAAAAACTTCTGTAACCCAAGCACTCGACGCCTGGGCAGCAGTGGCGAATATCGATTTCTCTCTAACCGTTGACTCAAGCACCAATGCAGGCGATCTGCGCTTCGGCGGCTACGCCGGCATGGACTCTGGCACTGCTGCCTGGGCCTATCTCCCCGGCAGCGGACCGGTTGCGGGCGACGTTTGGGTTGGTCCGGCGACTTCTGATGCCAACCCCACACCTGGGACGTACGACTACCTCACCTTCGTTCATGAGATCGGCCATGCTCTAGGCCTTAAACATTCGTTCGAAAGCGACAGCAGCAACCCGAACGTGCTGCCCACCGAGTACGAGGACGTCCGCTACACAGTCATGAGCTATTCGGACGCCTACAGCTTTGAGCCGACGACGCCGATGCTGTTGGATATAGCAGCCATCCAGTACCTGTATGGCGCGAATATGCAGTGGCAAACCGGCAACAACACCTACCAGTGGGCGGCCGACAAACCCGTTTTTGAAACCATCTGGGATGCAGGTGGCACCGACACTCTCAATGCTAGCAATCAGACGACTGCGGTTGCGCTCAATCTAAACCCAGGCACCTTTAGCAGCATTGGACAGTCATTCTTGAAGTATGAAACCTCGGGTGCCACCTCAATCAATAATGGCTTGGCCATCGCCTACGGGGCGCGGATTGAAAATGCCGTTGGCTCGGCTTATGCCGATACCCTGATTGGCAATCAGTGGGCCAACGTGCTCAATGGAGGTGCAGGGGCCGACCAGATGATCGGCGGCGATGGCGCCGATTTCTATTATGTCGACAACAGCGGCGATGTCGTCAGCGAAATCAATGCCACAACCAGCGGAGGCATCGATACCGTCTGCAGTTACCTCGCTACCTACACCCTCGGTGCCAATATCGAGAACCTGCGCCTGCTCGCCACTGGCACGGCGAACGGTACGGGCAACGACCTCGACAATGTGATCTATGCCGGGGACGGCAACAACATTCTGGATGGCGGCGCCGGCATCGACACGGTTGACTATACCTTTGCAATCAGTGCCGTTACCGCCAACCTAACCACGACCGCACTCCAAGCTACTAGCGGTTCGGGCTCGGACACCCTGAAGAACTTCGAAAACCTTACTGGCAGCAAATACAACGACAAGCTAACCGGCAACTCTGCTGCCAATACCCTCGACGGCGGAGCCGGCAACGACAAGCTCAATGGCGCCGCCG
>CBIHLQ010000028.1:0-75017 GCA_966210885.1 uncultured Pseudomonas sp.
TCAAGCTCGACGGCAGCGGCATCACCATGGTCGGGCCGATTATCAAGTTCAACTCTGGTGGTGGGCCGGGAAGTGGGTCTGGGGCCAGTCCGATCCTGCCAACCAAACCTAAACCGGCGGATACCGCGCCAGTTGGGGAGAAGACTGGAAGAACGCGGGTTAACACTCCGTTAGCCTTGTCTGCGCAAAGCAAAAAGGGCCCCGAAGCGCTGATCGTGGATGTCTGGGGAGATCCGGAACAAGGCGGGCAGATTGAATTGCTTGATCCGGAGGACAACGCATGACTAGTTTCAACGACCAGAACATCGAACAGGGCGTTCGCAAACGCACCGAATATGAGAGTGCTCGTCGTGCTCGGCTGGTGCTTAATATCGGCCGCAAGGACGGCGGCAAGCTGCAACTACCTGTCCTGCTGGATGCGCGCACTACTGAGGAAGAAGAGAACATCCAGCAGAACACCTTGCTGGCGGTAGTTCCGATGGCACGCTTACCGGGATATGAAACTCACAACGAGGCACCGAGGGGCGCTTTGCCGCGCCCAGGCCGCATCTACGTTTTTCTGCAGAATAAACTTTGGCGCGAACTGGAGTGCGACGGCAAGGGGCAACTGTCTGAGGTGGACGTCGCCCACTGGCGCAAGGTGGTGGAAAAGGGCGGTGAAGCCGATCAGCGCGAGGCCGTGGGCAAAACCCAGTACCTGATTCTTCTGCCCATGATTCTGCAAGGCCGCGATATCGCCAACGACCTCTATATGGCCTACAGCGAAATGCCCTGGACTTGGGAATATGTCCAGTGGCTTGAAGCCAATGGCGGGCGCATCAAAAACCGCTGTCAGAATGTTCGTCCGGCCTGGGCCGCCGCGGTGGTTGATGCCAAGCAGTGGAAACCGACTCAGGTCATGCCAGCGTTGCCTATTTCCAATATCAGTCAGGGCCTGTGCGCCCGCGAGCTGCATGTAGAAACCCTGCTGGAAGACCCAACACTATTCACGCCCGCATTGAAGGAACTACCCGCCCATTCACCGATTAAGCAGCTCGAGCGATATCAACAAGAACTGGCCGGCCACCTCGGCATCACTCCACCGTCTCCCCTGCCGGCCTTGCCTGAAGGAAAGGACCTGCTCGATGAATACAAGCTGCGTGACTATCCGAAGCTGGTCGGCCTTATGCTCGACGATCCACTCTTCGCCCTGCGGCATGGCGTTGCCCAATCGCGGGTACATATGGAGCTGCTGCAAACCCTGAATACCTTGATACCGCACCAGCCTTATGGCCGCTATGCCGAAGTGCTCTATCGGTATGCAGGGCCACCAAAGGGGCCGCTCGCGGAGTTTCAATCGCACATAGACATACCTTCCTTGCACAAGGCAGTTCTGCATCAGGAACGCCGAGAGGCCCGCAACCAACTCTACCGCATCCAACAGCGCATGGTGAGTTTGACCAAGAGCGCACTGTCTGCCGCCTTTAATGACTTTCTGCACGCCCGAGATGAGCGCCTTCTGGAGCCCTATGCACTAATTAGCGAAATCCAGCAGACACTGCGCTCTCCGCTTGCCAGCGATCCACAATGCATCGAACCGGCGGATCGGAAGGTAGCCACCGAAGCGCGTCAGTTGGCAGCGCAACTCGCCGAGGGCAAACACGCACTAACGCGCAGTCTCTTACCCAAAGCGCTGGAGCAGCGCCCCGACACCGTAGAGCGCCTGGATGCGCTGAAAAATAAAAATGCCTTGCCGGCACCGGAACGAGTCGGCCTCAGCTCGATGAGCTTCTTCGCTCAAGCCTACGCTGCGCAGAATCTCACCCTGGGCATAGATGAACTGCTCGGAGATTTCATTCGCAGCAGCGCACTAGTTCTGAAGAGCGTCGAGCAAAGTGAAAAGCTGACCCAGATAAAGCTCGACCGCCTCTTCGCCCCAAGCTTTCACTTGATCAAGCAAATGCACAGCCAGGCCGCCGGGCTGAAACTGATTACACAGGGCGAAGCCTTGAGTCAGGATCTGGTGGTGCTGGGTGTGCATGGCGGCGGACTGAGCTTCGGCCTCACCCATGCTGAACGGCAGACCCTCACTCGGGAAAACTACCTGTACGCCAACCTTCAAGGCAAAGACGGTAGCACCATCGGCACCACCAGCGGCAAGCAGGCCAATCGCTTGAGTTTCGCACGCCAGAGCCTGGGGCATGTCACGGTGGTTGCCGCACCTGCGAATGATCCAATAGTGGCGCAGTTCGCCAAGATACGGGGTATTGCGCCGCATCTTGGCAAGCTGGAGGCTGTTGGCACCACGCCGGTATTGCCGGCTTTAGCGACGGTGTGCGCGGCCTTTAGTTTTTATGCGAATACCGTAGGGGCAAAAGAACTACTGAATAGTGAGGCAGGACGCTTCTATTTCGGAGCAGCCTCAGCTGCAGCTGACCTAACCATAGCCGGCAATACCGTAGCGTTGCGATCACTCGAAACATTCGGCAAGACGGAGGCCTATTGGTACACCCTCTGGGAAAAGAAGGGCTTCTATATTCAGTCTGAGCGCTGGGCTGGCATTCTGAAACAGCGCACCGGCAGTAACCTGCTCAGTTACTCCCGCATCGGCAATGTCGGCGGAATGGTCCTTACGGCCGGATTATTTGCCTGGGACGGCTATCGCGCCTACCGAGACGGTGAGGACGACCAGGCTCTGGCTTATGGTGGTATGGCCTTTGCCGGCGCCGCCACCTGGGCACTGTATGGTCTAGGCCTGCTTGGAGGACCACTGACCCTAGCAGTCGGTCTTGGCCTGTTCGTTGGTGGCTTGCTTACTGCTGCACTGTTGGCCGACAGCTCTGCGGAACAGGCGGTCAAGCACGGTCCCTTCGGACGCAAGCAACGGCTGCCGCAGATGAGCAATCCACGCCTGGCCTATCAGCAATTGCTGGGCGCACTGGGTCAGCCCCAGATACGCATTGCGCGGGTACAGGACTGGCTCGCCAAAGCACCGAAAGAGGAGCGGCTACTGGTGCATAAAGCCGCCGGGCAAAGCCGCATAGACCTCGATCCACTAGATTGGGTCGTGGAACTGGAATCCGCCCTGCTCAGCCAGTACCCCGATGGCCAGGGCTTTATTCTGCGCGCCTGGGAGCGCCGTGCCGAACTCACCTACGGGAAAGGCTGGAATTATCTGAAGCCGCCGCGTGAGATACCCAAAGAAAAACTGGGGGCACTGGTCATGGACAATACCCGCGTACTATTCGTCCTCGGCCGACAATATCTGCCGGAACGGGTTCCAGGTTACAGTTTCCTCTATGCCCTGCGTGTCTGCGCCCAATTCCGTCTGAGTGAACATCAGTGCCGGGCCGGCGAGTCCTTCCCGGACTACAAAGAACTGATCCTGCCGCAACCCGCGCCACGCAGCTGGAAACCTTACGACCCGCGCCTCGTGCCAAAGTCGAACGATACTGAAGAAGAAGCGCCTCACTGGCGCATTGAGCAAAGCGATTATCAGAGTTTATGAATATTCAGACCGCTCCAGACCTCGACACTTCCTATGGTCCCGCAGCTTATTGCGCCGAGGCCCTGCCACAGCTGCCACCCACGAATCGCGCCGGGGACCTTGGCGGTGTGCTACGAACACCCCTGCACTGGGGAAACTACGCCAATCTGGAGCCCTGGCAGGATACCGACCAGTATCTAAATCCCAAGTCGGCTGATTACTTGCACCATCTAGAGAGAGGTGGCGACACCAAGCTGTTTGTCAATCATCAGCGCTGGAACTTCGAGAATCTCAGCGCATTTTTGATTCTGGTTCCGTTCTTGAAGGCGACTTGCCTACTGTTCTGGCCGTGGTTATTTTGGGGCTTGGCTATTACGGGAGTGCTTTCGCCTATGCGAGACAAGCCCATGGATGAACACGAGCTGAGTTCAGCTATGTGGTCAATATTAGGGGTAGTGTTCTTAACCTTCATCATGGTTGGCTTAAGTGCTTGGTTTCTTTCAGGAAGCAAGCCCCGGCACAAGTATTACTTTATTCAAGTCGGCGCAGGTTTTACCGTCGCTTTAGTTGCCTCGCTATTGACCTTTCAAACCGCGCAAGATGGCGTTGGCTTGTTCTTTCACTGCGGCATCATGGCCTTGCTGGTCTTTATGGGTTGGATCGGTTGGGACTTCCTGCTGGCTACCTATCTGCGCGTGTTCCAGCACGATGGCAGCGCCTTTAATCGCCAGACCGGCATGCTCAGCTTCGCCCGGCGCTTTCGCAAACCCTTCGTCGCCCCTTTCTATGAATTCGACCCGGTGATGGAATACCGTCCCGATCGCTACGGCGGCGGCAGCTATGCCCTGTGGCTGTTTCACCGCTACACCGGTAACAAGGTCTTTCTCGGTGCGCGGATGCAATCCCTGGGCATGCGCATGAAGGATTGCCTGGCCTTCTGGGACACCTTGCAGCGCTATATGGACATTAGCCAGCCGTTGCCGGAGCTGCCCATCCTCGAGCAGTTCCGCCACCTCGACCCCACCACCGCAGAATACGATCGCAAGGCAGGCCGCAACCCACGCCGTTGGCGCGACATGACCTACCAGGCCTGGGAGAAGCGAGGCCGGGGCGAATGCATGAAGCGCATCGATGCCTACCCCTGGCAGACTCAACCCTGCATCGTCGCAGCAACCATCGATCCCGGCCTGAGTATCGAAGCTTACTACCGCAGCCAGGAAGCCAAAGGCATTCAAGCCACGCCCAAAGGCGATGACTACGACAATATTCATCGGGGTTAAAAAGCTCGAGTAGCAGTTGCTTCAAGGTTTTTCAGGCTAACGTCACCGCCATCAACCTCAGCGGCGAGCCGCTGACCGCCCATCAATTCACCGCGGGCGGACGCGAGCAGTAGCGCAGGCGACAATTAGCCTAACACCGGGGAAGGACATGCTCGCTGACTGCTCGCCGTCGGCCAGGCAGGGGTTCATTGTCATGGCTACTGAGTACCGGCACTCCTCACCAAACCGCAGAACGTGACCCGCATCTCGCTTTGCGGTGACGCATATCACCGACAATGCCGCGCCAGCCGGGACGCTGCCGCCTCTCGGCATTCCCAATGCCTCTATCTCAAGGACGATGCCCATGAAACTCCAGCTCTCCCTTTCTGCCCTCGCGCTCGCCACCGTGCTTTCCGGCTGTCAGAACATGAGCCCCGACGCCATGCTTAGCACTGGGTTGCAAGCGATGCAGGCCGCGACGCTCAGCGATGCCGAAGTCAAGACCATGGCTGACGATGCCTGCGTGCAGATGGATGCCCAATCGCCCATCGCGCCAGCCGACAGCAAGTACAGCAAGCGCCTGGAGACGATCGCCAGCAACCTCGGCAGCCAGGTCAACGGTACGCCGGTCACCTATAAGGTTTACCTGACCGACGAGGTCAACGCCTGGGCCATGGCTAATGGTTGCGTGCGCGTGTACAGCGGCCTGATGGATCTGATGACCGACAACGAAGTGGAAGGCGTGCTGGGCCACGAGATGGGCCACGTTGCCCTCGGCCACACCAAGAAGGCCATGCAAGCGGCCTATGCCACTTCGGTAGCCCGTGGTGCGATTGGCTCCTCCGGCAATGGTGCGGCAATGGCGCTGTCCAATTCGCAACTGGGCGATCTGGGTGAGGCGCTGATCAACGCGCAGTTTTCCCAGTCCCAGGAAAGCGCTGCCGACGACTTCTCCTTCGATCTGCTGAAGCAGCGCAATATTCCGTTGCAGGGTCTGGCCAGTGCCTTCGACAAGCTGGCAGAGCTCGGCGGTGGCGACAGCAGTATGTTTGATTCCCACCCGGGTTCGGCTGACCGCGCCGCGCATATCCGTCAGCGGATTGCCGCCGGCCAGTGATCCTTGAAGGGGCCGCAGCAGCGGCCCCTTTTACATCCTCGGAGTGAGCTGGCGATGAGCAGGTAGCCCAACGGGTTGCGCTCGCCGAGAGGAGCTATTGATCTTCCCCCGGCTACTCACTCCCCACATCCTGCGCATGCAGCGCGCCACTTTCGCCGGCTTCCAGCACCACATAGGCGCTTGAGCAGAACAGGGAATTGAGGCGTTTCATATCGCCGATCAGTTCCAGGTGCAGCGAGCTGGTTTCGATGCTTTCCACCACTTGATGATGCAGGCGGCCGACGTGGGCGTGGGCCAGGCGGCGTTCCTGGGCGCGGAAGCGGCGTTTTTCGCGCAGTAATTGGCGGGCGCTTTCCTTGTCGCCGGAGAGGAATACCGAGAGCCCCAGGCGCAGGTTGGCCATCAGTTGGCTGTGCAGGGCGGTCAGTTCTTCCAGGCCGGTTTCGGAGAACGAGTGGCGTTGGGCGGTTTTCTGGTCCTGCACTTTGCCGAGCATGCGTTCGATGATGTCGCCGGCCTGTTCCAGGTTGACCGCCAGTTCGATGATTTCCGCCCAACGCCGGTTGTCGTGCTCGCTGAGAGCGTCGCGCTGCACCTGCGCGAGGTAGAGTTTGACCGCGCTGTAGAGGGCGTCGACGTCGTCGTCCAGGCGGCGCAATTCTTTGCTCAACGCCGGCTGGTGGTCGCGCAGCACTTCCAGCAGATGATTGAGCATGGTCTCGATCAGGTCGCCGATGCGCAGGGTTTCGCGCACCGCGTTGGCCAATGCGAGGCTTGGCGTCGCCAGTGCCGTGGGGTCGAGATGGCGGGGGCGGGCGACGCCGTTTTCTTCGGCGCGGTCCGGCAGCAGCCAATTGCAGAAGCGCGCCATGGGCCCGACCGTGGGCAACATCAGCAGGCAGCGCAGGCTGTTGTAGAGCAGGTGGAAGGCGATCACCAGTTCGGCGGGGTTCCAATTCAGGCTATCCAGCCAGTGCACCAGCGGGTCGAGCAGCGGCATCACCAGCAGCAAGCCGATGACTTTGTACAGCAGGCTGCCTAAGGCCACGCGCCGCCCCGCCGGGCTTTGCAGGCTGCTGTTGAGAAAGGCCAGCACGCCGCTGCCGATGTTCGCGCCTATCACCAGGCCGATGGCTACCGGCAGGCTGATCAGCCCGGCGCCGGTGAGGGTGGCGGTGAGCAGCACGGCGGCCAGGCTGGAATAGGAAATCAGCGCGAACAGCGCACCGACCAGGGCATCCAGCAGCAGGTCGCCGGTCAGCGAGGCGAACAGCACCTTGATGCCTTGCGCCTGGGTCATGGGCGTGGCGGCCGCGACTATCAGTTCCAGCGCCAGCAGCATCAAGCCCAAGCCGATGGCCACGCGGCCGAGCTGGCCGGCGCGGGTCTGTTTGCGCGAGAGAAAGAAAATTACGCCGAGGAAGATCAGCAGCGGCGACAGCCAGCTCAGATCCAGGGTCAGCACCCGTGCCATCAGGGCCGTGCCGACATCGGCGCCGAGCATGATCGCCAGTGCCGGAGTCAGCGCCATCAGGCCCTGGCTGACGAAGGAAGTGACCAGCAGGGCGGTGGCGTTGCTGCTCTGCACCAGGGCGGTCACGCCGATTCCGGCAACGAAGGCCAACGGGCGCTTGCTGACGTTATGGCTGAGCACTTTACGCAGGTGCGAGCCGTACACCCGCAGAATGCCGGTGCGCACGATATGTGTGCCCCAGATCAGCATGGCGATTGCGGACAACAGATTAAGCAGGGTCAGCATAATGGCAGCCTCCCTGGCGGCGGGCCGATGGTTATTGGATGCGTGTCACGCAGTTTGGCGGCCCTGTATTCAGCTATAGCTGCTTCTGGCCAGGCTGCCAATGTGACGACCGCCAGGCCCGTTGGGTTTCAAAAATCGCGCATCACTTTTTGTTCGCTGTCGTCGGCGCCAAAGCCTCGCTCCAGTTTGACCTTGAGGCTGAGGTCAGTACGCGAGTCGGCGAACTTCAGTGCCTCGCTCAGGCTGATCCGTCCGCTCTCCAGCAGGTGATAGAGGTGCTGGTCGAAGGTCTGCAGGCCCTGCTCCAGGGCTCGTGCCGTGGCTTCGCGGAGGTCGCCGAGCTGGTCGCGCTGGATCAGGTCGCGAATATAGGGGGTGCCGAGCATCAGCTCGATAGCCGCCACACGCTTTTGCCGAATACCGGGTACCAGGCGTTGGCCGATCACCGCCAACAGGTTCTGTGCCAGGTCGGCGAGTACCTGTTTGCGCGCCTCGTCGGGGAAGAAACGCACGATGCGCTCGATGGCATGGCTGCTGCTGGTCGCGTGCAGGGTCGCCAAGCACAGGTGGCCGGTTTCCGCATAGTGCAGGGCGTGTTGCATGGTTGGTGCATCGCGGATCTCACCGAGCATGATCACATCCGGTGCCTCGCGCAGGACGTTGCGCAGGGCATTGGCAAAGCTGTGGGTATCCAGGCCCACCTCGCGTTGATCGATGATCGACTGCTGGTGGCTATGGAGAAATTCGATAGGGTCTTCGATACAAACGATATGCCCGCCCTTGTGACGGTTGCGGAAATCCAGCATCGCCGCGAGGGTGGTGGACTTGCCCGAACCCGCCGCTCCCACCACCAGGATCAGGCCGCGATCCTGCATGCTGAGTTTTTCCAGCAATTTGGGCAGGCCGAGGCTTTTGAAGTCGGGAATGCTGCTCTTGATCAGGCGTATCACCATGCTCGCTTCGCCGCGCTGGTAATAGACGTTCACCCGGAAGCGCCCGGCGTTCTGCACGCTGACCGCGAGATTCATCTCCAGATCGCGCTCGAACTCCACGATCTGTTTCTGACTCATCAGCTGATACGCCAGCTGCTGCACCTCGCCAGGCTTGAGTACCGGCTCGTGCAGCGCCTGGCTGACGCCCTCCAGCTTCATGTGCACCGGCGCTCCGACGCTGAAGAACAGGTCCGAGCCGCCGCGCTCGTAGAGCGTTTGCAAGTAGGGGAAGACATCCACAAGGCCGACTTCGTTGGTATCGCTCATTGCATCTCCCGTTCGTCTGTACAAAGCCTAGCAGTTGATGCGCTGGCGGCGCTTATCGCGTCGGGCCGTCAGACTGGTTACCCTAGCGCTTCGCACAGGACGCCATGCTGACCATGCTTACGCTCTATCACGCCCCTGATCTGGAAACCCTCGGCGAGCTGGCCACGACCCTGCTCGCCCAGCCGCTGCGTGAGCCCTTCGCGCCGGCGCTGGTGGTGGTGCCGAGCCAGGGCATGGGGCGCTGGCTGACGCTTGAGCTGGCGCGCAAGCAGGGCATCGCCATGCAGCTCGAGGTGCAGCTGCCGGCCAAGTTCGTCTGGGATCTGTCGCGCCTGGTGCTCGGCCAGTTGCCCGAGCAATCGGCGTTCTCGCCCAGCACGCTTGCCTGGCGTCTCTACGATTGGCTGTGCGAGCCGGCAAACCTCGCCGAAGCGCCGCGCCTGGCGCATTACCTGGAGGGCGGCGACGAGCGACGGCGTTTGTCGTTGGCCAGCAAGATCGCCGACGTTTTCGACCAATACCTGCTGTATCGCGACGACTGGCTCGCCGCCTGGGAGCGCAACGAGCTACTCGATCTGGGCGCGGACGAAGCCTGGCAGGCGCTGCTCTGGCGCGAATTGACCCGCGACGGCCACCCGCACCGAGCCCGCCTGCTCGACGACTTGCTGCGCCGTCTGTATGACCAGGCGCCGATCGCCGATCTGCCCGAGCGCCTGCTGGTGTTCGGCATCAGCAGCCTGCCGACCCACCATCTGCGCGTGCTCGAAGGCCTGGCGCGGCATACCGAGGTGGTGATCTGCGCGCTCAATCCGTGCCGCGAGGCCTGGGGCGAGATTCGCGATATCCGCGAGCTGGCCAGGCAACCCCTAAGCGCAGCGGCTAATCAAGAGAGCAGCCCGGATGACTGGTACCTGGATGTCGGTCATCCGCTGCTGGCCAGCCTGGGCAAGCAGGGCCGCGACTTTTTCGACGGCCTGTTCGCCCTGGCTTCCAGCGAAGGCAGCCAGGAAATCGGCCTCTACAGCGCCGATGAGGACCTGCACGACGACAGCCTGTTGCAGGCGTTGCAGAACGACATCCTGCGCTTGCGCACCCGCCAGGCCGATGAACGTCTTGTCCTGCGCGACGACGACCGCTCGCTGGAAGTGCATATCGCCCATTCGCCGCTGCGCGAAGTGGAAATCCTGCATGACCAGTTGCTTGCGCGCTTCGCCGCCGACCCGCAATTGACCCCGGATCAGGTGGTGGTGCTGACCCCGGATATCGAACGCTATGCGCCCTATATCGAGGCGGTGTTCGCCTATAAAGCCGGTGCCCAGCGCGAGAATATGCCCTGGATTCCCTTCAGCCTCGCCGACCGCAGCCTGCGCGCGGAAATTCCGCTGATCGAAGCCTTTCTCAACCTGCTCGCGCTGCCCGAAAGCCGCTTCGCCGCCGAGGAAATCCTCGCCTGGCTGGAACAACCCGCGGTGGCCAGCCGCGCCGGGATCGAGCGCGAAGACCTGCCCCTGGTGCGCGATTGGTTGCATGCCGCGGGCGTGCGCTGGGGCCGCGATGCGCAGCACCGCGAGCAACTCGGGCTGCCGACCGATAACGCCTTCACCTGGCGCCAGGGCCTCGACCGCCTGCTGCTGGGCTTCGCCGCGCCGCCGCAGCTGGCCGGCGAACAGGCGCCGCTGCTCGGCGATACTTGGCCGCTGGATGCCCTGGAAGGCGGGCGTGCGCAGCTGCTCGGGCGTTTGGTCGGATTCGTTGAGCGCCTCGGCGCACTTGCCTGCGAACTGCAACGGCCGCGCAGCCTCGCCGAGTGGGCCGAGATCCTGCTGGGCCTGATCGATGGCCTGTTCGACGAACGTGAAGCCGGCGACACCCTGTTGTTGCTGTCCAGAGCCTGCGCCGCGCTCAAGGAGCAAGCCGCGGCGGCGGGCATCGAGCGGCCGCTGGAACTGGCGCTGATCCGTCAGCAATTGTCCGCGGCGTTGGAGCAGGGCGGCGGCGCCTCGGGTTTTCTTACCGGCGCGGTGACCTTCTGCACCATGGTGCCGATGCGCAGCCTGCCGTTCCGTCTGGTCTGCCTGCTCGGCCTGGACGACGGCGCCCTGCCGCGGCGTACCCCGGCGGTGGGTTTTGACCTGATCAGCCAGAAACCGCGGCGCGGCGACCGTGTGCGCCGCCTCGACGACCGTTACCTGCTGCTGGAAACCCTGCTCTCGGCGCGCGGCGCGCTCTACCTCAGCTATGTTGGCCGCGACCCGCGCGACAACGCCGTGCTGCCGCCGTCGGTGCTGATCAGCGAGCTGCTGGAAGCGGTCGATATGACCGCGATCGCGCCATCGGGCAAGGCCAGCGCGCGATTATTGATCGCCCACCCGCTGCAACCCTTCGCCCCCGGCAATTTCGCCGATGGCGTCCACAGTGGTTATTCCGCCTCCTGGTTCCGCGCCGCCGCGCGTCTGGCCGAGCCGCCCGACCTCAACCCGCATGCCTTTGTCGAACGGCTACCGCCGCCCGACGACGACTGGTTGCAGATCGAACCGGCGCAGTTGCTGCTGTGTTTCCGTCACCCGGCGCGGTTTCTCCTCGAACAGCGCCTGGGCTTGCGTCTGGCCGATGCAGAGGAGGGCATCGCCGCCGACGAGCCTTTCGCCCTCGAAGGCCCGGCCCGGCGTGGCTTGCGCCGGCTGACCCTGGAGGCCATGGAGCGCGATTGGTCGGAGGCCGACGAACGCCGTGTCGCCCGCGCCGCTGGCTGGCTGCCGCCCGGCGAACTGGGCCAGGCGCTCTGGGGCAAATTGCGCGGCCCGGTGCGCGCCTTCGCCCCGCGGCTGTTCGAGACGCGCCCGCAGGAGGCGCCGCAACCCCTGTTGATCGATGTACGCCTGGCCGGCGTGCATGTCTATGGCTGGCTTGATGGCGTCACCGCTTGCGGCCTGTTCGACTGGCGTTTGCACGCCCCCGGCGCCTGGGATCTGCCGGGCTTCTGGTTGCGCCATCTGCTGCTCAACCTCGGCGCCACCTCGGGGATCGCCCGCGACAGCCTGCTGATCTCGCCGGCCGGCGACTGGCGGCTGGCGCCCGTGGCCAACCCCGCCGAGCTGCTGCAACCCTGGCTCAGCGCCTATCGCGATGCCCTGTGTGCGCCGCTGCCGCTGATCCTGCGCAGCAGCCACGATTTCGCCAAGGCGCTGCTGCTGCCCAGCGCCCGCAGCAAAAAAGAACCGATCGAAGCGGCCCGCAGCGCCGCGCAAAACGCCTGGTTCGGCGCCGATTTCAGCCCCATCCCCGGCGAGTGCCAGGACCCTTGGAACGCCCTGGCCTTCCGCGACCGCGACGCGCTTGGCGCCGAGTTCGAGGCGCTTGCCGAACAGCTGCTCGGCCCGGCGTTGCTGGCACTGGCGGCGGACGAGGAGGACGCATGAGCCTCGACCTGCAAACCTCGCCCTTCAGCGGCCGCTCGCTGATCGAAGCCAGCGCCGGCACCGGCAAGACCTGGACCCTGACCGCGCTCTACGCGCGCCTGTTGCTGGAGCGGCAACTCAGCGTCAGCCAGATTCTGGTGGTCACCTACACCACCGCGGCCACCGCCGAGCTGCGCGAGCGCATCCGCGAGCGTTTGGCCGAGTTGCTGGCGCTGTACGAGGGCGCGCCGAGCCGCGACGATTTCCTCAATCAGTTGCATCAACGGCATCCGGGGCCCGAGGCGCGGCGACGCCTGCTGTTGGCGGTGCATGGTTTCGACGAGGCGGCGATCTTCACCATCCACGGCTTCTGCCAGCGCGCTCTGCAGGATGCCGCATTCGAAGCCGGCGGCGATTTCGACAGCGAGCTGACCCAGGACGACCGCGAGGTGATCGACGCGCTGCTCAGCGACGCCTGGCGCCACGAGCTGGCCAATGCCGACCCGGTGTGGGCGCGCTTTCTCGCCAAACACAAGATCACTCCGGCGCTGCTGCGTCAGCGTTTGCGCAGTCACCTCGGCAAACCCTACCTGCGGGTCGAGCCGCGCGAGGCCGTCGGCGGCGTCGAGCTGGTCGCGGTCGAGCGTGCCTGGGCGCATGCCGCCGAGCTCTGGCAGCAAAGCGGGGTCGACTGGATAGCCGAATTGCAGGCCCACGGCGGTCTCAGTCAATCGACCCACAAAGTCGCCAAGCTGCCGTTGTGGCTGGCGGAACTGGACGCCTATTTCGCCGACCCGGCGGCACTCTTCGAGGCGCCCCAGGCCCTCGACAAGCTCGGTGCGGCCGCCATCGCCAAGGCGTGCAAGAAAGGCCATGCGACGCCGCTTTGCGCGCTGGCCGAGGCGCTCGACGCACTGGCGCAGACGCTGAGCGAAGCCGTGCCCGCTGGCCAGCAGCGGCTGATCGCCCTGCAAGTGCGCCTGCTCGACGAGCTCAACGTCGAGCTGCCCAAGCGCAAGGCGGCGCAGCGCATGCTGGCCTTCGACGATTTGCTCAACCGCCTCAACGAGGCGCTGCAGGGGCCGGTTGGCGCAGCCCTGGCACTGACCCTGCGCAGCCAATACCCGCTGGCGCTGATCGACGAGTTCCAGGACACCGACCCGGTGCAGTACGAGATATTCGATCGCATTTATCGCGACGGGGGGGATCTGTGTTTTGTAGGCGATCCCAAGCAGGCCATCTATGCATTTCGCGGCGCCGACCTGGCGACCTACCTCAAGGCCCGCGATGCCGCGGCGCGGCGCTATGACCTGCCGTTCAACTACCGCTCCACGCCGCAGCTGATCACCGCGCTCAACCAGCTGTTCGCGCGGCCGCAGCCGTTCGCCGAGGACGGCCTCGATTACCCACCGGTGAGCGCCGGCGTGAAGTCGCGGGCGAATCTGGTGCTACCCGCCTTGCAGGATGAGGACGCGCCGCTGGCCCTGGTCTGGCTCGGCGACGAGGGGCTGAACAAGGCCCGCGCCGCTGACCTGGCCGCGCTGGATACGGCGCAACGCATCGCCTGTCTATTGGCCGCCAGCGCTCAGGGACAGGCCTACTTCGAAAAAGACGGCCAGCGCACGCCCTTGCAGGGCGGCGATATCGCCGTGCTGGTCGCCAGCCACCGCGAAGCCGCGAGCATCGCCGCCGAACTGGCCGCGCGCGGGGTGCCCAGCGTGCGCCGTGGGCGCGACAGCGTGTGGCACAGCGAAGAGGCCGGCGAACTGGCCGCGGTGCTCGCCGCCTATGCCGAACCGGGGCGCGAAGGGGTGCTGCGTTATGCCCTGGCGACCCGCCTGCTTGGCCGCAATGCGTTGCAACTGGCGCTGTGCCAGGACGACCAGAAAGCCTGGGACGACGAACGTGAAGCCGCCGAGCGCTATCACCAGCTGTGGCAGCAACAGGGCTTTATGCGCGTGTTCCGCGCCTGGCTCGATGAGCAGCAGGTCGCCGAACGGCTGTTGCAGCGTATCGACGGCGAGCGCCGCCTGACCAACCTGCTGCACCTCGCCGAACTGCTGCAGCAGGAAAGCCTGCAACGCGCCGGCCTGGAGCCGCTACTGGCCTGGTTCAACGCCCAGCGTGCCAGCGAGGGGGCCGGCGATGACGCCTTGCTGCGCCTGGAAAGCGATGCCGAAAGGGTGCAGATCGTCACCATCCATACCTCCAAAGGCCTGGAGTACCCGCTGGTGTTCTGCCCCTTCCTGTGGGACGGCAAGCTGCTCGGCAAATTCACCGACAGCGCCCGCTGCCACGACGAAAACGGCCAGCCGTTGCTCGACTTCGGCAGCGAGCGGCTGCCCGAGCGCCTGCAACAGGCGCGCCGTGAGGCGTTCGCGGAAAAACTGCGGCTGACCTATGTCGCCCTGACCCGCGCGCGGGATCGTCTGTGGCTGCATTGGGGCCCGGTGGCGGTGCCGAAACCGGCGCAGAAAAGTGGCGAACTGGCCGATGAGGGCCTGCACAGCAGCGCCCTGGCCTGGCTGCTGCATGGCCGTGAACTCGCCGGCCAGGACGCCCTCGGCGAGTTGGCCGGGCACCTGTGCGAGAAGCCCGGCACGGCCCTGGCCGCCGAGCTGGATGCCTTGGCGGTGGCCAGCGCCGGCAAGCTCGCGCGCCTGCCGCTGCTCGATCGCGAAGCCAATGTCGGCGGTGAGCAACGTGCCGAGCCGCCGGCGCGTTTGCAGCGTTTCGAGCGCAGTTTGCACAGCGCCTGGCGCATCGGCAGCTTCTCCGGTTTGGCCGCCGGCATGCACATGGAAGCGCCGGACCGCGACGGCCTGGCGATGCCCGATGCCAGCGACGCCGGCAGCGGCTTCTTCGCCTTCCCCCGCGGCGCCCGCGCCGGCACCTGTCTGCATGCGATTCTGGAAAACTGGGCGCGCGGCAAGGCAACCCTGGCCGAGTTGATCGAGCCGGCGTTGAGCGACCATGGCATCAGTAGCGACTGGAGCGAGGTGGCGCTGCATCAGTTGCAGCAGGTGCTGGATACCGACCTCGACGGCAACGGCCTGACCCTGGCCAGCCTGCAATCGGCGCGGCGCCTGCCCGAACTGGGCTTCACCTTCCCGGTGGCGAGTCTCGATGTGCAGCGCCTGCGCGCGATCCTCGCCGACCCGGCCCATGGCCTGGCCGCACCGATGCGCGAAGCCGCCGCGCGGCTGGAGTTCGATAGCCTGAAGGGTTTCCTCAAGGGCTTTATCGACCTGACCTTCGAGCACGACGGCCGCTGGTATATCGCCGACTACAAATCCAACTGGCTCGGCCCGGATGCCGGCTATTACGGCGGCGAACGTTTGCTCCAGGCCCTGGCCGGCGAACATTACTACCTGCAATACCTGATCTACCTGGTGGCGCTACGGCGCTTCCTGCGCCAGCGCCTGGCCGACTTCGACGGCAGCCAACTGGGCGGCGCCTACTACCTGTTCCTGCGCGGCATGCCCAGCGCCGGGGTTTATTTTTCCCGCCCAGAGGATGGCCTACTGGATGCCCTGGACCAGCTGTTCGAGGAGGGCAAATGATCGGATACCGCCCCTTGTTGGGTATCGCTACGCTCAACCCAACCTACGGGTTGCTTCGTAGCCCGGATGCAATCCGGGAGCGATCTATGCGTCGCATGAAGAATTTCCCGGATTTCATCCGGGCTACGGGCTGGCTACCCGTAGGGTGCGCCGCGCGCACCACCCCGTCGGTTGATGGCGCGCACAGTTGGGTAGGGTGGATGACGCTCTTTTCATCCACCATCGCGTTCGGTGGATGGATAAAGCGTCATCCACCCTACGGCTTTGCCAACCCTGATCGGGCGGTGGCGTTATGAACCTCGCCGAACTGCCCCTCGGCCCGCTGGAACGCGCCCTGGTCGACAGCCTGCGCCGCCTCGACCCGGCTGCCGAACCGCTGGTACTGGCCTCGGCGGCGCTGCTCTGCGCGGCATTGGACAAGGGCGATGTCTGCTTGCCGTTGGCGCGTATGGCCGGGCAAAGGCCGTGGCCGGAGCATGCCTTCAAACTGCCGAGCCTGACGGACTGGCGTCGGCAGTTGCAGGCCAGCCCCCTGGTTGGTGGCGCCGAATCGTTCGCGCCGATGATTCTCGAAGGCGAACGCCTGTATCTGGCGCGCTATCAAGCCTATGAGAAACAGCTCGCGGAACAGCTGCTTAGCCGCGCGACTGATCTGCCAAGCATCGACGAGGCGCAGCTCAGCGAAAGTCTGACCCGGCTGTTTTCCTTCAATACGCAACAGCCGGACTGGCAACGCCTGGCCGCAGCGCAAGCGGTGCGGCGCAAGCTGGCGGTAATTTCCGGCGGCCCCGGCACCGGCAAGACCACCACGGTGGTGCGCCTGCTCGCCGCGTTGCTGGAGCAGTCCGCTGGCGCGGCGCTGGCCATCGGCCTGGCGGCGCCCACCGGTAAGGCCGCAGCGCGGATGGCCGAGGCGATCCGCAATGCCAAGGCCAGCCTGCCGGTCAGCGAAGCGATCAAGGCGGCGCTGCCGGAAGAGGCGCGCACCCTGCACCGTCTGCTCGGTAGCCGTGGCGACAGTCCGCAGGTGCGGCACAACGCGGCCAATCCGCTGGCGCTCGACGTACTGGTGGTCGACGAAGCCTCGATGGTCGACCTGGCGCTGATGGCCAAGCTGGTCGACGCGCTGCCGTCCAACGCGCGGTTGATCCTGCTCGGCGACAAGGACCAACTCTGCGCGGTGGAAGCCGGCGCGGTATTCGCCGAACTCTGCGAAGGCCGCGGCTTCGACGCCCAGGCGGCCGCGGATCTGCAACGCATCACCGGCCAGCAAGTGCCGCTCGCCCAGCCGACTTCACGCCTGGGCGATGCCGTGGTGCTGCTGACCCATAGCCACCGCTTCGCCGGCGACAGCGGCATCGGTGAACTGGCGCGGCGGATCAACGGCGGCGAGGTGGCCGCCACCCTGAACCTGCTGCAGGAGTCGCGTGCTGACCTGGCCTGGAACACCGAACCCACCGCGGCCGATCTGCTCGACCGCCTGGATCGCGGCTACTCACCTTTTCTCGCCGCGGCGAAAAGCGCCGACCCAACCGCGGCCTTTGCCGCCTTCAACGATTTTCGCGCGCTCACCGCCCAGCGCGAAGGCGTCTGGGGCGTGGCGGGGATCAACGAAGCGCTGGAAGCACGGATCAAACGCCGCGAACGCCTGCCCAGCCGCGAGCGCTGGTATGCTGGTCGGCCGATCATGGTGCGGCAGAACGACTACGCCCTCGGCCTGTTCAACGGCGATATCGGCATCTGCCTGGACAGCGAGTTCGGTCTGCGGGTGTTCTTTGAAGGCGAGGACGGCTACCGCCCCTTCGCCCCGGCCCGCCTGCCCAGCCACGACTGCGCCTTCGCCATGACCGTGCATAAAAGCCAGGGCTCGGAGTTTTCCGAAGTGCTGCTGGCCCTGCCCGAACAACCCAGCCCACTGCTGACCCGCAGCCTGTTCTACACCGGCATCACCCGCGCCAAACACAAAGTGGAAATCTGGGGCCTGCCCGCACGCCTGAGCGAGGCGGTCGCCACCCGCGCGGAGCGAGCGGCGGGGTTGGCGCAGCGGTTGGGTGCGATAGCGGAGGCGTTGTCTTCGTCCGTTAAAGATGGCCAGAGTGCGGATGGCAACGATCAGCTCTCGCTGTTTTAAGGGAATCCATGAAGGCATTTTTTCTGTCGATCTGGGCGTTGTTGAGTCTGCCTCTGGGTGGGTTATTGGGTTTGCATGCCTGGCGGGAACTGTCATGGGGCAGCGTATTGGCTTTGTTTCTGCTGTTGTATTGCGCATTTTGCTCCCTGCGTCTGATCCTGGCGGCCTACCGCCCTTGGGGATCGCTCGGGAGAAACCGCATGGGTGACTGGTTATGTCTGCTGTTGCTGCCTCTCACGCTGCTACCGCTGCATGCGGCGTACCGAATATGGCAGCAAGGCATCTATATTCCTGGAGTTCATCGGGGGCGGCACCGTATAACCTTTGAGCTTGGTCAAATGGGTCTTAGCTGGCTGCAGGACTTGGTCGGCTTTATGGGGCCGGTGCTGGCCCTTGCCGCATTGGGAATATTGAGCGCTTCGTTCCTGCTAAACCTGTATTGGCGCCGATAGGAATACCTCACACTGTCGCGCGTCGAGGTTGCATCCAACCGCTCGCTCGCCAAGAATGCGCCAAGCCCGCCGCCTTTGGCGCCGGTCATCGAAGGTTCGCCCGCACACAGCAAGGAGTCGCCATGTTCGCCCGCCTCAGCAATATCCTCAAAGGCATGCTTTCCCTGTTTATCAAGGACATCGAACGCAAGAACCCGGAAGCCCTGCTGGAGTTGGAGCAGGAGAATCTGCGCAAGCAGATCGCCAATTTCAACCAGGGCCTGGCCGCCCATGCCGGTCTGGCCGAGCGGTTGATGAGCCAGGTGCGCAAGCAGGAGACCGAGGAGCGCGAGCTGCATGCGCGCACCACCGCGCACCTGCGCGCCGGCAACAAGTCGGCTGCGGCGCAGAATGCGCTGCGTTTGCAGAACCTGGCCCGCGAACTGGAGGAAAACCGCCGCCAGTTGGCCCAGGCCGAAGAGACCTACCAGAACCTGACCAAGGCCCGCGAAGTGGCGGTGAATGCCGCGCGGGCGAAGATCGAGGCGCTCAAGGGCGCGATCAACGACATGCGCATGAAGACCGCCATGGCCGAGATGAACGAGATGGCCGCCGGCATGGTCAGCGAGATCGGCGGCTCCGGCGACACCCTCAACCGCCTGCACGAGATGGTCGAGGAAGAACGCACCAAGGCCGCCGGCCGCGCGCGTATGGCCCGCGACTCGATGGACATGAGCGAAGTGAACCTCAAGGAAGCGGAAATGGACGCCCTGGCTGATCAGGCCCTGGCCGATTTCGCCGCCAAGGAGGGCATCAGCCTGCCGGGCCAGGAAGCCAGCGAGGCACCGGCGACCACCCGCAGCATGGGCGGCAGCACGCCACAGTCCGAAAGCCAGTAAGGCGCGCCCATGAGCACTGAAGGCAAAGCACCCGCCTGGCTCGACGAACTGCGCCTGGCCTACGAGAGCGGCGCCCATGGCCAGTTCGTGTTGTACGGCAACGTCGCCGACCGCTTCCCCCTGGACGGCCGCCTGGTCAGCCTGACCCGTTATCTCGAGGCCAAGCTGCTCGGCACCTTCGATATCGTGTTTCTCTACGACCCCGGCAACGGCCTGAGCCTGTTGCGCGGTGGCGAGCGTTTCGCCCAGTGGCCGGCGGCCGAGAAGGTCCAGCCCTGGCCCCATGACCCGCGCGAGGCGATCGAGCTGATCAGCCGCTACCTGCGCTATCGGGCCAACCTGCAAGCCCTGGGTCGCGGCGATAACGAACATGTGGCGGTGATTTTGCGTGGCGCCGAGCTGGTGCTGCCGGCCAGCCGCCAGGGCGATTTCGCCAGCGCCAGCCTGGCCAGCCTGGTGCGCGACTGGGCCGCCGAGCCGCCGTTCGCCGATATGGCCTTCGCCAGCCTGCTGCTGGCCGACAACCTCAACGACCTGCACCCGCTGGTGGCCAATAATCCGCGCATCGACCGCGTGCAGGTGCCGCTGCCGGATGCCGCGAGCCTCGGCCAGTGCCTGGCGCAGCTGCGTGTGGATCACCCCAAGGCCTTTGCAACAGATGATGACGCAGCGGTCGCCAGCCTCTCCGGGGTAAGCCTTAGCGCCCTGGCCAGCCTGGTCAAGCGCCGTGCTCACGAAGGCAAGGTGCTCGGCGCCCAGGACTGGATCGAAGCGAAGAAGGAGTTGGTGGAAACCGATAGCGCCGGGCTGGTGGAATTTATCGAATCCAAACGCACGCTCAACGACTACCACGCCCAGGACGCGCTGAAAGTCTGGCTGCGCCAGGACATGGCGCTGTGGCAGGCCGCCGATCTGCGCGCGCTGCCCAAGGGCTATATCTTTTGCGGCCCGGTGGGCACCGGCAAGACCTACCTGGTCGAGTGCCTGGCCGGCGAAGCCGGAGTGCCGGTGGTCAAGCTGAAGAACTTCCGCGACCGCTGGGTCGGCTCCAGCGAGGGCAATCTGGAGAAAATTTTCCGCCTGATCCGCGGCCTCGGTCGCTGCATCGTATTTATCGACGAAGCCGACCAGACCCTCGGCAAGCGCGACGGCGGCAGTGGCGACAGCGGCCTGTCCGGGCGCCTGTATTCGATGATCGCCCAGGAAATGGGTGACGCCGACAACCGCGGCAAGGTGATCTGGATTCTTGCCTCCTCGCGCCCCGATCTGATCGAGGTCGACCTCAAGCGCCCTGGCCGGGTCGACGTAAAGATCCCGTTGCTGCCGACCACCACGGTCGAGGAAAGCGCGGCGTTGCTCAAGGCGCTGCTCAAACGCTTCGAGCTCAAGCTGGAAACCAAGGCTTTGACGAAGCTGCCGCTGCCGTTGCTGCTTACCCCGGGCGCCGCCGAGGCGTTGGCGGTGAAGGTCTATCGCCAGGTGCGCACCGCGCAGATGGAACCCTTGGCGGCGCTCAAGCATTGCTTGCAGGGCTACCAGCCGCCGGTGGCCGAGCAGGTGCTGCGTATGCAGATGGGCATCGCCATTCGCGAGGCCACGGACATGGCCTTCGTACCCGAAAGCCTGCGTTCGCTTGCCGATCAGAGCGTCAGCGCATGAGTGCCGGACGCTACCTCTGGGCGGCGTTCAACGCCCGCCCGCTGGGCATGCCGATCCCGCCGAACTGGTTCGGCCTGGCGGCGTTCGCCTTGTTGGGCGCCTTCGTCAGCCCCGGTTTCTGGGTGCTCGGTGCCGGCGCCGAGCTGGGCTATCTGCTGCTGCTGGCGCGCAGCGAGCGCTTCCGGCGCACGGTGGATGCCCGTAAGGTGCAGCCGGGCGATCCGGCCAGCCAACGTTACGAAGCCACAGTGGCGCTGCTCGATCAGAAGCAACGGGCTCGCCAGCAAGCGGTCGAGGCGCGTGCCCGCGAGGTGCTGCAACTGCTCTCGCGCTCGCCGCTGATGGCCTCCCATGCAGCCAGCCTGGAGCAACTGGTGTGGCTCAATCTGCGCCTGCTGGTCGCCGGCCAGGCGCTGAACGTGGTGGTGGACACCGCCGCCGAGCACAGCGCCGAGCTGCAGAAACAGGAAGACCAGATCGACGCGCGCCTGGCCGCCAACGAGCTGAACGACGAACTGCGGCGCAGCCTGGAGCAGCAAAAACAGGTGATAGACGCGCGCCAGGCGGCCCATGCCGAAGGCTTGCGGCGCAAGGAGCACGTTGACGCCGAGTTGCAGCGCATCGAGCAGCAGATCGCCTTGATCCGCGAACAGACGCTGCTGGCCACCGACGAAGAACAGATAGGCGTGGCGTTGAACGCCCTGACCAGCTCGTTCAACGAGGCCAGCCGTTGGCTGAACAGCCAACGCGACCTGCTCGGCGTACTCGAACTCAACGAACAACAGGCCCTGCCGCGTTATGTATTGCAAGGCCAGGGCGACAAGCCGGCGCAAGGCGAGTCGGCACGTCAGTGAAGGCCGGAGAAATAAACGTAGCCTTGGGTTGGCGGCAATCTTCCCGGATTGCATCCGGGCTACCGGGGCGCGCTTTTGTAGGGTGGACATAGCGAAGCTTTGTCCGCCGCAGATGGCGCAGACGGCGGACAAGCCTTCGGCATGTCCGCCCTACGGTTTGCGTAAGTCTTGTAGGTCGTAGGGTGGATGACGCTTCACCCATCCACCCATAACGATGGTGGATGAAAAAAGCGTCATCCACCCTACCTGTAAGCCCGGATGCAATCCGGGAAGCGGTTCAGGCAATACACATTTTCGATTGGCGGGCCGCTGGCTCGCGTCCGACAGGGAGAGGCGTCATGTATCCATCCGCATCCAAGCAGCGCCAACGGGGCAATGCCGCCGGCAAGCTGCTGACCATCCTGCTGGTGCTCGGCCTGCTCGGCCTGGGCGCCTGGCTGGTCAGCAAGGACATGCTCGAAGAAGGCGCCAGCAGTGTGCTCGGCGATTTGCCCGCCAGCCTCGGGGTGGCCGACGGGCCCGAGCCGGTCGAGCCGGTGACCGGCACGCCGACCCTGCAATCGGCCGCGCCTTACGAGATGAAGAACAACATCGTCGACATCGACATGAGCGAGTACGCCGGCTACGGCGGCTTGATTGTCGCCAACGGCGGTCTGGAGCCGAATCCCGAGTCGTTCTTCGCCAAGCAGTACGGCTTTCAGGTACGTCTGAACAAAGGCGAAAGCGAGGAATGGTCGGCGCTGAACAATGGCCAGATGGCCGCGGTGGCGACCACCGCCGACGTGCTGGCCGTGCTCGGCCGGCAATTCGAGGTCACGGTACCGGCGCAGATCGCCTTCTCCCGCGGTGCCGATCAGGTGGTGGTTGACGCTGACATCGCCAGCATCAACCAGCTCAAGGGCAAGGTGCTCGGCGCCAGCCAGTTCAACGAGAGCGAATTCTTTATCCGTTACCTGGCCTCCGAGGCCGGCGTGCCGGTCAAGGTACTGCGCGATCTGGAAAGCCGCCCGGCGCCGAACGAACTGGGGCTGGTGTTCTACGAGGACGCCTTCGTCGCCTGCGACGCCTATGCCGCCGAGCTGGCCGGCGGGCAGCGCCTGAACGGCTGCGTCGGCTGGTCGCCGCGCACCGACGAGGTGGTCGCCGAGTCCGCCGGTGCAGCGAAGATGCTGGTATCCAACCGCAACCTGCTGGTGGTGGCGGACATCCTGGTGGTCAACAAGGGCTTCGCCACGGCTCATCCGGAAATCGTCAAAGGCCTGGTGCATGGCCTGCTGGAAGGCAACCGCCTGCTGCGCGACGACCCCAAGACCCATGCCGGATTGGTCTCCAAGGCATTCGGCTGGACGCTCGAAGAAACCCTTGACGAGCTGAGTAAGGTCCACCTGAGCAACCTGCCGGAGAACCTGGCGTTCTTCGACGGCAGTATCGATTCGGCCGGCTCCTTCCAGGGCATCTTCCAATCTTCGGTGTTGGCTTACGGTGCGTTGATCCGCAACCCGGCCGACCCGGCGCGCTTCGCCGACCTCGCGCACCTCAAGACGTTGCAGCAGGACGGCCAATTCCAGGGCCAGAGCATCGCCATCGCGCCGATCCGCACCAGCGGCAAGGTCGCCCTGGAAGGCGACGCGCTGCTGAGCAAGGACATCCGCTTCTTCTTCGAGCCGAACTCGGCGGAGCTGGATAAGCAAGCCAAGGACAACCAGGACTACCTGGACACCATCAAGCAGTTCCTCCAGGTCAGCCCCGGCTCCATCGTGCTGCTGCGCGGCCATGTGGATAACGCCATGCTCGGCGAATTCGAACGCCAGGGCGGCCCGGCGCTGGTGCGCAGCATGGCGCTGAAGGCCATGGAGCTGTCGCGCCAGCGCACTCAGGCGGTCAAGGAAGCGCTGATGGCGCGGCACCCCGGGATCAAGGAAGAACGTATCGAGCTGGTCGGCCGTGGCTGGGAAGAGCCGCTCGGTGAGGACAGCGAACAGAACCGCCGCGTCGAGGTGCAGTGGTTCACCCTCGAGTAAGTTGCGCCCCTGTAGCCGCGGGCATTTGCCTAGGCCCGCGGGCTGCGAGTCATACGAGCATCTACACTGGCTGAAACTGACCGAGTCATCTGAATCCGGTCGGTGGTTCCGGGGCGGTGCTAAGGTTCGGGCTTTATGTTGCGGCGGTTGTTGATCCACTTACTGTTGAGCTTGCCAATTGTTGCCCAAGCGGACAATTTGCGTCTGGTCAGCGGCGACGACTATGCGCCCTTTACCGGCCAGCAATTGCCCGGCGGCGGCATGCTCACGCAGGTCGTGCAGGCGGCGTTGGCCGCGCGCGATATCGGCAGCAGTGTGGAGTGGCGGCCGTGGAACCGCGGCTATCTGATGACCTTGCGGGGCGAATACGACGCCACCTTCCCCTATGTGCACACCGCCGAGCGCGAGCGCGAATACCTCTACTCGGCGCCGCTGTTCATTTCCAAACAGCACCTGTTCAGCCGCGCCGGGGAAGTCTTCGAGCCCGAGGATTCGTCGGTATTGATCGGCAAGCGGTTGTGTTATCCGTTGGGCTGGCAGCCGCCGGCGGCGATTCGCCAACTGGTCGAGGAAGGGCGCTTGACCCGTCATTCGCCGGTCGGTCTGGATGAGTGCGCGAGGCTGTTGCTGCTCAACCGCGATGATTTCTTCGTCGCCGATCTGCGCCTGGGGGACGCCGCTCTGCGTGCCAGCGGAGAGCCGCCGAGCCGCTTTCGCCGCTCGGTGGGTCTCTTCGGCAGCAGTGCCCTGCACTTGATAGTGCCGCGTCGACATCCACGCGCCGACGAAATTATCGCGGACTTCAACGCGGGGTTGGCGTCGCTACGCGCCGATGGCAAACATCAACAGATAATCGAAGGGTATCTGTTGCAGCACGCCGAGCAGCACGCCAGGGCGGATTGACCGGCTAGCGCTCCGTCGCGCGTTGACGGCAGGCGTCGCCGAAGGCCTGGAAAATCTTCACCGAGTCGGGATTTTGCGCCGCCTGCCATTCCGGATGCCATTGCACCGCCAGGGTGAACTGCGGCAAGCCGGGCGCATAAATCGCTTCGATCACCCCGTCCTCGGCCAGCGCCAGGGCTTCCAGGCCCTCGCCAAGGCGGGCGATGCCCTGGCCGTGCAGCGAGTTGACGACGATTTTCTCCTTCTGCAACAGCTCGGCCAGCCAGGTGCCCGGCAACACATCGACGCTATGGCTTTCGCCGTACTGCACTTCCACTGGGGCGTCGGCGTCTTCGCGGTGGTCGTCGAAGTCGGCTTCGGCGTAGAGCTTCTGATGGATGTCGCCGCCCAGGGCCACGTTGATTTCCTGCATGCCACGGCAAATGCCGAAAAGCGGTAGGCCGCGTTGGATAGCGGCACGGATCAGCGGCAGGTCGAACAGGTCACGGTCTCTGTCCTGGCCCTTATCCGGGGTCAGGTTGGGCTGGCCGTACAGCGCCGGGTCGATATTGCTGCCGGCGCCGGTCAGGTAGACCCCGTCGACCATATCCAGGTATTGCTCGAGATCCTCGGTGCCGCAGCAGGTTGGCGCCAGCAGCGGCACACAGCCGGATAACTCGACCAGGGGAACGATGTATTTGTGGGTCATGACTTGATAGGCGTGGCCTTTGCGTTCTTGAGCGCCCATGGACATCAGCACCACGGGTTTGCGTTTGGCGGTCGGGGTTTTGTTGTTGGACATAAATCACCTTGGGGCAGGCTGCACCTGCCATGGCTGTGCAGGAAGGGCCGTTGCGGCGCTACCTCCTGGTTCGGCTAGCCTCTGCCGATAGACCGCTGCGTGGGCACTTCGAGGCATCGAGTGGCCGTATCACGCAGCGGTACATTGGCAGCTGAAAGCTGGCTCAGTCTGCCAAAGCCGTAAAATATGTCAAACGAATAAGCCGATATTTGTCGGTATTTCGCACCTTGCTGGTCGGGCAATCTCCATATATTTATGGCTAACTATTTGTTTTTTATTATTATTTTGAAAAATACCCAGTCCAATATTTTAAACGGCCAGGCGCGGCGTTCGACGTATCGCTCGGGCGGCTTGGAAGAGCCGCTTGCCCAGCCCGGAAAGCAGAACGGGGCCTTGTGGCCCCGTTCTGGTTTGTGCGCTTGAGGCTTACTCGCCGGGAATATCCATGCGCAGCTTGACCGGGTCTGCCTTGCGCTGGCGTGCGCCGCGCATGCGGATATTGATCGCTTCGACGGCCAGCGAGAAGGCCATGGCGAAGTAGACGTAACCTTTGGGCACATGCACTTCGAAGGCTTCGGCGACCAGCACGGTACCGACCACGGTGAGGAACGACAGCGCCAGCATCTTCAGCGACGGATGCTTGTCGATAAAGGTGCTGATGGTGCCGGCGGCGAGCATCATCACCAGCACGGCGACGATGATCGCGGCGATCATCACCGGCACGTTGGAGACCATGCCGACGGCGGTGATCACCGAGTCGAGGGAGAAGACGATATCGATGATGGCGATCTGAATGATGGTGCCGATGACACCGCCCATCATGCTTTTCGGCGCGCCCGCCGCTTCGTCCTCGCCTTCCAGGCCGTGGTAGATCTCGCTGCTGCTCTTCCACAGCAGGAACAGGCCGCCGAAGAACAGGATCAGGTCGCGCCCGGAGATACCTTGGTCGAACAGTTGGAACAGGTCATTGGTCAGGCGCATGATCCAGGCGATCGACAGCAGCAGGAGGATGCGCGTGACCATGGCCAGGGCCAGACCGAACAGGCGGGTACGCGCCTGCAGGTGTGGCGGCATGCGCCCGACCAGGATGGCGATCATGATGATGTTGTCGATGCCCAGGACGATTTCCAGGGCGGTGAGGGTCAAGAAGGCGACCCAGATTTCCGGGCTGGTCAGCCACTCCATGATGCGGTTTCCTCGTGTTCAGTGTCGGGAGGTAACGTGATGCAGCCGGGCGCTGCCGGCGGCATCGATAAACGTTCGAGTACGGCGATTACGACGTGCCGAATAGCGGGAATACACCCAGCAACAAGGCGGCGAGCAGAATACATAGGCAGATCAATATCGCCCACTTCAAGGTGAATCGTTGGTGGTCGCCAAACTCGATCTTGGCCAGGCCGACCAGCAGGTAGGTGGAGGGCACCAGCGGGCTCAGCAGATGTACCGGTTGGCCGACGATGGAGGCGCGCGCCATTTCCACCGGGCTGATGCCGTAATGCTGGGCGGCTTCGGCCAGCACCGGCAGCACGCCGTAATAAAAAGCGTCGTTGGACATGAAGAAGGTGAACGGCATGCTCACCACGGCGGTGATGACCGCCATGTAGGGACCGAGTTCGGGTGGGATGATCGCCAGCAGGCTTTGCGACATGGCTTCGACCATGCCGGTGCCGGATAGGATGCCGGTGAAAATGCCCGCGGCGAAGATCAGCCCGACCACTGCCAGGACATTGCCGGCGTGCGCCGCGAGCCGTTCCTTCTGCTGCTGTAGGCAGGGGTAGTTGACGACCATGGCGACGCTGAAGGCGATCATGAACAGCACCGGCATCGGCAGCAGGCCGGCGATCAGCGTGGCCATCAGCACGGCGGTTAACGCGCCGTTGATCCACAGCAGCTTGGGCCGGCGCGCCTCGGGAAATTGCGAGACGCTGATTTCCTCGTGATCGTTCTGCCCGTCCGGCAGCTGCAACACGCCGAGCCTGGCGCGCTCGCGCTTGCCATAGGCATAGGCGAGGCCGAATAGGGCGATGGCGCCGGCGACCATCGCCGGAATCATGGGTACGAAGATGTCCGACGGGTCGACCTGCAGGGCGCTGGCGGCGCGCGCCGTAGGGCCGCCCCAGGGCGTCATGTTCATGATGCCGCCGGCGAGGATGATCAGCCCGGCCATGATCAGCGGGCTCATGCCCAAGCGGCTGTACAACGGCAGCATGGCGGCCACGCAGATCATGTAAGTGGTGGCGCCGTCGCCATCGAGGGAAACGATCAGCGCCAGCGCCGCGGTGCCCATCGACACCTTCAGCGGGTCGCCCTTGACCATGCGCAGGATGGCGCGCACGGCCGGGTCGAACAGGCCGGAGTCGATCATCAGGGCGAAATAGAGAATGGCGAACATCAGCATCACCCCGGTCGGGGCGAGCTTGCCGATGCCTTCCAGCATCATCGGGCCGATGCCGGCAGCGAAGCCGCCGATCAGGGCGAAAACGATCGGCACGATGATCAGGGCGATCAGCGCCGACAGGCGTTTGCTCATGATCAGGTACATAAAGGTCATAACCATGGCGAAGCCAAGGAGCGTCAGCATCAAGGTATCTCCGGAATAAGTGGGGCGCGGCGCGGGGGTGTCAGCGCGCGGCGTTCAGCGGCCGGAGAGAGGGCGTGGGGCGGCCGGTCAGGCAGGAGGCATAAAGCATGGCAATCACCATTTTGTTGTTGTCGGGATTGGCCGGGCAGTGCGCAAACGCAGCGCCCGAACAGGCCGGTCTGATGCCGGCAGTGGGCGGATGCTAAGGGCTGAAGCTTTCAGCCAGCTTTCATGGGAGCCGACAGATCGACGGTCGTTGGGAGCTGCTGCCGGGTGCAGTGCTCAGAGCGTCAGCAGCATCAACACCAGCGATAGACTGCCGGCCGCCAACAGGGTTTGCAGGGTGATGATGCCGACCATCAATTGGCTGTCGCCGCCCAATTGGCGGGTCAGTACATAGGCGGTGGGAGCGGTGGGCAGGGCGAAGAACAGCACCAGTACGCTGCTTTCCATGGCGGGCAGGCGCAGGCCGTAAGCCACCGCCCAGGCCAGCAACGGCATCGCCAGCAGACGCAGGCCGCTGTTCCAGGCCAGGGCCGGCACTTCGCGGCCCAGCTGCTCGGGTTTCAGCGCCGCACCGACACAGAGCAGGCCCAGCGGCAGGCTGGCGGCGGCGAGCAGGCCGAGCAGACGGTCGCTGCCGCCAGGCAAGCCGATGCCGCTGACGTTGGCCAAGGCGCCGCCGATGCAAGCGAGGATCAGCGGGTTCTTCAGAATCGGCAGCAGCAGGCTGCGGGCGCTGACGCCGCGTTCGGCGGTCAACGACCAGACCGACAGCACGTTCACCGTGGGCACCATCAAGGCCAGCATCAGTGCGGCCAGGGTCAGGCCTTGCTGGCCGAACAGGCTGCCGACCGCCGCCAGCCCCAGGTAGGTGTTGAAACGCAGGATGCCCTGGCTGAACGCGCCGAAACGTCCCGCCGGCCAGCCGCGTAGGCGGCGCATCAGCAACAGCGCCAACCAGGCGATGCCCAAACCGAGCAACACCGCCAGGGCCAACCGCGGCAGCGCCGGGTTGTTCAGCGGCGCCATGGCCAGGCTGCTGAACAGCAGGGCGGGGAACAGTACGAAATAATTCAAGCGCTCGGCGCCGGGCCAGAAGGCTTCGTTGGGGAATTCCCAGCGGCGCAGGTAATAGCCGGCGACAATCAAGGCGAACAACGGCCACAGGGCCAGCAGTAGATCGATCACGGGAACCCCAGGTCGTGGCAAGCGCCTATCTTGATGAGCATGCCGAGGCGACGCAAGGCCGATAACGGCACCTGGCGTTCGAGACGAGTGAGGAAAAGCTATGGCCGAGATACACAGCGGCGGCTGCCAGTGCGGCGCCATGCGTTATCAGTTCGATGCCCCGTTGCGGGATATCGCCCATTGCCACTGTACGGTGTGCCGGCGCACCAGCGGCGGTATCGTCACCACCTGGCTCACGGTGCCGCTGGCGGGTTTTCGCTGGCTGGCCGGCACGCCCAGTCAGTACGCCTCTTCGGCGAGTTGCACACGCAGCTTCTGCCCGACTTGTGGCGCCCAGTTGACGCTGTTCACCAGCCTCAGCCCGGCCACTCTGGATATCACCGTCGCCACCCTGGACCAGCCGCAGCTGGCGCCAGCGGACCGGCATATCTGGGTGCAGAGCCGTTTGCCCTGGATTCATCTGGACGAGCATTTGCCGCAAGAGCAGCAGGAGCATATTCCCTAGGGCTTCGCGCTCTTGTAGCCCGGATGCAATCCGGGGCGGTGTTGGGTTGGCAGCGATTTCCCCGGATTTCATCCGGGCTACGGCAGCATCAAACCGCCGCTGGCTTTGTGCAGCGCGCGCAGATGCTCGCCGAGTTGCGTCAGGTTGGCTTCGTTGGCTTGCAGCTCGGCCAGGCGCTCTGGCTCCAGCAGGCTGCGTACTTCCTGGTCGAGGTCGTCGCTGAGTTGGCGCAGCTGCTGTTGGCGGCTGCGGCTTTCGGTTTCGAGGCGTTGCCATTCGGCGTGTTGCGGCAGGCCGTAGCCGCCGTCGAGGAGTTCTGCCGGGCGGCTGAGAAAGCCGCTGTTGGCGAGGATTTTCTCCAGCGCGGCGCCGGCCTTGTTCAGGCTCGGGTCCTGGGTGGCGCGGCCGCTGAGGTAGCGGCGCTTGAGTTCGTCCTGGGCCAGCAGCAATTGCCGGCGCAACGCCGCTTGTTCGAGCAGCAGCAAGGCGGCGCTGGCGCGCAGATCGGCGCGTTGGAACCAGGGCCGGCGCTTCTCGGACGCTTGTGTCAGCCAGTCTTCGACGTTGTCCTGTTCGATCGGCAGGCGCTGGCGTAACACCTCGAACATCGCCTGATAGCGGTCGCGGAACGAATCGAAACGGTAGCCCAGGCGCAGCGCCTCGCGCGGGTCGTCGAGCACGCTGGGGTCGGCCAGGTTGCGGGCCACCAGGCTGTCGAGCAGGCCATTGGGCATGATGCTGTCGAGGGCGTGCAGGTCGGGGTGCTGGCTGCCGCTGCGTAGCAGCTTGAGGGTTTCCACCGCGCAGTTATTGGAGATGAAGTAGTAGTTGCCGTCATAGCTCCAGTGCTGCTCGGCGGCGCGGCTGACCAATTGCTCCAGCTGCGCGCGGCTCAGTTTCAGCGGCACCGAGGCCAGGCTGCGCAGCTCGACCTTGGTGTATTCGTCGATCACCTGTGCCAGCGGCAGGACGAACAGCCTCGACGGATAGGCGCCGGTCAAACCGTCCCAGCTGGACAGCTGCACGTCGCCGACGAAGGCGCGGTAGGACAGCACCAGGTGCTGGTCCAGATCCAGCCGGCAATCCTCGCCCAGCGGCCGGCCGGGGGCGCAGATCACCAGGCGCAGCATGCTGTGGCCCCAGCGGCTGGCCCAGGCATCGTTGGCCTCGGCGAGCAGGTAGTCGATCCGGTAAACCCGCGCCGGGTCCAGGGTGCCGAGCGGTTGACGGGCGAAATCGCGGCCGGCGTTGAGGTAGGCGTAGCCCTCGGCGCAGGGCTGCTGGTCTGGCGGGGTCCAGGCGAAATGCGCGCGCAGGTAACGCGCCAGGGACGGGCGGCGGCAGGCGTACGCGGGGTCGAGGAGGAAGTACTCCATATTCACCGCGACGAATTCCAGCGGGCTGCTCAGCTCGTAGACATCCGGGCTGCGCGCCACCTGGCGATTGTGCGCTTCGCGCTGGCCGCGGCGGCCGACCTGTTGCGGCCAACCGGCCAGGTCGAGCAATTGCGGGTCGTCGCTAAGGGTAAAGCGGCGCGCGCTCTGGCCGCGGCAGCTGTCGGGCAAGCCGACCGGGCCGAGGCTGGCGAGCCGCTGCCGACAGCGCTGCAGCAGGATTTTCTGCGCGGGTGCCCAGAGTTGCGCGCGGTCGTAGAGGTGGGTCAGTTCGTGCAGCACGGTGGCCAGCAACTCGCGGCGCACGGTGCCGTGCGGGCGTTTTGTCCGCTTGCTGGCGGCGCTGCCGTCGGCCAGTGCGGGCAACAGCCGGGCATTCAGTTCGATACCGCTGAAGCGCCCGGCGCGGCCGTAGACCTCGGCTGGCAGTTCGCGCCAACGCAGCTTTACCGAGCGGTCCAGGTGCTGCTTGACGCGCGGCGGCAACGCCTGCATGGCCTCGTCGAGCAGCGCCTGGCTGGCCTGGCGCTCGGCCCGGCTGAGCTCGTCGTCGATCAGGGTCAGGCGCAACTCGGCCTGACTGGCGGCGCTGCCGAACAGCGCCAGGAGCAGCAGCCAGGCCCGCAGCGAACTCACAGCGTCAGTATGGCTTCGGCCAAGGCCAGGTCGGAAACGCCCTGGGCTTCGGGCAGGCGGTTGCGGATCTCGCCGAGCGCCGCTTCCAGCTGCGCACCGCGGATAGCGCCTTGGCTGGCGACGAAACTGGCGGCATCGTCGCGCGCCGCCAGGACCACTTTCGAATCGCGGATAGAGGTGGTGGTATCCGAGGTGAAGTCGAGGCTGCGATCCACCGCGCGGATGATGATGTTACTGGTGGCGACCAGGGTTTGCGCCTGGGCACTGCCGGCGAACAACGCGAGGGCAACTGCGGCGCAGAGCAAGGAGCGATGCATGGTGAACTCCGATAGAGCTGGAAAGTGTCGAGGGGTGTCGGCTTGGATGGTACTCGGGCGTCTCGGTTCCTTCGCTCAAGCAACGAACTGCCACCTGCCGGCGCAGGCTCGCGCGGAACCGGGCTGCCAGGCATTAGCGTAGCGGAAACCGCCGCGTGGCGAATATGGGGCTCGGCAACATTGCCCTTGCGTTGGCTGCCTCGCCTAAGTTTTTCAACGGTCTGTTAACGCATGGGATGCCGTCAGGGACCGAAGACATCGTCCTGCGGCATGCCCCTTCAGCGACTGAGGATCGCTTGCGCCAGTTGCATGTCGTCGGCGATCAAGTGCGGTGCCCGCTGGCGAATATGCTGCAACGCCGCTTGCAAGCGCACGCCACGGATATTCCCGGCGCTGGCGATGAAACTGGCCGCATCGTCGCGCGCGGCGAGGACGATTTTGTCGTCGCTCAGCGACGAGGAAGCATCGGACGTGGCCTCGGTGGTGGCGGCGACGGCGCCCACGACCGCATCGGTGGTCACCACGAAGCTGGTGGCCGAAGCGCTGGCGGCGAAGCTGAGCAATGCACTGAGGCTGAGCAGACGTAGTAGATGGGGCATGGTGAAGCTCCTCCAAGCAAACAAGCAAAGGTAACGGCGGTCAAACGCACAGCTTGGACCGGGCAATGGGCGTTTAGGTTGCAACCGCCTGGCGCTTGGCTGTCTAGGTGTCCTGGCGCACTTGGAAAGTATGGTTCCGGTTGGCGTGGGCGGTAGGCCATATAGCGATTAATCGAAGATCTTACGACGATAAATCTGCGACGAAACTTTGTCGGAATGCCCGCGGTCAATAACCGGGAACTGGCGCCGGCGGCCGGGAAAGGCTCCGTAGAGCGACGTTTTCCCGCACAGGGAGCTGTGCCGCCGACCAGCTTGCCCTGCTCTTTCTCTGCTGTAGAGCAATAACGACTAATTGCGCTTACCGAGCAGGGTTGCTCGGTTCGGAGAGGGGGGTATCTCGGAAGATGATCATTCTCGTGGGATCGAAAATCGATCAGGCCAACATTCAAGACTCCCTCGGTAAACCGGAATACAGCTATTTCTTCCTGATGAGGGACTTCGTTCCGGTACTCGAGCGTCTCGGCCACGTGCATATCGTCGAAAGTACTGGGCAAATCGAAGCGCTCTGCGAGTGCTACAGGGCCGCCGGCGAAGAGGTGGTTTTTTTCAGTTTCAGCCCGCCCCACCAAGTCCCGTTGGGGCTCAGCTGCCCGACCGTGGTGGTGTTCGCCTGGGAGTTCGACAGCCTGCCGTCGATTGTCTGGGACGATAATCCGCAGAACGATTGGCGCTATACCTTTGCCAATCTGCAGGGCGTGGTGTGCACCAGTCGCGAAGCCGCCCGGTTGGTGGAAAGCAATATGCCCGCCGACTTCCCGGTGATCGCCCTGCCGGCGCCGGTCTGGGATCGTTATGGCGCCGGGCGCACGCCGCAGCGCCTGCCGCTGCACCTGGGCGGACGGCAATTCCCGTTCGCCGGGGTGGTCATCGATAGCCCGACCCTCGGCTTGTCCGCGGACGGGCTGGTGCGCAAACCGAGCGAAACTGTTCAGTCCGGGCCGCGAGCGCAGCCAGCGGCAAGCGGGCGCTTCGCCGAAACCTGGCAACTGAGTAAAGCCTTGTTGCGCGGTTGGTGGCGCGAGGTGCGTCTGCCCCTGGCGCCGGCAATCGATAGCGAGCCGCCCGCCGCCGCGCAAGAGCCGGCGACAGAGCAAGCCGCCAGCGCGCTGCCGGCACAGTCGATTGCCGTCAGCGGCGTGGTCTATACGACCGTGTTGAATCCGGCCGACAGCCGCAAGAACTGGATCGATGTGGTTACCGCGTTCTGCTGGGCGTTCAAGCACAGCGACGACGCCACCTTGATCGTCAAGATGACCCACCACGACCTGGAGTTTTACCGGATTGTGCTGATCACCCTGTTGTCGCGTCTGGCGCCGTTCCGCTGCCGGGTGATCGTGTTGCACGGCTTTCTCGAGGACGCGCAATACCGCGAGCTGATCGAGGTATCGACCTATTACGTCAACGCCTCGTCCGGCGAGGGCCTGTGCCTGCCACTGATGGAGTTCCTCAGTTCAGGCAAACCGGCTATCGCGCCGGTGCATACGGCGATGGCCGACTACGTCACCGCGGACATGGCGTTTCTGCTGAAAACCGCACTGGAGCCTTTCTGCTGGCCCCACGACCCCACGGGCGTATTCGCCACCCATCGCCACCGCCTGAACTGGCAATCGCTGTTGGAAGCCTTCAAGGCCAGCTACCGGATCGCCCGCGGCGACCCCGAACGCTACCTCGAGATGTCCAGGCATGCCGCGCAAGGCATGCAGGCGTTTGCCTCGATAGACGTGGTCGCCAAGCCATTGGCCGGCTTCGTCGGCGATCTCATGCAACGCAACGAGGCGCCACGCAGTCAGTGGCCGAATCTTATTCAGCAGGATGCGAGCGTCATGTCATGAGGATTCTGGTTTATTCGCAAGTCACCGCCGCGCACATCGCCACCAGCATGGGCGCGCCGGAATACAGCTATTACTTCGTGCTGCGCGACTTCTTACCGGTGCTGCAAGGACTCGGCGAAGTGCAATTCGTCGAGCAGCCGGAACTGGAAGTCGACCGCCTGTACGACGAGGCCTGTGCGTTGGGCCTGCGCTGCGTGTTTTTCTCCTTTTCGCCGCCGCAGAAAACCCCGGTCGATTTGCGTTGCCCGACCATCCCGGTGTTCGCCTGGGAGTTCGACAGCATCCCCAACGAACACTGGCTCGACGATCTGCGCCAGGATTGGCGCTATACCCTGGGCAAATGCGGGGTGGCGATCACCCACTCGCAGATGACCGTGAGTGCGGTGCGCAAAGAGATGGGCGCGGGCTATCCGATCGTCGCCATTCCTTCGCCGGTATGGGACAAGTTCGCGGCGATCAGGCGGCAGCCGATGAAGCTGCCGCTGGCTAAACCGGTGCTGCTGAAGGTGCGCGCCGGGGTGGTGGTCGATAGCCACGACCCGGCGTTGAGCCCCTATATTTTCGGCCAGAACGCCACCGCCAGGGTGGTGCAGGCGATTCGCGAGTACGAACACGCGACGAAGCGCCAGCAGCCTGCTCCGGTCGCTGAAGCGCCATCTACCCTCCGCCAGCAATCGCGTTATCGCGTTACCCGGCGTTACCTGGGCGAGTGGTACCGCAAAGCGCTCGGCCGGCATTTGCCCTTTCTGCCTTACACCTTGCCGGCGACACCGGCGTTCGAACTGGTGCGTGAGGACCCGGCCAAGCGCCTGGAACCGCGCAATACCGTGGAGCCCAAACAACCGCCCGCCACGGGCGTGACGCCGCTGATGCCCGAGTGGCTGCCGGGCGATTCGCAGCTGAGGTTGTCCGGGGTGATATTCACCGCGCTGTTTAATCCTTATGACGGCCGTAAGAACTGGGCCGATATGCTCACCGCATTCTGCGCGGCCTTTCGCGACACCCCCGATGCCACCCTGGTGTTCAAGCTCGGGCACAACGAATACCTCTCCGCCATGCACGACATGCTGATCTGGATGGCGCGCATGCCGCGTTTCAAATGCCGCATCGTGCTGTTGCACGGCTACCTCGACGGCGGCGAGTTCGATGCGCTGATCCGCGCCAGCGCCTTTGTCGTCAACGCCTCCCATGGCGAAGGCCAGTGTCTGCCGTTGATGGAGTTTCTGTCCTGCGGCAAACCGGCGATCGCCCCGTGTCACTCGGCCATGGCCGACTATATCGACGAGCAGGTGGCGTTCGTCGTCGACAGTTGGCTGGACGCCAGCGCCTGGTCCCACGACCCGCGCCTGGCTTATCGAACGCAACGCCACCAGATCGACTGGGCGTCGCTGAAAGCCGCCTATCTGGCCGCATACAACTGTGTGAAGAACGAGCCCGAACGCTACCGGCAGCTGTCGCGCAACGCCGTCGTGCGCATGCGCGAGCATTGCTCGCGGGACGCGGCGATGCAGACCTTGTCGACGTTCCTGCAGTTCGAGCAGAGGGCTTACGCATGAGGCGAGTGAACGATTGGTGGAACCGCCTGACCCAGCCGGCGCAAGCGCTCCCGACGATGGCGGCGCCGGCGCATATCGACTCGCGCGATTGCGGCTTGATCGATGCGGTGCAGAGCGGCTGGTTTCTCAATGCCAGCGACGAGCTGTTTTCCGGCTTCGCGATCGGTGCCGAGGATGTGGTGCTGGATGTCGGCTGCGGCGCTGGCGGCGCCACCCTGTTCAGCGCCAACCGCGGCGCCCACGTGGTGTTCAGCGATGTGGTCGCGGAGAAGATCGAGGCGCTGCGCGAAAAACTCACGCGGACCCCGGCCCGCGCCGTCGAAGGCCTGGTCTCGGACAGCAGCCCGCTGCCACTGGCCGATGCCTACGCGACCCGGGTGATCGCCCTCGAAGTGCTGGAGCATGTCGAAGACCCGGCAGCGGTGCTCGGCGAACTGGTGCGGGTCGGCCGCCCGGGCGCGCTCTATCTGTTGGCGGTGCCCGACCCGGTCGGCGAGCGGATCCAGGAAAGCTGCGCGCCCGCGCAGTACTTCCAGCCGCCCAACCATATCCATGTGTTCGAGCGCGAGGCGTTCGGTCGTCTGGTCGAGGACGCCGGGCTGGCGATCGAGCGGCGCTCGTCCTACGGCTTCTATTGGAGCCTGTGGATGCTGATCTATTGGGCGCAGCTCAAGGCTTCCGGCGAGCAGCGTTCGGGCGAAACCCATGACGTCGTGCATCCGCCCTACACGCCCTTGCTCGACGACTGGGCGCACCTGTGGCACCGGCTTATCCAGATACCCGAATTCGCTCCGATCAAACAGCAGTTGGATCGCCTGATGCCCAAGAGTCAGGTCATTGTCGCGCGCAAACCGGTTTGACCGCGCCTTCGATGTTCACCCCCACCCCTCATGGGAATCCACACATGCTGAACCGGATCAAGCGTCTGATGGCGCCCCCACTCTCATCGCAACTGCAGCGGGTCGCCGAAGCCGAACCGCAGGCGCCTGTGCAACAGCTGCCCGTACAACAAGAGTTGGATCTCGACATCGGTTTGATCGATATCCATGTCAGCGGCTGGATCCAGAACGACACCGGCGAGTTGCTCGAAGGCTTCGCCGTCGGCCCTGAAGATAGGGTGCTCGACATCGGTTGCGGCGACGGTGGCTATGCCAAATTTTGCGCCAAGCACGGCGCCGAGATGATTCTCGCCGACGTCAATCTCGAGAGCCTGAAAACCGCCCGGCAACGCTTGCAGGCGGAAGCGCCGCGCAGCGTGCAGATCCTGCTCACCGATGCCAACCCACTGCCGCTGCCCGACGCCAGCGTGACCAAGGTGGTGGCCATGGAAGTGCTCGAACATGTCGACGACCCCGGGCAATTCATGGCCGAGCTGGTGCGCGTCGGCAAACCCGGCGCGCAGTTTCTGCTCAGCGTTCCCGGTGAAGTGATCGAGGGCGTGCAGCGGCATATCGCCCCGCCGGCCTACTTCGAGAAGCCCAACCATATCCGCATCTTCAAGCAGGGCGAGCTGGAGCAGCTGGCTTGCGACGCCGGGCTGATCGTCGAGCGCAGCAGCCACTACGGTTTCTACCACTCAGTGTGGTGGGCGCTGTATTGGGCCTGCGAAAACCAGCCGCTCAACCCGCCCTGGCACCCGCTGTTGGAGCGCTGGTCGGAAACCTGGACGACCCTGCTGTCGCTGCCCGCCGGCGCGCGGATCAAGCACGCCCTGGATGCGGTGATGCCGAAAAGCCAAGTGGTTATCGCGCGCAAACCCTGAGCGGAGCGATGCGCATGAAACACGCGATCGAAGATATCGAGCTGTTGCGCGGCTTCGCCGTATTGCTTGTGGTGGTGCATCACGCCCAGGCCAACCTGATTAGCTGGACGACCCCGGCGCTGACGCGCTTCTACAGCTATTTCGGCGGCTGGGTCGGCGTCGACCTGTTCTTCGCCGTATCCGGCTTCGTCATCGCCCGCAGCCTGGTGCCGCGCCTGCACGCTCAGCCCGATGGCGCCGCCGCGCGGCGCGAAACCTTGTCGTTCTGGATGCGCCGCGCCTGGCGTCTGTTGCCGTCGGCCTGGCTGTGGCTGCTGGTGATTCTACTCGCCACCCTGACATTCAACAGCTCCGGGGTTTTCGGCAGCCTGGAAGCGAACCTCGAGGCGAGCGTCGCCGCTGTGCTGCAGGTCGCCAATATCCGCTTCGCCCAGGCCTTTATGCAGTGGGAATATGGCAGCAGCTTCGTCTACTGGAGCTTGGCGCTGGAGGAGCAGTTCTACCTGCTGTTTCCTTTGCTGATCCTGCTGAGTCGACGTTGGCTGCCCTACGTCCTGCTCGGCCTGGTGGCGCTGCAATTGTTTATGCCGCGTTCGGTGATGCTGATGATGTTCCGCACCGACGCCCTGGCCCTCGGCGTGCTGATCGCGTTATGGAGCGCTCAGCCCTCCTATCGCCGTTTGCAACCGGCCTTGCTCGCCTGCCGCGGGCTCGGCGTCGGGGTGCTGCTGGTGCTGTTGCTGTGCCTGTGCGCCCTCGGCTCCGAACCACTGACAATGTTCTCCATGCGCATCGGCGCGATCGCGTTGCTGGCGGCGGCGCTGGTCTGGATAGCCTCCTACGACCAGAATTTTCTTTGGCCGGATGGCGCCTTCAAACGCCTGATGATCTGGTTCGGCACGCGCTCCTACGCCATCTACCTGATCCATATCCCGGCGTTCTTCTTCACCCGCGAAATCTACTACCGCCTGTACCCGCAGCAGGGCGATTTCGGCGACTCGTTCTTCTACCCCTTCGTGCTCACGGCGGCCGTGCTGATCGTCGTGCTCAGCGAACTCAACTACCGCCTGATCGAGTGCCCCTTGCGCGAGCGCGGCAAGCAAATCGCTCAGCGCCTGTTCGCCAAGCCGGCGCCGCAGGTCCGGGTGGACGCGCCGGTGCCTGGCCCATGAGCACCGCTTTTAGTCATGCCGCAGCCAGCCAGGATGCCGACCATGCCCTTTATTTCCTATGCGCAAAATTTCGAAGATGTGATGCTCTGGCGCACCCTGAGACTGTTCGGGCCGGGCTTCTATATCGACATCGGCGCCAACCACCCGACCCGCGATTCGGTGACCCGCTCGCTGTACGAACGCGGCTGGCGCGGGATCAATATCGAACCGGTGCGGCACTACCATGAATCGCTCTGCGCCGAGCGCCCCGAGGATATAAACCTGTGCCTGGCGGTGGGCGACAAGGCGGACCGGCTGGAGTTCTTCGAGTCGCCGGAAACCGGGCTCTCGACCCTGAGCGCGGAAGTGGCGCAACGGCAAAGAGCCGGGGGTGTCGACTTCATTCACCGCACGGTCGAAACCCGCACGCTGAGCAGCATCTGTGCCGAGCATATCGGCCGCGAAGTGCCGATTCATTTCCTCAAGATCGATGTCGAAGGTTTCGAGGAACAGGTGCTCCGGGGGCTCGATTTCCAGGTCTGGCGGCCCTGGATCATCCTGATCGAGTCGGCATTCGACAGCGACCCGCAATGGGCCTCGATCATTCTCGCGGCCGACTACCAATTCGCCCTGTGCGACGGCATCAACCGCTATTACGTGGCCAAGGAACACCGCCACCTGCTCGTGCCGCTATCGATGCCGCCGAATTTTTTGGATGATTTCCAGCTATGCGAGGGCCATCACTTCAGCCACCCCGGCGAAGATGCGGCGGCTTTGCGGGCGCAGTTGGACAGCGTCACGGCGCGAATGGAACGGGCCGAAGCACGCTTGGCGGCCATCTACGGCAGTCGCTTGTGGGGGCTTGTCAGGGCTTTCGACTGGCTCAGAGGGCGGTAGTGGCCTGTAGTACGGCATGCGCTGTTTTTTACGGGGCACAGCGCCTCACCGAATCGAGAGTTTGCGGAATGCCATCGCCAGTATTCTCGGGTCCGCGGAAGCGGGTTTATGCGCGTCCGGCAGCTGGAAGGTGAAGGTGTTGAGCCCCGTGCGGAACAGTTCGGGAGGAACCTGGAAGCGGATTTCACGCTCGCCACCGTAGAACTTGCCGGAATAGACCTGTTCGCCATTCAGCCCGATCAGCAGTCTCTGTTTGTCGAGAAAGCCTGCCAGCAATTCGATCTCGCCCCGTAGCGCCTGCTGGGTTTGTTCGTCGAGTACGAGATGCAGTTTGGCTGCGTGCCCTTCGCTCCAACGAAAGCCAGGTTCCAGCTCATAAAAACCATCAAACGCCGCCTGCTCCGAATCGTAAGAAACGTTGATCAGTCCGGTGATTTTGGGCAGCTGTTGGCTATAGAACTCGGACAATCGCCGCTCGTGCCGGGCCTGGTTGTGCAGAAATTGCGGGTAGCGCCAATCGAAGAGGTATTCGGGGTATAGATCCACGTTCGGTTCGACGTTCCAGTGCATGCCATAGGGGTTGAATAGCGCCTGGTAGGTGTTGATATGGATCGCCAGCAGACCGCTGCCGAGCAGCGCGGCGTAGGCCAGCCTGCGCCTTTGCCGTAACGCCCCCAGGGCGCTGAACAGGCCGACATAGAGGCCGGGCAAGGCGTCGACCATCAACCGCGGGCCGAACGACCAGCCAGCCCACCAATGGGGGAATTGGCTGATCGAGAGCAGGTGGGCGGTCGGCCAGGCCAGGCTGATCAGGCTCAAGCTCAGCAAGGCCTTGTTACGCACGGCCAATACCAGGGTCAGGAATAGAGACACGGCGATGAAGGGCGAAAAAATCAGTAATCCCCGTGCCGGGCTGAGCAGGTTGGCGTATAGCGCCGTGGCGAATTCGCCGCCTTCGAGGCGTTTCGGCAAGTAGTAGTCGGGCAGGATCTGCGCGAATTCGCCGATGCTCCAGCCCATGAAAGCCAATAGCAGCAGGCCCAGGGTGAGGGCGGCGAGCAGCGAGGATTTCCTGTCCTGAATGAAGTAATACAGCAGCAGGAAGGGCGCCAGCAGCGCCAGGGTCGGCCGGCAGAGATAGGCGAGAAACAGGCAGGCGCCGATCAGCAGCGGTCTCAGCCGTTCTCGCGGCCGGTGGCTAACCGGCTGTGGAGCGACTACCTGGGTTGCCGATCCCGGGGTTTGCACCGGCCGGCTAAGCAGCAGAAAGATCGCCGCACTGGAAAAAACCAAGGCGAAGTCGTGCGACCACAGCGCGGTTCCCACCGTGCTGGCGAGCGAGCTGCCGAACCAGCACAAGCCGGTCAGCAACAGGCTCGGCGTTCTCGGCAGGTAGAGCCTGGCGGTGCGGTAGAGGATGAAGGCGATCAGCAGGGCGGCCAGTGCGGTGAGCACCATCTGCACAAGGTGCTCGTCGCGGGTCATATCGAAACCCAAGGCGTTGGCGACAGCCACGAAGGGGCTGCTGAGCAGGGCGGTACCCAGCGGGAAGTAGTGATAGAAATGGCCGGCCTTGTGCTGGATAACGTAGCCATAGCTGTCCAGCAGGGGCTTGCCGTAGGTGTCGAGCTTGAGCGTGCCGTGCTGCGCAAGGGCCTGACTGACCAACAGGGTGCCGCGCGGGTCGCTGCGGGTGTTGTAGGTTTCCTGCGTGGCGATCACCGTCACGATCAGCGCCGCGAGCAGCCAGCCGAACCAGTGGTATCTGTTGCGCGCGAAGCCGCTATGGAGTTTTTCAGACACGGGGAAGGATGAGATCATGGGGGCTTGGGTGACTGCATCGGCATGCGTGGGATTCAAAGCGAAAGCCGTTTGAACAGGAACTCCGGCGTGTGTCTGATGATCGCCATGATCGGCAGCCAATACCCAGGCGTGTAGAGCTGGTCGCGCTTCTTCAGGATGGCCTTCTCGATATCCATGGCGACCTGTTCCGCGCTGGCCCATAGCGGGCCCTTGGGCAGCTCCGCGGTCATCGGCGTATCGATGAAGCCGGGCTTGATCGTCAGCACCTGCACGCCGCTTTTATGCAGACGATTGCGCAGCCCCTGCAGGAAGATGCCCAGCGCTCCCTTGGCGGTGCCGTAGACATAATTCGACTGGCGACCGCGGTCGCCCGCCACCGAGCCGATCACCGCGATGCAGCCTTTGCCCCGGGTCTCGAAGTAAGTGGCCAGCAACGTCAGCAGGGCGATGATGCTCAGGGCGTTGACGGTCAATTCGCGCAGCGTCGTCTCCACGCTGTTCTCGCAGGCTTTCTGATCGCTGAGGGTGCCGTAGGCGATGAGCACGGTGTCGAGGCCGCCCAGCTCGGCGATGACTTCATCCAGCAGCGACTGGTGGCGATCGAACGCCGTGGCATCGAAAGTGCCATAGTCGACTTTGTGGGCGCCGCGGATGCTCAGGTCGCGGGCCAGGGTCGCCAGCCGTTCCTGGTTGCGCGCCAGCAAATACAGGTGGGCGCCCTGGCTGGCGAAGCGTCGGGCGGTGGCTTCGGCGATCGCCGAGGTGGCGCCGATGATCAGGATTTTTCCCATGATTATTCCAGCCCCAGGCGTTGCGCTTGTCGGGAGATGAATTTGCCCTGCGCGCCGTAGCGCGCGCGGACCGCTTGCAGCTGTTCCCAGCCGGGGTAGCTTCGCTTGAAGGTCTGTTCGCTCATGCGCGCATCCTTGCTCAGGTAGATGCGCCCGCCGTGCTCCAGCACCCGGGTGTCCAACTCGTCGAGCAGCGCCAGTAGGCCGCTGTCGTACTTGAAGTCCAGGGCCAGGCTGTAGCCTTCCAGGGGGAACGACAGCGGATTGCGGTTCTGCTCGCCGAAGACCTTGAGCACGGCGAGAAAGGAGCCGCGGCGCGAGTCGGCGATGCGCCTGAGGATCGCTTGCATACCCTGCAACCCCGCCGCTTTGGGGATCACGAACTGGTACTGCAAAAAGCCTCGCTTGCCATACAGCCGGTTCCACTGCCCGATACCGTCGAGCGGATAAAAGAAGCGCCGGTAGTCGACCCGCCGCTCGGCTTCGGCCTGACGCACGCGCCGGTAATACAGGCTGTTGAACGCCTGCATCGAAGTGCGATTGAGCAGGGCGGCGGGCATATCCAGGGGCACGGCGAGGCGGCGTTGGCGCGGCAGCTGCAATGGGCCGTCCAGCGCATGCTCGCCGACCATCAGCAAGGAACGCCCCAGCTCGGCGCCGCGGGCCAGGCAGTCGATCCAGGCCACGGAATAGGTCCGCTGCCGCTGGCTCTCGAACCCTTGCAGTGCGTCTTCCAGGTTGGCGAGCTTGAAGGTGGTCTGGTTGACGTAGGCGCTGCGAATCGGCGTCAAGCGCAAAGCGACTTCGACAATCAACCCGGTCAGGCCCATGCCGCCGCACGTGGCGTGGAACAGTTCGGCATGCTCGCTGCGCGAGCAGGTCAGCAGGCTGCCATCGCCCAAGCCGAGTAGCAGTTCGTCGACGTATTCGCTGAAACAGCCGTGCAGGTGATGATTCTTGCCGTGCACATCGCTGGCCACCGCGCCGCCGACCGTGACGAAACGGGTGCCCGGCGTCACCGGCAGGAACCAGCCGCGCGGCACCAGAAAATCCAGGAGCTGATCGAGGGTGGCGCCGGCTTGGCAGCGCAAAGAGCCGTGGCTCGCATCGAACGCCAGCAGGTGCTGCAAATAACGGGTGTTCAGCACGCAGTCGTGCAGGGCGCTGTCGCCGTAACTGCGGCCCATGCCGCGGCCGAGCAGCGACCGATGCGCGCCGATCAACGCGCGGCTGGCACTCACCGTCAGCGGCGCGAGCTGCTGCGCCTCGACCTGCGGATAGCGCCCCCAGCCGTGCAGGCGCATCAGGCCGGCCTCGCATTGAAGACGAAACGCCTATCCAGCTCGTACTTGGCCACGTAGCCAATCGCCAGACCGATGATGCCGCCCAGGTAGCGCATCGCGGCGCCGTCGAACAGGTAGGCGAAAGCCAGTTCGAAACCCCAGAAGATTACCGTGGTAGCCACGCCCATCAGCGCATAGAACAGAAAGGTCCTGCTGTCGTGGGCGATGTTCTGCGCTTTGAACTTGAAGATGAAGCGCTTATCCAAGACGTACTTGACCATCAAGCCGACAGCGGTGCCGAGCAGCATCGAAAAGGAAAGGCTGTAGGGACCCCAGTAGTTACGACTCACGACATCTTGTGTGCCGATGTTGCAAAAAGTGGCGATCATCGCCAAAAGTGCATAGTTAGTGGCCGCTTTCATAGGATTCCATATTGATGAAAGGCCAACCGCATGCATGCAACCGTACAGCTGCGCTCCTCTCTGGAACTGCTAAAAGGAATGATTGCCCTGATGCGTCCGCGTCAGTGGGTGAAGAATGCGTTCGTTTTAGGCCCGTTGCTCTTCGCGGGTGAATTTCTCAACCCCGAGGCCGTAGAGAAGGTACTTCTTGCGACCGTGCTGTTTTGTCTTGGTTCGGCGGCGGTGTACATCGTCAACGACTTGCACGACATCGAGCAGGACCGCCGCCACCCGAAAAAGTCGCATACGCGGCCATTGGCTTCCGGGGCCGTCCCCATTCCCGTGGCGCTGCTGCTGTTGCTGGCGCTCTATACGGTGTTGCTGGCGGCCTGGTTCTTCATGCCGGCGGTGGTTCTGGTGATCGGGGCCTATCTGCTGGTCAATCTGGCCTACAGCTTCGTGCTCAAGCACAAACCGGTGATCGATATCTTCACCATCGCCACTGGCTTCGTCTTGCGTGTCTACGCCGGCGCCATGGCTCTGACGATCCCCGTCTCCTCCTGGATGTTCGTGACCACCCTATGCCTGGCCCTGTACCTGGCCGCGGTGAAGCGTCGGCAGGAACTCGCCACCAACGGCAGCCTGAGCCGCGAGGTCTTGCGCTACTACACCCCGGGCCTGGTCGATCGTTACGCCGAGATGGCGGCGACAGGCGCATTGCTGTTCTACAGCCTGTTCGTGATTACCTCCCGCCCGGAAATGGTCATCACCATTCCCCTGGTGCTGTACGGCTTGTTCCGCTACTGGTTCGTCGTCGAGGCCAAAGGCGGAGGCGAATCGCCGACCGATGCGCTGCTGTCGGACTGGCAGCTACTGTTGACCGCCGTGCTCTGGGTCGTGGCCTGCGCCATAGCGCTCTGGCCGACCTAGCCCTGGGAGCGCGCATGGATCCGTCCTACCTGTTGATGCCTTTCGCCGCCTGGCTGGTGGCCGGTAGCAGTAAATTTCTCATCAATTGCATCCGTGCCAGGCGCCTGGCCTTCGATCTGATCGGCTATGGCGGCTTGCCCAGCAATCACAGCGCGATCGTCGGCGGCATGGCCTGTCTGATAGCTCTCAAACAGGGCATCGCTCACCCGGCATTCGGCGTCGCTTTAAGCCTGGCCTTTATCGTCATGCTGGATGCCGGCAGCCTGCGCCGGCAAATCGGCCGTCAGGCCGAAGCGCTCAATCGCCTCGCCCTGGATGACGGCTGCAGCAAATTGCGTGAACGAATGGGGCACAGCCCCCTCGAATTATTCGCCGGCTTAGCGGTCGGCGGGGCAACCGCCTGGGCATTGGATTACCTGCTCTGAAACTTTTCCGACACGTCTCCGCTCATAGCGTGGGCATGCCGACGAACCTGGCGAGGATGGATATTCGCATGAAGCAACTCTTGGTTACCGGGCTCAGTGGTTTTGTCGGTCGTCATTTGCAGGCGTGCCTGACGCAAGGCTCCCAGACGGATTGGCAGCTCCTGCAGCCGGGCCGCGCCGAGCTGTTGCAGCCCGATAGCCTGGATTCGATGCTTGCGCCGCAGTGCCCGCACGCGGTTATCCATCTGGCCGGGCAAACCTTCGTTCCAGAGTCTTTTCGCGACCCCGCACAGACCCTGCAGGTCAACCTGATCGGCACGCTCAATCTGTTGCAGGCGCTCAAGCGCCGGGGCTTCGCCGGCACCTTTCTCTACGTCAGCTCGGGCGATGTCTACGGGCAGGTGGCGGAGCACGCCTTGCCGATCGACGAAACCCTGGCGCCGCAGCCGCGTAACCCCTATGCGGTGAGCAAGGCCGCCGCCGAGCTGCTGTGCCGGCAATGGAGCCATGTCGAACCCTGGCGCATCGTCGTGGCGCGTTCGTTCAACCATATCGGCCCCGGTCAGGGCGAGTCGTTCGTGGTGTCGAACATGGCCAGGCAGATCGCACGGGTGCGCCTCGGCTTGCAGCCGCCCTGTCTGGAGGTGGGCGATATCGATGTAACCCGCGATTTTTTAGACGTACAGGATGTCATCGCGGCGTATTTGCTGTTGTTGCACAAAGGCCGAAACGGCGAGATCTACAACCTGTGTTCGGGGCGCGAGCACTCCGTGCGCGAGTTGATCGTCGAGATGGCCGGCCTTGCCGAAGTGAATGTCGAGCTGGTGCAGGACCCGGCTCGCATGCGCAGGGCGGAGCAACGTCGGGTAATGGGCAGTTCCGACAAGCTGCAAAGAGAAACTGGCTGGAAACCCGCAGTAAATATCACGGAAACCCTGCGCAGAGTGCTCTCTGACTGGGATGCGAGAGAACGACCACGATGAGTAAGAATGCACTGATTACCGGTATCACCGGGCAAGACGGCGCCTACCTGGCGAAATTGCTGCTGGACAAGGACTACCAGGTATTTGGTCTTGTGGCGCGGCGCAGCAGCGATACGCGCTGGCGTTTGCGCGAGCTGGGCATCGAAACGCGCATCACCTATCTGGAAGGCGACTTGGCCGATGCCAGTTCGGTACAGCGGGCGATCATTAGAGCCCGCCCCGACGAGCTGTACAACCTGGGCGCGCAGAGCTTCGTCGGCACCTCCTGGGACCAACCGATCACCACCGGTGTGGTCGATGGCCTGGGGGTCGCCCATGTGCTCGAAGCGCTTCGCCAATCCAGCCCGCACACACGCTTCTATCAGGCCTCGACGAGCGAAATGTTCGGTTTGATCCAGGCCGAGCGCCAGGACGAAGACACTCCGTTCTACCCACGCAGCCCCTATGGTGTGGCCAAATTGTACGGCCATTGGATCACCGTCAATTACCGGGAAAGCTTCGACCTGCACGCCTCCAGCGGCATCCTCTTCAACCACGAATCGCCGTTGCGCGGCATCGAGTTCGTCACCCGCAAGGTCACCGATGCGGTGGCGCGGATCAAGCTCGGCAAACAACGCCAGCTGCATCTGGGCAATATCGATGCGCAGCGCGACTGGGGCTTCGCCGGCGATTACGTCGAGGCGATGTGGCTGATGCTGCAGCAGGATCAGGCCGACGATTACGTGGTGGCCACCGGCGTCACCACCACGGTGCGGGAAATGTGCCGCATCGCCTTCGCCCATGTGGAACTCGACTACCTCAAGCACGTCGTGGTCGACCCGAAGTTTTTCCGCCCGGCGGAAGTGGACATCCTCCTGGGCAACCCGGCCAAGGCCGAGCGGGTGCTGGGTTGGGCGCCGAAGACCAGCCTCGACAGCCTGATCCGCATGATGGTCGATGCCGACCTGAGACGCGTGGCCGGGGAGTAACCCATAGCCCCGTCCGGCGGCCCCCGAGCCGCCTGGAGAACCCCGGGTCGATCGATCTGCTGATATTCGTAGTAACAGAGCGGCTTCCTACCCGGATGACATCGTTCATTTCGACGATTGATACGGCAGGATTTAACAGTGACGGCGAGTATGGTTGGTGCGGTATGGAATTACCGCGGATTCGTTCTGGGCAGCGTCAAGCGCGAGTTTCAAACGCGCTATCGCAATTCCTTGCTGGGCGCGACCTGGACGATCCTTAATCCCTTATCGATGATCGTGGTCTACACGGTGATCTTTTCCCAATTGATGAGAGCCCGCCTGCCCGGCGTGGACAACAGCCTGGCCTACGGCATCTACCTGTGCGCGGGGATTCTCGCCTGGGGTTTTTTCGCCGAGGTGATCGGGCGCAGCCAGTCGGTGTTTCTCGAACACGCCAATCTGATCAAGAAGCTCGCCTTCCCGCGCATCTGTCTACCGCTGATCGTGGTGCTGAATGCCGGGGTGAACTTCGCGATCATCTTCGCGCTGTTTCTCGGTTTCCTCCTGGTGACGGACAACTTCCCCGGCTGGGCGCTGCTCGGGATCGTCCCGGTGTTGCTCGTGCAAACCGCGTTCTCCATCGGCCTGGGGATCATTCTCGGCGTGCTCAACGTGTTCTTCCGCGATGTCGGGCAGTTCGTCGGGATCTTTCTGCAGTTCTGGTTCTGGTTCACCCCCATCGTCTACCCGCTGTCGATTCTCCCCGAGGGCATTCAGCCGCTGATCGACCTGAATCCCATGGCGCCGTTGATCGCCGCGTACCAGGGCATCTTCGTCTATGGCCAATGGCCGGACTGGCACGCGCTCTGGCCGACTACCTTGCTCGCCGCCGCGCTGTGCCTGTTGGGCATGCGCCTGTTCCGCAAACGCTCCGGCGAAATGGTGGATGAACTCTGATGGGCAGTATTCGCGTTAGCCAACTGGGTAAGGCTTATAAACAGTACCCCACACGCTGGGCGCGCCTGGCCGAATGGATGATTCCCTTCTCGGCACCGCGTCACCAGCTGACCTGGGTATTGCAGGACATCTCCTTCGCGGTCGAGCCGGGCGAGGCGCTGGGCATCATCGGGGTCAACGGCGCGGGCAAGAGCACGCTGCTGAAGATGATCACCGGCACCACCCAACCGAACGCCGGGCAGATCGAGATTCACGGCCGGGTCGCCGCGCTGCTCGAGCTGGGCATGGGTTTTCACCCGGATTTCAGCGGCCGGCAGAACGTCTTTATGGCCGGGCAGTTGCTGGGCTTGAGCATGGAGGAACTGCATGCGCTGATGCCCGAGATCGAAGCCTTCGCCGAGATTGGCGAATACCTCGACCATCCCGTGCGCACCTACTCCAGCGGCATGCAGATGCGCCTGGCGTTCAGCGTGGCGACGGCGCGGCGCCCCGACGTATTGATCGTCGACGAAGCCTTGTCGGTCGGCGACGCCTATTTCCAGCACAAGAGCTTCGATCGCATCCGCGCGTTCCGCAAAGCCGGCACCACCTTGCTGATCGTCTCCCATGACCGCCAGGCGATTCAGTCGCTGTGCGACCGCGCCATCCTCCTGGCTGGCGGCCGGTTGGCGCTGGAGGGCGCGCCTGAGGAGGTGATGGATTTCTACAGCGCCATGCTGGCGGAAAAGGAACAACAAACGGTGCGCCAGGAGCGCCTCCCCGGGGGGCAGATCCGCACCATCTCCGGCACCGGCGAGGCCTGCTTCAGCGATGTGGCGCTGCTCAACGAGCAGGAGCAGCGCATCGAAGTCGTCTCGGTCGGCAGCCAGGTGACCTTGCAGGTGACGGTGGAGATCAAGGCCGACATCAGCCGCCTGGTACTCGGTTTCATGATCAAGGACCGCATGGGCCAGGCGATCTACGGCATCAACACCCATCGCCTCGACCGCGCCCTGGAACACCTGCGGGCCGGCGAGCGGGTGGTGTACCGCTTCGCCTTTCCGGCGCGGTTGGGCAAGGGCAATTATTCGATCGCCCTGTCGCTGTCGCGCTTCGATTCGCACCTGGATACCAACTACGAATGGCGCGATTTCGCCCTGGTATTCCATGTCATCAACACCGGCCGGCCCGACTTCGTCGGCTGCGCCTGGTTGGACTCGCAAGTCGCCATCGAGCGGTCGTCGTCTGCGGTTATTTCTTCTGCAATTGAGGAAGAACAGCATGCGCTTCCTGATTGAATGCACCTATGTCTATGAGCACCCGCAGGACAATTCCGGTATCCAGCGTGTGGTGCGCAACGTGATCAAACAGCTCGATAGCCTGCCGGGGGATGTCGAATGCGTGCCGGTGATGATGCACGGCGGACAGCTGTACCGGGTGCTGAGCCTGGCGCCGTTGAAGCCACAAAAACAGACGCCGATCCGCCAGGCGCTGATCATCCGCCTGGATCACGCGCGCAACCGCTATTGGTGGTGGCATTCGCGGCTCGAACGCCTGCGCCCGTTGCGTACCTCGCTCACCGCGCGGCGCGCGCTGTTTCTGCTGTGCAAGCTGCTCAGCCTGGCGATCACCGTGCCGCTGCGCGGTCTGCTCTGGCTCAACCGCAACTCGCGGCCGGCGCCGGAGCGGGCGATGCCGTTGCAGGTCGAAGACGGCGATCAATTGTTGTTGCTCGACTCGTCCTGGCACGCCGATTTCTTCGAGCTGGCCGAACGCCTCAAGCGCCGCGGGGTGGGCATCGTCTCGGTGATCTACGACCTGATTCCGCTGACCCACCCGCAGTTCTGCGACGCCGGCCTGGTCAAGGTGTTCGACCGCTGGTTCGACTGGATCGCGCAGACCGCCGACGGCTTCATGGCGATTTCCAAGACCATCAGCGAACAGGTCGAGCGTGAACTGCAGCGGCGCCTGGGCGTGCGCGAGGCCAGCCGGCGTTGGCATGGCCACTTCCACCTCGGCTGCGAGCTGGACCTGAGCCGCGCCGACGAGCCGCTGTATCCCGCCTTGCGCCGGGTATTCGCCAAGCGCGAGCCGGTGTACCTGATGGTCAGCACCATCGAGCCGCGCAAGAACCACGCCTACCTGCTCGATGCCTTCGAACGTCTATGGGCGCAGGGCTCCAGGGCGCGTCTATGCATCATCGGCAAGGTCGGTTGGAAGTGCGATGCGCTGATCGAGCGGATTCATAAGCATCCTCTGCATGGCAAGCGCCTGTTCATGTTCAACCGGGTCAACGATCGCAGCCTGGAGCATGCGTATTCCCATGCGCGCGCCCTGGTGTTCCCGTCCCATGCCGAAGGTTTCGGCTTGCCGCTGGTCGAGGCGATGCAGCGCGGACTGCCGGTGATGGCGAGCGACATCCCGGTGTTCAGGGAGATCGGTGGCGATTTCATGGCGTATTTCGATCTGGCCGATCCGCAGTCTTTGGTCGAGCGGATCCAGGCGTTCGAAACCTCGGGACAGTTCCCGGCCGCGCGGCCGGTGGTCGAATGGCAATGGGTGGATTGGAGCGGCGCGGCCAGGCAGTTGGTCGCGGGTACCTTGAGCGGTCTGCAGCGGGCCACGTTGGCGCCCGCACCTGCCAAGGCGCCACTCTATGCGGATTGCCCTTAACGCACGGATTCTGCAAGCCCCGCGTACCGGCATCGGCCAGTACCTGATCGAACTGATCGCCGCGTTGCGCGCCGACCCGCGGATCGAGTTGGAACTCTTTCATGGCTGGGGTTGGAGCCGCGAAGTGCCGCGCGCGGCCTTGCCCGGTTACAGCCGCTGGGCGGCGTGGGCCAAGCAGGTACCGGGGGCTTATCGCATCCGTCGCGCGCTCGATCAGCGGCGTTTCGAGCGTGGCGCGCACCGTCGCGCCACCGAGCTCTATCACGAGCCGAGCCTGTGGCCGCTGGATTTCGCCGGGCCGATGGTGATGACCCTGCACGATCTGACGCACCTGCATTACCCGCACACCCAGCCGCCCGACCGCCTGGCGGAGATCAGGCGGCGCATCGGCCCGGCGCTGGAACGGGCGCAATGCATTCTCACCGACTCGCAGTTCGTCGCCGATGAAATCAGCCGGCACTACGGCGTGGCCGCGGCGCGTTTGCAGGTCGCGCCTTTGGGTTACGCCGAGCGTTTTCATCCGCGCCCGGCCCACCAGCTGCGTGAAAGCCTGGCGGCGTTGGGGCTGCAACCGGGCGCTTACCTGTTGTGCGTCGGCACCTTGGAACCGCGCAAGAACCTGAGCCAGGTGCTGCGTGCCCATGCCTTGTTGCCGGCGGCCACGCGCGCGCGTTTCCCTCTGGTGGTTGCGGGCATGGCGGGCTGGCGCGGCGAGGATTTCGCCGTCGATCTGCAGCGCGCCTTGGCCAGCGGCCAGGTGCGTCTGCTCGGTTATCAGCATGACCGGGCGTTGGCCGAGCTGCTGGCCGGCGCGCGCATGTTGTTGTTTCCATCGCTGTACGAGGGTTTCGGTCTACCCGTGCTGGAAGCGATGGCCAGCGGGGTGCCGGTAGTACTGGCGCCACGCGCCGCATTACCCGAAGTGGCCGGCGAGGCCGGGGTGTATATCGAGCCCGGGGATGATCGGAGTTGGTGCGAGGCGGTTCTGCGCTTGATCGAGGACCCGGCGGAATGGCAGGCGCGCCGCGCCTGCGGTTTACAACGGGCGCAGCACTTCAGTTGGAAGCGCTGCGCGACCCACACGATTGCCGCCTACCGAAAGGCCTTGGAGCACTAGATGCGCGTACTACATTTGTTCAAAACCTATCTGCCGGAAACCGTCGGCGGTATCGAACAAGCGATCTATCAGATCTGCCAGAGCGGCATCGCCCACGGCATCGAAAGCCATGTGCTGACCCTCAGCGCTAAGCCCGAGCCGCGCGACCTTCTGCTCGCCAATCATCATGTGCATCGCGCCAAGCTGGATGTGCAGATCGCCTCCACGGGCTTTTCCTACAGCCTGTTCAGGCGCTTCAAGGCATTGGCGGCCGAGGCCGATGTGATCAACTACCACTTTCCCTGGCCATTTATGGATGTGCTGCACTTCGCCGCGCAAATCCGCAAGCCGACGGTGGTCACCTACCATTCGGACATCGTTCGCCAGCAGCACCTGCTGAAACTCTATCGGCCCCTGATGCACCGCTTTCTCGGCAGCGCCGACCGGATCGTCGCCGCCTCGCCGAATTATCTGGAAACCAGCGAGGTGCTGGCGCGCTACCGCGATAAAACCACGGTCATTCCCTATGGCCTGGACAAGCTGAGCTACCCGCTGCCTTCCTCGGCGCGTCTGGCGCGGTGGCGGCAGCGCTTCGGTTCGCGGTTCTTCCTGTTCGTCGGGGTCATGCGCTACTACAAGGGCCTGCATATTTTGCTCGAGGCCATCAAGGGTGCCGAGTATCCGGTCGTGGTGGTCGGCGCCGGCCCGCTGGAGCTGGAACTGCGCGCGCAGGCACAGGCCCTGGGGCTGGATAACGTGCATTTCGTCGGCCGTCTGGGCGACGAGGACAAGGTGGCGTTGCTGCAACTGTGCAGCACCCTGGTGTTTCCTTCGCACCTGCGCTCGGAGGCGTTCGGCATTTCCCTGCTGGAAGGGGCGATGTTCGGCAAGGCGATGATCTCCAGCGAGATCGGCACCGGCACCAGCTATATCAACCTGCATAACCACACCGGTCTGGTGGTGCCGCCCAGCGATCCGCTGGCGTTGCGCGAAGCGATGCGCACGCTTTGGGACAACCCGGGCTTGGCCGCGCAAATGGGCCGGCGCGCCGAGCAGCGCTATCGGCAGCTGTTCACCGCTGAGCGCATGGGGCGGCAGATGGCCGCCCTGTATCGCGAGCTGCTGGCCGAGGAGCGCTTGCCGATCGGCGTGGGTGCCAGGTCCTGAGGGCGTCGGTCAGCGCCAGAACGGTTTGCTGATCTCCGCCAGGCGGTCGCTTTCGGTGATGCCGGCATCGCTCAGCAGGTATGCATCGAGCTTGGCCAACTGCCGGCGGCTGCGGATGTTGCGTCCCCAGAGTTGCAGGGTTGCCAACAGGTGACTGATGCCCTGCCGATGAGTGGGAGTGAGGGTGGGCAGGCCAGTGCTGAGGCTGCGTTCCATGGCGGCTAACCTTCCCGCATCGAGGCGGGTGTGGGATATGGGGAGCCATGATCGCGCGCTGCCACGGCCAGGTGCAGCCACAGCAGCACAGCATTGTACCGGTGTAGTGTGGTTTTTCAGCCAACTGTTCCGCTTGCTGCGCCAGCTTCTGTATGGCCTGCCCGCTCTTGAGCCCGTAGGTTGGGTTAGCGGCGATTATTGCGGTTCAAGCAGCGCCATCGTCGTTGGCCGCCGCGTAACCCAACAGAACGCATGCCGGAACGACACCGGGTGGAGGTCTTGTTGGGTTACGCGGCGTTCGCTAGCGCTGGTGTTTGTGCGCCCGGTGCAGCGCCACTAACCCAACCTACGGTTTCAGCTAACTGTGCCGCTCGCTGCGCCAGCTTCTGTATGGTGCCGCCCGCCCAAGAAACTCAATGCACTGCGCCGCTACATAACCCGCCAGCTAAAAACCAAAAACCCCGCCGACACGCAAATGTGGGCGGGGTTTTCGGTAAGCGCGGGCTGCGCTTCGGCTTAACGCCAGAATGGCTTGCTCAGCTCGGCATGACGCTGTGCTTCGCTGATGCCGGCATCGGCCAGCAGGCGGGCATCGAGGCGCGCCAGTTGACGGCGGCTGACCAAGCGACGCTGCCACTGCAGCAAAGTGGCGGCCATGCGCAGAGGCAGGGCGGCATTGGAATTAGAAACATTGCTTTCGAGGAACAGCTCGGAACTGAGGGTACGTTCCATGGTGACATCCTTCCGCTTATGGCGGGGTTAGAGAGTGTTTTGCTTGGGGTTAATTATCCGGGGGTGATCGCAGGATCAATAGTCACAGCTAAAGTAAATTGCGTGCCTATTAGATAGGTTGCTTTGTAACTGTGTTCGTAAAATAAATTATAACTGTACTTCTGCTAAGTTAATCACTCTGCAAAAACTCATTTAACGAGATTATTAGCTGCACTAGTCACGTGTCTTCAGTGTTTTTCTATAGGTACAGTTTTAAATTGCGCTGCTAGGACTCCTGACCGGCATTACAGTTTTACGACTGTTTATCCGGGCAAACGCAGCGAACTGTACCTGTGCCGATGCTTGTTCGCGGCGCACAAAAAACCCGGCACGCTGGCCGGGTTTTTTGGTGTGGCGGTACGCTTTATTCGACGGCTTTGACCATGTCTTCGATGACTTTCTTGGCGTCGCCGAACACCATCATGGTCTTGTCCATATAGAACAGCTCGTTATCCAGGCCGGCGTAGCCGCTGGCCATCGAGCGCTTGTTGACGATGATGGTCTTGGCCTTGAAGGCCTCGAGAATCGGCATGCCGGCGATCGGCGACTTCGGATCGTTCTTCGCCGCCGGGTTGACCACGTCGTTGGCGCCGAGCACCAGCACCACGTCGGTCTGGCCGAACTCGGAGTTGATGTCCTCCATCTCGAACACCTGCTCGTAAGGCACTTCTGCCTCGGCCAGCAGTACGTTCATATGGCCCGGCATCCGCCCGGCCACCGGGTGGATCGCGTACTTCACGTTGACCCCGCGATGGGTCAGCTTTTCCGCCAGCTCCATCAGCGCATGCTGAGCACGAGCCACCGCCAGGCCGTAGCCGGGGACGATGATCACGCTGTCGGCGTTGGTCAGCAGGAAGGCCGCGTCGTCGCTCGAGCCGGATTTCACCGGCCGTTGCTCCTGGCTACCCGCCGCCGGACCGGCATCGGCATCGCCGCCGAAACCGCCGAGGATCACGTTGAAGAACGAGCGGTTCATCGCCTTGCACATGATGTACGAGAGGATTGCACCCGAGGAGCCGACCAGCGAGCCGGCGATGATCAGCATCGAGTTGTTCAGCGAGAAGCCGATACCGGCCGCCGCCCAGCCCGAGTAGCTGTTGAGCATCGACACCACCACCGGCATATCGGCGCCGCCGATCGGGATGATGATCAGCACGCCGATGACGAAGGCCAGGGCCAGCAGGATGGCGAAGGCAGTCAGGTCACCGGTGAAGGTGTACATCAGGCCCAGGCCGACGATCGCCAGGCCGACGGCCAGGTTGATCATGTGTTGGCCCTTGAACTGTACCGGTGCGCCCTGGAACAGGCGGAACTTGTACTTGCCCGAGAGCTTGCCGAAGGCAATCACCGAACCGGAGAAGGTGATGGCGCCGATGGCCGCACCGAGGAACAGCTCCAGGCGGTTACCGGCCGGGATTGCATCGCCCAGCGCTGCGACTATGCCCAGGGATTGCGGCTCGACGACCGCGGCGATGGCGATAAAGACCGCGGCCAGGCCGATCATGCTGTGCATGAAGGCGACCAGTTCCGGCATCTTGGTCATTTCCACGCGCTTGGCCATGATCGAACCGGCGGTGCCGCCGATCAGCAGGCCGACGATCACGTAGCCGATGCCCTGGGTTGCGATTTGCGCGCCGAGCTTATAGATCAGGCCGACGGTGGTGATGATCGCCAAGCCCATGCCGAGCATGCCGAACAGGTTGCCGCGCCGCGACGTAGTCGGGTGCGACAGGCCTTTCAGCGCCTGGATAAAGCAGATCGAGGCGACGAGGTAGAGAACAGTGATCAGATTCATACTCATGGTCAGTGCTTCTCCACTGCAGCGGCTTTTGGCGCTTTCTTCTTGAACATTTCCAGCATGCGCCGGGTTACCAGGAAGCCACCGAACACGTTGACCGCAGCCAGTGCCACGGCAGCGGTGCCCATGAACTTGCCCAGCGGGGTGACGGTCAGCGCGGCGGCGAGCATGGCGCCGACGATGACGATCGCGGAAATCGCGTTGGTTACGGCCATTAGCGGGGTGTGCAGGGCCGGGGTGACGTTCCACACCACGTGGTAGCCGACATAGATCGCCAGCACGAAGATGATCAGGTTATAGATGCCGTCGGAAATCATATCCATGGTTGTTCTCCCCTTAGCCGTTATTGCGTACGACTTGGCCATCGCGGCACATCAGGCACGCTTTGACGATGTCGTCTTCGAGGTTGAGGTGGAACTGGCCGTCCTTGTCGAGGACCAGCTTGAGGAAGTCCAGCAGGTTGCGTGCGTACAGCGCCGAAGCGTCCGCCGGCACCATGGCCGCCAGGTTGCTGTGGCCGACGATGGTCACGCCATTGCTGCTGACCACCACCTGCTCGGCGACGGTCAGCGGGCAGTTGCCGCCTTGCGCCGCGGCCAGATCGATGACCACCGAACCGGGCTTCATTTCGGCAACGGTCTCGGCATGCAGCAGCGTCGGCGCCTTGCGGCCCGGAATCAGCGCGGTGGTGATGACGATATCGGCCTGTTTGGCGCGCTCGTGCACCGCCTTGGCCTGACGCTCCATCCAGGATTGCGGCATCGGCCGGGCGTAACCGCCGACGCCTTCGGCGCATTCGCGCTCTTCATCGGTCTCGAACGGCACGTCGACGAACTTGGCGCCGAGCGATTCGATCTGCTCCTTCACTGCCGGGCGCACGTCCGAGGCTTCGATCACCGCACCCAGGCGTTTGGCCGTGGCAATGGCCTGCAGACCGGCAACGCCGGCACCTAGGATCAGGATGCGCGCGGCCTTCACGGTACCAGCGGCGGTCATCAGCATCGGCATGAAGCGCGGGTAGTGATGCGCGGCCAGCAACACCGCCTTATAGCCGGCGATGTTGGCCTGCGACGACAGCACGTCCAGGCTCTGCGCGCGGGAGGTGCGCGGCGCCGCTTCGAGGGCGAAGGCGGTGATGCCACGGGCGTTCATGCGCGCGATGGTCTCGTTGCTGAACGGATTGAGCATGCCGACCAGCACCGCGCCGGTCTTCATATGGCTCAACTCGGCATCGCTTGGCGCCACGACCTTTAATACCAGGTCGGCACCGAGGGCCGCGGCATCGCTGCCGATGCTCGCGCCCACTGCTTCATAGGCGCTGTCCGGGATGCTGGCGCTGACGCCGGCACCGCTTTGAACGGTGACCTGATGGCCTTGGCCGATCAACTTCTTGATGGTCTCGGGGGTCGCGGCAACGCGCGTCTCGCCGACATGGGTTTCGAGAGGAACACCGATGTGCACGTCTATTCTCCTGCGTGATCTTTTTTAATGAACCGTCACGCTACGTTGGCGTGTCGGCGAAGGGGGATCAGCACAAACCCGCCGGAACTAAAGCTCGGGTAACGGCGGGGCGCGGCATTTTGCAGGTGATACCTGAGACCATCAAGGCGTTATGGAGTAAAACCTGCTTGGAACTACAGGTCATTTGCTGACCTTTTATATCCCGTTTTCTCAAGGCAAGGCTTACAGGGGCTGGCTGCGAGGGTAAATACACAGGTGCAATCCCGGCAAATCTGATCCTTGCTATGAATAATGGTTCATTAGGGTGATGCCTGCTGTTCCAGGTACGACACATCTTGGCCAGGAGCCGCGGCACTGGGGGCTCGATCGGGCGCGCAAGTGTAGCGTTATTAATAGCTGACTACGAGGTCAGGTAGTCTTGGGCGCCAGGTAGCTTATGTCTATCCATGCTCCTGAGCGTAGGCCCGGGCCGCCTGCACCAGCCAATCGCGCAAGGCGAGCAGTGCGGCGGACTCCGCTTTACGCTCGGGGATGATCAGAAAGTAGGCCTTGTCGCTCTGATAGCTGTGGGGTGCGGCGATTACCAGGCGCTGCTCGTCGAGTTCGCGCTGGATCAGAAACGGTGGGATCAGCGCCACGCCCATCTCGTGCATGGCGGCCTGGGCGAGCATGGAAAACAGTTCATAGCGCGGCCCGCTCATATCCCGTGCGACCGTCATTCCCTGGGCGCCGAACCATTGACGCCAGGCATAGGGGCGGGTGGTCTGTTGCAACAACGGCAGCTCGGCGAGCCGTTCGGCGCTGAGTTGCGCTTGCCCGGCGAGCAGCGCAGGGCTACAGACCGGCATGGGGTTCTCGCGCATCAACAGGTGCGAGCTGGTGCCCGACCAGTCGCCGTCGCCGAAATACACCGCGGCATCGAAGGCGGTGTCGGCGAACAGAAACGGTCGGGTGCGGTTGGTCAGGTTGACGGTGATCTGCGGATGCCTGTGCTGGAAATCCTTCAGGCGCGGCAGCAGCCATTGGGTGCCGAAGGTCGGCACCACCGCCAATTCGATGGTCATCGCGCCTTGCTGGCCCATCACCGCCAGGGTGTCGCGCTCCACCGCATCCAGCTGGCTGGCGACCCGTCGCGCATAGGACAGCCCGGCATCGGTGAGCTTGACCCCGCGCCGCGAGCGGCGAAACAGCTCGACGTTGAGAAACTCCTCGAGGCTGGCGATCTGTCGGCAGATCGCGCTCTGGGTCAGCGCCAGCTCTTCGGCGGCCTTGGTGAAACTCTGATGGCGCGCCGCCGACTCGAAGGCGATCAAGGCCGCGGTGCTGGGGATTTTTCGGCGCATTGTGCGTTTTGCTCATTCGAATGGCGAAGGCCCCGGTAACGCTACAGCGCCTGGCGTCGGCGCACAAGCTCAATCGCCGGGTCTTCTGGCGACTATATTGGCGCAAGGTTAGCGGGTGTTTAGCCTCGGCTTGGCCGGTGCGGCGAGCACAGGATTGTTTCGGAGTGAGTAATTCGCACACTTGAGTGCGAAATCATCGTTTGCGCGGCTGTCCGGCCGGGCGTAGGTTGGACTGAGTTCGACGAAGCCCAACATCAGGTTGACTGCATACATATGTTGGGCTTCGCTGCGCTCAGCCCAACCTACCTCCGAGGATTCCGTTTATGGCCGGCAAGGCAAGTTTCAACTGGATCGACCCCCTGCTGCTCGATCAGCAACTGACTGAAGAAGAGCGCATGGTGCGCGACAGTGCCCAGCAATTCGCCGCCGACAAACTGGCGCCGCGGGTGTTGGAAGCCTTCCGCCATGAACAGACCGACCCGGCGATCTTCCGCGAGATGGGCGAAACCGGCCTGCTCGGCGCGACCATCCCCGAAATTTACGGCGGCAGCGGTTTGAACTCCGTGTGTTACGGCCTGATCGCCCGCGAAGTGGAGCGTATCGACTCCGGCTACCGCTCGATGATGAGCGTGCAGTCATCCCTGGTAATGGTGCCGATCTTCGAGTTCGGTAGCGAAGCGACCAAGCAGAAATACCTGCCGAAATTGGCGTCAGGCGAATATATCGGCTGCTTCGGCTTGACCGAACCCGACCACGGTTCCGACCCCGGCGCCATGGTCACCCGGGCGAAGAAGGTCGACGGCGGCTACCGCCTGAGCGGCGCCAAGATGTGGATCACCAACTCGCCGATCGCCGATGTGTTCGTGGTCTGGGCCAAGGACGATGCCGGCGAGATCCGCGGTTTCGTTCTGGAAAAAGGCTGGCAGGGCCTGAGCGCCCCGGCGATCCACGGCAAGGTCGGCCTGCGCGCCTCGATCACCGGCGAGATCGTCATGGACAATGTGTTCTGCCCGGAAGAGAACGCCTTCCCCGATGTGCGCGGTCTGAAAGGTCCGTTCACCTGCCTCAACTCCGCGCGTTACGGCATCAGCTGGGGCGCCCTGGGCGCCGCCGAATTCTGCTGGCACACGGCGCGCCAATACACCCTGGACCGCAAGCAGTTCGGCCGCCCGCTGGCCGCCAACCAACTGATCCAGAAGAAACTCGCCGACATGCAGACCGAAATCACCCTGGCCCTGCAAGGCTGCCTGCGTCTCGGCCGGATGAAGGACGAAGGCAGCGCGGCGGTGGAAATCACCTCGATCATGAAGCGCAACAGCTGCGGCAAATCCCTGGAGATCGCCCGCCTGGCCCGCGACATGCTCGGCGGCAACGGCATCAGCGACGAGTTCGGCGTGGCCCGCCATCTGGTCAACCTGGAAGTGGTCAACACCTACGAAGGCACCCACGACGTGCATGCGCTGATCCTCGGCCGCGCACAGACCGGGATCCAGGCGTTTTTCTAAGCGTAGGGTGGATGACGCTCTTTTCATCCACCGAACCGACATTGCCATGGTGGATGGGTGAAGCGTCATCCACCCTACTTAAGGAACTTCATCCATGCCCGGCGCCCTGTCCCATCTGCGTGTTCTCGATCTTTCCCGCGTGCTCGCCGGGCCTTGGGCCGGGCAGATCCTCGCCGACCTCGGCGCCGAGGTGATCAAGATCGAGCGTCCCGGCGTCGGCGACGACACCCGTCACTGGGGTCCGCCGTTCGCGTCCAACGCCGCCGGCGAAAACACCGGCGAGGCGGCCTATTACCTGTCCGCCAACCGCAACAAGCAATCGCTTACCGTGGACTTCACCCAGGCCGAAGGCCAGCGTATCGTCCGCGAACTGGCAACCAAGGCCGACATCCTGATCGAGAACTTCAAGGTCGGCGGCCTGGCCGCCTACGGCCTCGATTACGCCGCGCTGAAAGCGCTCAACCCGAAGCTGATCTACTGCTCGATCACCGGCTTCGGCCAGAACGGCCCCTATGCCAAGCGCGCCGGCTACGACTTCATGATCCAGGGGCTCGGCGGGCTGATGAGCCTGACCGGGCGCGCCGCAGACGAAGAAGGCGCCGGGCCGGTCAAGGTCGGTGTGGCGCTGACCGATATCCTCACCGGCCTGTATTCCACCGCGGCTATCCTCGCCGCTCTGGCCAGCCGCGAGCAGACCGGCGCCGGTCAGCATATCGACATGGCGCTGCTCGACGTGCAGGTCGCCTGCCTGGCCAACCAGGCGATGAACTACCTGACCACGGGTACCGCGCCCAAACGCCTGGGCAACGCCCACCCGAATATCGTGCCCTATCAGGACTTCCCCACGGCCGACGGCGACTTCATTCTCACCGTCGGCAACGACAGCCAGTTCCGCAAGTTTTGCGAGGTCGCCGGCCTTACGGCTTTGGCCGACGACCCGCGTTTTTCCACCAATACGGCGCGGGTCGCGCACCGCGGCGAACTGATTCCGCTGATCCGCCAGGCCACGGTATTCAAAACCACCGCCGAATGGATCAGCGCGCTGGAACAGGCTGGCGTGCCCTGCGGGCCGATCAACGACCTGGCCCAGGTGTTCGCCGACCCCCAGGTGCAGGCCCGTGGTTTGCGCTTCGAGCTGCCCCATGCCCTGGCCGGCAGCGTGCCGCAAGTCGCCAGCCCGATCCGCCTGTCCGCCACGCCGATCCAGCACCGCAATGCCCCGCCCTTGCTCGGCGAACACACCGAGCAGGTGCTGCAACAGTGGCTGGGCATGAGCGCCGAGCAGATCGCCGGCTTGCGCGCGGCGGGGGTGCTATAGAAGGAGGGATTTGCGGTGCGCCGGCGGCTGAGCGATCACTCGCTCCAGCTCGGCGTATTCAGCAGTTCCATTGCATAGGGCGCGGCGCTTTCCAGGCTGGATCGAAGCGCCAGCAGAAAGTAGCGGGCGCTTTGAGTGATATTGCGATGGGAGGCCGTGAGCGCATACAGGGTGGTGGGGGCCGGTGCGTCTTCCGGGCAGGCCAGGGTAAGGGCGCCGCTGGCCAGTTCGTTACGGCAGGCATGCAGCGGCAGGCATGCCAGGCCTATCCCCGATTTCGCCGCTTCGCGTACCGCCATCAGGCTGTCGGCACAGAATGCCGGGTTCTGTAGATCCCGCTGCCAGCCGTCCATTTGCCAGGCCTGTGGTGTCGGACATCCGCTGGTCAATAACGCGTCGTCGTCAAGTTGCGCGATGCTTTTCGGGTTGCCCAGTCGCGCCAGCAGAGCGGCCGTGCCAACGATTACATTGCGCAGCTGCGCCAGAGGCCGCGCGACTATTTCGCTGCTGTCCAGCGGTGCGCTGCCCAGGCTCAGCGAGAGATCCAGGCGCTGCGTGCGCAGGTCGAGCTGCGCATCCGCCTGCACCAGTGCGTAAGTCACCCGTGGGTAGGTCTGACGAAAAGCGGACTGCTGCTCCAGTAACCAATCGAAGAGAATTCCAGGCGCGGCCATGCGAATTATTCCGCTCGGCCTGCCAAGCGCCTCCTGGGCGCTGTGGGTTGCAGCTTCCGCCGCGGCCATCATGTTCAACGCGTGTCCGTAGATCTGTTCGCCGATCGTGGTCAGAGTGAACTGACGGCTGGTTCGGTTGAGCAGTTGCACGCCCAACCGTTGTTCCAATTGCATGATCCGTCGGCTGAGACTGGATTTGGCCGTTCCGATCTTGTCCGCCGCCGAGGAAAAGCTGCCGGCTTCGACCACGCAGATGAACCAGTACAAATCGCTCAACAAATTAGTCTGGGTCATCGTTACTGCCCTGTCCGATGGAGTGCTGTGTGGCGGTGGATGCAACGGGTATGGTTTTTTGTCGTTGTGAATAGCATTGGGTCAGCACTGGCTATCGGTCTGCACGCTTGCCAAGTGATTCCTCCATTTAACAGGCCGTTGAAAAACTACCTGCGTTGCCATTGCTGCGTTAAAAACAGGCTGGAGCGCCAGCCCGGTCGGAAGCCGCTTGCGGCTAACGCGCTTCAGCGCGGCCCGTAGGGCGAGCGAAGCGAGTAATGCTGATTTACAGCTCGTAAACTCGCGTGCGAGCCCAGTCCGCGTCCTCGCCTGTTTTTGCCTTGCACTGGCTGCCTCGGCTCGGGCTTCCTGCTTCGCTCTACCTCCTGCATCCATGCAGTCGTCGCCTACGTTTTTCAACGGCCTGTTAGCTAGGGGTCGCTTGGCCCTGAGGCGTGACTGTGGCGTTTATCGACGTCGGCGGCCATCGGCCTGGACTGGTTTGTCGGTAGGGGAATAGCGCAGGTCTTGTAGGGCGTTTCTTAGTCGGTGGCAGGGTTGGCGGCTACAAATTTCGATTGATGGAGGTAGCGGTTTTAGCGAGAGGCCATGCGGGAATGCGGAGTCGTGGTTACGCATGCGATGGAAAACCTATACGACCTTTCCTGACGACGGAGATAAGTTTTTGCCGTTGTAAACTTTGCGCTATCTTACGCCCCGTTTCGTTTGGGACTTTTGCTCCAGCGGATCGAGGCTTTGCTCGGCCGGATGCGTGCGCGATATCTCGGTATGGTCGGCGGTAGCATCAGCAAATGGAGGCGGTACGGGAATGTTGGATGAGGGCAGGGCGGCCGATCGTATGCCGCACATTCTGGTTATCGATGACTCCCCCGAGGACGTCCGCTCGCTGTTGCTCATGCTCCGCGCGCAACCCTGGCGGCTGTCCATCGCCAGCGATCCGCGCCAGGGCTACCAACGTGCCTTGGCGCTGCGCCCGGATCTGATCGTGCTGGATGTGCGCATGCCCGGTATGGACGGCTTCACCCTCTGCCGCCTGCTACGCGAAGCGCCGGCGACGCAACGCACGCCGGTGATCTTCCTGTCCTCCGCCGGCTCTATCGAAGAACGCATCGAGGGCTTGAGCCTGGGGGGCGTGGACTACGTGCTCAAACCCTTCGCCGCCGAAGAAGTCCTCGCGCGGATTCGCATCCACCTGCAACTGGCCTGGCGTGACCAGGGCGAAGCCGCGGAGCCGCTCGAACCGGCGCCGTCCATGCAGGATCCCGATCAGGTCATGCTGCGCGCGGCGATGCGCTTCATCGCGCAGAACCTTGGCGAGCTGCCGTCCCTGGCGGAGATCGCGCGCAAGGTCGGCACCCATGACAAGCGCTTGTCGGGCATCTTCCGCGAGCACCTGGGGACGACGGTATTCGCCTACGCCCGCGAGGCGCGTTTGCGCAAGGGCCGGGAGTTGCTGGCGGATAGCCGGCTGAGCGTGCAGGACATCGCCGAGCTGGTCGGTTTCAACAGTGCCTGCAATTTCACCACGGCGTTTCGTGAGCGCCAGGGCTTGACCCCTACCCAGTATCGCCAGCAGGCGCAGGGCGATCCGGCTTGATGCCGCGGCGCTGCGTGCGGTGGCTGATGTGCCTGTCGCTGCTGTTGGGCGTGGCCTGTGCCGAGGCCGCGCCAACCGAGGCGATCTGTCAGACGCCGCAATTCGATCTGGCCAGCCAGGCCCTGTTGCTGGAGGACCCCGAGTCCACGCTGACGGCCGATCAGGTGCTGGCGCTGCCCGATAGCGCATTCATTCCCGCCACTCGGCAAAACCTGGCCCGGCAATACAGCCACTCCGCCTTCTGGTTGCGCGCGCGCCTGTCGAGCGATGTCGCGTGCGAGCGTTGGCTGACGGTGGGCGATCCGCGTCTTGCGGATATCCAGGTGCACCTGCACCAAGGCCGTGACTGGCAGACGATGCGCGCCGGCAGCGCCCACCCCCTGACGCAGTGGCCGGTGCGGGCCCGGCAGCCGACCTTCCCGCTGGAGCTGGCGGCGGGGCAGGAGCTCAGCGTACTGATACGGGTGGCCAGCAGCTCGATGATCATCATCAAGCCGCAGCTCTGGTCGGAGTTGGGGCTGCTCGATTATCGACAGGGCAATTCCCTGGTCGATGGCATGACGCTGGGCATCACCCTGCTGATGGTGCCGTTCAGCTTCGTCATCGGCTGGCTTCTGCGTTCGCGGCTGCTGGTCGTCCACGCGTTGTCGGTGTCCGTTTACGCGGTACTGGTCAGCGTGGTGAATGGTTACCTGGTCCACTTTCCGTCGTTACTGCCCTGGTCGGGCGAACTGTTCTGGCTGCTCGGTGTGGTGCAGTACTGTCTGTTTTTCGCCTACATTCGCGTTCTGCTGCAGGTGCGCCAATTGCCGCCGCGTTGGGGCCAGGCTTACAGCCTGTTCATAGTCGCCGTATTCGCCTGCTACCTGTGGATGCTGATCGACAACGTCGAGGGGCGGGCGCTGAAGGATGAGTTCGTTCTGTTCGCCTACCTGCTGATACCCGCCACTTTGCTGGCGGGCTGGCGGCGTCGGTTCGACTACAGCTGGTTGGTATACCTGGTCTGCGGCCTGTTCATGCTGTCGGGTCTGATGCGCCTGCTGGCCGTGGCGGGTGCGCCCTGGCAGAGCGCGGACGAAAAGTTGAGCCTGGCCTCAACCCTGCCCGGCCTGCTGTTGCTGGCCTGCACGCTGGTGATGGAGGTCGGCCGCATCCGCGCCCGCGAGCGGCGTGCGCTGGCCGATCTGGATAACCAGCAGAAGGCCGAACACGAGCGCCTGGAAAGCACGGTGGCCACGCGCACCCGGCAGCTGCGTGAATCCCTGCGTGCACGCAGCTTGCTGATGGCGCGGATCAGCCACGATCTGCGCTCGCCGCTGGTCAGCATCGTCGACTACGCGCGCCTGCTGTCGTCCGGGGCGGTCCAGGACTACCCGCGCAAGATCGAACGCAATGCCCGTCAGCAACTGGAGCTGATCGACGAGTTGCTGGAGTTCTCGCGTAGCGAGTTGCAGCAACTCGAGATCATCCTCGCACCCGGCTATCTCTATGGCTTTCTGCGCGAGATAGAAGAAGAGGCTGGCTTCCTCGCGGCGCAGCAGAACAACGCGTTCGAGTGCCGCCTCGATCCCGGTTTGCCGACGCTGGTGCAGGCCGATTTCCGGCGTCTGCGCCAAGTGCTGATCAATCTGTTGGCGAATGCCGCCAAGTTCACCCGCGATGGCCAGGTGCTGTTCGAGGTGCACTGTCTGGCCAGCGACGCCGCCTCGGCGCGCCTGCGGTTCAGCGTCAGCGACACCGGTATCGGGATTCCCGCCGACGAGCGCAAGCAACTGTTGCAACCCTTCTGGCGTGGACGTGAAGCGGAGCGTTATTGCGGCAGTGGTCTGGGGCTGTCCATCGTCAGTGGGCTGCTGCAGCAGATGGATAGCGCGCTGTCGCTGGACGAGTCGCAGTCGCGTGGCAGCCGTTTCAGTTTCGAGGTGGAATTCGCCCGCGCGCGGGAGGAAGACCTCGATATCTCCTTCGCGCAGAGCCAGGACGTGCAGGTCAGCGGTTACGGCAGGCGGATCCTGCTGGTCGACGATGTCGAGCAGAATCGCGAATGGCTGAGCGATCTCCTCGGCGGCTACGGCTTCGACGTCACCGCGGCGAGCGATGCCGGGCAGGCCCTGGAGGCTCTGCGCAATGAGGTCTACGACCTGCTGATCAGCGATCAGGCGATGCCGGGGATGGACGGCTGGGCGCTGCTCGCCGTCGTGCGCGAGCGCTGGCCTTCCCTGCCCGTACTGTTGTATTCGTCCGCGCCGGCATTGCGGCCGGCCGTTTATCCGGCCGATCTGACTTTCGATGCCGTCCTGCTCAAGCCGTCCGATACCGCCGAATTGCTCGCGACCGTCGAGCGCTTGGCGCCCGAATCCACGCGTCCGGCGGCTGCCGATTCGCTCTCAGAGGTTTGCCGTGTCCTGGAAGACTGAACCCGGGGTAGTGCGCTATGGCTACCCGCTCTGCCTTTTGTCCCTGTCCTGCCTGAGCGGGGCGCATGCCGAGGAATATTCAGCCGCCGACCGGGCACGCGCCCGGCCCGGCCCGGCCCTGGTGCTCGAGGACGTGACAGTCAGCGCGCGGCGCCGCGAGGAGCCCGCGCAGACGGTACCGATTGCCATGAACGTGCTCGCTGGCGAGCAGTTGAACGATGCCGGGATCTACCGTACCGAGGAGCTGCAACAGCGCGTACCGAGCCTGCTGGTGACGGTGCCCAGCCCGCGCTATACCAGCTACGGCATCCGCGGGCTCGGCTCGAGCTCCTACAACGACGGTATCGACGGCAGCGTCGGAGTGTTTCTCGATGGGGTTTACCTGGGGCGCCAGGGCATGTCGCTCGTCGATCTGATCGATATCGAGCGCATCGAGGTGTTGCGGGGGCCCCAGGGCACCTTGTACGGCAAGAACACCACGGCCGGCGCGATCAACCTCAGCAGCCGCGCGCCGACCTTCGCGCCGGAGGGCAATGGCGAAGTGTCGGTCGGCGAAGAGGGGCTGCGTCAGTATCGCGGTACCTTTTCCGGGGCGCTGATCGACGGCGTGCTGGCCGGACGTCTGACCGGTTATGACGTCGAGCGCGACGGCCTGATCGACAACCGCTATGACGGCAGCGAGCTGCGCGACCAAAATCGCCAGGGCCTGCGCGGCCAATTGCTGTGGACGCCGAGCGAGACGTTCAGCGCCCGCCTGATCGGCGAATACGCCTGGCAGGACGAGCAGAGCAACGTCTTCACCGCCAGCCACTACAGCCAGACGACCCTCGAGCGCTCCGCCTTCGTCGGCTACCGCCAGTTGCCGATAGACCCCTATGCGCGCCGCGTGCAGCAGGACAAACCGAACGCCGTGAAGACGCTGCAGACCGGCGCCACGCTGGAACTGAACTGGTTGCTGGACAGCGGCGCCACCCTGACCAGCATCAGCGGCTATCGCGACTGGAGCTACGACGCCAGCCAGGATGGCGACGGCATGGCGCTGTCCATCGTCGACGACGCGACGGTACGCCTCGATCAGCATCAATTCAGCCAGGAGCTGCGCCTGGCCGATTCGCCCAACCAGCACCTCGATTACGTGGTGGGCCTCTACTACCTGCGGCAGCATCTGAACCGGGCAGTGGGCGTGCGCTTCGGCGAGGACGCGGCGGCTTACTTCCTCGGCGATAGACCGGAAATCGAACAGCTCCACATCACCCCCGCGATGATTCCGTCGTCGCTGCTGGAGGGCGGACAACAAAGTTTCGATGGCGAGCAACGCAGCGACAGCCGCGCGGCGTTCGGCCAGCTCACCTGGCATGCCACCGAGCGCCTGGCGATCACCCCGGGGCTGCGCTACACCCGCGAGCGCAAGCAGGCCTGGTTGTCGCGCAGCGTCTCGGGCTTGGCGCCGCTCGGACTGGACCAGGTCTCGCAGCTGGGTGGCAACTTGCTGCGCAGCACCGCCCTCGGCGGCGAGTATTACCGGCGCGACGCGATCGAGGAGAGCAGCCTGTCCGGGCAGCTGGCGCTCAGCTATGCGTTCGACGACGACCTGCTCGGTTATGCCAGCTGGTCGCGCGGCTACAAGGCCGGCGGGATCAACCTCGACGTGGTCGGCCCGACTGTTGAGCCGACCTTCGAGGCGGAGCGGGTCAGCTCGCTCGAGGTCGGTCTCAAGAGCGCTTTCTGGAACGGCCGGGGCATGCTCGATCTGGCCCTGTACCAGGCCGATGTCGAGGACTACCAGGCGTTGACCAACCGTCCGCCGGTCAACGAGTTCGCCCCGCCGATCCGCGACAACCTGATCAATGTCGGCAAGGTGCGCCTGCGCGGCATCGAGCTGGATGCCCGGCTGCGCGCCAGCGAGCGGGTCGACCTGCGGCTGGGTATCGCCTGGAGTGATGCACGTTACCGCGACTTCGCCAACGCACCCTGTTCGCCGAGCAGTGCGCAGTGGTCGTGCGACCTGGGCGGTAAGCGCCTGTTCAACGCGCCGGAATGGAGCGCCAGCGCCGGGGTCGACTATCGCTATCCGCTGGAGCACGCCCTGGAGCTGTTCAGCGGCCTCGACTACCAGTTCCGCAGCGGCTACTACGGCACGCTCGAGGGCGGGCCAGGCAGCTATCAGCCGTCCTATGGGCTGACCAATCTGCGTCTCGGCCTGCGCCGTGGCGACAGGCGCTGGGAAGCCGAATTGTGGGCGCGCAATCTGTTCGACGAGGACTACATCACCGCGGTCTACGCCCGGCTCGGCGCCGGTGACTACGGGGTGCTGAGCGGAGCCCCCCGCAGCGTCGGCATGACCCTGCGCACGCGCTGGTAGTTCCCGGTCATTCGTCGGAATCCCGCGCCCGCGCCTCCTGTATTTTTCGGCAATGCCATCCGCTGTGGCAAAGCTCGGTTCGAGGGCGGTAGCGGCTGCCGAGCGGCTTGGCACTAAGGGTTTCGGGGAAGTGGAGGGGCCTTTCCTATGGTCTTGTGCTTTTTTCGCGCGGACGACCGTTTCTGCCAGTGCAACGCTGGTTCCCATTTTGCAGTCTTGTCGCTGTTTTCTCCTGTCCGCACCCTGCCGCCCTTTATTCGAAGTCGGTGAGCTTGTCGGCCGTAGGGCGCTTTCTGTCTGCAACGAACGAGCGGCATGTCACGGGTCTTGGCCCGCTGATGGTGCGCTCCTCGCTGGGGATGTGAAAAGAGCCTAGCCCGGGATATACGACAGGCGCACTGCGAACCGCAGGGGAGCGTCGTGGTGTCAGGTTCTGTTCGCAGGAATCGCCTGTTACAGGTGTTGGTGGGGAGCTTATGGGTGGGTCTGAGTCTGCTGCCGCTTGCGGCCAGCGCGGACCTGGGCGTGAGCAAGACCCGTGCGTCGGGCTTCGCCGATCCGAAGTTCGTCGGTGATACCGACGGCTTTCTGATCCACCTGACCAACAGTTTCGCCAGCGGCGATATCACCGATGTCAGTTTCACCGACACCATGCCGGCGGGCTTTCAGGTCGCGGGAGTTGGCGTGGTATCCGCCGAGTGCCGCGATGGCAGCGGCGTGCTGACCGGCTCGCTGAGCAATGGCGATTTTCCCGGCACCCTCAATGCGGCATTGGGCAGCAACACCATCAGCCTCACTGGCGGGGTGATCCCGGCGGTGAACGGCGGCTCCGAGGCCGGTTTCTGCGACATCGTCGTTGAGGTCACCAGCCTCTCCGGCAACGGCACCAACGTGATTCCCGCCGGCACGGTAACGGGCGAGCACGCCGGCAACCCGGTGAGCAACGCCGACCCGGCCCAGCAGTCGCTGAACTTCAACTCGCTGCCGGCACCGAGCATCAGCAAGAGTTTCTCGTCCGGCACCATCGTCAAGGACGATCAGGCGACGCGCCTGACAATCACCATTACCAACAACGCCTCGCAACCGCTGCCGTTGAACACGGCGGGCGATACGCCGGCGTTCGCCATTCGCGATCGCCTGGGCGACTTCGGCCTGCGGGTTGCCGCGGTGACCGGCGCCAACCCGGCCGGGCCGGACGCGCAGATCAACTGCGGCGCCAATCCACCGAGCTTTACGCCGGCAGCGGGCGATACCGAGATTGTTGCGGTCGGCGGGGTCATCGCCGCCAACAGCAGTTGTAGCCTCAGCGTCATGGTGGTGGCGGATGGCACCGACAGCGGCTATTCGACTACGGTCAACAACGTCATCGACCGCACCACCGATTTCGCCAACCAGCGCGGTCTGGTACCGCCGAGCAACGCCTCGGCCAACCTGACGGTCACCGCGCCGCTGCGCGTGGCCAAGGCCTTCTCGCCGGCCACCGTGGCCAAAGGGCAGGAAGCGACGCTACGGATCACCCTGACCAACGCCAGCCCGCTGAGCACTATGGTTCTGGGCAGCTTCAGCGACGCCATCGACGGCGGTGCCGGCCTGCTGGAAATCACCAGTGCGCCGACCGCCAACTGCAGCGCCGGCTCCAGTCTGGTCGGCCTCGGCGGCGTCGGTTCGTCGACGCTGCAGATGACCGGCGGCACCCTGGCAGCCGGCGGCAACTGCGTGATCACCGTGCCCTACACCGCCGACCTGGCGGTGGCCGGCGTGCCGCAGTCGTTCACCAACACCATCGCCCCTGGCGATGTGACGGTGAGCAGCCCGAGCGATGTGGTCAGCCAGGGTGTGAGCGCCTCGGTTACGGTGGTCGATCAGTTCCTGGTGGAAAAAACCAGCAGCCCGTCGATCGTCACCCCCGGCAACCCGGTGCTGTTCACCGTCACCACGCGCAACTACTCGGCATCCGCGCAGAGCGGGGTGGCGCTGACCGACAACCTGCCCAACGGCATGTTGCTGCTCAATCTGCCGGAAAAACCGGCGCCGGTACTCAGTGGTACGGGTTGTACCGCGTTGGCGCTCGGCGGCACCGCGAGCGACCCGGTATTCACCTTCGACATGCCGGCGGGCAGTGCCGGCAACCCGGCGAACTGCACCGTGACGTTCTGGGCCATGGTCCCGGTAGGCGCGCCCAATGGCGCCATCGTCAACCAGATCGACGCCGGTGACGTCTGCACCGCCGGCAACATCTGCAACCACACCTCGACCAATGCGCAGTTCAGCGTCAGCAGCAGTACGCTGACCGTGGAGAAAAGCTTCGACGCCAGCTCCAAACCCGAGGGAACCGCGGCGACCATGACCATCGAATTGGTCAACCTGTCCGCGCAGCCGCTCACCAACGTCAGCCTCACCGACAACCTGCCGACGGGTAGCAACGGCACGCCGATGCTCGTCGCCCTGCCGAACAACGCTTCCACCACCTGCGGCGGCACCGTCACCGCGGTACCGGGTAGCAATCAGGTGGTGCTCAGCGGCGCCACGGTACCCGCGCGGGCCAATGGCGGTCTGGGCGCAGCCGGACGCTGCCGCCTGCGGGTGAACGTCAGCGGCGCCGCCGGCCAGTACGACAACCGCGTATCGGCCAGCGCCACCGAGACCTTCTCCGATGGCACGACCGATACCCTGACCAGCCCGGAAGTGGTCGCGACCATCAACTTCCTTTCGGCCCTGAGCGGCAGCAAATCGTTCGCCCCCACGACCATCCAGTCCGGCGGCATGTCCACCGTCACCCTGAGCCTGAGCAACAGCCAGTCCGGCGTGCTCAACGATGTGGCGATCACCGACAACCTGCCGGCCGGGATGACGGTCGCCAACCCGGCCAACGCCTACTCGACCTGCGCCGGCTCGCCGGTGGTTTCCGCCGCGCCGGGCGCTGCAGTGGTCAGCCTGAGCGGCGCGCAGATCGCCGGTAACAGCACCTGCGAACTGCTCTTCGACGTCACCGCCAGCGGTGGCGGCGACTGGGTCAACAGCATCGCTCCCGGCCAGCTCACCGCCGCCGGCGGCGTGCAGAACGTCGCCGCATTCGGCGCGACCCTGCAGAACGCCAGCGGCGGCGCCGTTACCGTCAGCGTCAACCACGCCACCGCCAGCGTGGCGGCGCCGGGCGCTGTGACCCAGTTGACCCTGACCCTGTTCAACAGTGGCAGCCTGGACCTGACCAATCTCGACCTGAGCAACTATTTCACCGATACCGGTCTGGTCGACGGCACGCCGACCGGCGAGCGCATCGCCAGCGTGGCCAACGCCATCACCACCTGTACCGGCGGCGTTGTCAGCGCCAGCCCGAACGCCACTTCGTTCAGCCTCAGCGATGCCAGCCTGCCGGTTGGCGAAACCTGTACCGTGACCGTCGACGTCACCATGGCGATCACCGGTACCGTGACCGACACAGTGCCGGTCGGCGCGATCACCACCGACCAGGGTGTAAGCAACACCCAGCCGGCCTCGAGCAGTCTGCTAACCAGCACCGGCCTGGGCGTGACCAAGCAGTTCACCCCTAACGTGGTTGCACCCAACGAGCGCTCGCGCCTGCGTATCACCTTCTACAACCCGACCTCCCAACCGATCAGCGACTTGACGCTGACCGACACCTACCCGGCAGGGTTGACCAGCGCCAGCCCGGCCAACGCCTTGACCACCTGCCAGGGCAGCGTCAGCAGCGATTCCGGCCAGGTGACGATCAGCGGCGGTAACATCGCCGCGGGCAGCGGCAGCGCGCCGGCCAGCTGCTATGTGGAAATCGACGTGCTGTCGAACACCCAGGGCGACTACCTCAACACCATCCCGGCCAACAGCATCGTCGCCACGGCTGAAGGGACGCCGATCAGTAACACCGGACCGACCAGCGACACCCTGCGGGTCAAGGCGCCGATCGTCGTGCACAAGGCCATCGCCACGCGCACCCTGGATGCCGGCGACCCGGTCGGCTTCACCACCGGCACCGCCAACGGCACCGCCGGTACCGCCCTGACCCTGAGCATCCGTCTGGACAACCCGAACAGCTCGCCGCTCACCGGCGTGGCCTACCTCGACAACCTGCCCACCGGATTGGTCGTGGCCCAGGTTCCGGCGATCAGCAACAGCTGCGGCGGCAGCGTCAGTGCCACGCCGTCCGGCACCTCGGTGCGTTTGGCCGGCGGCAACCTCGCGGGTAATGGCAACTGTACGGTCAGTGTGGCCGTGCTGAGCAACATCGCCGGCACCTACACCAACACCATCGCCGCCGGCGACGTGACCAGCTTCGAAGGCGTGAGCAACACCGAGCAGACCCGCGCGCGCCTGGTGATTTCCAGTCCGCCCACCGTGAGCAAGCAGTTCGCTCCTGCGGTCATCGCGCAGAATGGCATTTCGACACTGACCATCTTCGTCAACAACCCGAATGCCTCGGCCATGACGCTGACCGCGGCGATGACCGACAATCTGCCGGATTCCCCCGGGCAGGTCAGGGTCGCCGCCGTACCGAATATCGCCGGCACCTGTCCGTCGGCTAACGTCACCGCCACGGCCGGCGCCACGCTTGTGCGTTTGGCCAGCGGCACCGTGGTCCCGGCGGGGGGCTGCACCATCGAGGTGGATGTCACCGCCGACACCGCCGGCGAGCACACCAACCAGATCCCGGCGGGCGCGCTGCAGACCGACTTCGGCAACAACCCGGAGCCGGCCTACGCCACCCTGCGGGTCAGCACGCTCGGTTTCATCTCCGGACGTGTGTACCTCGACAACGACCAGAACGGCACCTACCAGGCGGGCACCGACAGCCCGTTGAGCGGCGTCGCCATCGAGCTGCGCAGCGGCGCGACTTGCGCCAGCGGCACCCCGGTCAGCGGCATCAACGGCCTGCTCAACCCGTTCAACACCGATAGCGCGGGCAACTACCTGTTCGCCGGGCTGCCGGCCGGCACCTATTCGGTGTGCCAGGCGACGCAGCCGTCCGGCACGCTCAATGCGCCACCGGTGCCCGGTAGCATCACCCCGGCCAACGGCAGCAGCGGCACGCCCGGTACGGGTGGCAACGCCACCGCCACCAGCAGCCAGATCGAGGGCATCGTCCTCAACGACGACGGCGCCGGCGGTGAAACCAGCGGCTCGCAACGCAACGATTTCCCCGAGGTGGCACCGGCCAGCATCAGCGGCGCGGTGTTCATCGACCAGAACAACGACGGCCTCCGCCAGGGCGGCGATAGCGGCTTGTCCGGTGTCTCCATCAGCCTCAGCGGCACTGACTGGCAGGGCCAGCCGGTGAGCACGAGCACCACCACCGACAGCAACGGCCAGTACCGCTTCAGCGGTTTGCAGCCCGGTACCTACACGGTTACCGAGCCGACCCAACCGAGCGGCACCACCAACGGCAAGACCGTCGCCGGCAACAGCAGCGGCGCTGTGCCGAGCGTGACCTCGCCGGCCACCGTGCCCAGCGCGATCAGCGGCATCACCCTGACACCGGGCTATGTGTCCGAGGGCAATGACTTCGCCGAGATCGTCAACGGCCGTAGCATCCACGGCCAGGTCTTCCATGACCGCGACACCGACAGCGCACCCGGCACCGGCGACAGTGGTCTGGGTGGGGAGACGGTGGTGCTCAGCGGCGTCGATATCAACGGCAACCCGGTGAACCTGACGACCGTCACCGCCAGCGACGGGACCTTCAGCTTCGTCGGCCTGCCGGCGGGTACCTACGAACTGCTCCAGCCCAATCAACCGAGCGGCTTGATCAATGGCTCGACGACCGCGGGCAGCGCCGGCGGTGTGGTCACCGAGGAGCCGAGCCGGATCAGCGGCATCGACCTGACCGGCA
>CBIHLQ010000029.1:0-72289 GCA_966210885.1 uncultured Pseudomonas sp.
AGGCCCACCTGTAACCCGCGCGCCGCTGCCGACGCTGACGTGCATATCCCGGCGCCCGTTGCGGTCTGAGGTGTCTCGCCCGGCTCCCGGGTATCGCTTCGCTCAAACCGGGCTACGGGATGCGATTCATGGCTCCCGGGTATCGCTATGCTCAACCCAGGCTGCGGGATGCGATTCGTAGCCTGGGTTAGCCGTAGGCGTAACCCGGGAAGGGCTGTAGAGGTGTCGCACTGTTGGCCTAGCCATCTCGACCAGGCCCACCTGTAACCCGCGCGCCGCTGCCGACGCTGACGTGCATATCCCGGCGCACGTTGCGGTCTGAGGTGTCTCGCCTGGCTCCCAGGTATCGCTTCGCTCAACCCGGGCTACGGGATGCGATTCGTAGCCTGGGTTAGCCGTAGGCGTAACCCGGGAAGGGCTGCAGAGGCGCACTGCTAGCCTAGCCATCTCGATCAGGCCGATCTGCCGCTCACCCGGCGCACCGCGTCGGGCATCCTCTTGCTCGGCGCCGCCGCGTGTTTTGCTACCCTGGCCCCAGGATGGCTGGTTGCGTTGCCCATCTGCGCTGCTAGGAGCGCTAGCGGCGGCGGGTGACGGCGCCTTGGTCATCGGTATTCGATTAACCAACCAACTGCGCAGGCCGCTGGCGGCCTGTCTGTGGGGAAGGAGCAGGCTTGTGTCGAGGATTTTGATCGTTTTATTGCTGGGGTTGCTGGGCTGCAATGCCCTGGCGGCGGAGTCGGAAACGCCACCGTTGCGGGTGGGCATCAGCGAGGTGCCGCCGTTCGTGATCCAAGAGCCCGACGGCAGTTGGCGCGGTATCAGCATCGATCTATGGCAGCGCGTCGCCGAGCAAGCCGGCTACCGTTACGAGTTCCAGGCGATGCCGTTCGCGCGCCTGTTGCCGAGCCTGGAAGCCGGCGAGCTGGATGTGGTGGTCGGCGCCCTGACCATGACCGCCGAGCGCGAGGAGCGCTTCGACTTCACCCACCCGTTTTACCGCACCGGCCTGGCCATCGGCGTGCCGCTAGGTGGCGACGGCAGCGGCTGGGTCGCGGTCAAGGGGTTGCTGTCCTGGCAGTTCGTCAGCCTGGTACTGGGCCTGGCGGCGTTGATGTTGCTGGTCGGCGGCCTGCTCTGGTTGTTCGAGCGGCGGCGTAACCAGCAGCAGTTCGGCGGCACCCCGGCGCAGGGACTGGGTTCCAGCTTCTGGTGGGCGGCGGTGACCATGACCACCGTCGGCTACGGCGACAAGGCGCCGGTCACCCTCGGCGGCCGCCTGATCGCACTGGTCTGGATGTTCGCCGGGTTGGTCATGGTGTCGACCTTCACCGCGGCGGTCGCCAGCGCCTTGACCGTCGGCAACCTGCAAGGCGGCATCCAGGGCCCGGACGACCTGCGCCGCGCCCATGTCGCGACCATCGACAAAACTGCCAGCGGCCACTACCTGGAAAGCCAGCGCATCCGCCACAGCGACTACCCCAACCTGCTCGAAGCGATGCGCGCGGTGCAGCAGGGCGAGGCCGATGCGGTGGTCTACGACCTGCCGATCATGCAGTACCGCAACGGCGAACTGGGCAAGGGTGGCTTGCGCCTGCTGCCCGGTACCTTCGAAAACCAGTCCTACGCCTTCGCCCTGGCCGATGGCAGCCCCTATCGGGAGCGGCTTAACCTCGAGTTGCTGCGCGTGACCGGGAGCGACGATTGGCATGAGGTGCTGGAGCTTTATTTGGGAAGACCCTGAGATTGGCTATAAGGCGCTTCGTGTAAGGCTGACCGGCCAAATCTTACATATGGATTTCGATGTGTAAGCCAGCCGGGATTTTCAGGCCATAACCAGATCGAAATAGCGTTTGAACAGGTAAAGCCGATTGCGGCCCCAGTGCGCCTGTAGCGGTCTGAGGTATCTCGCCCTGCTCCCGGGAAGGGGTTACAGAGTCTCCTAGAGCAACTCCGCCGCCAACTGCTGCAGCTGTTCCTGGCGTTCTCCGTCTTGCAGCCGTGCGGCGGAGTTGAGCGACGACCATTCGGGATGGGCGCGGGCTTTGCGTAGCGCCTCGGGCAACTGGCCCTGGCGCCAGCTGCTGTCCTCGGGCATGGCCAGGGCGATCGCTGCCACGGCGGCATGGCCGCGGGCTTCGAGGGCTTGCAGCAATAACTGCTGACGCAGGGCGAGCAGGCGTAGCACGGCGTCGTCCACGGTCAGCTCGCGTTGGCCCCTGAGTTTGTCTTTGAGGCGCGTGCCATAGCTGCGCAGGGTCTGCGCGCCGCCGCCGAGCAGCGCGCCCGCGACTGCCGCCGCGCCGAGGGTGATGCCGCCGACCAGCAGGTCGATGCCGACTCCGGTGGCCGCGCCCGCCGCCATACCGCCGCCGATATTGATGCCGAGCTGCTTGAGGGTTTCCGGGTTGAACAGGTCGTCGCCCCAGCGGCCATCGAGCAGCGGCAGCTCGGCGGCTGTGGCGTCGTCCTTGCGGAAGGCGTACAGGCGCAGCAAGGCTTCGACGCAGTGTTGTTCGCGCTGGCGCACGGCTTCGCGCAGTTCGCGGATCGCCGCCTGCTCCAGTGCCGGCTCGGTCGCCACGCTACGCCGGCAGGCGGCGCAATCGAGCAAGAGTTCGGCGATCAGGCGGGCTGCGGCAGTGCGCCGGGCCTGGCGCTGCGCCTGATGATCGTCGATCAGGCGCAGCAATTGCGGGCGGGCTTTTTCCTGTAGCAGCGCCAGGCTGTCATACAAACGCCGCTCGCCATCCAGCGGCGGCGCCACGCTGTCGAAACACACCAGCGCATGCAGGCCCTGGCGGGCCAAGGCGTCACGCCATTCATTCTCGCGGTGGTTGCTGCCAGCGACGAAATTCAACACCGGCAACAGCGGCCGGCCGCACATATTGAGGACGGCCAGCTCGTCGCGGTACTTGGCCAGCACCGGTTCGCGGGCGTCGATCACATAGAGTCCAGCATCGGACGCCAGCAGCTGGCGCAGCACCTTGGCCTCCTGTTCGAAGCGTTGGCGCGCTTCGCTGCCGTCGAGAAACCGGGCGACCCGAGCCGGGCCGTCGAGGCGCTCGCCGGGGCGATCCAGGCGTTCCAGGTAGTCGAGCAGGGCGATGGCATCTTCCAGGCCGGGTGTGTCGTACAGCTCCAGCAATGCCTCGCCATCCACCGACAGGCGCGCACCCTCGACATGCCGGGTGGTGCTGGGCCGATGGGACACCTCGCCGAAACCGGCGTCGCGGGTCAGGGTGCGCAGCAGCGAGGTTTTGCCGACATTGGTGTGGCCGACCACGGCGAGTTTCAGCGGGCGGTTCACGCCTGCCTCCGTAGAGTGGATGACGCTTTACCCATCCACCAGCAACGATGGGGGATGGAAAAAGCCTCATCCACCCTACCGAGGTCGCGTAGCCCGGATGGATCGCTGTCAGGTCCCCGTAGCCCGGATGCAATCCGGGAACTGTTTTCAGCCTGGCAAGTGTCCCCGGATTGCATCCGGGCTACGAGGCGAACGCTGTCAGTCATGGCCGCTCTCCAGCCAGCTCAGTGGTGCGCTGTCGCTGTGGGTCAAATGCAGCTGATCCAGCGCCTGGTGCCAATCGCCCAGGCGTTCGCTGTCCAGGGCTTCGCCGGGCGGCGCTTGCAGCAGCCAGATGCGCGTGGCGGCGGCCGAGCGGGCCAGTTCGCCGAGCAGCGCCAGGGTGCCGCGGTCCGGCGAGCGGCGCGGGTCGCAGGCGATCAACAGGCGCTCAGGCGGGAAGCGGCTGAGCTGATCGAGTAACTGCTTGCGCTGCTCGCGGCTGTCGAGCACCCCGGCATCGGCGACGCCCTTGGGCAGCGCGGGCGGCCAGGGGCGGCTCTGATCCAGTTCGACGGCCACCAGCAGCGCGCCGTCGCCGGCCCCCGCATGGGCGCCGCCTTGCACCTGGTTGAGCAGGGCCGGGGCTTGATCGCTGATGCCGAGCCGCTCGCTGCCCGGCTGCAGGCGTTCGCGCAGCAATTGGTAGCCGGGCAATTGTAGGTCGAGGGTCAGGCGCCCCTGGCCATGCCGCCAGCGCCAGGCGCAGAACAGCGCGAGCAGCAGCCGCGGCAGCAGGCCGTAGACCAGCAGCACCCCGAGCAGCCAGCCGGCCCAGGCCTGGCGGGCGGCTTCCAGATCCAGCGGCACGGCGCTGGCGCGGATCAGCTGGATATCCGGCTGCGGGAAGCCGAGCAATGCCGGCAACGCGCCCAGGGCTTGGGTCAGGGCGACGAAACTGTCGCCGCCGAGAATCGTGGTTTCCCAGACGAAGCCGTAGCGGCGCGTGGCGAACAGCGCCAACACGCCGAGCAGGGCGCTGCTCAGGGTCAGCAGCCAGAAACCGTGGACCAGCAGGCCGAGGCCCCAGCGCGCCAGCCGCCGGCGTTGCAGCAGCACCAGCAGCGCCGGCGCCAAGTGCGCGGCCTGGGCGTCGCGGGCCAACTTGGCGCTGAGCCATAGCCACAGCCGACCGAGGGCGCCAGCGCTGTCGCCGGCCAGTAGCAGGCCCAGGGCCCAGCCAAGCAACGTCAACAGATGCAGGCCGAGCAGGCTGCCGAGCGCCCAGAACACATTCACCGGGCGCTGGCCGTCGCCCAGGGCGGCGAGCGCCAGGCCGAAGCCGATGAACAGGGCGAGTAACACAAGGGCGCCGAGCGCCAGTCGCGCACCTTGACGCCAATGCCGCAGCGCCGCCAGCTGGCCGTCGCGCTCGGCCAGCGACAGCGCGCGGTTTTCGATGCGTTCGGCCAGCGCGCCGCCTTGCGCCTGGGCGCGCCGGTTGGCTTCGCCATCTTCCAGCGGGCCGGCCTGCTCCTCGCGCAGGCGAATCGCCTCGCTGAGCCAGAGGCGTTGCAGTTTGTTCGGAGCAGGGGCGGCTGCGATCACGCGGCGTCTCGTTGATGAGGTCAGGGGCTGAGCATAACCCCGACGCCGCGTTGGGAAAAACTATCGCTGTAGATTGGCGGGCCAACCTAGGGTTGCGACTGTTGGCGCACGCGTACGGCGATATCCGGCTGGTCGATAAACAGGCCGTCGATCCCCGTCTCCAGGAAGGCGCGGGCCTCCGCCGCGATATCGCCATGGGCTTGCGGATCGTCACCGCTGCGCAAATCGGCCGGCAGAAAGGTGTTTTCCGCGCGGAAGGTGTAGGGATGCACCTTGAGCCCGGCGACATGGGCGTCGGCGACCAGGGTGCTGGCGTTGGCCGGGTCGAGGTTGCCTTGGGCATCGCGAGGGATGATCAGGCTCTTTTCCGGGCCGATGCCGCTGGCGTAGCGGGCGATCTCGCGCAGGCCGGCCGGGGTGCTCATCTGCGCGTAACTCAAGCCCGTGCCCAGCACTTGCTGGTCGTAGGGCTGGCCGTCGACCCAGAGCAGCTGCACCAGGCGTATCGAGGTCAGGCGGCTGAGGGTCTTGAGGTTCTCCACTTCGAACGATTGGATGTACACCGGCGCCCTGGCGTCGCGGTAACCATTCCTCCTGAGCAGTTTGACCAGGGGCTTTTCCAGGCCCAGGCCGAGTTGCTGGAAGTGGCTCGGGTGCTTGGTTTCCGGATACAGGCCGATGGTGCGCTGCTGGCTGAGTTGCAGGCTTTTCACCAGGTCGATGATTTCCTGCAGGGTCGGCACTTCGAAGGCGCCGTCCATGCGCGCATTGCCCGGGCGGATCTGCGGGATGCGTTCGATCGCGCGCAGGGTTTTCAGCTCGGCGAGGGTGAAGTCTTCGCTGAACCAGCCGGTGAGCGGCACGCCATCGATCGTTTGCGTGCGCCGGCGCTCGGCGAACTCGGGATGCTGGGCGACATCGGTGGTCAGCCCCAGCTCGTTGTCGTGGCGGGCGACCAGATGGCCGTCCTTGCTCATCACAAGGTCGGGTTCTATGTAATCGGCGCCCTGCAGAATCGCCAGGGCATAGGCGGCCAGGGTGTGCTCGGGCACATAACCGCTGGCGCCGCGGTGGGCGATGATCAACGGCTTTGCCTCGCCGCGGTGTTCGCCGCGGTGCTTCAGGGGCTGCTGTTTGGCCCAGTCGATGGCGGCTTGCACCTTGTCCGGCACGGCGGCTGCGGCGCTCGCAAGGGGCGCAAGCGAGAGGCCGATGCAGAGCATCAAGGCCTTGAGCGATGGGTGGCTGATGGGCATGTCGGCATCTCCTTGGGTTGGATGACTCCAGCGTGCATCGATCCGGATGACGGAACGATCACGGTTCGACTACCAAGCGATGACAGTGCCACAGGTTGCTGGTCGGTTGGCAATTGCCGTCGGCTGCCTTGATATCTGTCACTCTGCTATCCTCGCCGCCATGAAAAAGTCTCTTCCCCTCTGCCTGATCGCCGCCCTCGCGCAGAATCGCGTGATCGGCCGCGATAACCAATTACCGTGGCACCTGCCCGCGGATCTCAAGCATTTCAAGGCGCTGACCCTGGGCAAGCCGATCATCATGGGGCGCAAGACCTGGGACTCCCTCGGTCGGCCGTTGCCGTGGCGGCTCAATCTGGTGATCAGCCGCCAGCCGGATTTGCGTCTGGAGGGGGCCGAAGTCTTCGAATCCTTGGCGCCGGCGATTCAGCGCGCCGAGCAATGGGCGCGCGAGCAGGGTGTCGACGAGTTGATGCTGATCGGCGGCGCGCAGTTATACGCTCAAGCCTTGCCACAGGCCGACCGTCTCTACCTGACCCGGGTCGGTCTGAGCCCCGAGGGCGACGCCTGGTTTCCCGAGTTCGGCGAAGCGGATTGGCAGCGCACGGCTCTCGACGAACACCCGGCCGAGGGCGAAACCCCCGGCTACGACTTCGAGACCTGGACCCGCGGCTAATTCCTAGAAACCCGCACCTTTCTTGATCCTGGCCAATTCGGGCGTCGTTCGCGGCGCCTATCCTTGCCATTCGCAATTGCAATCACAGGTCTTACCCCATGAGTGGCGTCGATTCCGACAGTCCCGAGGCGAACGCTATCGCCGCGCTTTTTATCCGTCATCCGCTGTGGGAAGACGCCCTGGCGCTGTTGCTCGGCACCGCGATGGTGGCGTTGGGCATTACCTTCTACAGCCAGGCCGGTTTATTGACCGGCGGCACCGTGGGGCTGGCGTTTCTCTTGAAGTACCTGCTGGGCTGGCCGTTCGGTCTGGTGTTCTTTCTGATCAACCTGCCGTTCTATGCCCTGGCCATCTGGCGCACGGGCTGGCCGTTCACCCTGCGTACGTTCTGCGCGGTCGGGCTGGTGTCGCTGTTCGCCGAACTTACCCCCGGTTGGCTGGCGTTCGCCGAGTTGAACCTGATCTACGCCGCGCTGTTCGGCGGATTCGCCATGGGCCTGGGCTTGTTGATGCTGTTCCGCCATCGCGCCAGCCTGGGCGGGGTGAACATCCTCACGCTGTATTTGCAGGAGCGTTTCGAGCTGCGCGCCGGCAAGGTGCAGATGGGCATCGATGTGTTGATCGTGCTGGCGGCGGTGGCGATAGTGCCGCTGGACAAGGTCGCGCTGTCGATCCTCGGCGCCCTGGCACTGAATATGGTGCTGGCGATCAACCACCGCGCCGGGCGTTATATGGGGGTGAGCTGATGGGCCGTTCGCGATCTCGCCGTTCGCCGTGTCGCCTACCAAAAGCTCGGGCTACGAACTCGTTTAAGACAAAAGCGTAACCAGCTCGCTCCGTACGCTTCGCCCGTCCAGCCATAGCAGCCCCAGGGAAACCGGCAGCTTGAAGCGTCGCGGGCCGGCGCTGCCGGGGTTGAAGAACAGCACGCCGTCGCGCTCAACCTGGGCGGGCTTGTGCGAGTGACCGCTGATCACCAGATCGATGCCGGCGCTGAGCGGGTCGAGTTGCAGCTCCTTCAGGTCGTGTAGCAGGTAGAGCGTCAGGTCGCCGAAGGTCAGGTGCAGGCGCTCGGGCAGGGCCGCGGCCCAGGGCTGGGTGTCGTTGTTGCCGCGCACCACCTGCAGCGGCGCCAACTGGCCGAGGGTCTGGAGAATTTCCGGTTTGCCGATATCGCCGGCGTGCAGGATATGGTCGCAGTCCTGCAATGCGCTAAGTGCCTCGGGCCGCAGCAGGCCGTGGGTGTCGGCGATCACCCCGATTTTCAGCATGAGATTGTTCCTCTGACACGACTCTAGGATTTTTTCAGAAGATTCAGGCAAGCATAAAAAAGCCCGACAGGATGTCGGGCTCGCTTGTTGCGGGTTACCGGCGATCAGGGCACCAGTTTTTCCAGCAGCGCCTTGTCGCGTACCGCGCCTTTGTCGGCGCTGGTGGCGAGCAGGGCGTAGGCCTTGAGCGCGGTGGTCACCTTGCGCGCACGGGGGGCGACGGGTTTCCAGCCTTGCTTGTCCTGTGCGATGCGGCGGTGCGCCAGTTCTTCATCGGAGACCAGCAAGTTGATGCTGCGCTGGTGGATGTCGATGAGGATCTTGTCGCCTTCGCGCACCAGGCCGATGGCGCCGCCCGCGGCGGCTTCCGGCGAGGCGTGGCCGATCGACAGGCCCGAGGTACCGCCGGAGAAGCGGCCGTCGGTGAGCAGGGCGCATTGCTTGCCCAGGCCCTTGGACTTGAGGTACGAGGTCGGATAGAGCATTTCCTGCATGCCCGGACCGCCTTTCGGGCCTTCGTAGCGGATGATCACGATGTCGCCGGCTTTGACCTCGTCATTGAGGATGCCGCGTACCGCGCTGTCCTGGCTTTCGAAGATCTTCGCGCTGCCTTCGAACACCAGGATCGACTCGTCGACCCCGGCGGTCTTCACCACGCAGCCATCGAGGGCGATATTGCCGTAGAGCACGGCCAGCCCGCCTTCCTGCGAATAGGCATGTTCCACCGAGCGGATGCAACCTTCGGCGCGGTCGTCGTCCAGGCTCGGCCAGCGGGTGCTCTGGCTGAACGCGGTCTGGGTCGGGATGCCGGCCGGCCCGGCCTTGAAGAAGTGGTGGACGGCTTCGTCCTGGGTCTGGGTGATGTCCCACTGGGCGATGGCATCGGCCATGCTCGGGCTGTGCACTGTGGATACGTCGGTGTGCAGCAGACCGCCGCGGGCCAGTTCGCCGAGGATCGAGAAGATGCCGCCGGCGCGGTGCACGTCTTCCATATGGTACTTCTGGATGTTCGGCGCCACTTTGCACAGCTGCGGCACCTTGCGCGACAGGCGATCGATGTCGCGCAGGTCGAACTCGATCTCGGCTTCCTGGGCGGCGGCCAGCAGGTGCAGGATGGTGTTGGTCGAGCCGCCCATGGCGATGTCCAGGCTCATGGCGTTTTCGAACGCCTTGAAGTTGGCGACGTTGCGCGGCAGCACGCTGTCGTCGCCTTCGCCGTAGTAGCGCTGGCACAGCTCGACGGCCAGGCGCCCGGCGCGCAGGAACAGCTGCTCGCGGTCGGCGTGGGTGGCCAGGGTGGAGCCGTTGCCCGGCAAGGCGAGCCCTAAGGCTTCCATCAGGCAGTTCATCGAGTTGGCGGTGAACATCCCGGAGCAGCTGCCGCAGGTCGGGCAGGCGCTGCGCTCGTATTCGGCGACCTTCTCGTCGGAGGCGGTATCGTCGGCGGCGACGACCATGGCGTCGACCAGGTCGAGGCCGTGGCTGGCCAGTTTGGTCTTGCCGGCTTCCATCGGCCCGCCGGAAACGAACACCACCGGGATGTTCAGGCGCAGGGCGGCCATCAGCATGCCGGGGGTGATCTTGTCGCAGTTGGAGATGCAGACGATGGCGTCGGCGCAGTGGGCGTTGACCATGTATTCGACCGAGTCGGCGATGATCTCGCGCGAGGGCAGCGAATAGAGCATGCCGTCGTGGCCCATGGCGATGCCGTCGTCGACGGCGATGGTGTTGAATTCCTTGGCCACGCCGCCGGCTTTTTCGATCTCGCGGGCGACCAGTTGGCCCATGTCCTTCAGGTGCACGTGGCCGGGCACGAATTGGGTGAAGGAGTTGGCGACGGCGATGATCGGCTTCTTGAAGTCCTCGTCCTTCATCCCGGTTGCACGCCACAGGGCGCGGGCGCCGGCCATGTTGCGGCCGTGGGTGGAGGTTTTCGAGCGGTAATCGGGCATGGCGGTCAATCCTGCAAAGGCTTATCAGGTCACGGTCGCACAGGTATTCCCGGCGTCGGGCTATTGCGTATGTTGAGCCGGGTTCAGGCCCATGGCAAACGGAAGTGACCATTTGCAGGGCGGCGACGGTGCACGGCGCGGGGTTGGCGCAGGCCCGTCCGGGCTCGAAATCCGCCGATGGGGCAGGAGGCCTGGGATTCTAATCCCAGGCGGTAGGGCGATGAAAGCGCAGAGCGCTTAGTTAAAGCGCGGAGCGCCTATTCGATCAGTTCGACGCCGCGCAAACGCTCGGCGCGGCGGCGCAGCAGTTCGATGGTCACCAGCAAGGCAATGGACACCAGGATCAGCAGGGTGGCGATGGCCAGGATGCTCGGGTTGATCTGCTCGCGCAGGCCCGAGAACATCTGCCGGGGAATGGTGCGTTGCTGGGGGCCGGCCATGAACAGGATCACCACCACCTCGTCGAACGAGGTGATAAAGGCGAACAGCGCGCCGGAAATCACCCCGGGGCGGATCAGCGGCATGATGATGTCGAAGAACACCCGCAATGGCGTGGCGCCCAGATTCAGCGCGGCGCGCGCCAGCGAGTAGTCGAAGCCGGTCAGGGTCGCGGTCACGGTGATGATCACGAAAGGCGTGCCGAGCGCGGCGTGGGCGATGATCACCCCGAGGTAATTGCCCGCCAGGCCGAGATCGGAATAGAAGAAGAACATCCCTGCGGCTGTGATGATCAGCGGCACTATCATCGGCGACAGCAGCAGCGCGGTGATCAGCCGGCGGAACGGCATGTCGTCGCGGGCCAGGCCGACGGCGGCGCAGGTGCCGAGCACGGTGGCGAGGATGGTGGCGAAGACACCGATCAGAAAGCTGTTCTGAATCGCCAGAATCCATTTCGGGTCGCTGAAAATCTCCCGGTACCAACGCAGCGAGTAAGCCTCCGGCTGCAGCCTGAGCATGCCTTCGGTGAAGCTGAAGAATGGCTCGACGTTGAACGACAAGGGGATGATCACCAGGATCGGCATGATCAGGAACAGCAGCACCAACCAGGAGCTGACTTTCAGCAGCCAGGCGCCGAGGTTGTGCCAGAAGCCGTAGTAAGCGGGAATTTTGCTCATGGTTAACCCAGTTTGATATTGCTGGCGCCGACGAAGCGGTCGTACAGCCAGTACAGCAGCAGAATCAGGCCGAGCAGCAGCGAGCCCAGCGCGGCGGCCAGCTCCCAGTTGTTCGAGCGCTGCATGTGGAACGCGATGATGTTGCTGATCATCTGCCCGTCGGTGCCGCCAACCAGCGCGGGGGTGATGTAGTAGCCCACGGAGATGATGAACACCAGCAGTGCGCCGGCGCTCAGGCCCGGCAGGGTCATCGGGAAGTAAATCCGCGCGAAGGCCGGAATCGGCCGTGCGCCCAGGGACATGGCGGCGCGCAGGTAACTCGGATCGATGCCGCGCATCACGCTGTACAGCGGCAGGATCATGAACGGCAGCAGGATGTGGGTCATGGCGATGACGGTGGCGAACGAGGTATAGAGGATCTCGAACGGTTGCTCGATGACGCCGACACCGAGCAGGAACGAATTGATCACGCCGTTGGTTTGCAGCAGGGCGATCCAGGCGGTGGTGCGCACCAGCAACGAGGTCCAGAACGGCAGCAGCACCAGCACCAGCAGCAGGTTGGCGCGGTTGTTCGGCAGGCCGGCCAGGTAGTAGGCGAGCGGGTAGCCGAGCAGGGCGCAGAACAGGGTGATGACCAGCGCCATGGTCAGGGTCTTGCTGTACAGCTGCAGGTAGATTTGCGTGTCCTCACGCACCTGAATGCCTTGCTCGGCATCCAGCTCCAGATCCAGAGCGGTCAGATAGTAGTCGTAGGTGTAGCGTTGCCCCGCGCGCTGGATGGCCATCCAGACTTCGGGTTTGCTCCAGTTGCGATGGGCGTCGAGCAGAGTCTGTGCGCCTTGGGACTCGAGCTGCTCCGGTTTCAGACGGGCGACCTTGCGCGCGCTGGATTTCACCACACTGGACATGCCGGCCTGGGCACGGTTGAACTCCTCGGCGAGTTTGCCGGACAGGCGTTCTTGCGCTAGACCGTGCAGCTCCCGGGCGAAGACATCGAGGGTTTGTCGGTCGGGCAGGGCTTTGCCGTCCCAGCGCTGCAACTCGCTCAAGGTATGGGGAATCAGTTCCGCGACCGTCGGGTGGTGCACGCTGCGCCAGAGCATGCTGGCGATAGGTGCGACGAAGGTCAGCAGGATAAAGATCAGCAGCGGCACCACGAACAGAAAGGCGGTCAGACGCTTTTTACGTCGACCGCTGGCGGCTTGGCTGGCTTCGGTGGTGGACAGAGAGGACAAGCGACTTCTCCAGTCGTTCAGGGTGAAAGTGGGTTAGTCCGTAGGGTGGGTTAGCGGCGCTGGGCACCGGCCTGGGCGAGCGACGCGGTTGCTGTGCGCCGCGTAACCCACCGAGCGGTATCAGGGTCGCCTCAATGGTGGGTTACGGCGCAACAGGTTTTGCGTGTACCTACAGTTGTGCGCCCTGCGCCTAACCTGCGCGGCCCGACCCACCCTACGGACTGCCTTTACTTCAACAACCACTCATTGAACTTCTCGCCGAGTGATTCGCCGTAGTCGGCCCAAAACTCGGAGCCGGCCTGGATACCTTTGTCCAGGTGTGCGGTCGGCAGGTGCGGGGCGGCGGCCGGGTCCATCATCGGCGTGGACGACTTGCGGGTCGGACCGTAGGCCACGTCCGACATACCGGCCAGCGGCTTGGACTGGGTGGCGTAGGCGATGAACTTCATGGCCAGGTCTTTCTTCGGCGAGCCTTTCAGCACGGCCCAGGCATCGAGGTCATAGACGTGGCCGTCCCAGACGATGACGAAGGGTTTACCTTCCTGGCGGATGGCGTCGTAGAAGCGGCCGTTGGCCGATTGCACCAGCACCGCGCCGCCGTCGTTGAGCAGTTGCGGGGCTTGCGACCAGGAGTCGAACCAGACCGCGTCTTTCTTCAGGGTATCCAGCTTGGCGAAGGCACGTGCCTGGCCTTCCGGCGTCGCCAGCACTTCATAGACGTCTTTCGGCGCCACGCCGTCGGCCATCAACGCCCACTCCATGTTGACCTGCGGACGTTTGCGCATGGCGCGCTTGCCCGGGATTTTCGTGGTGTCGAAGAAGTCGTTGATGGATGCTGCGGGCGTGCCGCCGATGGTGTCCTTGTTGTAGGCGAACACCACCGACCAGACGATGTTGCCGACCGCGCAATCGCTGGACAGGGCTTCGGGGATGAAGTCCTCGGCGGCCGGAGTGCCGTCCGCGCCCTCTGGCAGGATGCTATGGTCGATGGTTTCCAGCAGGCCTTCGGAGCAGGCACGCTCGAGGTCGATCACCTCGACGTCGACCACGTCCCATTGCACGTTGCCGGATTCGACCTGGGCCTTCATTTCGGCGACGCCGCCGGAGTAATCCTCGAACAGCACCTTGACCCCGGTGTCTTTCTGGAAGGGGTCGATCATGTGGTTTTTCTGCGCCGCGCCGTAAGCGCCGCCCCAGGATACGACCGTCAGAGAGTCCTCGGCGCTGGCGGCGAAAGATGCCGTACCCAATGCTGCCGCCAAAGCGAATGTGGAAAAGCGGGTGGTCAGTGATCTAGCCATTGCTGTGCTCCATTTTTGCTTTTTAGTCTTAGCAGACTGTTGAAAAACTACCTGCGTTGCCGATACGGCGTTAAAAACAGCCTCGCGTGCGAGCCCAGTCAAAATGCTCATTTACAGCACGTAAACTGCGCTTTTTCGGCCGTTTTTGTGGGGGCGCCTAGTCCTTGTCTCGGCTGCCTCGCCTACGTTTTTCAACGGCCTGTTAGGGTTAGCAGATCGTCGAAAACCCCGTTGCGCTAGGCCGTGCTGGATTGAAATCGGTCAAGGAAGATGCGGACCCGCCTGGGTTGCACTTCCTTGCTCGATTCCGCCCCGGCGTTGCCGCCCAGCCGTCGCGCGCCGTGTTTTTCGACAAGCTGTCAGAGCGTCGTCGGAACCTCGTATCGATCCAGGGCTTGGCTGTCTTGCGGCAGCCAGGCCAGGGCGACCTCATCCTTGGCGCTGAGTTGCGGTGCGGAATTGTCGTTCATGTTCTTCACCACCAGCTCGGTGCCGTCGGCGGTTTCGAAGTGGTAGCGGATGTATTCGCCGACATAGTGGCGGGTGACGAAACGCGCCATGACCTGATTGCCGGCGGTGCCGAGGTGGTCGGTGAAGGTGAGTTTTTCCGGGCGTATCGAGACGGTGGTGGGCAGGCCGACTTCCGTGCAGTTGGCCTTGAGCGCACTGACCATGGCGCCGTCGTCCAGGCGCACCTGGACGGTATCGGCGTCGACCGACTCGATCACGCCCTTGAGCTTGTTGCTCTCGCCGATGAAGTCGGCGACGAACAGATTGGCCGGCCGCTCGTAGAGCACATGGGGCGGCGCGCATTGCTGGACGATGCCGTTATTGAACACGGCGATGCGATCGCTCATGGTCAAGGCTTCGGTCTGGTCGTGGGTCACGTAGATCACGGTGAAGCCGAGCTGCTCGTGCAGGCGCTTGATCTCGAACTGCATCTGCTCGCGCAGCTTCTTGTCGAGGGCGCCCAGGGGTTCGTCCATCAGCACGATATCGGGAGCGAAGATCAGCGCACGGGCCAGGGCCACGCGTTGCCGCTGGCCGCCGGAAAGCTGGCCGGGGAAGCGGTTGCCGAAATCCAGCAATTCGACCAGCGAGAGGTACTCGTCGACCTTGGCGTTGATCTCGTCTTTCGGGCGTTTGCGGATTTTCAGGGGGTAGGCGAGGTTCTCGCGCAGCGTCATATGCGGGAACAGCGCATATTGCTGGAACACCATGCCGATATTGCGTTGATAGGGCGCGATGCTGGTGACCGAACGGCCGTTGATCAGGATTTCGCCGCTGGTGACGTCTTCGAAGCCGGCGAGCATCATCAAGCAGGTGGTCTTGCCGGAACCCGAGGGGCCGAGCAGGGTGATGAACTCGCCCTTGGCCACATCCAGGTTGAAATCCTTGACCACCAGGTTCTTGTGGTCATAGGTCTTCTTCACATTGGTAAATTGCAGGAACGGTTTGTCCCCAGCCCGGTCAGCCATACCCCTCCCCAATGTTTCATAAACAGGTGCGTGGCTTTTGGCCTTCACCTGACGACTCGCCATCGTTGGTAAGTCAGGTATTTTTTAGAAGCTTACGTATGGTTACAAAGCAATCGCTGTGCCAAATGGCGATAAGTGGCCCTTATCGCCTGCAAACGCTGGCTTAAAGCCTAGCGTGGATTGCTCCATCCGCCAGCTGGATGTGGGAGTGGGTAACACCGCTGGGCGCAAAGGGACACCTAGCGACACGTCCTTGCAGTGTCGACGTTCCGTCGTGCTCGCGCGAAACGTCGACAGGCCCTGAGGCGGTGCGCCCGCTTAACTGTTGGGCAGCAAGCGGCAGGTCAGGCTCTTGATATAGCGGGTTTCGACAATCGCCGGATGCACCGGATGGTCCGGGCCCTGGGCGCCGCGTTCGAGCAACTGGATATTGCGGTCCAGATGGCGCGCGCTGGTCAGCAGGATGTTCTGCAGGTCGTCCTCCGGCAGGTGCATGGAGCAGGAGGCGCTGACCAGGATGCCGTCCTTGTTGAGCAGGCGCATCGCCGCTTCGTTGAGGCGACGGTAGGCGGCTTCGCCGTTTTTCAGGTCCTTCTTGCGCTTGATGAACGCGGGCGGATCGGCGATCACCACGTCGAAACGCTCTTCGGCGCTTTTCAGCTCCTTGAGCGCGGCGAACACATCGCCTTCGATACAGGCGACCTGTTCCGACAGGCCATTGAGCGCGGCGTTGCGCTCGACGCCGTCGAGGGCGAAGCCGGATGCATCCACGCACATCACTTCAGTGGCGCCGAAGGCCGCGGCCTGCACGCCCCAGCCACCGATATAACTGAACAGGTCGAGTACCCGCTTGCCCTTGACGTAGGGCGCCAGGCGCGCGGTTCATGCGGTGGTCGAAGAACCAGCCGGTTTTCTGGCCTTCGATCACCGGGGCCTCGAACTTGACGCCGTTCTCTTCCAGGGCGACCCATTCCGGCACCACACCGAACGCGGTGTCGACGTAGCGCTCCAGGCCTTCGGCGTCGCGGGCCGCGGAGTCGTTCTTGAGCAGGATGCCGCGGGGTTTGAGCACCTGGATCAGCGCGGCCAGCACTTCGTCCTTGTGCCGCTCCATGGCGGCGGAGGCCAGTTGCACCACCAGAATGTCGAAGAAACGGTCGACCACCAGCCCCGGCAGCAGGTCGGAATCGCCATACACCAGGCGATAGCAGGGCTGGTCGAACAGGCGGTCGCGCAGGCTCAGGGCGACGTTGATGCGGTGCACCAGCAGGGATTTGTCCAGCACGTGCTTGACGTCGCGCGACAGCAGGCGCGCGCAGATCAGGTTGTTCGGGCTGATCGCGACCACGCCCAGGGGCTTGCCGCCGGCCGCTTCGAGAATCGCCTGGTCGCCCGCGGCAAAGCCGTGCAGCGGCGTGGCGGCGACGTCGATTTCATTGCTGTAGACCCACAGGTGGCCGGCGCGCAGGCGACGATCGGCATTGGCTTTTAGGCGCAGGCTGGGCAGGGACATGGGTGGGCGCTCCGAAAAAAGAGCGGAAGTATACCAAAGGGCGCCCGGGCCCGCGGGGTTGGGCGTATCGTCGCGGCGATACGCCCGCTCGCTACGCGATCAGGCCGCCAGCGCCTCGATCAGTTTCTGGTTGAATGCCGGAATATCGTCCGGCTTGCGGCTGCTGATCAGCCGGCCGTCGACCACCACTTCCTGGTCGACCCAGTTGGCGCCGGCGTTGCGCAGGTCGTCGCGCAGCGATGGCCAACTGGTGATGGTCTTGCCTTTGACCAGGTCGATGCTGGCGAGAATCCAGGCGCCATGGCAGATCACCGCAATGGGTTTGTTCGCGCGGGCGGCATCCTTGACCAGCTCCTGGGCCATTTCGTCCATGCGGATACTGTCCGCGTTGACCACCCCGCCGGGTAGCACGATGGCGTCGTAGTCCTCGATATGGGCGCTGTCGAACGTCTGGTCGACGGCGAAACTGTCGCCCGGCGTGGTGTGGTGCCAGCCGGTGACCCGGCCGGGCTTGGCGGAAAGAATCTCGGTCTCCGCACCGGCCTGCTCCAACGCCCGTTTCGGCCCGGTCAACTCGGCCTGTTCGAAGCCGTCGGTGACCAGCAGGGCGACGCGTTTGCCTTTCAGGGAATCGCTCATGCGAACCTCCTCGCTGTGGGGTTAAGGCTTGTTCAATGTCCGACCCGACAGCCGATAAAAGTTCAGGTAAAAGCGCCAGCGCAGTTTTCGCGACAACTGGTTAGACTGTGAAAGTCATCACCTTCTCGTCGATGTCTCCATGGCTTACGAACTCTCCGCCGAACAGCTCCAAAAAGCCTTGCAGGGCATCAGCGTGCCGCCGCAGCCGCAAATCATGGTCGACCTGCAGATGGAGCAGTTCATGCCATCGCCGGATCTGCGCAGCATCGCCAAGCTGATCAGCCAGGACCCGGGCTTGTCCGGCGCCTTGCTGAAGATCGTCAATTCGCCGCAATTCGGCCTCAGCGAGCGCATCGCCTCGATTCAGCAGGCGGTCGACCTGCTGGGCTGCGACACCGTGATCAATCTGATCAATGCCCAGTCGATCCGTGGCGAATTGACCGACGAGGCCATAGTCACGCTCAATCGCTTCTGGGATACCGCCCAGGATGTGGCCATGGCCTGCCTGAGCCTGGCCAAGCGTGTCGGTTTCCAGGCGCCGGACGAGGCCTACACCCTGGGCCTGTTCCATAACTGCGGCATCCCCTTGATGATCAAGCGCTTCCCCGGCTATATGACGGTGCTCGAGGAGGCCTACGCCAGTGCCAATGGCGAACGTCGCGTGGTGGACACGGAAAACCGTCTGCTCAACACCAACCACGCTGTGGTCGGTTATTTCACCGCCAAGTCGTGGAACCTGCCGTTGCATCTGTGCGAAGCCATCGCCAGCCATCACAACGTTCTGGCGATTCTCGGCGACGAGGCCGCGGATGGCCGCTTGAAGATGCTGCTGGCGATTCTGAAGATGGCCGAGCATGTGTGCGAAAGCCATCGGGTGTTGGGCAATCAGACCGAGGACCACGAGTGGCTGAGCATCGAGAGTCTGGTCCTCGAATATGTCGGTTTCTCCGAGTACGACTTCCAGATATTCAAGGAAAGCGTCCACGACCTGGGTATCGCTTAGCGGGCGCCGGCTCGTCGCCCCGGGGCATTCCTGCTAAGGTGGCGGCCGCCCATTCGTATGCCTGATCGATCGCCATGCCCGAACTCCCCGAAGTCGAAACCACCCGCCGCGGTATCGCGCCCTATCTCGAAGGTCAACGCGTCAGCCGGGTGATAGTGCGCGAGCGACGGTTGCGCTGGCCGATCCCCGAAGACCTCGATGTGCGGGTATCCGGGCAGCGCATCGAATGCGTCGAGCGACGTGCCAAATATCTGTTGATCAAGGCCGAAACCGGCAGCCTGATCAGCCATCTGGGCATGTCCGGTAGCCTGCGCCTGGTCGAGTGCGGTTTGCCGGCGGGCAAGCACGAGCATGTCGATATCGAGCTGGAGTCCGGCCTGGCGCTGCGTTACACCGACCCGCGGCGTTTCGGCGCCTTGCTCTGGAGTGCCGATCCATTGGGGCATGTGCTGCTCAGCAAACTCGGCCCGGAACCCTTGACCGACCTGTTCGATGGCGAGCGCCTGTTCCAGCAATCCCGCGGTCGGGCGATGGCGATCAAGCCCTTCATCATGGATAACGCGGTGGTGGTCGGGGTCGGCAATATCTACGCCAGCGAAGCGCTGTTCGCCGCCGGCATCGATCCGCGGCGCGAAGCCGGCTCGGTCTCGCGGGCGCGCTATATGACGCTGGCGGCGGAGATCAAGCGGATCCTCGCCCATGCCATCGAGCGCGGTGGCACCACGCTGCGCGACTTCGTCGGCGGCGACGGGCAGCCGGGGTATTTTCAGCAGGAGCTGTTCGTGTATGGGCGCGGCGGCGAGTTCTGCAAGCGCTGCGGCAGTGGCCTGCGCGAGGTCAAGCTGGGTCAGCGCGCCAGTGTGTTCTGCCCCCGCTGTCAGCGCTGAACGCGCCCGGAACTACAATTACCGAACTGGATTCGAGTAAGCCCAATAAGAAATACCGAGGTTCGCGATGTCCGGTAATTATTTGCCCCGCAATCTGCTGGCCGAGGTGCTCGGCCATGCCGCGCTGAAACTCATGGGTTGGCGCATCGAAGGGACATTGCCCAAGCTCGACCGGTATATCGCCATTGGCGCGCACCATACCTCGAACTGGGATTTCGTGATTTTTATCGCCTTCAAGTTCGTTCTGCGCCTGAATGCCCGCTGGTTTGGCAAACACACGATCTTTCGCCCGCCCTTCGGCGCGTTGATGCGCGCCTGGGGCGGTATCCCGATCCGCCGCGATCGCCAGGTCAATACCGTGGAGCAGGCGATCCAGGCGTTTGCCGAGCATCGGCAGTTCGTGCTGGTGCTGTCGCCCGAGGGCACGCGGAAGAAAGTCGAGCGCTGGAAAATGGGCTTCTATCACATCGCGATGGGCGCCAATGTGCCCTTGGTCCTGGCCGCGCTGGACTATCAGAACAAACGGGTGTTCATCGGCCCGACATTCTGGCCGACAGGTGACGAGGCGGCCGATCTCAAGGTGATATTCGAGTTCTACCGACCCTTTGTCCCGAAAAAACCTGAATATGCCTTTTATGGCGATTGACGGCCGTCACGCTGACAATTGTCGGAGCACTGTTATAGTTACCCGTACTGCCTCCTAATAGCTGAAGGATCGCCCCATGAAAGTGTTTCGTTCAACCGCTGTTGTCCTGGCTCTGACCACTGGCCTGCTGGCTTTGCCGGCACACGCAGAGGTGGTTCAGCAAAACGCGAGCGGCGACCCCATGTATACCGCCGATGCGCCCAAGGCGTTCTCCATGGTCGGCGACCTGCTGATCGCCCGGCCGTTGCTGATCGGCGCCACCGTACTCGGCGCGGGGCTGTTCGTGGTCAGCCTGCCGTTCACCGCCGCGGGCGGCAATATCGGTGAAGCCGGCCATGCGCTGGTGGTCGAGCCGGGCAAGTCGGCCTTCGTCCGTTGCCTGGGCTGCACCACCAGCGGTTATCGCCGGGATTGATACGGATCTGAGCCCGCCGCGCGCAATCCTTTCTCGCGGTTGCGCGCATTTTTCCTGATGGGGTGTCCGGCGTCCCGTGCCGGCGCCTACACGGCTGGGCGCTAGTAGGTTGTTGAAAACGTAGATAGTTTTCCAGCGGCCTGCTAAGCCTTGCCGGTGATGATCAGGTACTTCTCCATCAACTCTTCCTTGCTCTCAACGTTGTTTTCGTCGAGGGGGATGCAGTCGACCGGACAGACTTGCTGGCACTGGGGTTCGTCGTAGTGGCCGACGCATTCGGTGCACAGGTTGGGATCGATCACATAGATCTCTTCCCCCTGAGAGATCGCGGCGTTCGGGCACTCGGGCTCGCAGACGTCGCAGTTGATGCAGTCGTCGGTGATGATCAGGGACATGAAATAACCACTCCTGCTGCGACCGCAGTCGCAGCGTTAAACGCGCAAAGACAATGCGGCAAATTGTGCCGCATTGACGGCGTGCATGCACGTGGCTTGCGTCGGGAGCTAGCAGGCTGTTGAAAAACTACCTACGTTGCCGATACGGCGTTAAAAACAGGCTCGGCTGCCTCGCCTACGTTTTTCAACGGCCTGCTAGGGGTTACTGTTTGAAGCGTTCGGCCAGGGCCGCGCCCACGGCGGGGTGGACGAACTTCGAGATATCCCCGCCCAGGGCAGCGATTTCACGCACCAGGGTCGAGGAGATAAAGGAGTACTTTTCCGATGGGGTGAGGAACAGGCTTTCCACATCCGGCGCCAGTTGGCGGTTCATATTGGCCAGTTGGAATTCGTATTCGAAGTCCGATACCGCGCGCAGGCCGCGCAGCAGCACATTGGCGCCTTGTTCCTTGGCGAAATGCGCGAGCAGGGTGGAAAAGCCCATCACTTCGACGTTCGGCAGGTGCTTGGTCACTTCGCGAGCCAGTGCCACGCGCTGCTCCAGGGTGAACAGCGGGTTCTTCTTCGGGCTGGCGGCGACGGCGATGATCACGCTATCGAACAGGCGCGAAGCGCGCTCGACCAGATCGCCGTGGCCCTTGGTGATGGGGTCGAAGGTGCCGGGGTATAACACTCGATTCATCGCAATGTCCTGGCGAGTCCGTTGGGAGTCGGATGGTAGCGCAGCGATCCCCTTGGGGCCAAGTCGGCGAGCGATTCAGGCTTTGCCACGGGCCACCAGGTACAGCAGCGCCGCGAGCGCCAGACAGGCCAGGGCGACCCAGTCGGCGATCACCACGCGGCGCAAGGCGTCGTTGTAGCCGGGGCCGCTCCAGGCCAGCAGCAGAAAGCCGAGTACGCTGACCATCCCACCGAACAGGGCGAGGGGTTGCAGCGTCGGGCGCCAGGCGGCGTAGAGCATAAAGGCGCCGAGCAGGCCGAACAGCAGGGCGCGGCTGCGCATCAGCAGCAACAGGTTGGGCTCCTCGAAGGACAAGCCATAAAGTGCAGCCAGGCGCTCGGCACCGAGCACGCCGCTGAGCGGCAGCAGATGGATGATGCCGGCGACTACCAGAAGGGCGGAGATGATTTTGGGCAGCATGCGGAATCCTCCAGAGGTTTCAGGTGGCAAGCCGCTCGGCCAGGCGGGTCGCCAGCTTCGCGGTCAGGCCGTAGATCGACAGCTGCGGGTTGGCGCCGATGCTGGTGGGGAACAGCGAGCCGTCGTGGATCGACAGGTTGCTCAGCTGATGATGCCGGCCGAGGCTGTCGGTCACCGCCTGACGCGGATCCTCGCCCATGGCGCAGCCGCCCATCACGTGGGCGCTGCCCAGGCGGGTGCGGTAGATTTCCAGGCTGAGGTCGTCGATCAGGCGCTTGGCCTCGGCCGGGGTTTTCGCGTAGCCGGCGTCGGCGTGCAGCGGCAACACCGCCTTGGCCCCGGCGGCGAACTGGATTTCGGCCATGCTGTGGAAGGCCCGGCGCACACCGTCCCAGGTGTAATCGGTCATTCGATAGTCGAGCACCGGGCTGCCGTCGCCGCGCAGTTCGACCTTGCCTTCGGCGCTGTCCGGGTGGAAGCCGTCGCGCAGCAGGGCGAGCATCACGTTGGTGTGCGGCAACTGCTCCATGCGCAGGGCGTTGTCGAGACCGAAGCGGCCGAGCAGCGTGGCGGCCAGCGCCGGGTGCAGCGGCGGGACTTCCAGCTTGTAGGACATGCGCCCGGCGGTGCCGTCGTCCCACTGGAAGTGGTCGGAGTAGATCGACTGGGGCGCGCCGTAGAAGGGGTTGATCACCTCTTCAAACTGCGCGGCGGAGAAATTCACCAGGTGCAGGTAAGTGCGCTTGCCGGTGCACTGATGCGGATCGGGGGCGTTCGAGCGTAGCAGCAGGCCGGGGGTGTTGATGCCGCCGCCGGACAGCACGTAGTGCTTGGCCTTGACCAGAATTTTGCGGCCGTTGGGCGCCACACTGCGTTCGTCCATACCCAGGCATTCGATGCCGCTGACCCGCTCGCCGTCGAACAGCAGGCGTTCGGCGCGCGCCAGGTACAGCAGCTCGCCGCCTTTTTCCAGGGTCGCCGGAATGGTCGTGACCAGCATCGACTGCTTGGCGTTGGTCGGGCAACCCATGCCGCAATAGCCGAGGTTCCAGCAGCCGCGCACGTTGCGCGGGATCACCTTGGAGCTGTAGCCGAGCTTGTCGCAGCCACTGCGGATCACCTGGTTGTTGGCATTGGGCGGCACGGCCCAGGGCGCCACGCCCAAACGCTGCTCCATCCGCTCGAACCAGGGCGCCATTTCGGCCGGGTCATGGCCCTGAACGCCGTGCTCGCGAGCCCAGTGTTCGAGGGTCGGCGCCGGGGTGCGGAAGCTCGAGGTCCAGTTGATCAGCGTGGTGCCGCCCACCGCACGGCCTTGCATGATGGTGATGGCGCCGTCCTTGCTCATGCGCCCGATGCCTTCCTGATAGAGGTTGGCGTAGGCCTCGTGTTCGAGCATCTTGAAGTCGCCGCTGGTCTTCAGCGGGCCTTCCTCGATCAGCAGCACCTTGAAGCCGGCGGCGCTGAGGATTTCCGCCGTGGTGCCGCCGCCCGCGCCGCTGCCGACGATGGCGACGTCGGCTTCCAGAGTCAGGTCGCGCTCGAGCCGCGAGCCGTTATGGGTTTTCCAGCCGCGGGCCAGGCCGTCGGCGAACAAGTCAGGTACGGGCATTTCGGATTCTCTTATCGTTCTGGGCCGATTTGGCGGCTGTACGTAGCGCTTCGCTTGAGCGGTGCCTAGACCGCTATCGGCCCCGGATAGCCGCAATGCGCCCATGACTCCGCGCGGCCGTACCAGCTCATCAGCACCAGTTGCAGCAAGGAGGCGTGGCCCATCTTCAGCAGGCCGATGGAGCTGTTCTGCCAGCGCGCGAGAAAAGCCCGCACATCGGCCGCCGAGGCGTTCTCCCAGCTGCCCCACACGCCGGTCAAAGGTCCGCGGGTCACGGGCATGGCCAGCACGTCGAACAGTTGCTGGGTGAGCTTGAGCATCTCGGGCGAGAGGTGGGCGAGGCTGTAGTCGAGGTTTTCCAGGGTGCCGGCGACGGCCTGGGGCATTGACGATGGGCTGACCGCGCCTTCGAGCATTACCGGTATCGCGGCATTCAGGAAGGGCAGATCGGATTCGCGAATCACCGTGAAACCCGCCAGCGGCGTGCCCGCCGAGCAGCCGCTGAGGCTGGCGGTCAGGCTCGCGGTGGCGAGAAAGGCCGAGCCCAGCAGGCCGACCTTCAGCAGGTTGCGGCGCGACAGGCCAGGTGTTGCAACGGGGATTTCGTTCATTTTTCTTGTTATTCCGGTGGCGGCGGTTAGCGAACGAACAATTTATAGACCAGCTTTTGCAGCGCCGTGCCGTAGGGCGGGTAGATCAGTTTCGCGGCGTTGAAGCGTTGTTTGATCAGCACGCCCTTGGCTTTACTGAATGTCAGGAACCCTTCGTGGCCGTGGTAATGGCCCATGCCGGACGGGCCGATGCCGCCGAACGGCATATCGTCCTGGGCCACGTGCAGCAGGGTGTCGTTCAGGCACACGCCGCCGGAGTGGGTTTCATGCAGCACCCGTTGCTGCTCGCGCTTGTCGTAGCCGAAGTAATAGAGCGCCAGCGGCCGGGCGCGGTTATTGATATAGGCGAAGGCGTCGTCCAGCGTGGCGTAGGGGATGATCGGCAGCAGCGGGCCGAAGATTTCCTCCTGCATGATTTTCATCTCATCGCTGACGTCGAGCAGCAGGCTGAACGGCATGCGCCGGCCTTGGCTCTGCTCGTACAGCGGAAGAACGCTCGCGCCTTTGCTTTCGGCGTCCTTCAGGTAGCCGTTGAGGCGCATCTGCTGGCGTTCGTTGATGATGGCCGTGTAGTCCGGGTTGTTCTCCAGCTGCGGATAGAAACGCAGCACGGCAGCGCGATAGGCCTCGACGAAGCCCTCGACGCGCTCCTTGGGCACCAGCACATAGTCCGGCGCCACGCAGGTCTGCCCGGCGTTCAGGGTCTTGCCGAAGGCGATGCGCTCGGCAGCGTCCGCCAGGGGCACGTCAGCGGAGACGATGGCTGGCGATTTGCCGCCGAGTTCCAGGGTCACCGGGGTGAGGTTTTCCGCGGCGGCGCGCATCACGTGCTTGCCGATGCTGGTGGCGCCGGTGAACAGCAGGTGATCGAACGGCAGCTTGGAGAACGCCACACCGACGTCCGCTTCGCCGAGCACCACGCTCACCAGGTCTTCGGGGAAGACCTTGGCCAGCAGGTCCTTGACCAGCTGCGAGGTGGCCGGGGTCGATTCGCTCATCTTGATCATCACCCGGTTGCCCGCTGCCAGCGCGCCGACCAGCGGGCCGATGGCGAGGAACAGCGGGTAGTTCCACGGCACTATCACCCCGACCACGCCGAGCGGCTGGTAGATCACCTTGGCCGAGGCCGGCATGAACTGCATGCCCACGCTACGGCGCGACGGCTTCATCCATTTCTTGATGCGTTTGCTCGCGTAGTGGATGCCGTGCAGGCTGGGCATCAGCTCGGCGAGCAGGGTTTCGTCGGCGCTGCGGTTGCTGAAATCCTGGGAGATCGCCTGGATCAGCGTCTCGCGCTCGTTGCGCAGCAGCCCGGCGAGCGCCTCGAGCCACATGATGCGTTGTTCGGCGGAGGGCATCCGGTTGGCCTCGAATGCCTCGCGTTGCTGCGCGAAGCTGGCCTGCAACTGGTCGATCTGCTGCTGGCTTTGGTGGAGGTGGGCAATGTCGGCAACCATGTTGATTCCTCGGCGTGCTGTGACGGAAGGTCGGCTCGCCGGGGGCGGCGAGTAGGTGCTTGCGAAAAGGTCTGCTGGATTTTTAGAGTAATTACTCTAATCTGTCAAATCACAAGAGGACCAACGGTCTGTCGGCTAGCGCTTCAGGCGCTCGACCCTGTACCTTTGCTGGGCTTAGCAGGCCGTTGAAAAACTACCTGCGTTGGCAATACGGCGTTAAAAACAGGCTCGGAATGCTCATTTACAGCAGTAAACTCCGCTTCCTCGCCTGTTTTTGCCTTGTCTTGCCTGCCTCGCCTACGTTTTTCAACAGCCTGTTAGAGTCGAGATCGAGCGTTATGGCCATTCCATCGAAAACTCGCGAACGTATCGTCCGGACCAGCCTGGAGCTGTTCAACGCCCAGGGCGAGCGCGCGGTCAGTACCAATCACATCGCCGCGCACTTGGGGATTTCCCCGGGCAATCTGTACTACCACTTCCGTAACAAGCAGGCGATCATCGCCGAGCTGTTCTGCCAATACGAAGCCCAGGTCGATGCGTTCTTGCGCCGGCCTGAAGCCCGGGCGCTGACCATCGACGACAAGACGTTCTACCTGGAGGCCGTGCTCGCGGCGATGTGGCATTACCGCTTCCTGCACCGCGACCTGGAACACCTGCTCGACAGCGACCCGGCGTTGGCCGAGCGTTACCGGCTATTCGCCAAACGCTGCCTGGTGGGTGCCCAGGATATTTACCAAGGCTTCGTCGAGGCCGGCATCCTGCTGATGGACCCCGCGCAGATCGAGGCCTTGACCCTTAACAGCTGGATCATCATGACCTCCTGGGTGCGCTTTCTCTGCACCGCGCGCAGCGACTCGGGCGACCTCAGCGAGGAGATGCTGCGCCGCGGCATCTATCAGGTGCTGGCGCTGGAGGGCGGCTATATCGCGCCAGAGGCGCGGGATGCGGTCGAGGCGCTGTACCGTAAGCTGTATGTGCCGCTGGAACAGGTGCTCTGAATAGAGCCTGGGTTCGTCGGGGCGGGATGCGCTTTTGTAGCCATGTAGGGCGGGTTGGCGGCGCCTGATAGCAAGTCCGGCAGGCGCCGCAGTTTGTGTGCGCCGCGTAACCCGCCGAGCGGAATCAGGGTTGTCCCCTTTGGCGGGTTACGGCGCAACAGGCTTTGCGCGCGGAAACCGTTTCGCTCGCTGGGGCTGGCGTCCTGCGCGGCTAACCCAGCCTACAGTGGCTTCGCGGCCTGCTCGGTAAGCCACTGGGGAATGCGCCGCTCCAGGTAGTAGACGGGGCGGCGCGGTGAACCGGCGACGAAACCGACATGGCCGCCATGGGCGTGCAATTCCAGTTCGGTGCTGGCCGACAGTTCGCTGGCATCCGGTACGCTATGGCTGAACACGAAGGGGTCGTCGGCGGCCTGGATGATCAGGGTCGGGGTCTCGATCCGGCCGAGGAAATAGCGGCTGGAGGCGCGTTTGTAATAGTCCTGGGCATCGGCGTAGCCGTGCAGCGGCGCGGTGATGCGGCCGTCGAACTCCCAGAAGGTGCGCATGCCATCCAGCGGCCCGAGTTTCTCCAGGATCGACAGGCGATCGGCTTGGCCCTGGTGGCTGAACAGGCGTTGCTTGTCCTTCACGTAGGCGATCATCTCGCGCATGAAGTGCGCCTGGTAAATCCGCGAGAAACCCAGGCCGATACGGTCGGCGCACTGATCCAGGCGGAACGGCACCGACACCGCCACCGCGCCTTGCAGTTGGCTGTCCGCGCCGCTTTCGCCGAGGTATTTGAGCAGCACATTACCGCCCAGGGAGTAGCCCACGGCGTACAGCGGCGCCATCGGCCGTTGCGCGCGCAGGTGACGCACGGTCTCGGCCAGGTCCTCGCTGGCGCCGGAGTGGTAGCCGCGCGGCAGCAGGTTGGGTTCGCCCGAGCAGCCGCGCCAGTTCAGCGCCGCGCTGGCCCAGCCTTGGGCGGCCAAGGCCTGTTGCAAACCCAGTGCGTAGAGCGAGTTGGACGAGCCGGTCAGGCCGTGCAGCACCAGCACCAGGGGCGCTGTCGCCTCGTGCGGACCGTGCCAGTCGAGGTCGAGAAAATCGCCGTCCTCCAGCCATACACGCTCGCGCTGGCGTTGCAGCACCGGCGGTTTGCGGCACATCGCGTTCCACAGCGTTTGCAGGTGGGCGCCGGGTAGCCACCAGGCGGGTTTGAATATCGGCTTCATGCTTGTAACCCGTTGATAGAGCAGGTGCCGCGTAATCCCGGATTGCGCCAAGGCTTATCCGGACGAAATGTGCTTTTGTAGGGTGGACATAGCGAAGCTTTGTCCACCGATGGCGCCGAATGGCGGACAAGCCTCCGGCATGTCCGCCCTACGTTGCTTTAGCCCTTGCGGCCTCTAGCTATTTCTCTGCCACAACGCGTAATACACCTGGCCGGCCTTCTGCTCGCGGTGCAGGCGCCAGTTGCCTGGCATGCCGAGGCTGGAGGGTGGGTTTTCGCTTTCGGTATACACCCAGGCGTCGGCGGCGAGCCAGCCCTTTTCTTCCAGCAGGTTACAGGCGGGTAGCAGCAGGTTCTGGCTGAACGGCGGGTCGAGAAACACCAGGTCGAAGGGGCTGGCCGGTTGGCTGCCCAGGTAGGCGATGGCATCGCCCTGGATCAACTGACCGTTGTCGCAGCGCAGGGTCGCCAGGTGACCGCGCAGGCTGGCGACAGCGGCGGGGTTGAGGTCCAGCGCCAGGGCGCTAGCGGCGCCGCGCGACAGCGCTTCGAGGAACAGTGCGCCGCTGCCGGCGAAGGGATCGAGCACCTTGGCGCCTTCGACGTAGGGCGCCAGCCAGTTGAACAGCGTTTCGCGCACGCGGTTCGGTGTCGGCCGCAAGCCGGCGGCCATGGGGAAGTTGAACTGACGCGAGCGCCACTGCCCGCCGATGATCCGCAGTTGGCCGTCGCCGCCGTGGGCGGGCACCGCTTTGCTTGGTTTGCGCATCAGTGCTCCGGTACGCCCGAGGGTTGTTCGATGGGCTTGTCGCTGGGCGGCGGCAGTTCTTTCTGTTCCACCGTCGGGCCGGCGCTGACTATCACCAGCTGGTCGACATCGAGGTGTTTGGCCATCGCCGCCTTCACCTGCTCGGCGCTGAGGGTCTGAACCTCGCGCATAAAGTGTTCCAGGTAGCTCAGCGGCAGGTCGTAGAAGCCCATGGAGCCGAGCTGGCCGACGATATCGGCGTTGCTCGCGGTGGACAGCGGGAAGCTGCCGGCCAGTTCGCGCTTGGCGTCCTCCAGCTCCTGCTCGGTCGGGCCGTTGGCCAGGTAATCGCGCATCAGATCCTTGATCAATTGCAGGGTGCCGGCGCTGAGCTCGGCGCGGGTTTGCAGGTTGATCATGAACGGCCCGCGCGCCTGCATGGCGCTGAAGCCGGAGTAGACGCCATAAGTCAGGCCGCGTTTTTCGCGGACCTCGGTCATCAGGCGGGTGCCGAAACCGCCGCCGCCAAAGACCTGGTTGCCCAGGTAAAGCGCGGCATAGTCCGGGTCGCTGCGCTCGATGCCCAGCTGGGCGATCATCAGGTGGGTCTGGTTGGACGGAAACTCGATATGGCTGAGGCCGGCTTCCGGGGGTTGCGGCTCGCCGATCTTCGGCAGCGCCGGGCCGCGCGGCAGGGCGGCGGATACTTGCGCGGCGAGGGCTTCTGCTTCTTCGCGGGACAGGTCGCCGACCAGGGCGATCACCGCGTTGCCGGCGGCATAGGCCTTGGCATGGAATGCCTGCAGCTGTTCGCGGCTGATCCCCGGGATCGATTCGGCGCTGCCGTCGCTCGGGTGGCCGTAGGGGTGGCCGCCATAGAGGCGTTCGAACAGCTCAAGGCTGGCCAATTTGCCCGGGTTTTGCTTCTGATACTCGAAACCGGCCAACAGCTGATTCTTGATCCGCGCCAGGGAGTCTTCGGGAAAGGTCGGTTGGCCGAGCACCTGGTTGAACAGCGCCAACGCGGGCTCGCGTTGTTCCGCCGCGCTGAGGCTGCGCAGGCTGGCGACCGCCATGTCGCGGTAGGCGCCGTTGCCGAACTCCGCCCCCAGGCTTTCGAAGCCGGCGGCGATGGCGCCGACGTCCTTGCCTGGCACGCCTTCGTTGAGCATGGCGTTGGTCAGCATCGCCAGGCCGGGTACGCCGTCGTCCTGGCTGCTGCCGGCGGCGAAGGTCAGGCGCAGGTCGAACATCGGCAGCTCGCGCGCTTCGACGAACAGCACTTCGGCGCCTTCGGCGGTGCGCCAGGTCTGGATATCCAGATCGCGCCGGCTCGGTGCCTGGTCGCCGAGTTCGGCGAGCGAGGCGATGGGGGCGGGCGCAGTGGGGGTACTGGTCACTGTTGCGGGTTCGACGCTGGCGTCGTCGAGCGTCAGCGCGAGCATCGCGACCAGCGCCGCGATCACCAGGCCGAGCAGGCCATAACGCATAGCGTTGCCCTTATTCATCGTCCTTCTCCTCGGGCAAAACATGGGCGACGCTCAAGCGGTCGCGGGTGAAAAATTGCTTGACTGCGCTCTGGATATCTTCAGGGGTGACGGCTTCAAGATCGGCCAGTTCCTGGTCCATCAATTTCCACGACAGGCCGACGGTTTCCAGCTGGCCGATGGCGGTGGCCTGGCTGGTGATCGAGTCGCGCTCGTAGACCAGTTCGGCGATGACCTGGGCGCGCACCCGGGCCAGTTCTTCGGCGGAGGGCGGGTTTTGCTGCAGGTCCTGCAACTGGCGCCACAGGCCGGCTTCGACCTGCGCCAGGGTTTTGCCGGTTTGCACGTTGGGCGTGGCGGACAACACGAACAGGCTGTCGCCGCGCTGGTAGGCGTTGTACCAGGCCGACGCGCTGGCAACCAGTTCCTCGCCGCGCTCCAGGCGGGTCGGCAGGCGCGCGCTGTAACCGCCATCGAGCAGTGCGGCGATCAGGCGCAGGGCGTGCACCTGGCGCGGCGATTCGGCGGTGGCCACGCCGGGCACGTTGAAGCCCATCATCAGGCTCGGCAGCTGGGTTTGCAGGTGCAGGGTGATGCGCCGCTCGCCGGGGGTCTCCAGTTCCAGGGGGATTTTCGCCGGCGGTATGGCGCGGCTGGGGATATCGCCGAAGAAGCGCTCGGCCAACACCTTCACTTCGCTGGCGCCGACATCGCCGACCACCACCAGGGTGGCGTTGTTCGGTGCGTACCAAGCCTCGTACCAGGCGCGCAGGTCCTCGACGGTCATGCGCTCGATGTCCGCCATCCAGCCGATGGTCGGCGTGTGGTAACCGCTGGCGGGGTAGGCCATGGCTTTGAAGCGTTCGAAGGCCTTGCTCGAGGGATTATCGTCGGTGCGCAGGCGACGCTCTTCCTTGATCACTTCGATCTCGCGGACGAACTCCTCGGCCGGCAGCTTGAGGCTGGCCAGGCGGTCGGCCTCAAGTTCCAGGGCGACGGCCAGGCGATTGCGCGCCAGCACCTGGTAATAGGCGGTGTAATCGTCGCTGGTGAAGGCGTTTTCCTCGGCGCCGAGTTCGCGCAGGATGCGCGAGGCTTCGCCGGGGCCGAGCTTGCGGCTGCCCTTGAACATCATGTGTTCGAGGGCGTGGGATAAACCGGTCTGGCCCGGCGTTTCATAACTGGAACCGACCTTGTACCAAAGCTGAGAGACCACCACCGGGGCGCGGTGATCTTCGCGGACGATAACCTTGAGGCCGTTGTCGAGCATGAACTCATGGGTCGGCTGGGGCTCGGCAGCGGTCGCCAGCAGCGGCAGGCCGACGATGGCGAGCCACAGGGTTGCGGCGCGTAGAACGATCATTTGCATGGGAATGGAGTCACCGTGATGGGCTGCGTGCGTCGCCGGCTATGCCGCTGACAAGTTGCAGGAGAGCTACGGGCATCGAATTGTCGGCGAATTCTAGCGTTATGCGGCTATTAACAGAACCTTGGGACAGCGTATGCGTGACCGCATTCCTCGGTTCGGGTCGCCCAATCATTGCGAGATCTGTCGCTGAGGGCCCGTTTCCAAACCAAAACCGCGGCTGTCGCAGAAAGCCGCCAGGTAATCGATAAACACCTGCACCTTGCGCGTGGCCCGGCGATGGCTGGGATAAACGGCCAGGATCAGCGGGCCGAAGGCATCGGGGTCGAAGTCGTACTCGGCCATTACCTGGCGCAACTGGCCGCTATCCAGGTAGGGCTTGACGCTCCATAACGGACAGGCGTGCAGGCCCACTCCCATCAGGCAGTTGGCCAGCAGCAGGTCGTAGTTATCGCTTTGCAAGCGCGCCCGCGGCACGGGGGAGCGCAGGCGCACGCCGTCGAGCGATATCCACCTGTGGTGCGGATCCAGCGCCGGGTGCTGATAAACCAGCCACTGATGGCGGTCGAAGGTTTGCGGCGTGATCGGCACCGGGTTGGCCGCCAGGTAGGCCGGGCTGGCGCACAGCACGATCTGGTTGCGCCCCAGGGGTTTGGCGATCAACCCCGGCAGGTCGCTGCGCCCCTCGCGCAAGGCCAGGTCATAACCGCCTTCGGCCAGGTCGACGAAAGCGTCGCACAGATCCACCCGCAGGTTGATCTGCGGATGTTCGGCGAGAAAGCCCGCGCAGGCTTCATCGAGAAACGCCCGGCCAAACGCCAGCGGGGCGGTCAGCCTGAAGTTACCGTGCAGGCCGTGTTTGAGTTGGCCGATTTCCTCGCCAGCGTCATGCAGGCGCTGCAGCACCTGGCGGGCCGTGTCCAAATACAGCCGGCCGGCCTCGGTCAGCGCGGTGCGCCGGGTGCTGCGCTCGAACAGTTGTGCGCCCAGTTCCGCTTCCAGGTGGCTGACCGCTTTGGTCAGGGCCGAGGGCGTCTTGCCCAATTGCTCGGCCGCCCGGCTGAAGCTGCCGTGCTCGGCGGTGGCGACAAACATGCTCAGGGCGCTGAGTTTGTCCATGGTGTTTTTCCTATATGGCAAAAATGTTTTGCTCGGTAGTGGCGTTCTACCCTTGCCTGCCCGTCGCTAGTCTCGTGGCCAGACCAATAAAAACTAGAGGCTGCTGCGATGCAACGATTAATTCCAGGCGTGCTGGCTGGGCTGTTGGCTTTTTCCTCGATGGAAGTCATGGCCGCCGCGGATCTGCTGTTGTTCAACGGCAAGGTGTTCACCGCCGAACCCGGCCAGCCACTGGCCCAGGCGTTGGCGGTGGCCGATGGCAAGATCCTCCAGGTCGGCAGTGACGCCGAAGTGAAGGCCCTCGCCGATGCCGATACGCAGTTGATCGATTTGGCCGGCAAGGTGCTGATGCCGGGCATGATCGATACTCACAGCCACCCGATCATGGGCGCCATGGCCAGCCTGCGGGCCAACCTGTACGACGAGGTGCTGGCGCTGGACGCACTGGAACAGTGGATCCTCGAACAGGACCGGGCCGGCACCGCGCGCATGGGCGAGCTGATCGTGATTTCCGGGGTCAGCTCGGCTTACTGGGAGCAGAGCGCCGGGCTGGGCAAGATCTTCAACCAGGGCCGCTGGCGCGAGCAGCCGCTGGTGCTGGACGGCATCGATGGCCACACCGGCTGGGCCAACCAGGCCATGCTCCGGCGCCTGAACATCGATGCCGAACTGGTGCGCGGCCTATCGGACAAGGAACGCGGTTTTATCGGTCACGATAGCGACTTCAACCCCACCGGTTATCTGGCGGAAAACGGTTGGGATCGGGTGCGCAGCCAGTATCCCGCGCCCAGCGAGGCCGACATGCTCGCAGCCGCCCGCGCGGCGGTGAAGATCAACAACCAGGTTGGCGTAACCGCCTGGATGGACGCAGCGGCCAATGCCGGCGACGGCGAAAGCCTGTTCGAGCTGCGCCCCAGCGAACAGGACCTGGGCGTACTGCCGCTGTACCGCGCACTGGCCGAGCGGGGTGAGCTCAGCGCTCACGTCGCCGCGCTGCTGGTGACTCACCCACAAAGCCATCCGGCAGACCTGCAGGTGCTGGACAAGGTCATGCGGCAGTTTCAGGGCGTCCCCAACCTGAGCTTCCCCGGGATCAAGGTATTCGCCGATGGGGTGATGGAATTCCCCGGGCAGACCGCCGCGGTGCTCGACCCGTTCAAGAACAGCCTCAAGCGCGGCGAGCTGCTGATCGATCCGGCCGGCTTCGGCAAGCTGGTGGCCGCGGCCGAGCAGCGCGACTGGATCATCCATGTGCACGCCGTGGGCGACCGCGCGGTGCGGGAGGCGCTGAACGGCTTCGAGCAGGCGCGCCAGCTCGAGCCGACGCCGGTGCCGCACAGCATCAGCCACCTGCAGATGGTCAATCCCAAGGAGTTTCCGCGCTTCCGGCAGTTGGGCGTGATCGCCTCCATGCAACTGCTCTGGGCCACCGCCGAGAGCTACACCGAAGAGCTGGTCAAGCCCTACGTGAGTGCGGCCGCCTACCGCTATCAATACCCGGCGCGTTCGCTGCACAAGGCCGGTGCGACCATCGCCGGGGCCAGCGACTGGCCGGTGTCCAGCCCCAATCCGTGGCACGCCATCGCTCAGGCCAGCACCCGCAAAGGCCCGCTCGGCGTGCTCAACGGCGCCGAAAGCATCGACCGCGAAACCATGTTCCAGGCCTACACCCTCAATGCGGCCAAGGCCCTGCGCCTGGATCGGCGCATCGGCTCCCTGGCGCCGGGCAAGCAGGCCGACCTAATCGTGCTGGATCGCGATGTATTCAAGGTCAGCGATGAAGAGCTGTTCGAGACCCAGGTGCTGCGCACCTATTTCGCCGGAAAGTTGGTACACGCCGAGAAGTCCTGATCCTCGGTGGCCCTCCATTGCCCTGCTCAATCCCTATAAAAACAAGGAATACCTTATGCGTTCGCTAACCGCTTCGTTTATGGCCGCTCTGGCATTGGCTCCGCTTGGCCAAGTGCAGGCGCTGCAACTGAATGACCAGCTCGACTTGCAGATCACCCCTATGCTGCTCAGCGACTACCGCAACAGCGGCATTTCGCAAACCCTGGGCGATCCCGCTTTGCAGCTGGACGTGATGCTGGCCCATGCCAGCGGCCTGTATGCCGGGGTCTGGACCAGCACTGTCGAATTTGGCCATGACTGGGAACAGGGCGATGACTACGGCACCCGTCAGGAAGTCGACTACTACGCCGGCTACTACTGGCAGATCAGCGACGCCATCGGCCTGGACGCCATGTACAACAAGTACAGCTACCCGGGCGAGAGTCAGTTCAACGGTGTCGATATCTACCTGACCCTGGATGCCTACGGTTTCTTTATCGGCGGCAAGCATTCGCACGCTACCGACGAGAGCAGCGCCAGCTATTTCGCCGGTTATCGCACGCTGTTGCCGCTGGATATCGGCCTGGAGCTGAAGGTCGAAAATGTCGACTACAAGGACGAGGTGTTCTTCAACCAGGACTGGACCCGCGGCCAGGAGGACTACAACAACTGGAGCCTCGGCCTGCAGCGGGAGATGTTCGGCGTGAACTGGGGCGCGAGCTATGTCGACACCGACCTGTCGAAAGACGAGTGCCTGAGCTTCGCCGGCTATGACGATCTGTGCGGCGCCACCCTGGTGTTCAGCGCCAGCCAGACCTTCTGATGCGTAGCCACAAGGACAGAAGCATGACCGCCATGAAACTCCCCGCGCTACTCGCTGTTTGCCTGCTGATGCTGGCCGGCCAGGCCTCGGCCGAAGCCGTGGTGAACATCTACAACTGGAGCGACTATATCGCCGAAGACACCCTCGCCGAGTTTCAGCAGGCCAGCGGCATCAAGCCGGTGTACGACGTGTTCGACTCCAACGAAACCCTGGAAGGCAAGCTGCTGGCCGGCAGCAGCGGCTATGACGTGGTGGTGCCGAGCAACCACTTCCTCAGTCGCCAGATCAAGGCGGGCGTGTTCCAGAAACTGGACAAGAGCCGGCTGCCGAACTGGAGCAACCTCGATCCGCAGTTGCTCGAACGTCTGCAAGTCAACGATCCGGGGAACCAGTACGCCGTGCCCTACCTGTGGGGCACCAATGGCATCGGCTACAACGTCGCGAAGATCAAGCAGGTGCTGGGTATCGAGCGCATCGATTCGTGGGCGGTGCTGTTCGAGCCGGAAAATCTGGCGAAATTGAAGGCCTGTGGGGTGTCCTTTATGGACTCGGCCGACGAACTCTACCCGGCCATGCTCAATTACATGGGGCTGGACCCCGCCAGCACGCGGATCAAGGACTACAGAGATGCCGAGCGCAAGCTGCAGGCATTGCGCCCGCATATCACCTACTTCCATTCGTCGCGCTACATCTCCGATCTGGCCAACGGCAATATCTGCATCGCCTTCGGTTATTCGGGGGATGTGTTCCAGGCCATCAGCCGCGCCGAGGAGGCGGGCAACGGCATCGAGCTGGAGTACGTGGTACCCCGCGAGGGCGGCAACCTCTGGTTCGACATGCTGACCATCCCGAGTGACGCGAAGAACGTCGAGCAGGCCCACGCCTTTATCGACTACCTGCTGCAGCCGCAGGTCATCGCTGAGGTCAGCGAGTATGTCGGCTACGCCAACGCCAATGTCCGGGCGGATGCGCTCATGGACGAAGAAATCCGCTCGAATCCCTCGATCTACCCTTCCGCCGCCGTCCAGCAAAGGCTCTATGTCTCCTCTGAGCTGCCGCCTGAAATCATGCGCTGGACCACCCGCTCCTGGAGCAAGCTCAAGTCCGGGCGCTAATCCTCTGTCGGAGGCTTTATCAATGACACCCATCTGCTTGAGGTACCTATGTCCGCTCGTAAGGCCGTATCGCCGCCGCGTCCGGCGTTAACAATTGGTCTCTGTTTTATCGTTGCGCTGATCGAGGGCTTCGATCTACAGGCCGCCGGCATAGCCGCGCCCCACATCGCCGCGGAATTTGGCCTGACAGCCGTGCAGCTCGGCTGGTTCTTCAGCGTCGGCTTGATCGGCCTGTTGCCGGGAGCCTTGTGCGGCGGCTGGCTGGCGGACCGCCTGGGGCGCAAGGAAGTGCTGATTGCGGCGGTATTGCTGTTCGGAATCTTCTCGCTGCTGACCGCGCAGGCCGGCAGCTATTCCACCCTGCTATTGGCGCGCCTGGCCACCGGCCTTGGCCTGGGCGCCGCCTTGCCGATTCTGATCGCCTTGTCGTCCGAGGTGGCCGATGCCGGCCTGAAAAGTACCGCTGTCAGCCTGACTTACTGCGGTGTGCCGCTGGGAGGCGCTTGTGCTGCCCTGGCGGGGGTGTTGGGCATCGGCGGCGACTGGCGGTTGATTTTCTATCTGGGAGGGATACTGCCGATCTTGATTGCCGGGCTCTTGGTCATGTTCTTGTCGGTAACGCCTGCCGTGCGCGGCGATGGTTCCGGCGGCCGTGGTTCGCCGGTCGCCGGGTTGTTCGCGCACGGGCTGACGCTCCCGACATTGCTGCTCTGGGCGAGCAGCTTCTTCACCTTGGCGGTGCTTTACATGCTGCTGAACTGGTTGCCGTCATTGCTGGTCACCCTGGGTTACGACCCTGTTCAGGCGAGCTATGTGCAAATCCTGTTCAATCTCGGCGGTGCGGCCGGATCGGTTCTGACGGGTCGCTTGATGGACCGTGCCAGCCCCATTCTGGTGGTGCTCTGCACTTATCTGGGAATGCTGGTTGCCCTTGCCGCCATAGGCCTGGTGCAGCGCTATGACCTGCTTTTGCTTGCGGGCGCCGCCGCCGGGTTCTGCGCCATTGGTGGCCAATTGGTGCTGTATGCCCTGGCCCCGATGCTTTACCCGGCGGTCATTCGCGCCACGGGGGTTGGTGCGACTGTGGCGGTAGGGCGTCTGGGCTCGATGGCGGGGCCGCTGGTGGCGGGGCAGATCCTGGCACTGGGATTGGGTAGCGGTGCTGTGCTGTTTGCCGCGGCCCCAGGCCTGCTGTTCTCCGCGGGAGCCGCCCTGGCGCTGATGCGTAGTCAGCGGCGCGGCATTTGCGCCGCGGCGGAAGAGGGCGGTGAAATCGTCAATGGCTAGGCGGGGGAGATGATGCTGCGTCTCCGCCGCATGTGACGGACAGCTTAGGGGCTGTACGGGGCGAGCATCTTGGCGCTGCCCGTGTTCTCGGCCGCAGCGACAGATAGGCCTGCTCCGCAGCGGCCGATAGTGGTAAAGTCGCGCGCAATTCTCGTGTGTTGCCAGCCGGTATGACTGGTGTGGTGAAGGCTTGAAGCCGGTGCGGTCAGAGCCGTACGCACGATCCTTGGGGCTCCGCCCAGAAATGAACTGGGATCACCCCTCACTTGCCGACGACCACGACTGGTGTCCGGCTTGGGTTTTGCTCTGCGACTCCTTCAGTTTTATATTCTGCTGCGCAGACCGACACCCAGGCCGCCCACCAGCGCGTCGCACCTTTGAGATAGCCGTCCTCCATGCTTGGTTCCAACGACGACAAGAAGACCCCCGCCGCGGATCCCGCGTCCGCCGCCGAGAAACCAACCGAGAAGAAAGACCTGTTCGGTTGGTTGCGTAAAAAGCCGCAAGCGGGCATCGCCGAGCCTGCGCCAACCGCACCGGCCACGCCCGTCGAGCCCAGCGCGCCTGCAACGGCTGCGCCCGAGGCCGCCGCGCCGCAAGCGCCCGCTGCCGTTACCCCCGAGCCGACGATTGCAGCGCCCGCATCCGTTGAGCCTGCCGCCGAAGCCGCGCCAGCACCGCGGCCTTCGCGTTTTCGCATCAACGCCGGCAGCGAAGTGCTGCATGCGCATGTCGATCTGCCCGTGCAGCCCGAGCCGGTTGCGCCGGTGCCCGCAGAGCCGGTGCAGGCGTCGGTCGAGATCCCGGCCCAGCGCAACGATGAGTCTTTCGCGAGCTTTTTCGACCGCCTCATGCAGGGTCTGTCGAAAACCAGCGCGAGCATCGGCGAAGGCATGGCCAGCCTGTTCCTCGGCAAGAAGGCCATCGACGACGATCTGCTCGAAGAGATCGAAACCCGCCTGCTGACCGCCGACGTCGGCGTCGAGGCCACCAGTGCGATCATCCAGAGCCTGACGCAGAAGGTCGCGCGCAAGCAGCTGACCGACAGCGACGCCCTCTATAAAGCCCTGCAGGACGAACTGGCCGCGCTGCTCAAGCCGGTCGAACAGCCGCTGCGCATCGACCCGAGCAAGGAGCCCTATGTGATCCTGGTGGTCGGGGTCAACGGCGCCGGCAAGACCACCACCATCGGCAAGCTGGCTTCGCGCCTGCAAGCCGAAGGCAAGAAAGTCATGCTGGCCGCCGGCGACACCTTCCGCGCCGCGGCGGTGGAGCAGTTGCAGGTGTGGGGCGAGCGCAACCGCATCCCGGTGATCGCCCAGCACACCGGCGCCGACTCCGCCTCGGTGATTTTCGATGCGGTGCAGGCCGCCAAGGCGAGGGGCATCGACGTGCTGATCGCCGACACCGCTGGGCGTCTGCACACCAAAGACAACCTGATGGAAGAGCTGAAGAAGGTGCGCCGGGTGATCGGCAAGCTGGACGACAGCGCACCCCACGAAGTGCTGCTGGTGCTGGATGCCGGCACCGGGCAGAACGCGATCAACCAGGCCAAGCAGTTCAACCAGACGGTGAACTTGACCGGCCTGGCCTTGACCAAGCTGGATGGCACCGCCAAGGGCGGGGTGATCTTCGCCCTGGCCAAGCAGTTCGCCCTGCCGATCCGCTATATCGGGGTTGGCGAAGGTATCGACGATCTGCGAACCTTCGAGGCCGAAGCCTTTGTCCAGGCGCTCTTCCAGTCCCGGGAGTCGTAATGATCAAGTTCGAGCAGGTCGGTAAGCGCTACCCCAACGGGCACGTCGGGCTGCACGAATTGAGTTTCCGCGTGCGCCGCGGCGAGTTCCTGTTCGTCACCGGCCATTCCGGTGCGGGCAAAAGCACGCTGCTGCGCCTGCTGCTGGCGATGGAACGGCCGACCAGCGGCAAGCTGCTGCTGGCCGGGCAGGACCTGGGGCAGATCACCAATGCGCAGATCCCCTTCCTGCGTCGGCAGATCGGCGTGGTGTTCCAGAACCACCAACTGCTGTTCGATCGCAGTGTGTATGACAACGTCGCCCTGCCATTGCAGATCCTCGGCCTGTCCAAGGCGGAAATCGGCAAGCGCGTTGGCGCCTCCCTGGAGCGGGTGTCGCTGGCCGACAAGGCTGAGCAATTCCCCAGCGAACTCTCTACCGGTCAGCAGCAGCGCGTCGGCATCGCCCGTGCGGTGGTGCATCGCCCGGCGCTGCTGCTCGCCGACGAACCGACCGGTAACCTCGATCCGCGTCTGGCGGCGGAGATCATGGGGGTGTTCGAGGACATCAATCGCCTCGGCACCAGCGTGCTGATCGCCAGTCACGACCTGGCGCTGATCGCGCGCATGCGCCACCGCATGCTGACCTTGCAGCGCGGCCGCCTGATCGGCGACGGGGAGGCCGTCTAATGAGCGCCACTCGCATGCCGCCGCCGCAGCCCGCGCAACGGGTCGGCGCCACCCCGAAAAAATCCGCGCCGCAGGGCTCGGGCGATGAACAGGATTTTCGCAGCCAGCTGCATGCCTGGCTGGAAAGCCACAGAGCCAGCTTGGTCGATAGCCTGCGTAGGCTCGGTAAGCAGCCGATCGGCAGCTTCTTCACCTGCCTGGTGATGGCTGTGGCCCTGAGCCTGCCGATGGGCCTGGCGCTGCTGCTGGATAACGTCGAGCGACTGGGCGGTACCTGGCAGCGCGCCGCGCAGATCTCGTTGTTCCTGCAGATCGACGCCAGCGAGGCCGAGGGTCAGGCGCTGCGCGAACGGATCGCCGAAATGGACGATGTCGCCGAGGCCGAATGGATCAGCCGCGAACAGGCGCTGGACGAGTTTCAACAGCAATCCGGCCTGGGCGAAGCGCTCAAGGAACTGCCGGATAACCCGCTGCCGGGCGTCGTGCTGGTGACCCCGCACGAAATCGACAAGGCCACCCTGGAAGCCTTGCGCCTGCGTCTGGCGGAACTGCCCAAGGTGCAACAGGCGCAGCTCGATCTGCTCTGGGTCGAGCGCCTGACCGCGATTCTCAAGCTCGGTGAACGCTTCGTTTTTGGCCTGACCTTGCTTTTGGTCATGGCGCTGCTGCTGGTGATCGGTAATACCATTCGCCTGCATATCGAAAACCGCCGCACCGAGATCGAAGTGATCAAGCTGGTGGGCGGCACCGACAGCTATGTGCGCCGGCCCTTCCTTTATATGGGCGCGCTCTATGGCTTGGGTGCCGGGGTGCTGGCCTGGCTGGTGCTGGCCTACGGGCTGAACTGGCTGAACGATGCGGTGGTGGGGTTGGCCGGCCTCTACGGCAGCGACTTCGCCCTGGCCGGCGTGCCGGTCGACGACGGCCTGTCCCTGGTGCTCGGCGCCGTGCTGCTCGGCTATATCGGTGCCTGGCTGGCGGTGGCGCGGCACCTGAGCGAATTGTCGCCGAGGTAGCGCGAAGCCGCGCAGCGACGACTTCCTGATGTCCTTCTCCCCCTCCGGGAGAAGGTGGCGCGTAGCGCCGAATCAGCGTGGATCGCTTGTATCAGTTGGTAACTTATTGTTTTGATTGATATTGACTATATGTAAGGGAACTTGTATAGACGTTCCTAGTCGTATTGCTCAGTGCTAAACTGCTGCACGTTTTTTGTGAGTCGGAGGATTCATATGTCCACTTCTTTGCAACCTGTTCATGCCCTAGTCCCAGGCGCCAACCTGGAGGCCTATGTGCATGCGGTCAACAGCATCCCGCTGCTGACCCCCGAGCAGGAGCGCGAACTGGCCGAAAGTCTCTACTACAACCAAAACCTCGAGGCCGCTCGGCAGATGGTGCTCGCGCACCTGCGTTTCGTCGTGCATATCGCGCGCAGTTATTCCGGTTATGGCCTGGCCCAGGCTGACCTGATCCAGGAAGGCAACGTTGGCCTGATGAAAGCGGTCAAGCGTTTCAACCCGGAAATGGGTGTGCGTCTGGTGTCGTTCGCCGTGCATTGGATCCGCGCGGAAATTCACGAGTTCATCCTGCGCAACTGGCGTATCGTCAAGGTCGCCACGACCAAGGCGCAGCGCAAGCTGTTCTTCAATCTGCGCAGCCAGAAGAAGCGTCTGGCCTGGTTGAACAACGAGGAGGTGCACGCCGTGGCGGAAAGCCTGGGCGTGGAGCCGCGCGAAGTGCGCGAAATGGAAAGCCGCTTGACCGGTCACGATATGGCCTTCGATCCGGCCGCCGATGCCGACGACGAAAGCGCCTTCCAGTCCCCCGCGCAGTACCTTGAAGACAATCGTTACGATCCGGCCCGGCAATTGGAAGATTCGGACTGGAGCGACAGCTCCACCGCCAATCTGCATGAAGCGTTGGAAGGGCTGGACGAGCGTAGCCGCGACATTCTTTACCAGCGCTGGCTGGCCGAGGAGAAAGCCACGCTGCATGAGCTGGCTGCCAAATACGACGTTTCCGCCGAGCGCATCCGGCAGTTGGAAAAGAACGCCATGAACAAGCTCAAAGGCTCGATTGCCGCCTGAGGGTAAAGACCTGAAGAAGCCGCACCCGGGTGCGGCTTTTTTCTGCCTGGGAAATTTTTATGAAAATGCCGCCGCTGCGTCTCCAGCATTGGCTGATCTTCGCCGCTGTCGCGCTGCTGTTCTTCGCCTGGGGCGTTTGGTTGATGCGCGCCATGGGGCCGGCCGAGCCCTGGCCCTGGTTCGGCGAATTGCGCACCGAAGTGCTGACGCCGCTGGCGGACGACCGCCTGAGCCTGGGGCAGCTGAGTGCGCGAGTCGAGGGCGAGCTGTGGCTGCAGCCAAATCCTGACGGGCCGCGCCTGTTGTTTCGCGGCGCCTGGCCGGTCGCCGATGGCGAGCCCTGGCCGCTGGAGGCCGAGTTGGCCCTCGGCCAAGCCGAACGCCAGAGCCTCGCGACTGTGTTCGGCGCAGCCGGGCAGGGCGCCGAACAGCCGCTCGGCGAGCAGATGTTGGCGCAGTTGGGGCGACACAAAGTGATAAGCCTGAGCCTGCGTCCCGAGCAGGACGCCGCGCCTGCCGAGCGCCTGGCCAGTAGCATCGGCCAGCCGCGTTTGCGCCTGGAATTGGCCGAAGGCCAGGCCTGGGTTTATCCCGAACTGGGGCTGACCGCGCATCTGCAAGACGAGCAGTTGCGCTTGCTGCATGCGGTGCCGCGCGAGGCGCTTAACCGCTAATCGTTAGCAGGCCGTTGAAAAACGTAGGTAGTTTTTCAACGGCTTGTTGGGCGTTACAGCCAGGCCGGCCACCAATCCGGGCGGTTCGGTTGCAGGCGGTCGAGGTAGTGGCTGCCGCCCAATTGCCACATCTGCTGGCGGATTTCGGCGGCGCGGCGGTTGACGTAGGCACTCGGCCGGCCGGCGCTTCTGGCCCGCGGGTTGGGCAGCACGGCGGCCAGCAGGCTGGCCTGCTGACGCGACAGATAGGGTGCGCCAATCCCGAAATGCTTCTGCGCGGCGGCCTCGGCACCGAACACTCCGTCGCCCCATTCCACGCTGTTGAGGTAAACCTCGAGAATCCGCTGCTTGGGCCAGAGCAGTTCGATCAATGCGGTGAACCAGGTTTCCAGCCCTTTGCGCAACCAGCTGCGGTCGGACCAGAGGAACAGATTCTTCGCCAGCTGCTGGCTGATGGTGCTGGCGCCGCGTAGCGAGCCGCCCCGTCGATTGTGCTCCAGCGCCGCGCGGATGGCCTCGCCGTCGAAGCCCCAGTGTTTATCGAAGCGCTGATCTTCGGCGGCGATGACCGCGACCTTCAGGTTGTCCGGCAATTCTTTCCAAGGTCGCCAGCTGCGGCGCAGGTCGATAGGCCGTTCGTCGAGCCAGGACTCGATCTTGCGTTCGACCATCATCGCGGTCAGCGGGGGCGGTGCCCAGCGCAACAGCAGCACCAATAATGCCGAGCCGGCCATCGACCAGAGCAGGATCTTCAACAGGCGGCGGAACAGGGAACGGAGCATGCGGGCTTGGCCGGTACGGGTTTGCGCGCCATTATAGCCGGCACTTGATGGCTCTCTGGAGTGAAGCATGGCGCGTCTTTGGTTGTTGCTGTCCGCTTTTGCCGGTTTTACCGGGGTCGCCCTGGGAGCGTTCGCCGCCCATGGCTTGAAAAGCAAGTTATCGGCGGATTATCTCGCGGTATTTCAGACCGGCACCCACTACCAATTGATCCATGCCCTGGCCTTGTTCGGCGTCGGCCTGTTGGCGCTGCACGCGCCCGGGCGCCTGGTGAATCTGGCCGGCGGCCTGTTCGCCCTGGGTATCCTGCTGTTCTCCGGGAGTCTGTATCTGCTGACTCTCAGCGGCGTGTCCAGGTTGGGCATCGTGACCCCCTTCGGTGGTCTGGCCTTTCTCGGCGGCTGGTTGTGCTTGGGGTTGGCCGCCTGGCGCCTGGCCTGATCGGCTGACCCGGAAGTCAGGTTACAGGACGAACGGCGTCCTTTGGTCTTGGTCATCGTCGGTGATCGGGCTAGAATGCCCGCCCTTTCCCACGTTGTGGCCGCGCCGTCATGCAGATTCAATTAAACGGTGAAGCATTCGAGCTGCCCGACGGCCAGACCGTCGCCGACCTGATCGTCCGTCTGGAGCTGACGGGCCGTCGCCTGGCTGTCGAGCTCAACCTCGATATAGTGCCGCGCAGCCAACATGCCAGCACCGCCCTTCGCGAGGGTGACCGGGTCGAAGTGGTACACGCCATCGGTGGCGGTTGAAGCCCGTTGCCCGCACCGCCCGCAGCCCATGTCATGAGGATATTCCGATGAGCCAAGTCCGCAGCGATAAACCTTTCACCCTGGCCGGCCGTACTTATAAGTCGCGCCTGCTGGTGGGCACCGGCAAGTACAAGGACCTCGAGGAAACCCGTGCGGCTATCGAAGCCTCGGGCGCCGAGATCGTCACTGTGGCGGTGCGCCGCACCAACATCGGCCAGAATCCGGACGAGCCGAACCTGCTCGACGTGATTTCGCCCGAGCGTTACACCATTCTGCCCAACACCGCCGGTTGCTACGACGCGGTCGAGGCGGTGCGCACCTGTCGCCTGGCCCGCGAGCTGCTCGACGGCCACAAACTGGTCAAGCTGGAAGTGCTGGCCGACCAGAAGACCCTGTTCCCCAATGTGATCGAAACCCTCAAGGCCGCCGAAGTGCTGGTCAAGGACGGTTTCGACGTGATGGTGTACACCAGCGACGACCCGATCATCGCCCGCGAACTGGCGGCAATGGGCTGCATCGCGGTAATGCCGCTGGCCGGCTTGATCGGCACGGGCCTCGGCATCTGCAACCCCTACAACCTGCGCATCATTCTCGAAGAAGCGACGGTGCCGGTATTGGTCGATGCCGGTGTCGGCACCGCCTCCGATGCGACCATCGCCATGGAGCTGGGCTGCGAAGCGGTGCTGATGAACAGCGCCATCGCCCACGCGCAGAACCCGGTATTGATGGCCGAGGCGATGAAATATGCGATCGAGGCCGGCCGTTTGGCTTATCTCGCCGGGCGCATGCCGAAAAAACTCTATGCCAGCGCCTCGTCGCCGCTGGATGGCCTGATCAAGTAACGAGCAAAACATGACCGATTCGCAACAGACCCCGGCAGCGGCCGAGAAAACCCCCAAGCATCGCGAAATCAAGAGCTTCGTAATGCGCGCCGGGCGTATGACCGAAGGCCAGCAGCGCGGCCTCGATCATGGCTGGGCGAAGTTCGGTCTGGAGCTGGAAGCCGGCGCCCCGAATTTCGATGCGGTATTCGGCCGTAGCGCGCCGCGCACCTTCGAGATCGGTTTCGGCATGGGCCATTCCCTGCTGGAAATGGCCGCCGCTGCGCCGGAGCAGGACTTTATCGGCGTTGAGGTGCACCGGCCGGGCGTCGGCGCGCTGCTCAACGGCTTGATGACGCAGAACCTGAACAACGTGCGGGTATATAGCTGCGATGCGCTGGAAGTGCTGCGTCAGTGCGTGGCCGATGCCAGTCTTGACCGTCTGTTGCTGTTTTTCCCCGACCCATGGCACAAGTCGCGTCACCATAAGCGGCGTATCGTCCAGCCCGCCTTCGCCGAACTGGTGCGGCAGAAGCTGAAGGTCGGCGGCGTGCTGCACATGGCTACCGACTGGGAAGCCTATGCCGAACATATGCTCGAGGTTATGAACGTCGCGCCTGGCTACAGCAACCTGGCTGCCGACGGCCGTTGCGTGGCGCGCCCGGCGGAGCGGCCGACGACCAAGTTCGAACGGCGTGGCGAGCGCCTCGGTCATGGCGTCTGGGATTTGAAATTTCAGCGCATCGATTGACCCGTTCCAGGCACCTATCCAGTTTCAACGCTACAGTAAAAATACGGCAGCAAGGACGATTGCCCAAGACCGGGATAACCCGGCGCCAGGACGGCTCCTCACCGCGGTACTCATAGGGCGCGACCACCGGTCCCGTCACATAATTAGCGGCGTAGTCTGTGCGCCGTGAGGAGACGACTGTGTTGAAAATATTCCCATGTCTACTATTAGCCGGCCTGGCAATGCAGGTGCAGGCCAAGGTCGATAGCACCCAGGTGGGCCGTCTCGGCCAGGATCTGACGCCGCTGGGCGGCGAGCGCGCGGGTAACGTCGCCGGCACGATCCCGAGCTGGGAAGGCGGCCTGGCGCAGCCGCCGGCCAATTACCAGCCAGGCATGCACCACCCCGATCCCTATGCTGGCGATAAGCCGCTGTACCGGGTCGATAGCCAGAATCTGGCGCAATACCAGGGGCAATTGCCTGCTGGCTTGAAAGCCCTGCTGGAGAAGAATCCTGGCTACTTCATGCAGGTGTACCAGACCCGCCGCAGCGCCGCCGCCCCGCAACGCATCTATGACGCCACCCGTTTCAATGCGCAAAACGCCGAGCTGATTTCCAACGGCAACGGTGTCGACGGGGTTGCCGCCGGTATTCCCTTCCCGCTGCCGCAGAACGGTCAGGAAGTCATCTGGAACCACATCATGCGCTACCGCGGCGACCAGATCAGCTTCGTCAGCAACCTGGCGGCAGTGCTCTCCAGCGGCGCTTTCAATCTGCTCAAGCAGGAGCGCGACGCCTATTTCCTCTACGGCCGCGAAGGGGTGAGCCCGAAGGATCTGGATAACACCCTGTTCTATTACCGCAACAAGGTGGTCGCGCCGGCCAAGCTCGCGGGCTCGGCGCTGGTGGTGCAGGAAACCATCGACCAGGTGCTGGCGATCCGCAAGGCCTGGCGCTTCAACCGTGGCGAGCGCCGGGTGCGCCGCCTGCCGTCGCTGGCGTACGACGCCTTGCAGCCGGATACCAGCGGTATGGCCATCGCCGACCAGGTCGACACCTACAACGGCGCGCCGGATCGCTACGAGTGGACGCTGATCGGCAAGCAGGAAATGCTGGTGCCCTACAACAGCTACGCGGTGCACCAGAAGGGCATCCCTTACGACACCATCCTGCAGGAGAAAACCCTCAACCCGCAGCTGCTGCGTTACGAGCTGCACCGGGTCTGGGTGGTCGAGGCCGACCTGCGTAAAGGTCACAGCCATATCTATGGTAAGCGCCGCTTCTACCTCGACGAGGACAGCTGGCAGATCCTCGCGGTCGACCTCTACAACAAGGATCGCGAGCTGAGCGGGCTGCAGGAAAGCCACCCGATCAGTTATTACGAAGTGCCGATGTTCGGCAGCACCCTGGAGACCATCTACGACTTCAAGGGCAGCCGCTACTTCGTCGACGGTCTGGATAATAACGAGCCAATGTACGACTTCAACGCCAAACTCAGTCCGCGCGATTTCACCCCGCAAGCCCTGCGTATCAATAACTGAGTCGTCGCCACGCATCATGAAAGCCGCCCCATTAGGGCGGCTTTTTTGTTTCCGCATGCTCGATGGCATTGAATTTCATAATATGTATATACAATTGATTGGCATTAAACATCCGAGATTGCGGGCTTTATGAATATTCGCCTCTAAGACTGAATGAAATGAGCACTTGACGATTCCTGGTTCGCTTTATAATGTATATACAAATGCATCTGTAAAGGTCCGTTTCGATGCCGCTGGTCCCTGAAAAAAGCCTGCTATGGCGCGCCGTCACGCTGTTCGACGGTGTGCAAACGTTGCCGCAATCCATGGCGGTGATGGTCGCGGATGGGCGCGTCATCCTGATGGTGCCGATGGACGACTTCGACGAGGCGTTGGCCATTGGCGCCGTCGAGGCGGGCAGCGGCGGAGTGATGACCCCGGGCTTGATCGACTGCCACACCCACCTGGTCTACGCCGGCGAGCGCGCCGGGGAATTCGAGCAGCGTCTGGAAGGTGTCGCTTACACCGAGATCGCCAAGGCCGGCGGCGGCATCCTCAGCAGCGTGCGAGCCACTCGCGCGGCCAGCGAGGAACAATTGCTGGCGCAGAGCCTGCCGCGCTTGCAGGCGCTGTTGGCCGACGGCGTGACCAGCTTGGAAATCAAATCCGGTTATGGCCTGAGCGTTGCGGACGAACTGAAAATGCTGCGGGTCGCCCGCCGCCTCGGCGAGCTGCTGCCGGTGCGGGTCATCACTACGCTGCTGGCGGCCCATGCCTTGCCGACGGAGTTCGCCGACGACAGCGACGGCTATATCGAGCTGGTGTGCAACGAGATCATCCCGGCTGCCGCGGCCGAAGGCCTGGCCGACGCGGTGGACGTGTTCTGCGAACACATCGGCTTCAGCCCGGCGCAATGCGAGCGGGTGTTCCAGGCCGCCCAGGCCCATGGCCTGCCGATCAAGGCTCACGCCGAGCAACTCTCCAACCAGGGCGCCAGTGCCCTCGCGGCGCGCTACCGCGGCTTGTCGGCCGACCATATCGAGTTTCTCGACGAGGCTGGCGTGCAAGCCATGGCGGCCGCCGGCACAGTCGCTACCCTGTTGCCCGGGGCCTTTCATACCCTGCGCGAAACCCAGCTGCCGCCAATCGCATTGCTGCGCCAATACGGTGTGCCCATGGCCGTGGCCAGCGACGCCAACCCCGGCACCGCGCCTATCTGTTTCCCGACCCTGAACCTGAACCTGGCTTGCACGCTGTTCCGCCTGACCCCGCGCGAGGCCCTGGCCGGGATGACCGCCCATGCCGCGCGCGCGCTCGGCAAGCCGGAGCTGGGCCGCATCGCCGTCGGTGCCCCGGCCGATCTGTGCCTGTGGGATGTCAGTCAGCCGGCCGAACTGGCCTATGCGATTCAGCCTGGGCGCCTGCGCCAGCGCGTCTTCCAGGGCGTCATCAGCTACGACAAAGAGGCCGTTCGCCATGCGCACTGATCGTCATTCGATGGATCTCTGGCAGGGCCGTATCGACCCCGAAGCCGACAGCGCTCGCTGGCACCAGCGCATTCAGCCACTCGCCGACGACAGCACGCCTGGGGTGGCGCTGCTCGGCTTCGCCAGCGACGAAGGAGTGCGCCGCAATCATGGACGCGTCGGCGCCGTGGGCGGCCCGTTGGCGATACGCAAGGCGCTGGCCAACCTGGCCTGGCACCGCAGCGGGCCGGCCTACGATGGCGGTGACGTGCTCTGCGCCGATGGCGATTTGGAAGGCGCTCAGACTCGTCTGGGACGCAACGTCTGCGCGCTGCTGGATGCCGGGCACCTGCCGATCGTCCTCGGCGGCGGCCATGAGGTGGCATTCGGCAGTTGGCAGGGTATCGCCGAGCACCTGGCTGGCGGCGTACCCCGGATGGCCGCCCCGCGCATTGGCATTATCAATTTCGATGCGCATTTCGACCTGCGCGACCCGACTCATATCCATTCCTCCGGCACGCCTTTCGCGCAGATCGCCGAGCAATGCGCCGCGCGCGGCTGGCCGTTCGCTTATGCCTGCCTGGGCGTCAGTCGCGCGAACAATACCCGCGCCTTGTTCCAGCGTGCCCGCGAACTGGGCGTGCTGGTGCGCGAGGACCGGGACATAAGCGAAAGCCGCCTGCCCGAGTTGATGGCCGAGTTGCAGGCGTTTATCGCCGGCTGCGATGCGATCTACTTGACCGTCGATATCGACGTGCTGCCCGCCTGCGACGCGCCGGGTGTCAGCGCGCCGGCCGCCCGCGGCGTGCCCCTGGCGCTGCTCGAACCCCTGCTCGAAAGCGTACGCGACAGCGGCAAGCTGCGCCTCGCCGACCTCGCCGAACTCAACCCGGAGCACGACATCGACAGCCGCACCGCGCGGGTCGCCGCCCGTTTGATCCATTTGCTCACCCTGAATCACTGAGCCTTCCCGAACAAGAACAAGGAGCCCGTTATGAGCCGTTTCCGCGACACCGAAATCCGCGCCGCCCGCGGTACCACGCTGACCGCCAAGAGCTGGCTGACCGAAGCGCCGCTGCGCATGCTGATGAACAACCTCGACCCGGAAGTGGCCGAGAACCCCAAGGAGCTGGTGGTGTATGGCGGCATCGGCCGCGCCGCGCGCAACTGGGAATGCTTCGACAAGATCGTCGAGGTGCTGACCCGCCTGGAAGACAACCAGACCCTGCTGATCCAGTCCGGCAAGCCGGTCGGCGTGTTCGAAACCCACAAGGATGCGCCGCGCGTGCTGCTGGCCAACTCCAACCTAGTGCCGCACTGGGCCACCTGGGAGCATTTCAACGAGCTGGATGCCAAGGGTCTGGCGATGTACGGGCAGATGACCGCAGGCAGCTGGATCTATATCGGCAGCCAGGGCATCGTCCAGGGCACCTATGAAACCTTCGTCGAGGCCGGTCGCCAGCACTATGGCGGCAGCCTCAAGGGCCGCTGGGTATTGACCGCGGGCCTCGGCGGCATGGGCGGCGCGCAGCCGCTGGCGGCGACCCTGGCCGGCGCCTGCTCGCTGAATATCGAGTGTCAGCAATCGCGCATCGATTTCCGCCTGAAGACCCGTTATGTCGACGAGCAGGCCACGGATCTGGACGACGCCCTGGCGCGCATCGACAAGTACACCGGTGAAGGCAAGGCGATCTCCATCGCCCTCTGTGGCAACGCCGCCGAGATACTCCCGGAACTGGTCCGTCGCGGCGTGCGTCCGGATATGGTCACCGACCAGACCAGCGCCCACGATCCGCGTCACGGCTACCTGCCGGCCGGTTGGAGCTGGGACGAGTACGTCGCCCGCGGCAAGACCGAGGAGGCCGTGGTGGTCAAGGCCGCCAAGCAATCCATGGCCGTGCATGTGCGCGCCATGCTGGCCTTCCAGCAGATGGGCGTGCCGACCTTCGACTACGGCAACAACATCCGCCAGATGGCGCTGGAAGAGGGCGTCGACAATGCCTTCGACTTCCCCGGCTTCGTCCCGGCCTATATCCGCCCGCTGTTCTGCCAGGGTATTGGCCCGTTCCGCTGGGTGGCGCTGTCCGGCGACCCCGAGGACATCTACAAGACCGACGCCAAGGTCAAGGAGCTGATCCCCGACGACGTCCAGCTGCACAACTGGCTGGACATGGCGCGCGAGCGCATCAGCTTCCAGGGCCTGCCGGCGCGCATCTGCTGGGTCGGCCTGAAGGACCGCGCGCGCCTGGCCCAGGCGTTCAACGACATGGTCGCCAGCGGCGAGCTGAAGGCGCCGATCGTGATCGGCCGCGACCACCTGGACTCGGGCTCGGTGGCCAGCCCCAACCGCGAGACCGAATCGATGCAGGATGGCTCCGATGCGGTGTCCGACTGGCCGCTGCTCAACGCCCTGCTGAATACCGCGGGCGGCGCCACCTGGGTCTCGTTGCACCACGGCGGCGGCGTCGGCATGGGCTATTCGCAGCATTCCGGGGTGGTCATAGTGGCCGACGGCACGCCAGAAGCCCGCGCCCGTCTCGGCCGTGTGCTGCGCAACGACCCCGGTACCGGGGTGATGCGTCACGCCGATGCCGGTTATGAAATTGCCACCGAGTGCGCCCGCGAGCAGGGCCTCGATTTGCCGATGATCGCAGCGACCCAAGGAGTCCAAGCATGAGCCCGTTCACCCTGACCCCCGGCCAACTGAGCCTGAGCCAACTGCGCGCCGCCTACCAGAGCCCGCTGCAGCTGCGCCTGGATCACAGCGCCCACGCCGCTATCGAGGCCAGCGTCGCCTGCGTCGACGCAATCGTCGCCGAGGGCCGCACCGCCTACGGCATCAACACCGGCTTCGGCCTGCTGGCCTCGACCCGCATCGCCAGCGAGGACCTGGAAAAGCTGCAGCGTTCGTTGGTGCTGTCGCATGCCGCCGGCATCGGCGAGCCGCTGGACGACGCTATGGTGCGGCTGATCATGCTGCTCAAGGTCAACAGCCTGGCGCGCGGTTTCTCCGGCATTCGCCTGAAGGTGATCGAGGCGCTGATCGCCTTGATCAACGCCGAGGTCTATCCGCACATTCCCTTGAAAGGCTCAGTGGGTGCCTCCGGCGACCTGGCGCCGCTGGCGCATATGTCGCTGCTGCTGCTCGGTGAAAGCCAGGCGCGTCATAAAGGCCAATGGCTGCCGGCCAGCGAGGCGCTGGCGATCGCCGGCCTGGAACCGATGACCCTGGCCGCCAAAGAGGGTCTGGCGCTGCTCAACGGTACCCAGGTGTCGACCGCCTACGCGCTGCGCGGCTTGTTCGAGGCCGAGGACCTGTTCGCCGCCGCCACGGTCTGCGGCGGCCTGACCGTCGAAGCCGCACTGGGCTCGCGGGCGCCGTTCGATGCGCGCATCCATGCCGCCCGTGGCCAGCGCGGGCAGATCGATGCCGCGAGCATCTATCGCCATCTACTCGGCGACAGCAGCGAAGTCGGCCGTTCCCATGAAGCCTGCGACAAGGTGCAGGATCCCTACTCGCTGCGTTGTCAGCCGCAGGTCATGGGCGCCTGCCTGACCCAGCTGCGCCAGGCCGCCGAGGTGCTGGCGGTGGAAGCCAACGCGGTGTCCGACAACCCGCTGGTGTTCGCCGCCGAGGGCGATGTGATTTCCGGCGGCAACTTCCACGCCGAGCCGGTGGCCATGGCCGCCGACAACATCGCCCTGGCCATCGCCGAAATCGGCGCGCTGAGCGAGCGGCGCACTTCGCTGATGATGGACAAGCACATGTCGCAGCTGCCGCCGTTCCTGGTGGCCAACGGCGGGGTCAACTCCGGTTTCATGATCGCCCAGGTCACCGCCGCCGCATTGGCCAGCGAGAACAAGGCCCTGGCCCACCCGCACAGCGTCGACAGCCTGCCGACTTCGGCGAACCAGGAAGACCACGTGTCCATGGCCCCGGCCGCCGGCAAACGCCTGTGGGAAATGGCCGCCAACACCCGTGGCGTGCTGGCCATCGAATGGCTCGGCGCCTGCCAGGGCTTGGATTTCCGCGAGGGGCTGAAAAGCTCGCCGTTGCTCGAACAGGCGCGCCAGGCGCTGCGGGCCAAGGTGCCGTACTACGTCGAGGACCGCTTCTTCGCCCCGGATATCGCCGCGGCCAATGAGCTGCTGGCCGGCCGAGTGCTGAACCCGTTACTCCCAAGCGGAATGCTGCCGTCGCTGGGCTAGGCCGTGTTGTAGGGTGGACAACGCGAAGCTTGTCCACCGGCTCAGGGTGTTGCAACGGTGGGCAAGCAAAGCGTTGCCCACCCTACGTTGGGGCTGATTGACGCGCTATCATCCGCGCATCGGGCGTAACCCAAGGAGCCGCTGTGACCAGTACTACCCCGCGCTACAAGGCGATCGAAGAGTTCCTTCTGGAGCGCATCCGCAGCGGCGTCTTTCCGGTCAATCATCAGATCCCCGCCGAGGAGCAACTGGCGAGGGATTTCGGCGTCAGCCGGATGACCGCGAACAAGGCGATCCGCGATCTGGTGCAGAAGGGTTACCTGATCCGCCAGGCTGGGCTCGGCACCTTCGTCACCGACCGCAAGGCCGAATCCTCGCTGCATGAAGTGCTGAACATCGCCGCCGAAGTCCGTGGGCGCGGCAACGATTACAGCAACCTGATTCTGCGTTGCGAGGCGATCGAGGCGGACGACGAAGTCGCCCTGCGCCTCGGTGTACGCGTCGGTACGCCGACCTTTCACAGCATCTTGGTACACCGCGAAAACGGCCTGCCGATCCAGCTCGAGGATCGCTACGTCAACCCGCGCTGGGTGCCGAACTACCTGGAAACCGACTTCGCCCGGCACACGCCCAACGAAGTGCTGGTCGCCGCCTGCCCGATTTCCGATGTCGAGCACGTGGTCGAGGCCGTGCTGGTCGACGGGCAAACCGCCGAGTGGCTGGCCATGGACCCCGCCACCCCCTGCCTGAGCATGATCCGCCGCACCTGGTCGGACGATCACCTGGTCAGCTATGCGCGGCTGATCCATCCCGGCGATCGCTACAAATTGCGTTCGGCGCTACAGCGCAGATAACAGCGCTCACCTTGGGGGGCGGGCAGGTTCGCAGCAAGCCGTAGCCAGAATGCAAGCCAGGAATAATTTATCTGCTCCAGATTTCCCCGGATTTCATCCGGGCTACAGGGCGGCGCGTCTTTAGCCAGGTAGGGTGGATGACGCTTTTTTCATCCACCATCGTGGTTGGTGGATGAGCGACCCTCGCTAGTTGCGATCCGCCAGCACGCCGATCAGGAAGAACACCAGCAACAGCACCGGCGCCAGGGTGTAGTTGTTGAAGTGGCCGAGGCCCTGGGCCAGCCAGGGGGTGAGGAAGACCATCGCCAGGCCGTAGCCGACCGCGCAGACCAGCACGAAAATCAGGGTGCGGAAGAAGAAGTTCAGCCCGCTGATCGAGCGTTGCACCCAGGCATTGATGCCGGGGCCGAAGAGTACGAACAACGTGGCCATGATCGCCAGGGAGATGTCGTACAGGTGACTGCGGCTCCAGCGTGACAGGGTGGCGATCAGGTCGAGTAGCAAATCCATCCGGTTTCCTTAGTCTTCGATGCGCAAGGCGGTTTCAGGGCAGAAAGTGTTGCAGCAGGTCGTTGAGAAACAACTGGCCTTCGCGGGTCGCGCTCAGGCGCGCCGGGTCGCTGTGCATCAGCCCACGCGCTTGCGCTTCTTCGCGCGCCGCGGCGAGCAGGGTTTGGGGCAGACCGGTGCGTTGGCTGAATAGTTCGCTGGCGACGCCGTCGGTGAGGCGCAATACGTTCATCAGGAACTCGAACGGCAGCTCGTCCGCGCTCAGCACGCGTTCACCGGCGCTGAAACGCTTGCCGCTGTCCAGATAGTCCTTGGGCAGGCGGGTTTTCCAGGCGCGCTGGATCTTGCCATCTGGGTCGCTGAGTTTGGCGTGGGCGCCGGCGCCGATGCCAAGAAAATCGCCGAAGCTCCAGTAGTTGAGGTTGTGCCGCGCCGCCTTACCGGCCTGGGCATAGGCCGAGACCTCGTACTGCGCGTAGCCGTGCTCGGCGAGCAACGCCTGACCGGCTTCCTGGATATCCCAGAGGATATCGTCCTCGGGCATCACTGGCGGTTGATTCCAGAACACCGTGTTCGGCTCGACGGTCAGCTGATACCAGGACAGGTGCGTCGGCTGCTGGGCGATGGCGGTGCGCAGGTCGCTCAGGGCGTCCTCGATCGACTGGTCCGGCAGGCCGTGCATCAGGTCCAGGTTGAAGTTGTCGAAACCGGCGGCGCGGGCCATATCCGCGGCGCGCACCGCCTCGTCGCCATCGTGAATGCGCCCCAGGGCCTTGAGCTTCTGCGCCTGGAAGCTCTGTACGCCGATCGACAGGCGATTGATGCCGAGTGCGCGGTAGTCGCGGAACTTGGCTTGCTCGAAGGTGCCGGGGTTGGCTTCCAGGGTGATTTCGATATCGGCGGCGAACGGGATGCGTCGTTCGACGCCCTGCAGCAGGCGCCCGATGGCCTTGGCGGAAAACAGGCTGGGCGTGCCGCCGCCGAAGAAGATCGAGCTCAGCGGACGCTGGTGTACCCGCGGCAAATCCTCATCGAGGTCGGCGAGCAGGGCGTCGACGTATTCTTCTTCCGGCAGCGTCGGCCCGGCGGCGTGAGAGTTGAAGTCGCAATAGGGGCACTTCTTCACGCACCAGGGGATATGCACGTAGAGCGCCAGGGGCGGCAGCTCGAAGCCAGAAGCGGCAAGCTGCAAGTTGCTTCCGCTGTTGCTTGAAGCTTGCGGCTTGGCGCTTGAGGCTTTGCTCATAGCCCCAGCCGCTGCTTGAGCAGGGCCATGGCCCGGGCGCGGTGGCTGAGCTGGTTCTTATCGGCGGAGGCCATTTCGGCGCTGGAACATCCGCGTTCGGCCACCCAGAACAATGGGTCGTAGCCGAAGCCGTTTTCGCCTTGCGCCGCGTGCAGGATACGCCCGTGCCAGAGCCCTTCGCAGACGATCGGCAGCGGGTCTTCGGCATGTCGCACCAAGGCCAGGCAGCAAACGAACTGGGCACCGCGCTCGGCATCCGGCACGCCTTGCAACGCTTCGAGCAGTTTGGCGTTGTTCGCCGCATCGCCCTGGCCGTCGGCATAACGCGCCGAATAGATGCCCGGTGCGCCGCCGAGTGCGTCCACCGCCAGGCCGGAGTCGTCGGCCAGCGCCGGCAAACCGGACACCTGGGCGGCATGACGGGCCTTGAGGATGGCGTTTTCGATAAACGACAGGCCGGTTTCTTCCGGCTCCACGCTGCTGAACTCGCCGATCGCGCGCACCTGCACGGTGTCGCCGAGCATGGCCTGGAGTTCCTTGAGTTTGCCGGCGTTATGACTGGCCAGCACCAGTTGTTTGAAAGTCATCATTCGTCTGGGAAAAATTCCTGGTCGAAGTTGAAGCTGTGCGCCACGCCATCGGGGCCGGTGAGGTTGATGGTGAAACGCAGCATCTCGCGTTGGCTGAAGGGAAATTGCGCCAGGTAGTAAATCGCGCTGCCTTCGTTGATCTGCTTGAACGTCAAGGGATGGCTGCGTCCGACCAGGTCCTTCACTTCACCGCCAACCTGGGCGGTCGTCGCCTGACCGGCCTTGAGCACCGAGATGTTCACCACGCCCAGGGTCTTGCTGCGTACCAGGCCGCTTGCGGCGGCGATATCGGGCTGCAGGAAGCCGGAATTGAAGGCGATGTAATGCACGTCCAGCTCGCCGAAGCTCTGTTTGCGCTCGGCGACGGCGGGCAGGCTCAGGCACAGGGTGAGTAGGACGAGGGCGATGCGGCTCATTGGAGTTCTCCTCAAGATGACCTCGGGTGGCGCCTCAGTTGGCCGCGGGTACGTCCGTAGCGCTGGGGCTGCTGATCCTGTAGATACCGATTTCACCTAACAGATTAGGCCAAATCCGGCTGGCCCATCCGTGGCGATGATCGCGATCCACGGCCAGGCGGTCCATGACCTTGGCGCCTTGCGCGAGGCACAGCCGTTCGAAGTCCTCGAAGGTGCAGAAGTGGATGTTCGGCGTGTTGTACCAGGTGTACGGCAGGAAGTCCGACACCGGCATGCGGCCCTTGGTGGTCAGATACCAGCGGCAGCGCCAGTGGCCGAAATTGGGGAAGGTGATGATGCAGGTCTTGCCCACGCGGAGCATTTCCGCCAGCACTTTGTCGGGGTAGTGCAGGGCCTGCAGCGATTGGGTCATCACCACCACGTCGAAACTGTTGCTGGCGAAGTTTCCCAGGCCTTTGTCGAGGTTCTGCTCGATCACGTTGACGCCCTTGCTGACGCACTGGGCGATATTGTCCGGATCGATTTCCAGGCCATAGCCGCTGACCCCTTTGTGCTCGCCGAGCCAGCCGAGCAGCTCGCCATTCCCGCAGCCCAGGTCGAGCACCCGGCTGCCGGCGGGAATCCATTCCTGAATGATGTCTAGATCCGCTCGCATGGCTTACACCTGAATCCGTTTCATATAACTGTCGAAGGCCTGCAGATAGCGCGGGATGGGCATCAGAAAGGCGTCGTGGCCTTGCGGCGCGTCGATTTCCAGGTAGCAGACGTTCTTGCGTGCGGCGGTCAGCGCATCGACGATTTCACGCGAGCGCGCGGGCGAAAAGCGCCAGTCGGTGGTGAAGGACATCACGCAGAAATCCGCGCTGACATGGGCCAGGGTCTTGGCCAGGTCGCCGTCGTGGCTGGCTGCCGGGTCGAAGTAGTCGAGCGCCTTGGTCATCAGCAGGTAGGTGTTGGCGTCGAAACGCCCGGAAAACTCCTCGCCCTGATAGCGCAGATAGCTCTCGACCTGGAACTCGACGCTGTGGAAGTCGTAGTTGAGCTTCTCGCTCTTCAGTCCACGGCCGAATTTCTCGCCCATGGCGTCGTCGGACAGGTAGGTGATATGGCCGACCATGCGCGCCAGCATCAAGCCACGCTTGGGAATCACCCCGTGTTCCTGGAAATGTCCGCCATGGAATTGCGGATCGGTGAGGATCGCCTGGCGCGCCACTTCGTTGAAGGCGATGTTCTGCGCCGAGAGCTTGGGCGCCGAGGCGATGGCCAGGCAGTGGCGGATGCGTTCGGGATAGCTGATTGCCCATTGCATGGCCTGCATGCCGCCGAGGCTGCCGCCGATCACCGCGGCCCATTGCGCGATACCCAGGTTGTCGGCCAGACGCGCCTGGCTGTTGACCCAGTCTTCCACGGTCATCACCGGGAAGTCCGCGCCGAACGGCTTGCCGGTGTCCGGGTTGACGCTGCTGGGGCCGGTCGAGCCGTTGCAGCCGCCGAGGTTGTTCAGGCTGACGACGAAAAACTTATTGGTGTCGATGGGCTTGCCGGGGCCGATGCAGCTGTCCCACCAGCCAGGTTTGCGATCTTCCGTGCTGTGATAGCCGGCGGCATGGTGATGGCCGGACAAGGCATGGCAGATCAGCACCGCATTGCTGCGCGCCGCGTTCAACTCGCCATAGGTTTCGAAAATCAGTTGATAGCCGGCCAGGCTACGCCCGCACGCCAGCGCCAGGGGTTCGGCGAAATGCGCCACCTGGGGCGTTACCAGGCCAACAGAGTCTGAAGGAAAGGCAGTCGGCATTGACCCTGCTCTTATAAAGAAAAAAATGGGCAATCTTGCTAGAGGCAGCAGTCTAAAGAGCGTCACCCCACGCGGCAAGCATGTGGAGGTGGACTTGCCAGGCTGGCGAGGGTCAATTTCGAGAGCAGATATTGGTTACGCCGCTGACTCTTGAAGCGCTTGCCCGTGGTATGTACAGGAGTTAAAGTCCGCCCGTCGCGGTCAATCCCGTGACCGGGAGTCGAAACCCGTGTGTTGTCTGAGGCGCGAGAGCGCCATAGCCGCTAAGCAGTGGGCATTTCGTATGCCTGCTATTTACGCGCTCCTATGGCGGACCGTGCGGGGCAGGCCTTTGGCCTGGCCGGTTCCCTCGGACGCCGGTATTTCGACCCCCGTACGGTTCGCCCACCCACCGAGTCGAAACGGTGGTCGGCGATTCCTTAATCCGTTCGAGGAGCATAAGGAAAATGTGCTATCCCCCTTTTACCCAAGGGCTCCGCCTTGGGCAGCACCCCGTAACGCTGGCTCCCAGCTTGGAGGTGTGCTCATGACCACAGTCCCCGCAGCTGTTATTCCCTTCCCCAAACGCTTGGATATCGAGGTATTGTCTGTGCCTGGGGCCTGTCCTCTTCAGGCTGCCGCGGAGCAACGAATGCTGATACTGCAAAACCTGTTCAAGGTCTTGCAGCATTCGGACAGTTCCACCTTCAGCCATACGCAACTGCGCGAGGCCTGTCAAAAGGCTCGGGAGATGCTCAGTGAAGTCGTACTGCTGTATCGCGGTTCGTTGGCGCAAGCGGAAAGCGGACGTGGCTAAATAGCCTCGACATCCGCTAGTTGCCGGCCCATGACGGTCATCGTGACGCATTCATCAAGTGGCCGGATACTACTTAATTAGAACACTCCGAAAAAGCGGACTTTTTCAGAGTCTTCTTAGCTGCCTGTTTGGCTGCCCGGCTTATTCGCCGCCGCTTTGGCTCCAGGCGCCGGTCGGCAGGTTGACCACCTTGCCTTGACGCTGGATAGGCGCGGGGCGGCGCATGGCGCGGAGCATTTCGTTGGCTTGGGCCAGTTGCTGTTCCAGCTCGGCGCAGTAGCGCGCCAGTTGCTGGCTGCGTTGGCGGGTTTGCTGGGTTTCCTGGGCCAGGGCCTTGAGTCGCAACATATGGGTCTCAAGCAACTGCTTGTGCTCGAGGCTGTGCTGCATCAGCGGCAGCAAGGTGCTGTTGGCCCATTGCTCGGCCTCCACGCGCAGGCGTTGATGCAGGCCGATCACTTCCTGCACCAGGGTGGCGAAGAAGCGCCGGGTCACCGCGCGTTGTTCGGTGAACAGGGTTTTCACATGCAGGCGGAACTGGTCGGCTTTGTTGCGCAGTTGGAGCAGTTCGCGCATGTAACGGTCGGCATTGAACTGCGGCGCATCGATGCCCTGTAGCGGATTTTCCTCGTTATGCCGGCGATACACGGCCGCAACCATCTTGTTGGCCATCTCGGCTTCCTGGCCGAGGTGGTGCAAATCGTCTTCCAGCGAGTTGAAGAAGTGCAGGATGGCCTGGTTGATACCGACCGTGGTCCAGCTTTCGCTGAGGTTCTTGCGCACCTTGTCCAGATGCTTTTGCAGGCACTCGGGTCGGGTGCGCGCACGCAGCGGTTCGGCCTGTCGGGCCAGCAGGCGTTGGTTGCTCTTCAGACCGAGCAGGCGCTTGTGGTGCTGGCTGTGGTCTTCCTTGGTCTTGGCGGTCAGTTCGAACAGCAACTGGCCCTTGTCGTGCTGGTGGTTGCTAAGCAGCGCTTGCTGCTCGTTGACCTTCTGCAGGCGCAGGCTGAGCACGTGTTGGCTGTTCTGCAGCAGGCTCAGCACCTGGTTGACCACGCTGTCCTCGATCAGTCGTTCCTTCTGGGTGACGATGCGCTCGCAGAGCAGGTCTTCCAGGTTGCTCATCTGGCTGCGGATCAACAAATCCGTGTCTTTGCGCACCTTGGCCAGCAGGGCCTGCTTGGCCGACAGCGGCAGCACGTCTTCGGGCTTGATGCCGAGCTGCTTGGCGGTGGTGCGTTGAATGCGTTGGATGGCGTTCTGCACGAAGGCTTCGCCGGCCAGATCGTCCCAGAGCACGTCGATCTTGTTCAGCACGGCGAACAGACTGGTCTGGCTGTCTTCCGCGAGGTGGCGGATGTGCTGCTGCCAGATCTCCATGTCGCTGGCGGTGATCCCTGCGTCGGCGGACAGCATGAAGATGATCGCCTGGGCGTTGGGCAGCATCGACAGGGTCAGTTCGGGCTCGCTGCCCAGGGCATTCAGGCCGGGCGTGTCGAGGATGCGCAGGCCTTGGCGCAGCAGCGGGTGGTCGAAGTTGACCATGGCGTGGCGCCAGGCCGGTACCAGGACCTGGCCGGGTTTGCCGGCGCTTTCCAGCATGTCGGGGTGGAAGCCCAGCTGAATCGCCTGCTCCACCGGCATCGACTTGCTTTTCGCCACCTGGGTAAAGGCCTGAACCATATTGTCCGGGTCGCTGAGATCCAGGGGGATGTTTACCCAGTGCCGGGGAATGCGTTTGAACTGCGCGACGCTGGCTTCGGCGACGCGGGTTTCGATCGGCAGCAAGCGGATATAGGAGCGTTCCGAGCGCGGGTCGAAGAATAGCTCGGTGGGGCACATGGTGGTGCGCCCGGCTTGCGACGGCAGCATGCGCTGGCCGTATTCGGAGAAGAACAGGCTGTTGATCAGTTCGGTCTTGCCGCGGGAGAACTCGCCGACGAACGCCAGGGTGATGTGGTCGGTGCGCAACAGTTTGAGCGCGCGTTCGAGCTTGGCCTCCACCGCTTCCGAGTTGAGGCGGTTGTTCACCAGCCAGCTGCGGTAACGGGTGATCTGGCGCATCAGTTCGCGCTTCCAGGCGACGTAGATATCAACCTGTTGACTCAGACGTTGCATGCTCATCCTGGTCTTCCTTTTTGGCGGCGCTTCCGTGCGCAAAACCTTATGCGGGTTTTCGCGGATTCGGCAGTAATTCGACAGAGTGCGCGGCGCTGGTCATACACCGTCAAAGCCATTAACCGTGCGTTCTGCAACCCCCGCATTATGGAGCTATTGACAATGCCGTCAATTGGCCTGCATCACAGTCCCGCCTTAAGGTCGGTCACGGCGACCGAGCGGTCAGCGCGAGTTCCTCCGGTAAACGTTGCGGTTGTTGGATACGTACGCGCTTGAGTCGGCTCTGCAGGCCGCTTTCCAGGCTGACCTGGCTTTTAGCGACGGCGAAGGCGCGGGCGAGAAAGGCCAACAACTGGGCATTGGCCTTGCCATCCACCGGAGGTGCGGTCAGGCGGATTTTCAGGCGCTCGCCATGCAGGCCAGCGAAGGCGTCGCTGCTGGCCTTGGGTTGCAGGTGGCACTCGAGAATCAGGTCCTGGCCGTCCCAGCGGTAGAAGCTCATCTCACATGAACGGGCTGAGGATCGCCGGCATGCCGGTGGACACGGCCAGCTTGCCGAGCACGAAACGATCGATCAGGTTGATCGCGATAAACGCGAAGATCGGAGAGATATCCAGCCCACCGAGGTTCGGCAGCAGGCGGCGGAAGGGCGCCAGCAATGGCTCACAGAGCTGGTTGACCAATTGCGCGGCCGGGTTGTAGCTATGCGGCGCGACCCAGGAAAGGATCACGCTGATGATCAAGGCGAAGAAGAACACCTTGAGGAACAGCGAGGTGACGCTAATGATCGACCAGACCAGCAGTTGTAGCAGGTAGTCGCCGACACCGAAGCCCATCAGGGTCAGGGTGACGATCATCAGCAGTAACTGGATCAGGATCGCCAGCAGCAGTGAGGACATATCCAGCCCGAGCAGGCTCGGGATGAGCCGGCGCATCGGCCGCAGCAACGGCTGGGTGGCGCGCACGATGAACTGGCTGAGCGGGTTGTAGAAGTCGGCGCGCACCAGTTGCAGGATGAAGCGCAGCAGCACGATCAGCAGGTACAGGCTACCGAGCGTCTGGATGACATAGACGAGGGCTTCGATAAAACCGGACATGAAGGCTCCTTATTGACCCAGTTGTTCGGCGAGTTCGGCCGAGCGGTTAGCCGCGGCCCGTACGGCTTTCTCGACCAGGGCTGCGAAACCCCCGGCCTGGAAACTGTTGATCGCGGCTTCGGTGGTGCCGGCCGGCGAGGTGACGCGGCGGCGCAATTCGCTGGCGTCGACATCGCTGCTAGCCGCCATGCGTGCGGCGCCGAGAGCGGTATGTGCGCTCAATTGCGCGGCGGTTTCGCGCGGCAGGCCGAGCTTCTCGCCGGCGGCGGTCATGGCCTCGATCAGCAGGAAGAAATAGGCCGGACCGCTGCCGGAAACGGCGGTGACCGCATCGATCAGCGATTCTTGCTCCAGCCATAGGGCCAGGCCTACGGCGCCGAGCAGCTGTTCCGCCTGCTGGCGTTGCGCGGGCGAGACCCGGGCGTTGGCATACAGGCCGCTAACACCCTGGCGCAGCAAGGCCGGGGTGTTCGGCATGCAGCGCACGATCGCCGGCGCGCTGTTGTGTGGCGTACCGAGCCAGCGTTCGAGGCTGGCGCAGCCGATTCCGGCGGCAATCGAGACGATCAGCTGGCCGTCGTCGATGTGCGCGGCCAAGTCCAGGCACACATCCTTCATCACCTGTGGCTTGACCGACAGCACTATCACGTCGGCGCCCTTGACCGCCTCGGCGTTGCTGGCGAAGGTGTCGATGGCGTAGTCGGCGCTGATCTTCGCGCGCTGCTCGGCGCCGCGGTCGCTGGCGCGGATGGCGCTGGCGGCAACGCCCTGGGCGCGCAACCCGCCGATCAGGCTGGCGGCCATATTGCCGGCGCCGATAAAGGCAATGCGAGGGGTGGTCATAACGGGCTTCCTTTATTACTGATTCCGGGGCTGCTATCGGGCGTTGGCGGCGTAGTCGCGGGCGCCGAACAGGGCGGTGCCGATACGTACCCAGGTCGCGCCTTCGGCGATGGCGGCTTCCAGGTCGTGGCTCATGCCCATCGATAGCGTGTCGAGGTCGAGGTTCAAGCTGGCTTGCAGCTCCTTCAAGTGGGCAAACGCGGCTCGTTGTTCGGCCGGGTCTTCGGTCGGCTGGGGAATTGTCATCAGTCCGCGCAGCTTCAGGTTCGGCAGTTGTGTTACCGCGTATGCCAGTGCCGGCAGATCCTCGGGGGCGCAGCCGGATTTACTGGCTTCGCCGCTGACGTTCACCTGCAGGCAGATGTTCAGTGCCGGCAAGTGTGCGGGACGCTGCGCGGACAGGCGTTCGGCGATCTTCAGGCGATCCACCGAGTGCACCCAGGCAAAATGCTCGGCGATGGGCCGGGTCTTGTTCGATTGAATGGGGCCGATGAAATGCCAAATCAATGGCAGGTCGCTCAATTCGAGTTGTTTTTCCAGGGATTCCTGCAGGTAGTTTTCGCCGAAGTCGCGCACGCCCGCGGCATGGGCCTGGCGAATTGCCTCCGCGGGTTTGGTTTTGCTCACCGCGAGCAGGCCGACGCTCGCACAATCTCGCCCCGAGGCTTGCGCCGCCTCACGGATACGCGCACCGACCTTTGCAATATTCTCTGCTATCGTGGACATTACTTGTGCCAGCCGTCTTAGGGTTTAGCAGGCCGTTGAAAAACGTAACGAGCGATGGTTAGGCAAGGCGAAATCAGTTGAGGAAGCGGAGTGTACAAGCTGTACATGAGCATCCGAGGCTGATTTCAATGCCGCATAACCGAGCGCAGTAGTTTTTCGACGACCTGCGAGCGGCATTCTAACGTCATTAGGAAGTCCCATGGATATCACTGAGCTGCTTGCCTTCAGCGCCAAGCAAGGCGCGTCGGACCTGCATCTCTCTGCTGGTCTGCCGCCGATGATTCGGGTCGACGGCGACGTGCGCCGGATCAACTTGCCGGCCATGGACCACAAGCAGGTGCATGCCCTGATTTACGACATCATGAACGACAAGCAGCGCAAGGATTTCGAAGAATTCCTCGAGACTGACTTCTCCTTCGAAGTCCCGGGCGTGGCGCGTTTCCGGGTCAACGCATTCAATCAGAACCGCGGTGCCGGTGCGGTATTCCGTACCATTCCGTCCAAGGTACTGACCATGGAAGACCTCGGTATGGGTGAGGTGTTCCGCAAGATCACCGACGTACCGCGCGGTCTGGTGCTGGTCACGGGGCCCACGGGTTCGGGTAAGTCGACCACCCTGGCGGCGATGCTCGACTACCTCAACAGCACCAAGTACCACCACATCCTGACCATCGAAGACCCGATCGAATTCGTTCACGAGTCGAAGAAGTGCCTGGTCAACCAGCGCGAAGTGCACCGCGACACCCACGGCTTCGCCGAGGCCTTGCGCTCGGCACTGCGTGAAGACCCGGACATCATCCTGGTGGGCGAGATGCGCGACCTGGAAACCATCCGCCTGGCGCTGACCGCCGCGGAAACCGGGCACCTGGTATTCGGCACTCTGCACACCACCTCGGCGGCGAAAACCATCGACCGGGTGGTGGACGTGTTCCCCGCCGAAGAAAAATCCATGGTCCGCTCGATGCTCTCCGAATCCCTGCAGTCGGTGATCTCGCAGACCCTGCTGAAAAAGACCGGGGGCGGCCGGGTAGCGGCCCACGAGATCATGATCGGTACCCCGGCGATTCGTAACCTGATCCGCGAGGACAAGGTGGCGCAGATGTACTCGGCGATCCAGACCGGCGGTGCGCTGGGCATGCAGACCCTCGACTCCTGCCTGAAAGGCCTGGTCGCCAAAGGCATCGTCAGCCGCGAGAATGCGCGGGAAAAATCCAAGAACCCGGAAAACTTCTAATCCGTTGCCGGCCGGCCGCGAGGCTGGTTTGCAACGCAAGTTGTTGGCGAGACACGCGCCCAGCAACTGGTCGTTGGCCAAGCGCGTGATGCTGATGGGCGAGACAACGCATGGAATTCGAAAAACTGCTGCGCCTGATGGTCGAGAAGGGCGGCTCCGACCTGTTCATTACCGCCGGCGTACCGCCGTCGATGAAGGTCAACGGCAAGATCATGCCGGTCACCAAGAATCCGATGTCGCCTGAACAGACGCGGGAGACGGTGCACTCGGTGATGAACGAGCAGCAGCGCCGCGATTTCGCGGAAAACCACGAGTGCAACTTCGCCATCAGCGCCCGCGGCGTCGGCCGTTTCCGCGTCAGCGCGTTCTACCAGCGCAACCTGGCGGGCATGGTGTTGCGGCGCATCGAAACCAATATCCCGACGCTCGACGACCTCAAGCTACCGGAGATTCTCAAAAAACTGGCGCTGACCAAGCGGGGGCTGGTGTTGTTCGTCGGTGCCACCGGTACCGGTAAATCCACCTCGTTGGCGGCGATGATCGGCTACCGCAACAAGAACAGCAGCGGCCATATCATCTCCATCGAAGACCCGATCGAATACATCCACCAGCACCAGAGCTGCATCGTCACCCAGCGCGAAGTGGGCATCGATACCGAGTCTTTCGAAGTCGCCCTGAAAAACACCCTGCGCCAGGCGCCGGACGTGATTCTGATCGGCGAGGTGCGTACCCGCGAGACCATGGACCACGCGGTGGCCTTCGCCGAAACCGGTCACCTGTGTCTCGCCACCTTGCACGCCAACAACGCCAACCAGGCGCTGGATCGGATCATCAACTTCTTCCCGGCCGACCGGCAGAATCAGGTGTGGATGGACCTGTCGCTCAACCTCAAGGCCATAGTCGCCCAGCAACTTGTGCCGACGCCGGACGGCAAGGGGCGTCGCGCGGTGATCGAGGTGCTGATCAACACGCCGCTGGCCGCCGATCTGATCCGCAAGGGCGAGGTGCACGAGCTCAAGGCTTTGATGAAACGCTCAACCGAACAGGGCATGCAGACCTTCGACCAGGCGCTGTACAACCTCTACAGCCAGGGCGAGATCACCTACGAGGATGCATTGCTTTACGCCGACTCGGCGAACGATTTGCGTCTGATGATCAAGCTCGGCTCGGAAACCGACGGCGAGCATCTGACCAGCATGTCCCAGGGCCTGTCGCTGGAAGTCAGCGAGGAAGATCCGGGCCGACGTTTCCGTTGAAGTGCACGCTTTACCTGGCCCGCGATAGCGGGCTTTTTTATCGAACGGCAAATCATTCAACAGGCCCGATTTGCCGCAGCCATACCCAGCCGCCGCACTTAACAGGAGCAAAACATGCAGGCAAGACAGGACACGCATAGCAAAGTCATTGGTTATCTCTTGTGGATATTCGGCTTTCTCGGAGCGCACCGCTTCTACTACGGTAAGCCGGTGACCGGCACCATCTGGTTCTTCACCCTGGGCCTGCTGTTTATCGGCTGGATCATCGACCTGTTCCTGATTCCGGCGATGGATCGCGAGGCCGACCTGCGCTTTACCGCGGGCGACACCGACTACAACGTCGCCTGGATATTGCTGACCTTTCTCGGTGTGTTCGGCGTGCACCGCATGTACCAGGGCAAGTGGATCACCGGCATCCTCTACCTGCTCACCGGCGGCTTTTTCCTGATCGGCGTGCTCTATGACTTCTGGACCTTGAACGACCAGATATCGGTGCGCAACGCCCGCGTCTCCTAAACGCGGCGTCAGCGCTTCGGCCGGGGAGTGCATGCTAAGGTGCTGGAAGGTCGCCGTGCGACTAGGCTTGTCATGGGCCCCTGACTTTCAGCACACACCCGCCCCCGGTCGGGTGTGTTGGGGGGGCTTCCAGGGCCAGGCTGTTTGAGGGCTGTATGCGTCTATCCATGACTGTCCGCGTATCGCTGTGCTGTTTGTCGTTGTGCTTCGGGCTGGCTGTCGCCCAGGCCAGAGAGTTGGTGGTCGGCGGTATCCCTGAGACTCCGGTGCGCTATGTGGATCCGGCCGATGGCATGATCAAGGGGCTCGACGTCGATGTGCTCGAGCATATCCTCGGTCGTCTCGAGGTGCCCTACCGGATTCGTCTGGAGTCGTCTTCTGCCCGGCTGGAGAGCAACTGGCGCCAAGGCAAGCTGTACGACATGGTGTTCACCTATTCCTTCAAGGAAGAACGCACGCCCTATTTGCTGTATGCGCGCGAGGCGCATATCTACAACAACTGGCATTTCTTCGTGCTCAGGGAGAATCTGTCGCGTTTTCGCTACGACAGCCTCGACGACCTGAAAGGCTTGCGGGTCGGTGCGACCCAGGGGTTTTCCTATACCAAGGAGTTCTGGGCTGCGGTCGAGGCGGACCTCTGGCACACCGACCTGGTCACTCAGAACGAGCTGCAGATGCGCAAGCTACTGCATGGGCGCATCGACATCGTGCCGTTGCCCGCCATGGTCACGCTGTACAGCGCGCGCCAGGAGGGCTATGCCGAGCGCATTACCTATCTGCCCAAACCGTTGAAGAGCGACGCCTATTACAACACCTTCGTCAAAGCCTCCGATTATCCGGGCTTACCGGAATTGGCGCGGCGCTATGACGAGCAGTTGCGGTTGATGAAAGAAGACGGCAGCTTGCTCGCCATCTACAGGAAGTACGGGCTGGAGGAGCACTACCCGTTCTGAGCTCTATGCCGTTTTAGATTTTGTAGCACTTGGGAAGAGTAATCTGCGCCCCGCAGGAGGCCCGACCTCGGGTCGCAATGCCGTTCACTTATGCCAAGTGAGCAGCATTTTTCTGTAGCCCGGATGAAATCCGGGGAGCTGGCGCATGCATAACCGCTCCCGGATTGCATCCGGGCTACGCGTTGGTGCCTGGCGTACGGTAAATGCCCCGAGATGCCGCTCAAGTGAACGGCATTACGATCTCGGGGCGAGCTGTTCGCTGTATCTGCGAATCCATTGGCAGGCCCGCCGTGCGGGCTGCATTCGTCGCGAGGTCACCCCGACTCCTTGGCGCATTTCGCGCCCGTCGCCGTCGTCCCTCAAGCCTGATAGCTGACGTGCCCGTCGACCAGGGTGTAGCGCACCGCGCCCGGCAGGCAATGGCCGATAAAGGGGCAGTTGGCGCCCCTGGAATGCCAGCTTTCGCCAGCCAGGGTCGAGGCTTGTGGGTCGAACAGTACCAGGTCCGCCGGCGCGCCCAGCGCCAGGCGTCCGGCGGGTAGGCGCAAGGCGTCGGCCGGGCCGCAGGACAGGCGCGCGAGCAGGGTCGGCAGGTCGAGCAGGTCGTCCTGCACCAGGCTCATGGCCAGGGGTAGGAGCAATTGCACGCTGCTGATGCCCGGTTCGGTGGCGCCGAACGGCGCCAGTTTGGCATCGCGTTCGTGGGGTTGGTGGTGGCTGGCAATGGCCGAAATCACCCCGCTTTTCACCGCCTCGCGCAGACCGTCGCGGTCGGCGCGGGTGCGCAGCGGCGGTTGCACGTGGTACAGGCTGGAGAAATCGATCAGCGCCTCGTCGGTGAGGAACAGTTGATACAGGGCGACATCGGCGGTCACCGGCAATCCCCTGGCCTGGGCGTCGGCGATCAGTTGGGCGCCGCGGGCGCTGGTCAACTGGCTGAAGTGGGCGCGCACGCCGCTTTGTTCGACCAGCAGTAGATCGCGGGCCAGCGCCACGGTTTCCGCACTTTCCGGAATGCCCGACAGGCCGAGGAAGCTGGCGGTCGGGCCTTCGTGGGCCAGGCCGCCTTCGGCAAGGTCGAAATCCTGGGAATGGAAAATCACCGTCAAGTCGAAGGTGGCGGCGTATTCCAGGGCGCGGCGCAGCGTGCGGTTGTTGCGGAAAGTATCGAGGCCGTTGCCGAACGCCACGCAGCCAGCGTCGCGCAGCGCGACGAGTTCGGCGAGTTGTTCGCCCTCCAGTCCCTTGCTCAGGGCGCCGATTGGAAACACCTTGGTATGCCCGGCTTCGCGGGCGCGGTCGAGAATCAGCTCGGCCACCGCCGAGGTATCCAGCACCGGCTTGGTGTAGGGCGGGCAGCACAGTGCGGTGACGCCACCGGCGGCCGCGGCCAGGGTTTCGCTGGCGATATTGCCTTTGCGGCTGTAGCCGGGTTCGCGCAGGGCGACGGAAAGGTCGACCAGTCCGGGCGCGGCGATCAGTCCGTGGGCTTCGAGGGTTTTCTCGGCGACGAAATCGGCCGGTGCCTGACCGATGGCGACGAGCTTGCCGCCTTCGATAGCGAGGTCGGCGGTTCGATCGAGGTTGCTGCTCGGGTCCATTACCCGGGCGCCGAGGATAAGGGTGCGCATCAGTTCTGCTCCTCGGCGTTGTCTTGGTTGAGTTGGCGCTGGGCGTTCTGCCCGCTCATGGTCATCGACAGTACGGCCATGCGGATGGCGATGCCGTAGGTGACCTGATTGAGGATCACCGACTGCGGGCCGTCGGCCACCGCCGACTCGATTTCCACGCCGCGGTTGATCGGCCCCGGGTGCATGACCAGAGCGTCGGGCTTGGCCAGCGCCAGGCGTTGCTCGGTCAGGCCGAACAAGCGATAGAACTCGCCTTCGCTGGGCAGCAGGCCGCCCTGCATGCGCTCGCGTTGCAGGCGCAGCATGATCACCACGTCGACGTCCTTGAGGCCGGTCGCCAGGTCGTTATAGACGGTCACCCCGTACTGTTCGATGCCCACCGGCAGCAGTGTCTTGGGGGCGATCACGCGGATGTCCGGGCAACCCAGGGCCTTGAGCGCCAACATGTTCGAGCGGGCCACCCGCGAATGCAGGATATCGCCGACGATGGCTACCGATAGCTGCTCGAAGCCGCCTTTATGCCGCCTGATCGTCAGCATGTCGAGCATCCCCTGGGTCGGGTGGGCATGCCGGCCGTCGCCGCCGTTGATGATCGCCAGGTTCGGGCACACGTGTTCGGCGATGAAGTGCGCCGCTCCCGAGTCGGCATGGCGCACGACAAAGATATCGGCGGCCATGGCTTCCAGGTTGCGCAGGGTGTCGAACAGGGTCTCGCCCTTGCTGGTCGAGGAGGTCGACACGTTGAGGCTGATGACGTCGGCGGACAGGCGCTGGGCGGCCAGTTCGAAGGTCGTGCGGGTACGGGTCGAGTTCTCGAAGAACACGTTGCACACGGTCTTGCCGCGCAGTAGCGGCACCTTCTTCACCGCGCGGGCGCCGACTTCGAGGAAGGAGTCGGCGGTGTCGAGGATTTCCGTCAGCAGCTCGCGGGGCAGGCCGTCGAGGGTGAGGAAGTGGCGCAGTTGGCCTTGGTCGTTGAGTTGCAGAGGGCGTTTGCCATCCATCATGTTCATTCTCAGTTGGCCAGCGTCTGGAGTTCGAGGGTCAGCGGCGTGGGGCCGGACAATTTTACCCGCTGATCGCTGGCCAGCGACAAGGTCGCACCAACCACATCCGGGCGAATCGGCAGCTCGCGGGCGTTGAGGTCGAGCAGGCTGACCAGGGTCACGCTCGCCGGGCGACCGTAGTCGAACAGCTCGTTGAGGGCGGCGCGAACGGTACGCCCGCTCATCAGTACGTCGTCGATCAGTACCAGGTGCTGGCCTTCGATCTCGAACGGCAGCTCCGAAGGCTGGACTTGCGGATGCAGGCCGTTTTGGGTGAAGTCGTCGCGGTAGAAGGAGACGTCCAGAATGCCCAGCGGACTCGAGTTGCCCAGCGCTTCCAGCAAGGCCTGGGCGACCCAGACGCCGCCGGTGCGGATGCCGATAAAACGCGGTTCGCCGATTTGCCGTTGGTTGAGGTGGCCGATCAGCGCCGCGGCCATTTGCGGCAGTAGTTCGGCGGGGTTGGGTAGGGTCATCGGAAGCTCCTTAGTGAGCAGGCGTGCGCTCACGCATCGGTCAAGTCGGACAGTGCTCGCCGAGCCAGCCTTCCAGCAGCAGTGCGGCGGCCAGGGCGTCGACTGGGCGTTCGCGATAGCCACTGTTCTGGCCCTGTTGCAGTCGCTGGCCTTTGGCTTCGTAAGTGGTCAGGCGTTCGTCGTGGGTGTGCACCGGCAGGTTGAAGCGGCCGTTCAGGCGGCGGGCGAATTTCGCCGCCCGCTCGCTCATTTCGCTCGGCGTGCCGTCCATGTTCAAGGGCAGGCCGACGACTAGGGCATCGGGTTGCCATTCGCGGATCAGTCCATCGACCTTTTGCCAATCGGGTACGCCGTTCTGCGCTTTGAGGATGCACAGTTCGCGGGCCTGGCCGGTGATCGCCTGGCCGACGGCGACGCCGATCTGCTTGCTGCCGTAGTCGAAGCCCAGAAGTAGTCGGAGTGGTTTGTCGGTTTGCGCCATCAGGCGTGTCCGGCTTGTGAGGTGAGCAGGCTGAGATTGACGCCGAGGTGCGCGGCGGCGGCCTCCAGGCGTTGCTCGAATGGCAGCTCGAAGAGAATGCGCTGATCCGCCGGGCAGGTCAGCCAGGCGTTATCGGCCAATTCGGCTTCCAGCTGACCCGCCTCCCAGCCGGCATAGCCGAGGGTGATCAGGTATTTCTCCGGTCCGGTACCGTCGGCGATGGCGAAGAGCACATCCTGCGAAGTCGATAGGCCCAGTTCGCCCAGATCCAGGGTGGCGAGAAATTGCGGGCCGGCGGGGTGGAGGACGAAGCCGCGGTCGGTTTGCACCGGTCCGCCGGAAAATATCTGCAGCTTCTGGCAGGCTGCAGGTGGCGGCTCGTCGGGGCGCAACTGTTCGAGTACGTCGGCCAGGTTGAGGCCGTTGGGACGGTTGATCACCAGGCCCATGGCGCCTTGCGCGTTGTGTTCGATCAGGTAGGTGACGGTCTGCGCGAAATGCGGATCGGCCATGTGTGGCATGGCGATCAGGAAGTGGTGCGAGAGGTAGCTGGCGCTGGCGTCTTTCATGGCGGTAGTTTCAGGCTTCGAGCCCACAGCTTCAAGCTTCAAGCAGCAAGCTGACAAGAAAAAATGGCCGGGAGCCATTTTTAACGTCGCATAGCGACGGCCCGAAGGGTGGCCGCGAGGGATGGCAGGCCATAAAAAAGGCTATGTCCCAAGACCGTGTTGCAAGTACTAAGCTTTAAGGCAGGC
>CBIHLQ010000030.1:0-71787 GCA_966210885.1 uncultured Pseudomonas sp.
GGCGATGATCGCCGGCGTGCTACTTTGAATAAAGGCCTGCGCGCCTTTTTCCGCGGTTTTACGCGATAGGGGAGTTACTAATGTTCGGTCTGCCGATACGCAGCGGTGTCGACGGTCGGAGCCCTGAGGCTCGGCCGGCCAAGCGCTCCCGGTGCGACGCGCGCTACCTGGCGCTGGTGGCATTTATATTTTGCGGTGCGCCGCAGGCCGCCAGTCTGACGGTCGAGTTGCGCGACAACAACGGCAAGCCGCTGAGCGAGGCGGTGGTGTGGATCGAGCCGGGTTCGGCCGAGCCCGCCGCGGCGCCAGCCGATCAGCCGCTGGTGATGGACCAGCAGAAGCGCCTGTTCACCCCGTATATTCTGCCGGTGCAGCGCGGCACGCGGGTGATCTTCCCCAACTCCGATCCGATCAACCATCACGTCTATTCCTTCTCGCCGGCCAAGCGCTTCGAGCTGCGTTTGCACCATCAGGGCGATAGCGCCCAGGAAGTGACCTTCGACAAACCGGGGCTGGTGACCCTGGGCTGCAATATCCACGACTGGATGCTCGGTTTCATCCTAGTGCTCGACAGCCCCTGGTTCGCCCAGACCGATGCCGAAGGTCGCGCCCGGCTGGATTATCAGCCGGCCGCCGGGCAACGTGTGCATGTGTGGCACCCGCGCATTGGCGACGCCCCGGAAAGCCTGGTACGGCCAGTCGAACAGCCCGGCACGCTGCGCATTCAGCTGAGCGAGCGGCTCAAGCGCGATCCCAGGCCGAAGCCGCCGATCGACCGACCGCGCGGCAAGGGCGGCTACGTGCCATGAGCCTGCGCAGCAAGATCCTGGTTTTCTTTCTGCTGCTGCTGTTGACCATCATGGGCCTGATGCTGGCCCTGGTGTCGCGTTCGACCTACCTGCATACCCTCGAGCAAGTACGTGAGCAACTGAGCTTCGCCCATGTGGTGCTGGCCAACGAGCTGCAAGGCCGGCGCCAGTCGCAAAGCGCCATGGCCGAGCTGATCGCCAAGGATTTCACCCTGCTCGGCGAAATCGCCGACCTCCTGGCCAGTCCGGAGCCGGAGCAACAGCCGCACTCGCTGTCCGCCGCGCTGGAGTCCTTCGCCTCGCGCAGCCAGGCCAGCTTCGCCCTGGTCGCCGCGCCGGACGGGCGCATCCTCGCCGGCACCAGCGCTGCGCTGACGCCGGGCCAGGAGCTGCCCTGGCTCGATCTGCTGGCCCTCGACGAGCCGGAAAACGCCGACCGCCTGGTGTTGCTCGGCGACCGGGTGCTGCACGTGAATGTCGCGCCGATTTTCGCCCCCAGGCCGAACCTGCTCGGCTGGCTGGTGATGGCCTTCGTCGTCGACGACGCGGCGGTCGCCCATTTGGCGCAACTGAGCGGCGCCGATGTCGCGCTGCTCGCCGGCACGTCCGGCGCCTATCGGGTGCCGGCGAGCAACCTGGCGGCCCTGCCGCGCGCCGAACTGGCCGGGGCGCGCTTGCCCGAAGTCGAAGGCGTGTTCGTTCTCGAATTGCAGGGCGAGCGGCAGCTTGCCTACCGCGCGCCGCTGGCCGGCACCGGCGGCGAGCTGCAGGTGCTGCTGCTGCGTTCGTTGTCCAGCGAACTGGCTGGCTATCGCCCGTTGCAATGGCAACTGGCAGGGATTTTCGCGCTTGCCTTGTTGCTCGCCGGGCTCGGTGCGCTATGGATCGCCAACACCGTCAGCCGACCCTTGACGCAGATGGTCGAGAGCGTGCGACGTATTGCCGGCGGCGACTACCAGGCACCGATGGCCACCCGCGCCAGTGGCGAGATCGGCCTGTTGGCCCGCGAGTTCGTCGCCATGCAGGAAGGCATCGCCGAGCGCGAAGCGACCATCGGCTTTCTCGCCTACCGCGACCCGCTGACCGAATTGCCCAACCGCAACCGCTTCCTCGCCGTGCTGCAACAGGCGCTCGCGCAGGTGCCCAGCGGCGACAATGCCGCGGTGCTGTTGATGGACCTGGATAACTTCAAGGACCTAAACGACACCCTTGGCCACGATGCCGGCGACAGCCTGCTGTGCCAGCTGGCCGCGCGCCTCAGCCATCTGCTGCGCGAGGGCGAGCAACTGGCGCGCCTGGGCGGCGACGAATTCGCTCTGCTGGTGCCGCATTGCAACCCTGGCACGGCGATCCATGCCGCCCAGCACTACCGCTCGGCGCTGGCGCAACCGTTCGATGTGCGCGGCATCAGCATGACCCTCAACGCCACGCTTGGCGTCGCCCTCTACCCGGATCACGGCGAAAGCGCAGGCACTCTGTTGCAGCATGCGGAAGTGGCGATGTACCTGGGCAAGGCGCAGCGTTCGCCCTACGCCCTCTACCGCCCCGAGCTGGATCGCTACAGCCTGCTGCGCCTGGCCTTGATGAGCGAATTGAAAAGCGCGATCGACGGTGGCCAGTTGAGTCTGTACATGCAACCCAAGCTGGATATCGCCAATGCCCGGCTGTATGGCGTCGAGTGCCTGGTGCGCTGGATCCACCCGACCCATGGCTTTATCCCGCCGGATGAATTCATTCCCCTGGCCGAACAGACCGGCAATGTCTGCGCCCTGACCCGTTGGGTAGTGCGCACCGCCCTGGCGCAGATGCGCGCGTGGCAGGCCGAAGGGTTGGCGCTGAAGACCGCGATCAATATCTCCGCGCTGGATCTGGCCGACCCCAAGTTCGCCGGTTTTATCGCCGCGCAGTTGAAGGAATACGGCGTCACCCCGGCCAGCCTGGTGGTGGAAATCACCGAAAGCGCGGTGATGGCCGATCCGGAACTGGCCATGGGGCAGCTGGCCCAGCTGTGTGAGTTGGGTGTGCGTCTGTCGATCGACGACTACGGCACCGGTTACTCCTCCATGGCGCAACTCAAGCGTCTGCCAGTGCACGAGCTGAAGATCGACAAGTCCTTCGTGCTCGATCTGCTGAGCAATCGCGACGACGAAATCATCGTGCGTTCGACCATCGAGCTGGGTCACAACATGAACCTCAAAGTCGTGGCCGAAGGCGTGGAAACCGCCGAAGTGCTGGCGCGTCTCGGTGAATTCGGCTGCGACATCGCCCAGGGCTATCTGCTCAGTAAACCCCTGCCGCCCGCGGCCTTCGCCGACTGGCTGGCACAGACCCAGTGGACGTTGCCGCGGATCAGCCAGGCCGAATCGTAGGGCGGGTGCAGCCCGCCAATGCGGTGGCGTATAAGGCCCGGCGGTTTACCGCACCGTAGCCCGGATGAAATCCGGGGATGGAGTCCGCCACAAAACCGCTCCCCGGATTGCATCCGGGCTACAACAGTGCGTGCCTGTGGCTGCGCCGTAGGGCGGGTGCAACCCGCCAAAAAGCGGTGGCGCATAAGGCGGCGGTTTAAAGTTGCGCCGCCACCCAGGCGTGTACCTCGGCGTAGGGATAGTTCTCCAACGCGGCAAAGCTAGCGATCTGCCGGGCTTTCAGTTTGGTGAACAGCGGCACGCTGATGCCGCAGAGAAAGCGTGTCAGGCATTCGGAGCTGGGGGGCTGGCCTTTGACTTGTCGATGCTTCTCCACGAAGTCGCCGCATAGGCTGGACAGGTCCTGCTCGGCCAAGGGCCGCAAAGCGGGCGGCGCGGGCAGGTGGGCGACTTGGCCTTGGCACACCGAGCAATGGCCGCAGCGCTGCGGCGCCTGAGCATCGCCGAAATAGGCGGCGAGGCGCTGGCTCAGGCATTGCTCGCTGGCGAACAGCGCGAGCATGGCGTGGATGCGTTGAATTTCGCTGGCCTCGTGCTGACTGAAATAGGCGTGCAGCTCGGCGCTCATGGCGGCGGGGTCGAAGGTCGGGTCGAGCAGGGCGTAGACCTCGGTCATCTGCTTGCTTTCCAGCTCGATCCAGCCCTTTTCCTGGAAGTAATCCAGCGCCTGGATCACCCGTCCGCGCTCGGCTTGGTGCAGCCGGTAGAGCGCGTCGAAATCCAGGGTGCACCAGGTGCGGGCGCGCTGTGCGCTGCTGATCACGGCCTCGACGAACTGCCGTCGCTCGCCTTCGAACTTGGCCGCCAGGGCCTCGGGCTCGATCAGGTATTTGAAGCGGTATTCGGCGAAGTAGGCATAGCGCGGGGCGATGATGCCGCGCAGCTCCAGCTGCACCAGCAGGGTTTTCAGCGGCAGCTGGCGGATATTGCTCTGCTCGCTCAGGGCATTGAGCAGCAGCTCCCACTCGCCGTTCTGGCTGCTGTGCAGCAGCTCGTCGAGCACGCAACGGATGCCGGTGAGCTCCGGCGTATCGCCGTAGACGAAGTTCTCCAGCACGTTGAGGCTGTCGCGGTTGGCCAGTACCAGGCAGTCCGAGGGCTGACCGTCGCGTCCGGCGCGGCCGATTTCCTGGCTGTAGTTCTCGACCGATTTCGGCAGGTCGTAGTGCACCACATTGCGGATATCCGCCTTGTCGATGCCCATGCCGAAGGCGATGGTGGCGACTATGCAGTTGATCCGTCCCGCCATGAACTGGCGCTGGATCGCCTCGCGCGCTTCATGGGCCATGCCAGCGTGGTAGGCGCTGGCGGCGATGCCGCCTTGACTGAGGCGTTCGGCCACCTGCTCGGCGGTTTTCTGCTGGGTGACGTAGACGATGCTCGGCTGCTCGGCCTTGGCGCCGAGCCATTCGCTCAGGCGGCGCTGTTTGTCCCGGCCGGCGACCGGCTCGACCAGCAGGTTCAGGTTCGCCCGGTAGAACCCTGTGGTGACCACATCGGCCGCGGCGATGGCGAACTTGGCCTGCATATCGGCGATCACCGGCGGCGTGGCGGTGGCGGTGAGCAGCAGCACCTGGGGGATGCGGAACTGGTGCTGGTAGTCCGGCAGCTTGAGGTAGTCCGGGCGGAAGTTATGGCCCCACTCGGAGATGCAGTGGGCCTCGTCGATCACCAGCAGGGAAATCGGCACCTGGGCGATGAAGTTGCGAAAGCGCTCGTTCTTCAGGCGCTCCACCGAGATCATCAGGATCTTCAGCTCGCCGGCCTTGGCTCGCGCCATTACTGCGCTGGCGTCGTCGCGGCTCTGCGCTGAATCGATACTGGCGGCGCTGATGCCACGCTCATGGAGGAAGGCCAGCTGATCCTGCATCAGCGCCAGCAACGGCGAGATCACCAGGGTCAGGTGCGGTAGGTGCAGGGCCGGCAGCTGGTAGCACAGCGATTTGCCCGAACCGGTGGGGAAGATCGCCGCCGCAGAGCGCCCGGCCAGCACCGCGCTGACCACCGCTTCCTGGCCGGGACGCAGCTGGCTGAAACCGAAAACCCGTTGCAAGGTACTCATATGCTGTCACTCCGTTGACCGCCGAATGGCCAATGACCATAGCGCGGCGGGTTGGGGAGGGCCACCCCAAAAATGATGCGACCTGGTAGCCCGGATGCAATCCGGGGAAATGTATCGCTTCCGAAATCGCTCCCGGATTGCATCCGGGCTACGGTGCGAAAACGACAAAGCCGCCCGAAGGCGGCTTTGTCGTTACGCGAACGGCTTAGAGCTGCGGGCCGGCGTTCTTGATTGCGTCGCTGACATCGAACTTCTTGAAATTGTCGATAAACAGCTTGGCCAGGCCTTTCGCGGCTTCGTCATAGGCGTTCTGGTCGGCCCAGGTGTTGCGCGGGTTGAGCAGATTGGTTTCGACGCCCGGTACCGAGGTCGGCACGCTGAGGTTGATGATCGGCAGTTGCTCGGTTTCGGTACCGATCAGCGCGCCGCTCTGGATCGCCGCGATCACGCCACGGGTGGTCGGAATGTTGAAACGCTTGCCGACGCCGTAGCCGCCGCCGGTCCAGCCGGTGTTGACCAGGTAGACCTTGGAGCCGAAACCGCGGATGCGCTTGATCAGCAGTTCGGCGTATTCGCCGGCCGGACGCGGGAAGAAGGGGGCGCCGAAGCAGGTGGAGAAGGTCGACTTGATGCCGGCGCCGCTGCCCATTTCGGTGGAACCGACCAGCGCGGTGTAACCCGAGAGGAAGTGGTAGGCCGCTTGCTCTTCGTTGAGGATCGACACCGGCGGCAGTACGCCGGTCAGGTCGCAGGTCAGGAAGATCACCGCATTCGGCTCGCCGCCGAGGTTCTTGTCGCTGCGCTTCTCGACGTGGGTCAGCGGGTAGGCGGCGCGGCTGTTCTGGGTCAGGCTGTCGTCGGTGTAGTCCGGGATGCGCTTGTCGTCGAGGACAACGTTTTCCAGCACGGCGCCGAACTGGATGGCTTTCCAGATCACCGGCTCGTTCTTCTCGGACAGGTCGATGCACTTGGCGTAGCAGCCGCCTTCGATGTTGAACACCACGCCGACGCCCCAGCCGTGTTCGTCGTCGCCGATCAGGTAGCGGCTTTCGTCGGCCGACAGGGTGGTCTTGCCGGTGCCGGACAGACCGAAGAACAGGGTCACGTCGCCTTCTTCGCCAATGTTGGCGGCGCAGTGCATCGGCAGCACGTCGGCGGCCGGCAGCAGGAAGTTCTGCACGCTGAACATGGCTTTCTTCATTTCGCCGGCGTAACGCATGCCGGCCAGCAGGACCTTCTTGGCGGCGAAGTTGATGATCACGCAGCCGTCGGAGTTGGTGCCGTCGCGCTCGGGTACGCACTCGAAGTTGGCGACGTTGAGAATCTGCCACTGATCTTTACCGGCCGGGTTGAACTGCTCCGGCTCGATGAACAGGCAGCGACCGAAGAGGTTCTGCCAGGCGGTGGCGGTGGTCATCTTGACTGGCAGGTAGTGAGCTTCTGCGGAACCTACATGAACGTGGGAAACGAAGCTGTCCTGGGCATCGGAGAAGGCTTGCACACGGTCCCACAGGGCGTCGAACTTGTCGGCGGGGAACGGACGGTTGATCGCGCCCCAGGCGATCTGCGCCTCGGTGCTCGGCTCTTGCACGATATAGCGATCGGCCGGCGAGCGCCCGGTGCGGTGGCCGGTACGTACCACCAGCGAACCGTTGGCGGCCAGTTCACCTTCGCCGCGACGGAGGGCTTCTTCGACCAGTTGAGCGGCGCTGATGTCGGTGTACACGGCTTGATTGGCTTGCGTCATGAGAGTCCCCGTCGGCCAAGTGGCCGAGTCTTCCGAACATTGCGTAGTGGAACGGCAGTTCCGCTACAGCGAGAAAAAAGTCGCGGGAGTATGCCAGAAAGCATGTCCCTTGGCAGCCTCTGATCCGTCGAGCGGTTCAATAGGCGCTGTCTATTCTTGTCAGTGGCGCGTACTCGACGGCGCTTGGCTACCGCCCCCAGCGAACAATTGGGCGATATCGGCGGCGTCGAAGGCATAGCGCTCGTTGCAGAATTGGCAGTCGATCACCACGCTGCCGGCGTTCTCGCTGAGCAGCAGTTCGGCATCGGCCTGCCCTAAACTGACCAGCGCATTGGCCGAACGTTCACGGGAGCAACTGCAGCGAAATTGCAGCGTACGCGGTTCGAACAGGCGCAACTGCTCCTCATGGTAGAGGCGGTGCAGCAGCGTCGGGTTGTCCAGGCCGAGCAGTTCTTCGGCCGTCAACGTGTCGGCAAGGGTGACCACGTGCTGCCAGCTGGCTTCGCGGGCCTCGGCGTCCGGCAGCCGATCGGCCGGCAGTTGCTGCAGCAGCAGGCCGCGGGCGCGTTGGCCGTCGGCGTTGAGCCAGAAGCGGGTCGGCAACTGTTCGGAGGTGGCGAAGTAGTTCGACAGGCAATCGGCCAGGGTCGCGCCATCCATATCCACCAAGCTCTGATAGCGCTGACCGCTTCTCGGCTCGACGGTGATCGCCAGCAGGCCCTCGGGCATCAGGTCGCTCAGGCCGGCATCGGCGCGGATCTGCTCGGCGTGGTAGCGGGCGATGCCGCGCAGCTCGCCGTCGCTGGAGCATTCGACCATTAATAGAGGTACCGGGCCTGAGGAGCGCGCCTGGAGGACCATCAGACCCTCGAACTTCAGGGTGCCCAATAAGAGCGCGGCGGCGGCCAGCAATTCGCCGAGCAGTTGCGCGACCGGCTGCGGGTAGGGGTGTTTGGCCAGAACCTGGGCATAGCTTTGGGTCAGAACGACCATTTCGCCACGCACGTCGGAGTCGTCGAAAAGGAAGCGTTGGGTGAAATCGGTCATGCGGCGCGCCTGCACAAGCAGAAGGGCAGGCGATTTTATGCAGAAAGCCCGCACGAACCAAGGGCTGTGCGCTGAATAGCCGGAGTCATGCGCTCTACCGTCGGTCGCCTGTTGTGCGAATAGCACCTCATTTCATGGGGTATTGCGCATGCAAAGTGCCAGTAAAGCACCTAGAATGCGCGCCGCCTTGGAAGGCACACCGATCATCTTCGCTAGGGAACTTTGTTATGCCCACCGCTTTGTTGAACACCCAGTGGCGCCTCCGCCCGCTGTTCGCTTGCCATTTGGTCGCGCTGTTGCTGCTGCTCAGCTGGCTCTGGCAGCCGACCCGGCAACTGTGGGATCAGTTCGACCTGCAACTGTTCCGTCTGCTCAACGAACCCGTTCATGCCGCGGGCTTGTGGGCGCATATCTGGGCCATCGGCAGCATGCGCCCGGTGGATCTGGGAGTCGGCGTGTTTATGCTGGCGGTGATGCTCAAGGCCGATCTGGTGTTCAGCGGCGCCCAGGTGCGGCGGGCGTTCTTCGCCTTTCTCGCGGTGTTGCTGCTGTTGCTGCTGTTTCGCGTCGGCTTCGCCGAATTGGTCAAGGCGATGGACTGGCAACGGCCGAGCGCATCGCTGGTGGTGGAGGACAGTGCGCGCCTGACCAAGTTGTTCCCCGAATGGGAAGAGCGTTGGGACATGAAAGACAGCGCCACCCGTAGCTTTCCCGGCGACCATGCCTCGGTGCTGTTGATCTGGGCGATGTTTATGAGCTTTTTCGCGCGCAACTGGCGTTTATTGCTGGTGTGGGCGATGGCGACGGTGTTTATGCTACCGCGCCTGGTGGCGGGCGCTCACTGGGGTTCCGATGCCTTTGTCGGCGGCGTGCTGCTCAGCCTGCTGGCGCTGGCTTGGGGCTGCTTCACCCCGTTTGCCTATCGGGCCAGCGAGTGGCTGGAAAGGGTAACCCTGCCGCTGACGCGCTGGGTGGCCAAGCTGCCCGTGCTGGGGCGGTTCAGCCTGATCAGCGGGCGCTGATCCCGGGAGCCGGAGTGCCGGCTCCCATACAAACATCAGTGATGTTTGTGTTTATGCTTCCAGTGCTTTTTATGTTTCTTGCCGTGGCCATGCTCGTAGCCGTAATCGCGGTCGCGGCTGCGGTAGTCGCTGTCGCCAGCCATTTCATTGGCCAGGGCACCGCCGGCCGCGCCGCCCAGACCTGCACCTATGGTCGAGCCGGTGCTGCCGCCCAGTTTGCCGCCCACCACCGAACCGCCCGCCGCACCCAGGCCGCCACCCAGCGCAGCTTCGGTCTTGCGGCCGTCGCGGGCAGTGATCACGCCGCCCGCGGCGCCGCCAAGCCCGGCGCCAATGGCCGCGCCCGTGCTGCCGCCGACCTGTTGGCCGATCACGTTACCCAGGGCGCCGCCGACACCGCTGCCGATGGCGACCGTGCCGGTGTCGCCGGCGAACGCCAGCGGAGCGAGCAAGATGCCGAGCGCAAGGCTGGAGATAAATGTACGCATACTGCGAACCTCGAAGGTTATAGACGGATCGGCGAATCAAGCGCGCCGCAAGAATGGGCCGCGTGCTGTTCGCCGCTCCGTTAGAGCGCGATAAAAGAAATAATTCCCTGGCTTATGCGGAAAATTTCAGGGCCCAGGGCGGCCGCGGTACTCAGAAGATCGAGCGCGAGGCCTTGAAGAAAAACCAGCCCTCGCATTGATTGTTGCGGCCCGCATAGGCCACGCACTCTTCACCGTTCAGGCTGGAGTTGGAGTAGGACATATTCAGGTCGATGCCCAGCCAGGGGCGGGAGAGGTTCAGCGACCAATCGTTGAACAGTTTTACCTGACGCCCGTCGTTGAGCACTGCGGGCGAGTCCAGCAGATGGTGGCCATACCTGAGGGTGACGGACAGGCCGAGTGCATCGAGGTGGCCGAAATCCGCCAGCAGGGTGCTGTCCAGGCGGTTGGGATCGTTGCTCACGGCCAGGCCCAGGCGCCGTTCGGCGAAGGTCAGACCGGCGTAGACGTCCTGGCTGTCGAGATGGCTGAAACCGGGACGGCTGTAGTGGATGGCGCCGACCTCGTAACCCAGGGCGTCGTCGAAGCGTTGCCGGTAGCCGACATAGGTATTCCATTCGGTGTGATGGCCGGGCAGGACGCCGAGGCTGGGCGCCCACTGGCCGAAGTACCAGCCGCTTTCGTGGGCCAGGTCCAGCCCGCCGTGGAAGGTGCCGGCGCTCTGCGGTTGTACCAGGCCTTGGGCCATGCTGCGGCTGGGCGTGGTGCCGAGGCTCAGGTTGTAGGCGCCCAGCTCCCGTTCCAGCACACTCGGGTGTGCGGCCAGGCTGACTCCGATAAGCGCCAGACCGAGCAAGTAACGCATCCGTCCCTCCCGCAGTGCGATCGTACGGTGCAGGGTAACGGGCTATGGTGGCGGCAATGGGACAGCAATGGTGGTTTCCAGTGCCGCGTTCCGTGGCCTGCTAGAGCAGGCTTTCCTTGCGCCACAGCTCCAACGCCTGGCTCAGCTGTAGCACCTCGCCGGGGCGGCTCAGGGCGTAGCCGGGCAACTGACCGATGCGCGCCTGGAATTCCGGGTGCTGCAATACCTCGAGCAGGGCGCCCATGGCCGGCAGTGCCAGGCTGTCCTGATGGCAAAGCAAACAATAGTGCTCCCGGGCGATGGGAATAAAGGCCAGGCCGAACATCCGCGCCGCCGCCTCGACGCCGAAGCCGACGTCGGCCATGCCGCTGGCGACGTAGGCGGCCACCGCGGCGTGGGTGTATTCCTCGTTGTGGAAGCCGTCGATCCCGGCGCTGTCGATCTGCGCTTGTTGCAGCAGGCTTTCCAGCAGCATGCGCGTGCCCGAACCCTGTTCGCGGTTGACCATACGCAGGCCGCTGCGCTGCAGATCGCTGAGCCCGGCGATGCCCAGGGGGTTGCCGGGGGCGAGGATCAGGCCCTGGGTGCGCACGACGAAGGTGATCACCCGATGCTCGTCACGTAGCCAGGGCTGAATGCGCGCCATGCTCAGGTTGCCCAGCGGCCCGGATGGCACGTGCAGGCCGGCCAGGTCGCAGTCGCGGCGTTGCAGCGAGAGCATCGCCTCGACCCCGCTGCGAAATTGCAATTCCCATTGCCAGCGGCCGTCCTGTTCCAGCCATTCGCGCAGCGCGGCGACGGCGAAACCGTGGCTGGCATGGATGCGCAGGCCGGGGCGGGTTTCCTGCAGTGCGCGGTTGAGCTCTACCTCCAGCTCGCCGGCGAGGTTGTCCAGTTGCGGGGTCAGGCGGGCGCGTATCCGTTGGTCGGCGCGCAGCAGTTTTTCCCCGAGGCTGGTGAGGTGTGCACCCTTGCCGCGCTCCAGGGCGATCAACGGGCTGCCGAAGAACGCCTCCCACTTGCCCAGCAGGTTCCAGGCATGCCGGTAGGAGTAGCCGCTGCGGGCTGCGGCCTCGGTCAACTTGCCGCAGTCGTGGACGTTTTGCAGCAGGCTCAGGCCCTGGGGGTCGAGGCTGCTGCCATCGGTCTGGTGAAAGCGCCAACGCGGTTGGATCTCGATACGGATCATATGTCCTCTGCTTCATATTTGTTGCGGCGTAACTGCATGTTAGCTTGGCTTCACGTGATTTTCATGACCTGCAAATAAGAACTCAATTTCATATGTTGTGCGCCTGATGGGTTGCTCAAACGCTCGCCGGAAATTTTCGGCGGTGGTTGGCGCCGCCCAGCACAACGGCCGGAGCCTCGAAACATGGCCAAGCTTGCCCCGCATACCGATTTACCCCAGTACCAGGCTGTCACCCGTGAGGTGTTGGCGGCGCATCGCGACGAACCCGGCGCGCTGCTGCCGATTCTTCACGACATCCAGGATCGTCTCGGCGCGGTGCCGCCCGAGGTGCTGCCGATGATCGCCGAAGACCTCTGCCTGTCGCGCGCCGAGGTGCATGGGGTGGTCAGCTTCTACCATGACTTCCGTGCCAGCCCGCCGGGGCGGGTGCACCTGAAGCTGTGTCAGGCCGAGGCCTGTCAGTCGATGGGTGCCAAGGCCCTGACCCACGAGCTGCAGGAAAAGCTCGGCCTGCAACTGGGCGAGACCCGTGCCGACGGCAGCCTGACCCTGGAGGCGGTGTACTGCCTGGGCAACTGCGCCTGTGCGCCGAGCGCCTTGCTCAACGGCGAGCTGCACGGTCGTGTCGATGTCGAGGACCTGCTCGATCTGGTCGAAGAACAGGAGGCGCGGCTATGAGTTCGCCAATCACCGTCTATGTACCACGTGACGCCAGCGCCCTGAGCCTGGGCGCCGACAAGGTGGCCCGGGCCATTGTCGCCGAGGCCGCTGCGCGCAATATCGAGGTGCGCCTGGTGCGCAACGGCTCGCGCGGGCTGTTCTGGCTCGAGCCGCTGGTCGAGGTCGCCACCGCGGCCGGGCGCGTGGCCTATGGCCCGGTCAAAGCCCGCGACGTCGCTGGCTTGTTCGATGCCGGTTTCCTCGATGCTGGCGCGCATCCGCTGGCGCTCGGTCTGACCGAGGAGATCGACTACCTCAAGCGTCAGGAGCGCCTGACCTTCGCCCGCGCCGGGATCACCGATCCGCTGTCGCTGGCCGACTATATCGAGCACGACGGCTACCGCGGCCTCAAGCGCGCGCTGGAAATCGGCGCCGAGGCGATCATCGCCGAGGTGCTCGACTCCGGCCTGCGCGGACGCGGCGGCGCAGCCTTTCCCACCGGGATCAAGTGGCGCACCGTGGCCGGCTGCGAGGCGGCGCAGAAGTACATCGTCTGCAACGCCGACGAGGGCGACTCGGGCACCTTCTCCGACCGCATGGTGATGGAGGACGATCCCTTCGTGCTGATCGAGGGCATGACCATCGCCGCCCTGGCCGTCGGCGCCACCGAGGGCTACATCTACCTGCGCTCGGAATACCCGCATGCCGAGGCCGCGCTCACCGCCGCCATCGCCACGGCCTATGCCGAGGGCTACCTGGGCGCCGACATTCTCGGCAGCGGCAAGACCTTCCATCTGCACCTGCGCCGCGGCGCCGGCGCCTATGTCTGCGGTGAGGAAACCTCGCTGCTGGAAAGCCTCGAAGGCAAGCGTGGCGAAGTGCGGCCGAAGCCGCCGCTGCCGGCGATCGAGGGCCTGTTCGGCCAGCCGACTGTGATCAACAACGTGATCTCCCTGGCCTCGGTGCCGATCATTCTCGACAAGGGCGGCGCCTACTACCGCGACTTCGGCATGGGCCGTTCGCTCGGCACCCTGCCGATCCAGCTGACCGGCAATATCGCCCGCGGCGGCCTGATCGAGAAGGCCTTCGGCATCACCCTGCGCGAACTGCTCTACGACTACGGCGGCGGTTCGGCCACGGGCCGGCCGATTCGCGCGGTGCAGGTCGGCGGCCCGCTCGGTGCCTACCTGCCGGAATCGCAGTTCGACACGCCGCTGGATTACGAGGCCTTCGCCGCCCTCGGCGCGGTGCTCGGCCACGGCGGCATAGTGGTGTTCGACGATACTGTCGATATGGCCCATATGGCCCGTTATGCCATGGAGTTCTGCGCCATCGAATCCTGCGGCAAGTGCACGCCCTGCCGGATCGGCTCGACCCGCGGCGAAGAGCTGCTCGAGCAGATCATAGTGGCGCGTTCCGAAGGCCCGCAGCCGGGGCGTATCGAAGTGCTCAAGAGCCTCTGCGACACCATGCTCGGCGCCTCGCTCTGCGCCCTCGGCGGCATGACCCCTTATCCGGTGCTGAGCGCCCTCAACCACTTTCCCGAGGACTTCGGCGTGTCGCAAGACACCGCCGAAGCCCGCTGATTCGGAGGCGTCCTCATGGCCCTGTATCGTGAACTCGACTATGGCACCCCTGCCCGCACCGGCGCCCCGGTAACCGTGGAAATCGACGGCACCGCCATCACGGTGCCGGCTGGCACCTCGGTGATGCGCGCCGCGCAAGAGGCGGGCATCTCAGTGCCGAAATTGTGCGCCAGCGACAGCCTCGAGCCGTTCGGCTCGTGCCGCCTGTGCACCGTGGAAATCGAAGGCCGCCGCGGCTACCCGGCCTCCTGCACCACCCCGGTGGAGCCGGGCATGAAGGTGCGCACGCAGAGCCCGAAACTCGCCGAGCTACGCCGCGGCACCATGGAACTGTATATCTCCGACCACCCGCTGGACTGCCTGACCTGCTCGGCCAACGGCAACTGCGAACTGCAGGACATGGCCGGCGTGGTCGGCCTGCGCGAGGTGCGCTACGACCCGGTGAAAACCCACCTGGCCGAAGCCAAGGACGAATCCAATCCCTATTTCACCTTCGACCCGGCCAAGTGCATCGTCTGCAACCGTTGCGTGCGCGCCTGTGAAGAAGTGCAGGGCACCTTCGCCCTGACCATCAGCGGCCGTGGTTTCGATTCCCAGGTCAGCGCCGGGCAGAACGAAACCTTCCTCGATTCCGAGTGCGTGTCCTGCGGCGCCTGCGTACAGGCCTGCCCGACCGCCACCCTGATGGAAAAGTCGGTGATCGAGATGGGTCAGGCCGAGCGCAGCGTGACCACCACCTGCGCCTATTGCGGCGTCGGTTGCTCGTTCAAGGCCGAGATCAAGGGCAACGAAGTGGTGCGCATGGTGCCGAACAAGGATGGCCACGCCAACCACGGCCACTCCTGCGTCAAGGGTCGCTTCGCCTGGGGCTATGCCACCCACCCGGATCGCATCGCCGCGCCGATGATTCGCGAGAGCATCCAGGATCCCTGGCGCACGGTGAGCTGGGACGAGGCGATCAGCTATACCGCCAAGCGTTTCAAGGATATCCAGGCGCAGTACGGCCGCGACTCGGTCGGCGGCCTGACCTCGTCGCGCTGCACCAACGAAGAGGCCTACCTGGTACAGAAACTGGTGCGCGCCGCCTTCGGCAACAACAACGTCGACACCTGTGCACGGGTCTGCCATTCGCCGACCGGCTATGGCCTCAAGGTCACCCTCGGCGAATCCGCCGGTACCCAGGATTTCGATTCGGTGCTTTCCGCCGACGTGGTGCTGGTGATCGGCGCCAACCCCACCGACGGCCACCCGGTATTCGGCTCGCAGCTCAAGCGTCGTCTGCGCGAGGGCGCCAAGCTGATAGTCGCCGACCCGCGCGGCATCGACCTGGTGCGCGGCCCCCACGTCAAGGCCGACCATCACCTGCAATTGCGCCCGGGCAGCAACGTCGCCCTGCTCAACAGCCTGGCCCACGTCATCGTCACCGAGAAGCTGGTCAACGAGGCCTTCGTCGCCGAGCGCTGCGAGGGCGAGGCCTTCGAGCAATGGCGCGCCTTCGTCGCCGATCCGCGCCATAGCCCCGAGGCCATGCAAGAGCTGACCGGCGTGCCGGCCGCCAGCGTGCGCGCCGCTGCGCGCCTCTACGCCACCGGCGGTAACGCGGCGATCTACTACGGCCTGGGCGTGACCGAACACAGCCAGGGCTCCTCGACCGTGATGGCGATCGCCAACCTGGCCATGGCCACCGGCAACATCGGCCGCGCCGGCGTCGGCGTCAATCCGCTGCGCGGGCAGAACAACGTGCAGGGCTCCTGCGACATGGGCTCCTTCCCCCATGAACTGCCCGGTTACCGTCACGTTTCCGATCCGCTGGCGCGGGCGCAGTTCGAACAAGCCTGGGGCGTCAGCCTGCTCGACGAGCCGGGCCTGCGTATCCCCAATATGTTGGCGGCGGCCCATGCCGGCACCTTCAAGGGCATGTATATCCAGGGTGAGGACCCGGCGCAGTCCGACCCCGACACCCAGCACGTCACCGACGCGCTCAAGGCCATGGAATGCGTGGTGGTGCAGGACCTGTTCCTCAACGAAACCGCCAAATACGCCCATGTGTTCCTGCCCGGCGCCTCCTTCCTCGAGAAGAACGGCACCTTCACCAACGCCGAGCGGCGCATCTCGCCGGTGCGCAAGGTGATGCCGGCGCTGGCCGGCAAGGAGGACTGGGAAGTGACGGTGGCGCTGTCCAACGCCCTCGGCTACCCGATGAACTACACACACCCGTCGCAGATCATGGACGAGATCGCCAGCCTGACCCCGACCTTCACCGGGGTCAGCTATGCCAAGCTCGACCGTATGGGCAGCATCCAGTGGCCGTGCAACGACGCCGCGCCGGAAGGCACGCCGATCATGCACGAGGACGCCTTCGTCCGCGGCAAGGGCCGCTTTATGATCACCGAGTACATCGCCACCGAGGAACGCACTTCGCGCAAGCGCCCGCTGATCCTCACCACCGGACGGATTCTGTCGCAGTACAACGTCGGCGCGCAGACCCGGCGCACCGCCAACGGTGCCTGGCATGCCGAGGATCGCCTGGAGATCCACCCGGTGGATGCCGAGGACCGCGGCATCAACGATGGCGATTGGGTGTCGATCAACAGCCGCGCCGGCGAGACGGCGATGCGCGCGACCATCACCGAGCGGGTGCAGCCGGGGATTGTCTACACCACCTTCCATCACCCGGAATCCGGCGCCAACGTGATCACCACCGACAACTCGGACTGGGCCACCAATTGCCCGGAATACAAGGTCACCGCCGTGCAGATCAGCAAGGTCGAGGCGCCGTCGCAGTGGCAGAATGAGTTCCAGGCCTTCACCCACGAGCAGCTCGACCTGCTGCCGCAGATCAAGGTGGTGCAGCTATGATCACGCTCCCAGCATGGGTATCGCTACGCTCAACCCATCCTATGTGGGGGATTCGTCAATGGGTATGAACGCCACGCAACTGATCAAGATGGCCAACCAGATCGGCGACTTCTTCGCCTCCCAGCCCGACCCGCAGCAGGGCAGGGAGGACTTCGCCATGCACCTCAAGCGGCAATGGGACCCGCAGATGCGCGTCGCGCTCTACGCCCATCTCGATGCCAGTGGCGGCGAAGGGTTGAGCGCCTTCGTGGTGGACGCCATGCGTGCGTGTCGCGACCAGGTCGAGCCGTTGGCCGCGCGAGCAGTGTAGGGGGCTCAGCCCCCGCTGGTGCCCAACAACCATCAAGTCTCGGTTCGCCGTAGGGTGGATGACGCTCTTTTCATCCACCATCGCTGCACCATGGTGGATCGATAAAGCGTGATCCACCCTACGGACTGAGCGGCCCCTTGGAGTCTTCGATGATGCCACGTCGCCCCCCCGCCCCAGTCGCTGGCGAGATCGCCAGTCCGGCCCAGGACGGCTATGCCTACGTCGAACTGGACGACGCGGCTGCCGCGGGCAGCGCCATGCTCGCCGAGGAGTGCGCCCTGGCGATCGCCTACAACGGCATCGGCCATGCGGTGATGATGGTCTCGCCCTCGGCTATCGAGGACTTCGTTATCGGCTTCAGCCTGAGTAATGCGGTGGTCGAGAGCGTCGACGACATCTACGACATCCGCATCCAGCGCAGCGGCGACACCCTCAGCGCCGACGTGCAGATCAGCAACCGCGCGTTCTGGGCGCTCAAGCAGCAACGTCGGCAACTGGCCGGCACCAGCGGTTGCGGCCTGTGTGGCGTGGCGGCGCTGGAGCAGGCGCTGCCGCAACTCACGCCGCTGCCGTCCAGCTCGTTGCCGCCCGCCGAACACTTGCGCGATCTGCGCACGCGCATCGCCGACGTACAAAATCTGGCGCGTCACAGCGGCGCCCTGCATGCCGCGCTCTATGTCGACCGGGCCGGCGAAATCGGCCTGTGCCGCGAGGATATCGGCCGGCATAACGCCCTCGACAAGCTGATCGGCGCGCTACGCCGGCAAGGCCGCAACCCACGCCTGGGTTTCGTGGTGATCACCAGCCGCTGCAGCCTGGAGTTGATCCACAAAGCGGTACGCGGCGAATTCGCCACCTTGGTCAGCCTCTCGGCACCGACCGACCTCAGCGTGCGCTGGGCCCGTGAGCATCGGCTCAACCTGATTCACTTGCCGCATCACAGCGCGCCGCGGGTGTATAGCCCCGAGAGGTAGCCAGTAGCCCGGATGCAAGCCGGGGAAGACTGTCTGGCTGAATAAAGCTCCCGGATTTCATACGGGCTACAGGTTTTGCAACAACGCCCGGTAATCCTCGACCGCAGCGAATTCCTCGGTGTCCTTGGGCGCGGCCTGGCTATCTGGCTGGCGCACCGCGAGCAACTGGGCGACGCCGAAGCGCCCGGCGCTGCGCAGGATCGGCAGGCTGTCGTCGATAAACAGGCTGCGCGCCGGATCGAAATCGACGTCCTGGCGCAGGGCGAACCAGAACTGCTGGTCCTCCTTGGGGAAACCGTAATCGTGGGAGCTGATCAGGCGCTCGAAGTAGGGTGCCAGCTCGATCCGTTCGAGCTTCAGCAACAGCGAATCGCGGTGCGCGTTGGTGATCAGCACCACACGTTTGCCGGCGTCGCGCAGGGCGGCGAGAAAGGTGTCGGCGTCCGGGCGCAGGGCGATCAGGTGAGCCACCTCGCGCTTGAGCTCGCGGATCGGAAGCGCGAGCTCACTGCTCCAGAAGTCCGTGCAATACCAGTTCAGCGTGCCGGCATGCTGCTTGAACAGCGGCAGCAGTTCTGCATCGGCCAGCGCGCGGCTGACGCCGTGATGCTCGGCATAGCGCTGCGGCAGGTGCTGCAGCCAGAAGTGGTTGTCGAAATGCAGATCGAGCAGGGTGCCGTCCATATCCAACAGAACGGTATCGATCTCGGTCCAGGGCAATAACGGCATGGCGGCTCTTGTTCGGAAATACGGCATTTATAGTGACTTCGTCGCGATTCGCTCAACCGGCGTCGCCATGATGCAATCTGCGGCGGCCGTCCAAGCGAAAGCCGGGGTATGATAACCCGCTAAGTCACGCCGTGAGGGTGTGAGCGCCGACTCTGCGCTTTGTGCGTTTTGCCTGCGTCACCCGCCAAGGAGCCGTTCATGCGTCAAAAGCCCACCGTGCTGGCCCGTGAGATCGTCGCCAGCAGTCGTCTGTTCCGTGTCGAAGAATTGCAGTTGCGTTTCGCCAACGGCGTGGAGCGTACCTACGAACGGCTGGTCGGCAAGGGCGTGGGCTATGGCGCGGTGATGATAGTGGCGATGGTCGACGAGCGGCATGCGCTGCTGGTCGAAGAGTACTGCGGCGGCACCGACGACTATCAGCTATCGCTGCCCAAGGGGTTGATCGAGCCCGGCGAAGACGTGCTGGATGCGGCCAACCGCGAACTCAAGGAGGAGGCCGGGTTCGGCGCGCGGCAATTGGAGCACCTGACCGAGCTGAGTTTGTCGCCCGGTTATATGAGCCAGAAGATTCAGGTGGTGCTGGCCCGCGATCTGTATCCGGAAAGCCTGCCGGGCGACGAACCCGAGCCGATGCGCGTGGACAAGGTCGACCTGGGCGAGTTGTCCAGCCTGGTGCAGCACCCGCAGTTCAGCGAAGGGCGCGCCCTGGCCGCGCTGTACCTGGTGCGCGATCTGCTCGGTCAGCGTGGGGAGTTCAGCCAATGAGCCATCCGCTGTTGCCCGCCGTCGTCGAGTTGGTGCGCCAGGCCGGCGCGGCGATCCTGCCGTATTGGCGTACCGGCGTGGCGGTCGACGCCAAGGCCGACGCCTCGCCGGTGACCGCTGCCGATATGGCCGCCCATCATATTCTCAACGATGGCTTGCTCGCGCTCGATCCGAGCATCCCTGTGCTGTCGGAAGAAGCCGCCGATATTCCCCTGAGCGAACGCGCCCGCTGGACGCGCTGGTGGCTGGTCGATCCGCTCGACGGCACCAAGGAGTTTATCGCCGACAGCGAAGAGTTCACCGTCAACGTCGCGTTGATCGAGCATGGCCAAGTGGTGTTCGGCGTGGTCGGCATTCCGGCCAATGGCCGTTGCTATTACGGCGGTGCCGGGCTCGGCGCCTGGCGGGCCGAGGCGGAAGGTGGGGGGCAAGCGATCAGCGTTCGCCTGGCGCCGGAGGAGGCCTTTACCCTGGTCGCCAGCCGCCGCCATTCGAGCCCGGCACAGGAGCGTTTGCTCACGGGCTTGAGCGAGCGTTTCGGCGATTTGCAGTTGGTCAGCGTCGGCAGTTCGTTGAAGTTCTGCCAGCTCGCCGAAGGCAGCGCCGATTGCTATCCGCGTTTGGCGCCGACCTCGCAGTGGGACACCGCTGCGGCCCAGGGCGTACTGGAAGGCGCCGGCGGTGAAGTGCTGACGCTGCAGGGCGAAGCGCTCGATTACCAGGCGCGCGAGTCCTTGCTCAACCCGCATTTCCTCGCTTTGCCGGCCGCCGCCGAATGGCGCGCCGAATTGATCGAGCTGGCCCGCGCGCTGGATTGATCGGCGCCCGGTCGATCATCCACAACACTGTATAACGACCTTGTTGGGTTACGCGGCGGCCGATGGTGATGTCGCTGTTAAAACCGCGAAAGTCGCCGCTAACCTGCACGGCCCGACCCAACCTACGAGAACGGATAAGCGCCAGTTTCGTAGCCCGGATGCAATCCGGGGCGATCTTGGTTAGGCAGCGAATTCCCCGGATTTCATCCGGGCTACAAGAGCGCTAACCCAACCCACTGGTCCACAGCTTGGCGGTCAGCTGTCCTCGCCGTCGTCGTCATCCCCGCCGCCGACATTCATATCGAGTTCCTTGATCTTGCGCGTCAGGGTGTTGCGGCCCCAGCCGAGCAGCAGCGCGGCATCGCGACGGCGGCCGGCGGTGTGTTTGAGCGCGGTCTCGATCATGATCCGCTCGAACGCCGGCACCGCGGTATCGAGCAGGCTCGACTGGCCGCGCGCCAAAGCTTGGTCGGCCCACTGGCGCAAGGCTTGCTCCCAGTTGCTCGCCGGCGCGCTTTCCTGCGGCTGGTTGAGCAGTTCGGGCGGCAGGTCGTCGATATGCACTTCACGGCCGGAGGCCATCACGGTGATCCAGCGGCAGGTGTTCTCCAGCTGGCGCACGTTACCCGGCCACGGCAGGTTGCGCAGGTAATCCTCGGTTTCGCTTTTCAGCAGCTTCGGCTCGACGGCCAGCTCCAGGGCGGCGCGGCTGAGGAAGTGGCGGGCGAGGGTGGGGATGTCCTCGCGGCGATCGGACAGCCGCGGAATATGGATGCGGATCACGTTGAGGCGGTGGAACAGGTCTTCGCGGAACTTGCCGCCCTGTACCAGGGTTTCCAGGTTCTGGTGGGTCGCGGCGATGATCCGCACATCGACCTTCACCGGCGTGTGGCCGCCGACCCGGTAGAACTCGCCGTCGGCCAGTACGCGCAGCAGGCGGGTCTGGGTGTCGGCCGGCATGTCGCCGATTTCGTCGAGGAACAGGGTGCCGCCGTCGGCCTGCTCGAAGCGTCCGCGGCGCTGGTTGGCCGCACCGGTGAAGGCGCCTTTTTCATGGCCGAACAGCTCGGATTCCATCAGATCTTTCGGGATGGCCGCCATGTTCAACGCGATGAACGGCGAGGCCGCGCGTGGGCTGTGGCGGTGCAGGGCATGGGCCACCAACTCCTTGCCGGTACCGGACTCGCCGTTGATCAGCACGGTGATATTGGAATGGCTGAGGCGGCCGATGGCGCGGAACACCTCCTGCATCGCCGGCGCCTCGCCGATGATTTCCGGGGTGTTGGCCTGGGCTGCCGGCTCCGCCAGGTTCTGTTGCTCCTGGGCGTGCTGGTTGGCGCGCTTGACCAGGGACACCGCCTCGTCGACGTCGAAGGGCTTGGGCAGGTATTCGAAGGCGCCGCCCTGGTAGGAGGCCACCGCGCTGTCCAGATCGGAATGTGCGGTCATGATGATCACCGGCAGGCGCGGGTACAGCTCGCGGATTTGCGCGAGCAGGTCGAGGCCGCTGGATCCAGGCATGCGGATGTCGGAGATGATTACATCCGGCTGTTGGCGGTGCAGGCGGCTGAGCACGCCGTCGGCGCTGTCGAAGCTTTGCGTGGTCATGCCTTCCTGTTGCAGGGCTTTTTCCAGCACCCAGCGGATGGAACGGTCGTCATCGACGATCCACACGGTTTCACTGCGACTCATGACGAAGTTACTCCTTGTTCCAGGGGCAGAAAGATCGAGAACACGGTGTGGCCCGGATGGCTTTCGCACTCGATCAGTCCCTGGTGCTGGCTAATGATGTTCTGGGTGATGGCCAGGCCCAGGCCGGTGCCGTCGGCACGCCCGCTGACCATGGGGTAGAAGATGGTTTCCTGCAGTTCGGCCGGAATGCCGGGGCCGTTGTCGATGATCTCCACGCGGGTCACCAGGCGATGGCGGCAATGGCCGATGGTGAACTGGCGCAGCGTGCGGGTGCGCAGGGTGATGCGGCCCAGGCGCAGCTCGTTCTGCCCGCCGATCGCCTGCATCGCGTTGCGCACGATATTCAGCACCGCCTGGATCATCTGTTCGCGGTCGATCATCAGGTCCGGGATGCTCGGGTCGTAGTCGCGCACCAGGGTGATGCTGCCCTGGCTTTCCGCTTCGACCAGGCTGCCGACACGCTCCAGCACTTCGTGTACGTTGGTCAGCGCCAGCGACGGCAGTTTGTTCGAGCCGAGCATACGGTCGACCAGATTACGTAGGCGGTCGGCCTCCTCGATGATCACATTGGTGTAATCCTTGAGGCTTTCCTCCGGCAGCTCGCGGGCCAGCAACTGCGCCGCGCCGCGAATGCCGCCGAGCGGATTCTTGATTTCGTGGGCCAGGCCGCGCACCAGCATCTTGGTGGTTTCCTGCTTGGACAGCTGGGCCTCTTCCTTGGTGATGCGCAGCAGGCGGTCGCGCGGGTGCACCTCGAGCAGCAACAGGGTGGTGCCGCGATTGATGATCGGCGTTACCGCGTAGTCGACGGTTAGGGTCTGGCCGGTCACGGCGGTGAGTACCGCTTCGCGCTTATTGAACGGGTGCGCTTCTTCGACCGCCTGGCGCAAGGCGCTCAAGGCTTCGGGCGATTCGGTGAACAGCTCGCTGATGAATTGTCCGTGGCTGCGTTGACCGCTGACCGCCAGCAACATTTCCGCGGCCGGGTTCATGTACTCCAGACGCAGGCCGTCGTTGAGCAGCAAAGTCGCAGTGGTCAGGTTATCCAGCAGCAGGCGGTGCAGTGCGTCGTTGATGGTCATATATAGGCTCTGCTGACAATTTGCCGCGCAACCTTGGGGCAGGTACTGCGCCGCGTTTCTCGTCGCTCATTTGGAATGGCCAAACTTCACTCCTAGTGCCTTGTTCTGCGCCAAGCGGGCCAGGGGTGCGGTCGCGACGAATCGTCAGCGGACCTCGGGGCTTTCCGGCAATGAGCAAGAAAATGCAAGAAGCAAACCAAAGCCCCGAAAAGACGCATCCAGTTGGCGCAATCAACGGGCGGCGCCCCGTTCCTCGCACGTCTTGGTCGCGGCGAAAACCGCTCTCCGCCATGGTTTTTCGTGCTTTTGCCGCGAATAACCGCTGGTTCAGCGGAAAATGGCGAGCAAAATCAGCCCGGACGAGCCTTTTTCCCATAATGGGGCGCTATTCAAATCCGCGTATCGCCAGGCCATTTTTCAGCGCAGGCGCCTTTCATTGTGCGAACCAAAATGGGGAGCGCGTGGGGGCTTATGCTGACTATCGCACCAAATTGGTGCTGGCGCTCGGCGCTATTGATTATTTCGATCGGCGCGAGGCGTGCTCTCTAGATGAAAGGCACAAGAGGAATGTCGGACTTTTCTTTCGGCTTGTCTTTCAGTGGGCACTCCGGGCGCACCCCATAGTCGTCCTTCTTGCACGGATTGGCCCGGCGCTTTTGCGCCAGGGACGTGCGCAGCATATGGAAGGGTTGGGCGGGCGTGCGTTCGACGATCAGGCCGTTCGCATCGACGATCTCCACCGCCAGCTTGTGGGTGCCGCGGTCGATGTTTTCCAGCGGGAACACCGGGCTGCGCCCCGGCTCGCCGACCGCTTCGCCGTCGAGCAGCAGGCGGTAGCTGTGCCCCGCATGCAGCGCCGGTTCGCTGGTGGCGGTAACGATCAGGCTACCGGCGTTGCTGCGCACGGTGGCGTCGGGTTGCGGGATCAGGATGCGCAGCATCTGGTAGGCCAGGGCTGGCTTGACGACCGGTTCGGCGGCTGCGGGCTGACTCATGGCGTCGGGCGCGGGCATGCTGTTGCCTGGCGCCAGTTGCACGGCTTCGGCGTCGCCTTGCCGGGGTTTGTCGGTAAACACCCGATTGCCTTCGGCGTCGATATAGGTATAGACCTGCGCGACCGTCGGCAGGCTCAGCAATAGCAAACACAGCAAGAGATTGCGCATGGGTCAGGGGGCCGGTTTGGGTTTGGCGGGTGGAGGTGGCGGGCGCAGCGCCGGGCTACTGGTGTTTACCCGTTGTACGGTGAAGGTCACGGTATCGCTTTGCTGAATCGCCGTGTCGCCGCTCAGCACCTCGACCGCCAGGCTGTGTTCGCCGCGGGCGACTTCGGTCAATTGCAGGCGCGGTACGTTGCTCGGCTGGCCATGGGGTTGGCCATCGAGCAACAGGCGCAGGCGATGGCCGGCGGCCAGGCGCGGTTCGATCAGCACGCCGACGCTGAAGGTGCCGTTGTTCGAGCGCAAGGCTTCGTCGGTGGGGATATCGGTCAACTGCAGCACTTTATAGGCCAGGCCCGCGTCGGGTGCTTTGGGGGCATCCTTGGGAGCGGCGGCGGGCACCTGCATCTCGACCGTATTGGTCGGCGGCAGCTCGATATTTTGCGTTTCGACCCCTTCGGGCGGCTGATTGGTGAATACCGTGTTGCCGTTGGCGTCGGTGTATTTGTAAATCTGCGCCGCCGCGGGTAGCGTCAGGCTCAGTAGTAGGCAGGTGAGTATCAGGCGCATGGCCAATCTCCCGGATAGAGTCTGCTAAGACTTGCACCGGTGGGCCGCTCTGGCAAGGGCGTCGATGCTGGCGCGTGGATTGGCGCACCAAACCCGCGCGGCAATTGCCCGTAGCTTTGTCTTCGCCGATAAAAAAGGCCACCCGAAGGTGGCCTCTTGTTTTGCGTACCGGCTTAGACGCTGTAGTACAGGTCGTATTCCAGCGGGTGTACGAAGGTGCGGACCTTGATTTCTTCTTCGCTCTTCAGCTCGAGGTAAGCGTCGATGAAGTCGTCGGAGAACACGCCGCCCTTGGTCAGGAACGCGCGGCCCTTGTCCAGCTCTTCCAGGGCTTCTTTCAGGCTGCCGCAAACCTGCGGGATCAGCTTGCCTTCTTCCGGCGGCAGATCGTACAGGTTCTTGTCGGCCGCATCGCCAGGGTGGATCTTGTTCTGGATACCGTCGATACCGGCCATCAGCAGTGCGGCGAAAGCCAGGTACGGGTTGGCTGCCGGGTCCGGGAAGCGCGCTTCGATGCGGCGGGCTTTCGGGCTGGAGACGTACGGGATGCGGATCGAGGCGGAACGGTTGCGAGCCGAGTAGGCCAGCATTACCGGGGCTTCGAAGCCCGGGACCAGACGCTTGTAGGAGTTGGTCGACGGGTTGGTGAAGCCGTTCAGTGCTTTACCGTGCTTGATGATGCCGCCGATGAAGTACAGGGCGGTATCGGACAGGCCGGCATAGCCTTCGCCAGCGAAGGTGTTCTTGCCGTCTTTGCTGATCGACATGTGCACGTGCATGCCCGAACCGTTGTCGCCGTACAGCGGCTTCGGCATGAAGGTCGCGGTTTTGCCGTAGGCGTCGGCGACGTTGTGCACGCAGTACTTCAGGGTCTGAACTTCGTCAGCCTTGGCTACCAGGGTGTTGAACTTCACACCGATTTCGTTCTGGCCGGCAGTCGCCACTTCGTGGTGGTGAACTTCGATGACCAGACCCATTTCTTCCATGGCGTTACACATGGCGGTACGGATTTCGTGGTCGTGGTCGCACGGCGGAACCGGGAAGTAACCGCCTTTGACGGCCGGGCGGTGGCCCTTGTTGCCGCCTTCGATGTCGCCATCGGTGTTCCAGGAACCCTGCTCGGAGTAGATCTTGAACATCGAGCCGGAGATGTCGGACTTGAACTTCACTTCGTCGAAGATGAAGAACTCAGGCTCCGGGCCGACGAATACGGTGTCGCCGATGCCGGTGCTCTTGAGGAATTCTTCGGCGCGCTTGGCGATCGAACGCGGGTCGCGATCGTAGCCTTGCATGGTGCTCGGCTCGACGATGTCGCAGGTCAGGATCAGGGTCGGCTCTTCGGTGAACGGGTCCAGAACGGCGGTGTCGTCGACCGGCATCAGGATCATGTCGGAAGCTTCGATACCTTTCCAGCCATGGATGGAGGAGCCATCGAACATTTTGCCGTGTTCGAAGAATTCGTCGTCCAGGGCGTCGCGCGCCGGCATGGTCACGTGATGCTGTTTGCCCTTGGTGTCAGTGAAGCGCAGGTCAACCCACTTCACGTCGTGTTCTTTGATCAATTGAATCGACTTCGACATGCTGTCCTCCAGGTGGATGGGGCCCGAATGGTGAGCCCTCAATAATGCGGTGCAGCCCGGCGGCATAGTCCACCAGGGCAACCTGCCTCACAAGAGAGCAAATTGCATGCCAGTGCCCCGGAATGGGCAAAGTGCCTGAAACTCAGGCGTGGCGGGGGCTTGGCGGTCATGGCTAACAAATATTTGCACTATATTGGTGCTTGTTAATTGTATTGCGCACCTTTGTAGTGCGCGCCAGGTCAATGAGAGTATTTTTGGTCAAAGCTTGAGCAATTTCCGCTATAATCCGCGCCCCTGTTTTTTTGGCCGGCATGGCGCACCCTGTTTTCATGAAACTGATCGTTAAAGTCTTCCCAGAAATCACCATCAAGAGCCGGCCGGTGCGTAAGCACTTTATCCGGCAGCTGGCGAAGAATATTCGGTCGGTTTTGCGTGAGCTCGATCCGCAACTCCAAGTCAGCGGCGTGTGGGACAACCTGGAAGTCGAAACCCGTATCGACGACGAGAAGATCCTCCAGGCGATGATCGAGCGACTCGCCTGCCTGCCGGGCATCACCCATTTCCTCCAGGTCGACGAATATCCCCTCGGCGATTTCGATGACGTGCTGGAAAAGTGCAAACAGCATTTCGCCGAGCAACTGCCGGGCAAGATCTTCGCCGTGCGCTGCAAGCGCGCCGGCAAGCACAGCTTCAGCTCCATGGATATCGAGCGTTATGTCGGCAGCCAACTGCGCCAGCAATGCGGCGCCGCTGGTATCGACCTGAAGCACCCGGAAGTGGAAGTGCGCATGGAGATCCGCGACCAGCGCCTGTTCGTCATCCATAACCAGCACCAGGGCCTGGGCGGTTATCCGCTGGGTTCGCTGGAGCAGACCCTGGTGCTGATGTCCGGCGGATTCGACTCCACGGTCGCCGCTTATCAAATGATGCGCCGCGGGCTGATCACCCATTTCTGCTTCTTCAACCTCGGCGGCCGCGCCCACGAGTTGGGGGTGATGGAAGTCGCCCACTACCTGTGGCAGAAATTCGGCAGTTCCCAGCGCGTGCTGTTTATCAGCGTGCCCTTCGAGGAAGTGCTCGGCGAGATTCTCGGCAAGGTCGACAACAGCCAGATGGGCGTGATTCTCAAGCGCATGATGCTGCGCGCCTCGACGCGCATGGCCGAGCGTCTGCAGATCCATGCGTTGGTCACCGGCGAGGCGATTTCCCAGGTCTCCAGCCAGACCCTGCCGAACCTTTCGGTGATCGATGCGGCCACCGACATGCTGGTGCTGCGCCCGCTGATCGCCAGCCACAAGCAGGACATCATCGACACCGCAACGGCCATCGGCACCGCCGAGTTCGCCAAACACATGCCGGAATATTGCGGGGTGATTTCGGTCAACCCGACGACCAAGGCCAAGCCGGAGCGCATCGCCTACGAAGAGGCGCAGTTCGACATGGCGGTCCTCGAGCGCGCGATCGAGCGCGCGACGCTGCTGCCGATCGACAAGGTGATCGACGAGCTGGGCAAGGACCTCAAGGTCGAAGAAGTCGGCGAAGCCCTGGCCGGCCATGTGGTGATCGACATCCGCCATCCCGATAGCGCCGAAGAGCAGCCCTTGCAGCTGCCCGGCATCGAAGTGCAGACGCTGCCGTTCTACGCCTTGAACAGCCGTTTCAAAGAGTTGGATGCCAATCGGCAATACCTGCTGTATTGCGATAAAGGCGTTATGAGTCGTTTGCATGCCCACCATTTGCTCAACGAGGGGCATGCCAATGTGCGCGTTTATCGTCCGGCATAAGACGCCCGGGTTGAATGGCGGGAGCATCCGCCATCGCCCTCCCGACCATCAGGCAGTTTGACGCTGCCGCCATGCCTTTACACCGCCTGGCCGAATTCGCATTTAGTTAATACCTCGCCGCCTAGACTTAGCGGTACACCGAATCCTCTGATCGAGATACACAAGTGATCGAAAATCTACGCAACATCGCCATCATCGCCCACGTCGACCACGGTAAGACCACCCTGGTAGACAAACTCCTGCGCCAGTCCGGCACCCTCGAGCGCAACGAGCTCAACGACGAGCGCGTGATGGACAGCAACGACCAGGAAAAAGAGCGCGGCATCACCATTCTGGCGAAGAACACCGCAATCAACTGGAACGGCTACCACATCAACATCGTCGACACCCCCGGCCACGCCGACTTCGGCGGCGAAGTGGAGCGCGTGATGTCGATGGTCGACTCGGTACTGCTGCTGGTCGACGCCCAGGACGGCCCGATGCCGCAAACCCGCTTCGTGACCAAGAAGGCCTTCGAAGCCGGCCTGCGTCCGATCGTGGTGATCAACAAGGTCGACCGTCCGGGCGCGCGTCCGGACTGGGTTTTGGATCAGATCTTCGACCTGTTCGACAACCTCGGCGCCACCGAAGAACAGCTGGACTTCAAAGTCGTCTACGCCTCGGCCCTGAACGGCATCGCCGGTCTCGACCACAGCGACATGGCCGAAGACATGACCCCGCTGTACCAGTCCATCGTCGACAACGTGCCGGCGCCGTCGGTCGACCGCGACGGTCCGTTCCAGATGCAGATTTCCGCCCTGGACTACAACAGCTTCCTCGGCGTTATCGGCGTGGGCCGTATCGCCCGCGGCCGCGTCAAGCCGAACACCCCGGTGGTCGCCATCGATACCGAAGGCAAGCGCCGCAACGGCCGTATCCTCAAGCTAATGGGTCACCACGGCCTGCACCGCGTCGACGTGGATGAAGCAGCGGCCGGCGACATCGTCTGCATCAGCGGCATGGACGAGCTGTTCATCTCCGACACCCTGTGCGATATCAACAACGTCGAGGCGATGAAGCCGCTGACCGTCGACGAGCCGACCGTTTCCATGACCTTCCAGGTCAACGACTCGCCGTTCTGCGGTAAGGAAGGCAAGTTCGTCACCAGCCGCAACATCAAGGAGCGTCTGGACAAGGAGCTGCTGTACAACGTGGCCCTGCGCGTGGAAGAAGGCGACAGCGCCGACAAGTTCAAGGTCTCCGGCCGTGGCGAACTGCACCTCTCGGTACTGATCGAAACCATGCGTCGCGAAGGCTTTGAAATGGGCGTCGGTCGTCCGGAAGTGATCATCCGCGAAGTCGACGGCGTCAAGCAGGAACCCTACGAGAACGTCACCATCGACATCCCTGAAGAATCCCAGGGCAAGGTCATGGAAGAAATGGGTCTGCGTAAGGGCGACCTGACCAATATGTCGCCGGATGGCAAGGGCCGTGTACGCCTGGAATACAACATCCCGGCCCGTGGTCTGATCGGCTTCCGTAACCAGTTCCTGACCCTGACCAACGGTGCGGGCATCCTGACCTCGATCTTCGATCGTTACGACACCATGAAGTCCGGCCACATGTCCGGTCGTCAGAACGGCGTACTGGTCTCGGTCGAGACCGGCAAGGCGCTGACCTACTCCCTGGAAACCCTGCAGGCGCGCGGCAAGCTGTTCGTCGAGCACGGCCAGGAGATCTACAACGGTCAGATCGTCGGTCTGAACAGCCGCGACAACGACCTGGGCGTTAACCCGACCAAGGGCAAGAAGCTCGACAACATGCGTGCTTCCGGCAAGGACGAAACCATCGCCCTGGTGCCGCCGGTACGTTTCACTCTGGAACAGGCTCTGGAGTTCATCCAGGACGACGAGCTGTGCGAAGTGACGCCGAAGTCGATCCGTCTGCGTAAGAAGATCCTCGACGAAGGCGAGCGCACCCGTGCCGCGAAGAAAGCCAAGGCCTGATCCTCAAGCCTGGTGATTGAAAAGCCCCCGTCGGCGCAGGCCGGCGGGGGCTTTTTTGTAGTTGGACAGTCCTGAACGAGCGCTCTGGGCCGGCTAAGCCTTGTCCATCGAAGCGCAGTGGCATCTTGCCAACCACGGGCTAGGCTTCAGTCAACCCGGGTGTTGTCTTTCCGGGCGCTGAGCGAGCTGGATGGGGCGTGCCGGCGGTTGCGACCGCGCAAGTTACCGGAGCTGGCGTTGGCTCAGGCGGGCGGCACGGTTCCGGATAACCGGCATCGGTGCGTCATAACGCTGAGGTGCGCGAGATGAATGGTTGCCATGTTGGTGGGCGGCGCTGGGCGGGATTTTTCGCAGGGCTTTGCATGGCTTTGCTAACTGCCAGCAGCCAGGCGCTGGACTTCAATAATTCGGAGTCGGCGGGCAATGCGACTATCGACAACGAAAATGACACCCTCACCTTCAATGACCAGAGCGACGCTGGCACCGCAACGGTTGATAACGACACCGGCACCGTGATCTTTAACGATCAGAGTACGGCGGCGAATGCCACCATCGTCAACATCGACGATGCCACCACCGAGTTTTACGATCAGAGCAGCGCAGGTAGCGCCACCCTGACCAATGAGTTGGATGGCAGCACCGAATTTCATGGCAGCAGCAGCGCGAGCGACGTCACCATCTTCACCGAGGATGGCGGCAGCACCGAGTTCAACGGTAACAGCACCGCAGGCAATGCCCGCCTGATCGCCAACGACAGTGGCTTTGTGGATTTCTCCGGCAGCACCGGGCCGAATGGCGATAACCGTCTATCGGTGGGCTCCGTCGAGGGTAGCGGCAACTTCTTTCTGGGCTCGGTGTTGCTGAGCGTCGGCTCCAACAATCTTTCCACCGAAATGTCCGGACAGTTCAGCGATGGCACGGGTGCCGGCCTGACCAAAGTTGGCACCGGCATCCTGACCCTGAGTGGCGACAGCAGCGACATCTTCAATGCGGCGATCATCATCGAAGGCGGGCTGATCAACTTCAATAGCGCGGCCAGTTTTGGTGATGGCAGCATCACCCTCGATGGTGGCGGCCTGCAATGGGCAACGGGCACCACGACCGATATCTCCGACCGGCTTACCCCGCTGGGCGGCGCTGGTGGCGTCTTCGATACCAATGGCAACGACGTGACCCTGGCCACGGCGCTGAGCGGCAGCGGCGCCCTGAGCAAAACCGGGAATGGTTTATTGCTGCTCAATGCGATTAACAGCTACGGCGGCGGCACGCTGCTACAAGCCGGCACCCTGCGTCAGGGCGTGGCCGGCGGTCTGGTCGGCAACAGCGCCTATACCATCAACGGCGGCACCCTGGATCTAAATGATTTCGACCTGAGCATGAGCTCCCTGGCCGGCAGCGGCGGCGCGTTGGCATTGGGCAGCGCTCACCTGACGGTGAACCAGACCGGCAACAGCAGCTATGCCGGCAGTATCGGCGGCAGCGGCGGTTTGACCAAACTGGGCGTGGGCACCCTGACCTTGAGCGGCAACAGCAGCTATACCGGCGCAACCCAGGTGGACGGCGGAAGCCTGTTGGTCAATGGTTCGCTGCTTTCCGCGGTGACGGTCGGCAGCGGCGCCATTTTAGGCGGTGACGGCAGCGTCGGTGCTACGCAAGTGGATGCGGGCGGCACCCTGGCGCCCGGCAATTCCATCGGCACGTTGTTTATCAATGGCGACCTGAGTTTCGACAGTGCCTCCATTTATCAGGTGGAGGTCGATCCGGCCGGTAACACCGATCTGCTGGTGGTCAGCGGTCAGGCCGGCCTGGCCGGTACCGTTCAGGTGCTGGCCGGGCCTGGCGCATACGCCCTGGGCACTGTGTATAGCATTTTGCAGAGCGGCAGCCCGCTGCTCGGACAGTTCGATGCGGTGACCAGCAACCTGGCGTTTCTCGACCCGAGCCTGACCTACAGCAGTAACGAGGTGTTCCTGACCCTGCTGCGCAACGACATCAGTTTCGAAAGCCTGGCTATCACCCACAACCAGCGTGCCTTCGCCACTGGTGCGCGAAACCTACCGGCGAGCAACGAAGTGCTGCGCACCCTGATCAACCTGGACAGCGCCGCGGTGCCCGATGCCTATTCGAGGCTGTCTGGCGACGCCCATCCCAGCTTCGCCTCGGCGCTGTTGCTGGACGATCTGAATATGCCCTGGATGCCGCTGGATAATCTGAGTCGCAACCTCGACGCGCCAGAACGGGCGTTACCGTTCTGGGTGCAGCTGCAGGGCGGGCGGCAGAAAAGCGCTGACGACGGTAATGCTGGCGAAGTCATCCTCGATCATGAAGGCCTGCTGTTCGGTGGCGACTGGCCGATATTCGGGAATTGGCGCCTGGGCGCGGCCTTTGGTTATGGTCCGCAGCAACTGGGGGTGAGTTCGCGTAGCGCCCGCGCCGATACTGCTAGCTATCGCTCCTCGGTCTATGCGGGCAACCAGATGCCGCTGCCGGGCGGAAAACTGAAGTTTTCACTCGGCGCGACCTACAGCGAGCACCAACTGGACAGTAGGCGCAACCTGCAACTGGTCGATGGCGCGCAGCGTCTGGTCAGCGATTACGCGGTCGGCATCGCCCAGGGCTTCAGCGAATTGTCCTACCGTATGGGCGACGACCAGCAGGCTTACCTCGAACCCTTCGCCCGTTTGGTAAGCATCGACCAGCGCAGCGAGGGCTTCCGCGAGCGCGGTGGCAGCGCGGCATTGACCGCGGCCAGCCAGGCCAGCCAATTGCTCAGCTCTACCCTGGGCCTGCGTGGCCAGCAGAAGTTCAAGTTGCTAGAACGCGAGTTGGTCCTCAAGGGCGCCTTGGCCATGCGCCAGTTGCAAGGCGATCTGCGCCCGGAAATGGAGCTGCGCCTGGGCCAGGGGGAGCCGTTCGAAGTGCAGGGCACCGAGTTACCGAGAAACAGCCTGTTGCTGGATGTGCACGCCGATTACGCGATCGCCCCCGGCCTGGGCCTGGATATCCGCTACAAGGGCATGACCGGCTCCGGCAGCGAAGGCAACGGGTTCTCCGCCAGCTTGCGCTGGCGCTTGTAGTTTCTAGGCCTGGAACAGCCGCACCGATCAGCTCTTATCGGCGCAGCCGCTGGCCATTCCGCTGGGCACCACTTGCGAGTCCGTTGGCGGGTTTTTGTTGCTTAGCTGAGGGCGCACCTGGATAAAGCATCCTTGTTGCCGCAGGGCGTCGAGCAGCTGGCTTTGCAGCGGCAACAAATCGCCGGCGAGGATTTTCTGGTGCGGTGGCATCAGGCGGAAGTGGTTGTCGCCGAGGATCAGGCTGTCCTGGCCTTCGACGCGGATCAGCGCCTTGCCGGTGTGCCCCAGGTCGTTGCCGGTCAGTACCAGGCGCTCGCCGCCGGCCGCTGGGTGGCGGAAGCTGATGGCGTATTCGGGGGTGCCGCCGATGCGGTTGTCCGCGACATGGGCGCGTTTCACGTTGAAGGCGTCGATGCCGCTGTAGCCACTGTTGAGAATGTGATTGCGCAGCAGCAACAGGCTGCCTTCGGCGCCGCTCTCGCGCAGTTGGATCGCGTTGCCGGCCGAGGTGCCGAGCAGATTGCCGGCCAGCAGCAGATCACCGCGTTGTTCCAGCACTTCGATACCGGCTTTGCCGGTGGCGCTGATCACATTGTCTTCGATACGCCCCGAACTGCGGCCGCGGATGCGCATGCCGCTGTTGTTGCGCACCTGGTCGATGCGATTGCCCTGCAGCCGCAATTGGCTGTCGGCGATATCCAGGGCGTATTGCTGCAAACGTTCGAAGCGGCTGTTGTCGACCCGCAGCAGCGCGTCGCTGGCATCCACCGCGGTGGAGAGTTCGTCGAACAGGCTGTCGCGAACCCACAGCCGGGCCGCCGGGGTGCGCGCGCCTTGTGCCGCGCTCCGGGCGACACCGAGACCGCGGGCCAGGTAGGCGTTGTAGCCGAGCCGCGACAAGGTCGAGTTGTCGACCAGGGTGAAGCTGCCGGCCCAGGACACGATAAACGGGCGGAAACCCCGCGGCGTAAGTTCTGCCGCTATCTCGTCCGTCTGCGTGCCGCTCCAGCCTTGCACCATGGCGTGGCGCAGCACCAGTTGGCCCTGGTTGATCAGCGCGCTGCCGCTGTTGGCGTTCAGGTACAGCGTGGTGTTTTCCACCAGCAGCGCGGCGTCGACGGCAATCAGTAGCGGGTAGCTGAGCAGGTAGCCGTCCTTGTGCGGCCGCAGGATTTCGGGGTCGCCCACGGCGAGGTGCAGCTGCGCCAGGTCGATTTGCCCGCCGCCGATTTGCAGGGCCTGCGGGTGCGAAGCCTGGTAGCCGGCGATCACCCGGAACAGGCCGTTGTGCACGAAGGGTTCGAACGGCCAACTGCCGGCCTGGGAGGAAAACATCGTGCGCTTCGAGACCCTGGCCCGCGCGCTTGGCAGTTGGTCGCTCAGTTGCTCGGCCGTCGGGCCCTTCGGCAGCGCGGCCAGCAGACGCTCCAACGCGACCTGCTGCTCGGCGCCGGGCAGGCGACTGATCGCCTGGTCCGCCTCGGCGAAGCCGACGGACAAAGATATGCAGGCGAGGGTGGCGAGCAATAGCCGACGCATGAGGCCACGAGAGGTTTTGAGCGGGCAGCGCAGCGGCATCGCCGGCGCCGGGTTGGCGGCCATGGGCTTCACCTTTTAAGGGCTTCGAGGGTTGGATAAAGCGGGGCGATGCGGCCACCGATCTGGCTGTAACCGTCGACCGCGTCCGCTTCGGTTCGATACAGACGGTTAGCCAGTTCGTGTTTGGGCGCGTGGTTGAGAAAGGGGATCAACCAGGCCATTTTGTACGGGTCCACCTGTTCCTGTTTTTTCCCGTCCAGCTCCGGCAGGCGCTGCGGCGCCAGCACCAGCTGCGCGGCGAAATTGGCCAACAGGTCGAGGCGGCGTTCGTCGTCGTCGCTCAGACGGTCGCCATTCTGGCGCAAGGCTTCGGCCAGCAGCACCAGTGGCACCAGGGCGTAATGGGTGTAGTTGGCCGCCAGTTTGCCGCGCGCCAGCTCGTTGGGCAGGTAGGCATAACGACCGTTGGCGCTGGTGGTGATCTGTTGCAGGGCGCGGCGCATGATGCGTTCGCCGATATCCAGGTAGCGCGGTTGGTCGAGGACGATGCCGGTCGAGGCCAGGGCCCAAGCGGCCCAGTAGTCGTGGTTATTGAAGTAGCGGAAGTCGGGTGCCAGACGCGGCGCGTAATCGTCTATCACCAGTTCGGCCAGTTGCTTCAGCCAGTTGCGCTGTGCGTCGCTCAGGCGCAGTTGACCATGGCTGAGCGCCTGGGTCTTGAGGATTACCGAAGAGATCGCCGCCAGGCTCCATTTGCGTACGGCGATCCCGGTTTTACTGGCGTCGCGGCTGGTCAGCGCGCCGGCTTCGGCCCATGCCTGCAGCCATTGGTCGATGCAGGCCAGGGCCATGGCCGCATGCCCGGGGGTTTCCGCGCGCAGGTAGTAGTCGGCGAAGCGGACCAGGCTTTTGGTGTATTCGCCGGCACTGCGGTAGGCGAGTTGCGAAGCCGCCGAGGGGCGTTTTTTGCTCAAGGTGGTTTTACTGGCGTCGCTCTGGTCGTACTTGCTGGCGATCTGCAAGGGCCCGGTATAGGGCGGCGGCACCTCTTTGCGGCAGGTCAGTTCGTGGTAGTCGAGCGACACGGGCGGCGGCCCGCTGGGTTGCCAGATCGAGCGCAGCGCTGCCTGTCCCGGCATACTGGTCAGGCCCAGGCAAGTGCTGATCAGCAGGGCGCACGGGCGTCTCATCGACACAGTTGCACCTCCACGGTGGTTGGCGTTTCCAGGGCTTTGACCGGCTCCATGAACACCGACATCAGGTTGGCGCCGCGGTGTTCCGGGGCCTGGCTGAGTTCCAGGTAATAGAGGCCGCCATCGACCACGCCTTCGCGGCGATACCAGACTTTGTCGCGGCTGCCATTGTCGTAGTAGGTGATGATGTAGAAGTCCTTGACCTTGCTGTCGGAAATTTTGATCTCGAGAAAGGCGCGGTGCAGGTCTTGCAGGTCTTGGCGCTGGCGCCCGGTATTGCTCAACAGTTCGATCCGCTGCGCGGTCTTCAGTTCGGGCAAATCCCGGCTGGCGCTGGCGAGCACCTCTGGCGAGTGGGCGCAGCCGCCGTTGATCGCGGGGATCAACTGGCGGTAGGTCAATGGGGCTTCCAGGCTGAAGTTGGCGGGCAGCTCCCAGACGATCAGCTTGGGCGGCGCTTTGGGGTCGTAATCGCTGGAGTGCAGGTATTGGATCAGCGAGCCGTCCTGATCGGCGCCGGGCAGGGCGTAGTTGAGGATGTCGACGCTGAGGTATTCCTTGAGGAAACCCTCGAAGTTGTAGTTTTTCGCTTCGTCGTCGCGGCTGGCGGAGTTGCTGGTGCCGACCAGCACCACTTCGGCCGCCGCTTCGTCGAACAGCGCGCTGGCATCGGCCTCCTCGGGGATGGTGCGTAGCCCGCGTACGTACTGGAAACCGTAGTTGTTGCCGCAGATGCGCTTGAGCCCGCGATTCATGGTGCCGTCCTTGGGGATGATCACCCCTGCTTCGGTGCGGAAGCGTTTCGTGCTCAATTGTGCGTGCACCGGATGGCCGAGGATGGCGTCGGCGACGATGCGCGCGGTGGCCCTGGCGCCTGCCGGGGTCCAGTGATGGTCGCGGCGGAAGAAGTACTCCTCTCGCGGCGGGTTTTCCACCAGCGGCATGATGTCCGGCACCAGGGCGCCGCCCTGGCGCAATTGCTCGATGTAAGCGGCGAGGTTGTGCCGCGCCACGGCGTAGTCGAAACCGTGGGCGTGATCCGGGCGGATCTTGTCGCGGTGCATCAGGCCACGGGTCGGCTGTACGGCGATCGCCACCTGGATGTTCTTCGCCGCGAAGGTGGCCATCAGGCGCGCGAATTCCGGGCGCATGGCCGGTGGCATGCCGAAATCGTTGGCCAGGTCCACCGCCGAGCGGAACAGCCATTTATCTTTGCCGGGGGCCAGGGAGTCGAGGGACTTCATCACCCCTTCGGCATAATTTTTCGGGTCGGACAGACCGGGGCAGAGCAGGCACTCGAGATCGCAGACCGCCTCCTCGGCGCTGGCCGATTGGGCCAGCGCCAGGAGCGCGATGACGACAGCGTACAGCCAGGTTTTTTTCATCGGGCGAGCGCCTCGTCGCGGCATGACTATTCGAGGGTGTCCAGGCTGTTGGCCTGGCTGATCGCCCGGACGCTGCCGCCTTGGGGCACGACCAGGTAGCTATAGGAGCGGCCCTTTTTCAGCAGCGTTTCGTCGAACGTGGCCACGCTCTGCTCGCCGTTGAACGCGGCGAAGCCGATCTTCACCTCGTTCACCGGGCGCACGCCGCTTTGATTCTTGTCGATGCTGTCGACGATGGCGTGCTTGCCGTCCCGGGTCTTCAGCGCCAGGGGTTGGTCGGTCAGGTTGTAGAACGCCACCAGGGCCTTTTTCGGGTCGCTGGAGTAGGGGTCGACGATGCTCGCCAGGCCGCTGCCGTCGTACACCAGGGTGTAGGCCGACTTGGCCTGCAGGTCGATGTCCTGAGTGGCTTGATTGACCTTGATGGTACGGGTGCCCGGTGAAGTGAACAGGTAGGCGCCGAGTTGGCCGGGATTGACCTTCTGGCTTTTGTTTTTGCTGCTGAGTACCACCTCGGCCGGCGCATCGCTGAGGTTGAGCACCCGCACATAGGCGGAGTCGGCGGGGGCGACCGGACCGTAGAGGCCGGCGCTGCTTTCCTGGGCCTGGCCGGCCAGTGGCGCGAGTAACAGCAAGGAAACGAGGCAGCGCTGTAAAAGGGTGTTCATGACGTTCTCCTGAGGATTGCTGAACCTGTGGCTCAGAACAGCTGGTTGAGGGCTTGCGTGCTTTGCTCGCTGGCCTGGCGGGTGAGCAGGGTGCGCACCGGAAATTCCCAGATCACCGTCTTGATGTTGCGGTTGTCGAGGTGTTCGCCGGCGAGGAACTGATCCATCGCGTGGAAGGGGCCGAGCGCTTCGGTGGCGGTGGTCAGCATGTCGTTCTGCAACGACTCCTTGAGGAAGCCGGGGAAGTTCCAGTCCTCGATCTTGGTGTAGCTGGAGCCGACCAGCATGATCGACTGCGGGCTGTCGCCGAACAGCTGGTCGGCGTCGATCCGCTGTTCGGCGTTGATGGTTTCGTAAAGCGGAATGGCATCGCCGGCGAACAGCTGCGGGTTCAGCCATTCGCTGAAGCGCACGAAACCGAGCAGGTCGCCGTCGATGGTCTTTTCCGCCACCAGGCGCGAGCGATAGCGAATCTGCCCCACCAGTTCCGGATGCAGGCGGGCGAACTCCTTGGCGGCGAGGCTGGCGCCCTGGGGCGTCCAGTGGGTGTCGGTGCGCAGGAACAGCGGTTGCTGTTGCTTGCCGCGCAGGAAGCTCTGGCGCACCGGCGTCACCTCGATATGGCGTTGACGCAGGTAGTTGACGAACTCCCCATACAAGGCCGGCGTGCGCGGGTCTAGTTCGACCAATGCCCGGTCGGCATAGATGTCCACCTTCATCGGCACCGGTAGCACTATCAGACGTTTGTCGTATTCGCGCAGCCGTTCGCCGACCTCGCTGATCCGCGCGAGGTGTTCCGCGAGAACCTCCTCGTAGGCGCTCGGCACTTTGTATTCTTCGTTGGTGAACAGCCAGCCGTCCTTGCCCAGCACCACGCCGCTGGCGCCTTCCTTGAACAGCAGGTACTGCAGGTTGGCCCAGCCCTCCACCGAGATCGCGCGTAGCGGGAATTCGCGGTCGTAGGTTTTCTCGAACTTGCGGATCAGCTCGCCATCGAGAAACAACGTCAGCGCCTGCTCCTGGGTACGGACGAAGCCCGCCACCTTGGGCACCGAATAGACCAGCATGGCGGCCAGCATGAGCAAGAACAGGATGCCGTTGATGCGGCTGGCGGAACTCATTACAGGAAACATGGCGACCTCCTCAGAACTGGAAATAAAGGAAAGGCGAGAAGGAATTGGCGGCCAGGCGCGTCAGCGACAGCGCGAAGCCTGCCCACAACAGCAAGGCGCTGAAGCCGCTGACGTTCTGCATCAGGTAGCCGGCCTTTTGCCCGGCGTAGTAGCGCCGGTTGATGGTGCCGGCGATCACCAGCCAGGCCACGGCGACCAGGGTGAAGGACACGGTGAGGCTGGAGGTGCCGAGGAAGTAGATGTCCAGCGAGCCGAGGCCGTTCATCCCGAACATTCCGGCGTAGATGCGCAGCGCATGGCTCAGGTCGCCGGTGACGAACAGCGGCATGCAGCAGACCACGCCGGTCACCGCGAGGATATTGCGCCAGAAGTTGTAGGGATCGGTGATCTTGGTGGTCAGCCCCAGCTTGCGTTCGAGCACCATGAACACCGCGAAATACAGGCCGAAGAAGATGAAGGCGAAACTCGCCCCATGCCAGAAGCCGGACAGCAGCATGGTCAGGAACAGCGCGGTGTTGGCGCCGACCTTGCGGCTGCGCACGATCGGGGTATAGATGTAATCGCGCAGGAAGTCGGCCAGGGTCAGGTGCCAGCGGCGCCAGAATTCGGTGAGGCTCTGGCAGAGGAACGGCTGGTTGAAATTCTCCGGAAAGCGGAAGCCCATCATCATGCCCAGGCCGATGGCCATGTCGCTGTAACCGGAAAAGTCGAAATACAGCTGCACCAGGGAGATGAATACGCCGAACCAGGCGCTGACCATTTCCGGTTGCGCCTCGCCCATCAACAGCGTGCTCATCGGCGCCAGGGAGTCGGCGATCAGCACCTTCTTGATAAAGCCGAGCATGAAGCGGCAGGCGCCGAGGGAGAACAGCTCCAGCGAGTGGCTGCGTTGGCGCAACTGCTTGTCGACCAGGCTGTAGCGCAGGATCGGCCCGGCGATCAGCTGCGGGAACAGGGCGATATAGGCGGCGAAGTCGACGAAGCGCCGGGTCGGCTCGGCCTGCTTGCGGTAGATGTCGACGATGTAGCTGATCGCTTGGAACACATAGAAGGAGATGCCCAGCGGCAGAATGATGTGCTCCAGGGTGAAGGTGTTGATGCCCAGGGGCGCCAGAGCGCTGGCGATTACGTCGACACCGAAGTTGGCGTATTTGAAATAGCCGAGGGTGGCCAGGTCGCCGATCACGCCGAACGTCAGCAGGCGCATGGCGCCGCGTTTATCGTCGTTATCCAAGCGGGCTTTGATACGGATACCGAACCAGTAATTCCAGTAGGAAATGCCGATGAACAACAACAGGAAGTCCGGGCGCCACCAGGCATAGAACGCATAGCTGCCGAGCACGATCACATGGGAGCGCCAGGAGTCCTTGACCAGGTAATAAATCAGCAGGAACAGCGGCAGGAAGAGAAATAAGAAAACGTTCGATGTGAAGATCATGGCCGCACCTTTTTCCCTGGTCCGTTAATAGCGCACTACTGCGCCGAAGGAGAGTTGATAGTCGTCGTCCAGGCCGCGGATCGCATCGCCGGCCATGAAGTAGCCGCCGCTGAGCAGCAGGTCGAAGCTGAGTTGCCGGCCCGCCAGCGCGGTGGGGAACATTTCCCAGTAGTAGTTGAGGTCCAACACCTGGCCGAGCGCCTCGTCGCCGGTGATGGCGCCGGGGGTGGCGAGCAGTTCGGGCGAGACCCGCAGCGGTAGTTCGCCTTCGCCATCGCGCAAATACAGGTCGGAAACGCGTATGTCGAAGTAATGCCTGGGCAGCGGTCGGGTCTCCACGGCGAGGCCGTAGAACGCCAGGTTGCGCAGGTTGATGCCGATGAATGAACCGAGCAGGCCGCTGGAGTAAGTCTCCCGACCGCTGACCCGGTCGGACTGCAGGTCGTTGAAGCCGAAGCCGTCGAACGCGTTGCTCGGTTTATCGGTGATACCGCCGCGCAGGGCGAAGCGCGGTTGCCAGGGCCAGTCGTCGAAGCGCTTGCCGATATCGCCGACGAACGCCCAGCCGCTGCTGTCGCGGCGCTCTTCGACGGTGGCGCTGTCGATGGTTTCGACACGCCCTTCGAGGGCCACCAGCTCCATCCGGTAATCGCTGATCACGCCCCAACGCAGCGCGTCGCCATAAGCGAACAAGCCGGCGCGCCCGCCCTTGAAGTCGCGCGGGTCTTCCACATCGGCGCCGGAGTGGTCGTATTCCAGCAGCAGACGCATCCCGGCCCAGTGTTGCGGGTGCCAGCGCCAGCTGTATTCACCCAGGCCGTAGGCAATCGAGCGCCTGTCGTCCTCGAGGCTGTTGGCATCGGTGTTGTAGTTCTGGAAGCGCTGGCCGAGGGCGACGAAGCCGCTGGCGAAGTCGTCGAGGTAGTTGAAGCGGACGGACTCCAGGCTGTCGTCCCACCAGATGCCGTAATAGTCGGCGTAACGCTGCCGGCCGAGGCTCAGGGAAAAGCGCGGGTCGCCGCCGAGCAGGTTGCGCTTGAGGTAGAACTCGCGCAATTCGGCGTTGGCGTGTTCGACATCGGGCAGCTCGCGGGATTGGTTCTGCTCCTGGAACGGGGTGCTGGCCTGGCTCGAGCTGTAGTTCAGCCAGGCGCGGGCAAAGCCTTGCCAGACCGGCCATTCGGCTTGCGGACTGAACCATGACAGCGAAGGTTCGTAGCGCACCCCATAAAAGGGCTCGTAGTCCTGCCCGAGGGTCGAATCCTTTGGTCCGTAACCGCCTTGCACGCTGAATTTATGGTGGATCTCCAGGGTGTCCGCCGCTACGCTTTGCGCCACGGCTGGGGCGCCGTTATCCGCATCGCTCGGCATTGGCTCCTCGGCCTCCTGCGCCTGGGCCAGTGCACCGCCCATCACCAGGGCCAGGCCCAGGTAGCGTGCCGTTCCCCTGCTCGTGTTGCTTGGCATACGGTTGCTTGGCATATGGATCGTCCCCATCGCTAGATTTTCACAGTTTTCAAAATGTCTTCACGGGCGTGCTCGGCGTTGGCCAGCTCTTCGGGGCTGATTTCGTTTTCCAGCTCGCTGAGAAACTTGCGCGCGCCCAGCTCGCCGTAGTCCACGGCGATGCGCGCGTAGGCATACGCCTTGGCTTTGTCGTTGCAGATGCCCTTGCCATGGGCATAGAGGGTGGCGATGCGGTAAAAGGCCGAGGCGAAGCCTTTCTCGGTGAGCTGCCGGTAGGCCTCGATCGCCTGGCGTTGATCGACTTCGTCGAGGCCGCCCATGCTGTGCAGTTCGCCGAGGTTGAGGTAAGCATTCTGGTAGCCCTCGGCGAGCAGGCCGAGGATCAGTTCATGGGCCTTGAACGGATCCAGGGTCGGCCAATTGCGCACCAGGTAGGCCGAGGCCCGCAGAGCTCGACCCTGCTGCGATTGCAGTGCCTCGATGCGGTCGATCAGGGCGAACACCTCGGCCGGTTGATACTGCTCGGCCAGGGACATCATGTAGCTGGCTTTGGATTGCATCGCGGCCACCGAGCCGCGTTCGCTGGCATAGTTCAGCCAGGTCAGGACATCGTTGTTGTCATCCTCGCCGGCGATGCCGCTGAGCAGGCTGCCGATGCTCTGCACCACCGGCAGCGGCAGTTCGCCCATACGCTCGCGCAGGCTCATGGCGAATACCGGGAACAGCTCGTCCTGGTGTTCGCCGAGAACCCGGTAATAGCGTTCCACGGCGCGTGCATCGACCAGCACGGCGCGGCGGTAATAGCGCTCCGCTTTGGCTTGCTGGCCTTGTCGCTCGGCCAGTGCGCCGAGGTAGGTGAGGTCGCGGCAATCCTCGACACAGGCGCGCCGGTACAGCGCGATCAGGGTTTCGACGCGCTCGGCCAGGAAATCCTCGGGGTAAACCAGGAACACTTCCAGGGTGGTCGACAAGCTGGTGAGATCGCGCTGCTGCGGGTAGCGCTGTACCGCGTCCTGGAAAAACGCCCGGTAGCGCGCGCGGTAATGGATATTGCCGTCGACCAACGCCGCGAGGCTGCTCAGCGCGCCGAGCTCGCCCCGGCCCTGATCGAAAACGCCCTGGTACAACGCGATGGCTTCCTGCACGCGCTGCGTATCGGCGGAGCCGGACAGATGGTTGGCGAGCAGCAGCTGCGCACCGCGCTCGCCGCGTTCGGCGAGGGCGCGCAACTGCGGTTCGACCACGGCGTGCGGGTCCTGGTGGAGCCGATAACGGATCTGCGCGAGGCTCTCGGCTTGCGCCGCGGCCGCTGTCAGCAGCGCTGCCAGGGCGCCCGCGCAGAGCCGCGGGAGGAGCGGCTTCAGCTGTTGCATGGCGCGCTCCTACAGATTGCCGAGGCGCGCCGTGGCGAACGGCAGGCCGAGGTAAACGTCCACCGCCAGCGGTTTGCGGTAGGTCTCGCGGGGCAACGGCTGGTTGGGCCGGATGGTCAGCTCCAGGGCTTGGTTGAGGGTGTCGAGCGCCGAGTCGACCACGGTGCCGCCGATGGTCGAGTCGCTGCCGAACAGGCTGAGTTCGACCGAGGAAACGCGACTGACATCTTTGAGCCGCTCGAAGGGGAAGCTGGCTTTGACGAACAACTCTTCGTCGACCGGCAGCAGGTGCGCCAGTTCGTCGAATTTGTAGGCGTAGCCGTCCCGGCGTTTGCCAGGGAAATACACTTCGCAGTCGCACGGGCTGGCGATCACCGTTTCGATCAGCGAACGGCCGAGCAGCGCCTGGCTATCGGCCGGCGCGAGGCGGACCAGGGCTTCGAGGTCCGCCGGGGTGTTGATGCTGGTGGCCAGTTGCGTCGATACGCTGGCGATCGGTTGGCCCGCGGGCACCCGCTGGTTGGGCTCGACCAGCATTTTGACGTAGCCGTTCTCCGGCATGCTGACCACGTACGCGTTGCTGCTGACCAGCGCCTGAGTCGCCGCCACATGGAAGAACAGCAAATACAGTTTGTAGAACAACAGGCCGGCCAGGCACATGCCGGCGCAGAGGAACAGCAGGCTGCCGAGGCCGGCGCGCAAGCGTTCCCAGCCGCCGCGCGGGCTCCCCACTTTCTGCTTGCGTTGCTTGATGTAGTTTTCCCGCTGCAGGACATGCAGCAGGCCATTGATGTCGGCGATTTCCCCGGCCATATAGGCGCTGATGATATAGCGCAGAATGTCGCGCTTTTGCTCGTCCAGCTCGATGAACTCGATGCCCAGCAACCCCTCTTGCTGGGACACCACTTTGACCTTGGCGTCGATGTTCAGCGCGATGGCGTTCATGCGCAGATGGATCGAGGCGAACAGCAGGCTGCCGGGTTTGAGCGCTTGCTCGCAGTGCAGGCCGGCGCCGCCGAGGGAGATGTTGTCTATCTGGCATTCGACGGGCGCGATGCCGCCGCTCAGGGTGACCTTGGCGGGTAGCTTGGTGCGCACGTGCTGGCGCTCGTCGACGGCTTCGTGAACCATGTTGGCGGACAGATTGGTGAGGGTGTTCATGGGCATTCGCCTCGCGATTTAAGATTGAGTGGCTTGCAGCAGCAGGGCGACGGCGCCAAAAAAAAGCGATACGGCGGATGCCAACATGGCTTTTGAGGTCCAGCGATTGAGCGTCTGATCGAGCCCGGCGGCACCGCCGCTCAGGGTGGTCTTCTGCCGGGTCCAGCTCTGCTGGTCCATATGGAACAAGGCGTAGACCTTCATCAGCGAACCGAGGATCTGGTTGTAATAGAGAACCAGCGGGTAGAGCGGGTCGACACGGTGCTTGCTGAGCAGCATCGACAGCGTCACCAGGGTCCGCGAGAGCAGCACCCAGAACAGATAGGCGAGCAGGATCTGCGCGCCGAACAACATGGCGCCGATCAGCGACGCGGTCAGCCCGAGCAGGCTGGTCCACATCGACACGCGTTGGTCGTAAAGCACATACATGGTGAACAATCCCAATTGACGGAAGCCGAGTAGGCGGGTGGCGCGAAAATTCTGGCGCAGCGAGTTGCCGTACCAGCGGAACATCAGTTGGCGGGTGGCGCGCAGGAAGTTGCTGTCTGGCGGGTGCTCGACCGTGAGGGTGTTGCTGTCGGGGACGTAGAAGGTGTCCCAGCCGGCGCGCATCAGGCTGAACCAGGACGATTTGTCGTCGCCGGTGAGGAACTGGAAGCGCCCGAGCCGCCAGTGCTGCAGAAAGTCGGCTTCGACATCCTTGATGAACGCCGGATCGACCACCACGCTGGCGCGAAAGAACGACAGCCGTCCGGTCATGGTCAACACGCGCCGCGACAGCGCCATGGAACACATATTGATATGACGCTGGACGAAGCGCAGCGCGTGCCATTCGCGGATCAGCTTGTCACCCTCGACCTGGCAGAACTCGTTGGTGGTGATGCCGCCGACATTGGGCAGGTAGGCGAAGAACTTCACCGCGTTCGCCACGCAGTGGGGCAGCAGCATGGTGTCGCCGTCGACCACCCCGACCACCGCGTCGCTGCTCGGCATCTGCCGCGATAGTGCGCGAAAGGCGTGGGCCAGGCCGTCGCGCTTGCCGGTGCCGCGGGCGCGCACTATCACCAGCTTGATATCGCGGCGCTCGTGCACCTCGCGACGCATGATCTGCTTGATCAAATCCTCGTCGCCCTTTTCGACGATCGAGGCGATCACCGTGCAGGGCACCGGCAGGCGCTGGATTTCCTGGAACACCGATTGGTAAACATTGAAGGTGGTCTGCGAAGGGATGCGGAAACTGGTGACCACCATGAACAACTGCGAAGGCAGCGCCGCGGCTCCCAGGCGTTCCACGGCCTTGCGCATCGCCGGAAAGCGCCAGTGCAGGAAATACATGCCGCGCAGGTAATGATTGATGGCGTTGCCGTACCGCCAGGCACCGAGGGCGCCGACCAGAAACACGAATTTCTGATGCTGCGGGTCGAACAGCGCCGGGTCGAGCAATTCGCCGAGCAGGACCAGGCAGGTGAATAGCAGGCTCCAGCCGAACAAGCGCACGCAGAAGTTGTGGCGCCATTGAGCCCTGTCTAGCGTCGCCGATTTATGCATGATTGCCGGGCTCCTCGATGGTGCACAGGGAGGTGGGCAGAAACTGCCGGCACCACGCGCGGTCTGGCCGGCGTATACCGCTGTTCATAGGTCGTCCCATTCCGATACTCGTAGCCGTGCCTCTCGTCCCGAGAGGCTTATCCAATGTTGTTCCCCGGTCGCGGAGGGCTCGCAGTTTTTTTTGAAAAACTGTCTGCGTTGCCATCGCGTACGTTCGAGGCTTCCTTGCGCTGGGCTTGGCGCCGTCGTGCGGCGCTGGTCGGCGCTTTGGCCGCGTTGCCCGCAGGCGACGCGGCAGGATCAAGACTTGATCAACACGCGTCCGCTCTCGCGTTGTTCACCGATTCGCCCGTAGGCATCCTCCAGGCGCTCGATGTCGTCTTCGCCGAGGTAACTGCCGGACTGCACCTCGATGATTTCCAGGGGAATCCTTCCCGGGTTGGCGAGGCGATGCACCGCAGCGATGGGGATGTAGGTCGATTGGTTTTCGGTGAGCAGAAAAGTCTTGTCGTCGCAGGTCACCCGTGCGGTGCCCGAGACCACGATCCAGTGTTCGGCGCGGTGATGGTGCATTTGCAGCGAGAGCTGCGCGCCGGGTTTGACCGAGATGTGCTTGACCTGGAAGCGCGAGCCGATATCCACGGAGTCGTAAGCGCCCCAGGGCCGGTAAACCTGGCTGTGATTGCGGGTTTCCGTGCGGCCTTGCGCGGTCAGGGTGTTGACCAGTTGCTTGACCTCCTGGGCGCGCTCGCGCGGGGCGATCATCACCGCATCCTTGGTTTCCACCACGACCAGGTCGTCCAGGCCGATCAGCGTGACCAGCTTGTCGGTGCTGTGCACCAGGCAGTTGTGGCAATCCTGCAGCAACACATCGCCTTTGCTGGCGTTGCCTTCGGCGTCTTTGTCCTGCACGTCCCACAACGAGGCCCAGCAGCCGATATCGCTCCAGCCGGCATCCAGCGGGACCATGCAGGCACGCGTGGTTTTCTCCATTACCGCATAGTCGATGGAATTATCCGGGCAGCAGGCGAAGGTGGCCGGGTCGATGCGTACGAAGGGCGCGTCCTCGCGGCTGCGCTCCAGGGCCAGCACGCAGGTGTCGTAGATATCCGGTTCGTGGTGCTTCAGCTCTTCCAGGTAACGGCTGCAACGGAACATGAACATGCCGCTGTTCCAGAAATAATTGCCGCTGGCGACGAACTCGCCGGCCTTGCTCTGGCACGGTTTCTCGACGAAGTGCTCGACCGCCAGCACCCCCGGCGGCAGTTGTCTGCGTCCGACACGGCTCTTGATGTAGCCATAGCCGGTTTCCGGCTTGTTCGCCGGCACGCCGAACAGCACCATTTCTCCCCGCTCGGCGGCGATGGCGGCAAGCGTGAGCGCCGCTTGTAACGCCTCGCGATCCTCGATCAGGTGGTCGGCGGGCAGCACCAGGAGCAATTCGTCGCGTCCCTCGGCGATCAGCTTCAGCGCGGCGATGGCGATGGCCGGCGCGGTGTTGCGGCCGAAGGGCTCGAGGAGCACGGTCGCGGCATCGCAACCGATGGCGGCGAGCTGCTCGCCGACGATGAAACGGTGCTCCTCGTTGCACACCACGATGGGCGCGGCCATGCCCGCAGTGTCGAGGCGCAGCAGCGTCTGCTGGAGCAGCGTATGCGGCCCGGACAGTGCCAGAAACTGCTTGGGATACAACTTGCGTGACAATGGCCAGAGTCGAGAACCGCTGCCGCCCGAGAGGATGACTGGGATCATGGTCGTGCTCCTAAAATGTGTGATGCCGGCCTTCCGTCGGTCGCTGCTACCAGCAGATACCCTGACGACTGGCGCTGGAGGTGCTGGGCAGGAAACCCACCAGATCGACGATGTGTTTGTCTCCATCGACCCTGTTCAGCACATCGGCAAAGCGGCTATCGCCGTTGCCGATAATCAGCACATCGGATAACTCGACCACCTCGTTCAACTCGGCGTGCAGCAGCGAGGAGACGTGGGGGATTTTCGACTCGATGTATTCCTTGTTGGCGCCGATGACCCGGGCGTATTCGACGTTGCTGTCGAAGATGCGCAGCTCGTAGCCCTTGCCGATGAGCATTTCCGCCAGCTCCACCAAGGGGCTTTCGCGCAGGTCGTCGGTGCCGGCTTTGAAGCTCAGGCCGAGCAGACCGATCTTGCGTTTTTCGTAGCTGGAAACCATGTCGAAGGCGCGCTGCACCTGAATGCGGTTGCTCGGCATGATGGCGCTGAGCAGCGGATGCTGGATATCCATCTGTGCCGCGCGGTAGGTCAGGGCGCGCACGTCTTTGGGCAGGCAGGAACCGCCAAACGCGAAGCCGGGTTTCAGGTAGTACTTGGACAGGTTGAGCTTGTGGTCCTGGCAGACCACATCCATCACTTCGCGGCCATCGACGCCGACCGCTTTGGCGATGTTGCCGATCTCGTTGGCGAAGGTGACTTTAGCCGCATGCCAGACATTGCAGGTGTATTTGATCATCTCGGCGACTTCGATCGATTTGCGAATGATCGGCGCGTCCAGCTCGCTGTAGAGCTGTTCGAGCAGGTCGCCCGATTGCACGTCGAGTTCGCCGATCACGGTCATCGCCGGGAAGTCATAGTCTTTGATCGCAGTGCTTTCGCGGAGGAATTCGGGGTTGGTCGCCACGCCGAAATCGATTCCGGCCTTCTTCCCGGAAGCCGCTTCGAGCAGCGGAATCACCACATTTTTCACGGTGCCCGGTAGGACGGTGCTGCGCACCACCACGGTGTGCCGGTCGCTCTTGTCGCGCAGCGCGGTGCCAATCTGCGTGCACACCGACTCCATATAGCCCAGGTCGAGGTCGCCATTGCGCTTGCTCGGGGTGCCCACGGCGATAAAGGATAATTCGCTGGCCAGTACCGCAGCCTCCACATCGGTGGTGCCGTAGAGAAATCCCGTATCGACGCCGCGATGTAGCAATTCGTCCAAGCCCGGCTCGACGATCGGCGATTTGCCCTGGTTGATCAGAGCGATTTTGGTCGGCGAGATATCCACGCCGATCACATGATGGCCGCGTGCCGACAGGCAACCTGCGCAGACGGCGCCGACATAACCCAACCCAAAGATACTGATACGCATTGGCCCATCTCCCTACGGTTCCCATACGCTGATCGATTTCAAGGCGAACGAAGCCAGCTGTCGTTACGCCAGTCGAGATCAGTTTGGGCAGGTAATCGCCACGTTCATGTGGCGTAGGGCGAGCGGCCGCAGTGGATGCAGCTAAGATCTGCCGCCCTTTCGTTAGACGAACTGCTTATTTTTTTTGCTTTGATGCCAGCGCCTGAACTCCACTCGCTTCACTGCGTGTGAGTGTGGATTAGGCCGTGTTGCGTCAAGAATACGGCCTTAGGCTAACAGTGTGCCGAAAGTAGTCAATAACTTGACATAGAAGAAGTGGTTATATGTGATTTCGGTCTCATTCCGCGCGGGAAGGAGGCGAAGGCGGTCATCAGGTGTGTGTGCAGACCGCCGAAATGTCCCAGCGTTGCGCTTGGGGTGGTCTAGCGCGCGGCTTTCGGTTGGTAGGCGCAGTAGCCTGGGCGCGGCCCGATCTTCGGATGATTGCGGCAGGTGTCCGGGCGCTTGTCGTAAATGGTGCACAGGCGTGATTTGCGATCCAGGTACAGGCAATCGTTATTGCTCATGCGAATAAGGGTGAAAATCCCCGACTTCTGATTGAAACGCTCGACGATGCCTTCCTTCTGCAAGCGCTTGGCGATGTTCTTCGGCGGTTCGCTACGCTCGAACTCGTCCACCACGCCGATCCGGATCAGGTCGTTGATACGCACCTCCACCGGCAAGGTGCAGCAGCTGGATATGCAGCTATGGCACATGTCGCTGGTGTATTTGGCCCAGGTCTCCAGGCGGTCGAGTTCGGCGGCGGCGATCAGGTTGTTTTTAATCATGTCGGCATGAGAGTCAGCGGGACGGCGGGCGATGATAGCGGCCTTGGGCCATTTATGAACGACTATCCGCCGGTTGGTCGTGTTTTGCCGCTCGTTCGGTGGGCTTTAGGCCCGGTTTAAGTCTCCGATAGCGTTTGGTGTCGCGACTATCTTCTGTGTCTGTGATGGGGCCAACATCGTCTCTCTGGGTAGCAACGGAGCGAGCCCCTATACTGCGTGCCGGTTCAGGCCAGTATTTGGCCAGTAGCTTGGAATTGCTGACCTGGAATTACCGGACCTGGAATTACCTGACCTGGAATTACCTGAGTAGGAACGCACTGCATGCAATGGATCTTCATGCTGGTAGGGTTGGTGTTGGGCGCCTTGGCCGACGAGTCGGTGATCGGGGCGATTCTCGGCGCCGTGGTCGGCTTGGCCATCGGCCAGGCGCTCAAGCTGCAACAACTGGAAAAGCGCAACCTGGTGCTGACGGATCAGCTCAAGGCTTTTTCCACACGCTTCGAACACGGCACCACGGCGCTGTACGAGCGGCTGCTCAAACTGGAACAGGCTGCTGCGCCAAGCCCGGCCGAGGCCGCGCCCATATCGCCGGTCGCCGCGCCGCCAGTGGCTCCGCAGTCCGCGCAGGCCGCCGAGGCTCAACCTGAGCTGGACTGGAGCCTCGATTTCCACCTGCCCGACACCGCTGCGCCTGAAGCCGATCTTTCCGCGCGCGAAATCGAGCCGCGCGTCGAGCCGCTCCCAATGGCGGCACAGGTGGCCGAGCGGCCGATAGCCGCTCGCCCTGCCGCACCGAAGAAACCGAAGAAGCCGCGCGAGCCGTCGCCGATCGAGCGCGCCATCGATTTGGCGCAGGCCTGGCTGTTCGGCGGCAATACGGTGTTGCGTGTCGGTGTGTTGCTGCTGTTCCTCGGTCTGGCGTTCCTATTGCGCTACGCCACCGAGGGCATGGTGGTGCCGGTGCAGGTACGTTACGCCGGGGTCGCCGCCAGCGCCGTGGCCTTGCTCGGTCTGGGCTGGTGGCTGCGCCTGCGCAACCCGAGTTATGCCTTGATGCTGCAAGGGGCGGGGATCGCGGTGATGTATTTGACGGTGTTCGCCGCCATGCGCCTGCACCCCTTGCTTGACTCCAAGGCCGCGCTGGCGTTGCTGGTAATAGTCACCGTCTGCTCGGCGATTCTCGCGGTGGCGCAGAACGCCCTGGGCCTGGCCGCGGCGGCGGCGCTCGGCGGTTTCGCCGCGCCTATCCTGACTTCGACCGGCAGCGGCAACCATGTCGCGCTGTTCTCCTATTTCATCCTGCTCAACAGCGGGATTTTCGCCATCGCCTGGTTCAAGGCCTGGCGTTTGCTCAATCTGATCGGTTTCGTCGGCACCTTCGGCATCGGTTTCGCCTGGGGGATGCGTTCCTACACGCCTGAGTTGCTGTGGAGCACCGAGCCGTTCCTGGTGCTGTTCTTCCTCATGTACGTGGCCATCGGCCTGCTGTTCGCCCGGCGCAAGCTGCACGAGGCGGCGGATGCGCCGGCCGAGCGCAACGAGCTGCTGCGCTGGTCGGCGCGCCAGGGCGATTATGTCGACGGCACCGTGCTGTTCGGTCCGCCATTGGTGGGCTTCGGCTTGCAGTACGCGGTGGTCCAGCATATCGAGTTCGCCGCCGCCTTCAGCGCCCTGCTCCTGGGGCTGTTCTATATGGGCCTGGCGTTGTTGTTGAGCAAGCGCACCGAAGGGCGTGCGTTGCTGTTGGTGGAAACCTGCCTAGCCCTGGGCGTGGTATTCGGCACCCTGGCGATCCCCTTGGGTCTGGATGCGCGCTGGACATCCGCGGCCTGGGCGGTGGAGGGCGCCGGGATCTTCTGGCTGGGGCTGCGTCAGCGGCGCAGTTTGGCCCGCGCCTTTGCCTTGTTGCTGCAGGTGGGCGCGGCGCTGGCGTTTATCGGCGAGCTGCGTCAAGGCGTGGAGACCGTGCTCGTCGGCCCTGCGCTCGGTGCGCTGATGCTCGGCGTCGCCTTGCTGTTCAGTTTCTGGAATCTGCGCCAGGCCAGCGATGAGCAATCTTCGGCCTGGGAGCGACGCTGCTCGCCGCTGCTGGCCTGCTCCGGATTGGCTTTTCTCTATCTGATCGCGCCGCTGTGCTTCGATACCGAAGCCACGGCGATCAGTTGGGCGCTGGCCGGGCTGGCCACGATCTTCGTCGGTCTGCGTTTGCAGTCGCGCACGTTCCTGTTCAGTGCCTTTGCCGTGCAGCTGCTCGGCGGTGCGTTGTTCCTGCTGCAGTTGGATGGCGCGTCGGGTATCGGTTCCGGTGGCGGCGACGGTTGGCGCGGCCTGATGACCGCCTCGCTGATCGGCCTGGCGCTGATCGGCGGCATGTTCCTGGCGGCGCGTGACGAGAAGGTCAGCAACGACAAGGGGCTGATGCGCGGCCTGTCGTTGGTCTTGCTGGTGGGGCTGGTATTCATCAACCTGGCGGTGCTGTTCGTTCTGCCCTGGCGCAGTGCCAGTGCGGTCTGGGGTGGCAGCGGTCTGTTGATCGTCTGGCTCAGCCTGCACTTGCAGCAGCGCGCCAGCTTCATCTTCGGCCTGCTGTTGCAGGTGTTCGGCGGCCTGTCGTTTTTGCTGGCCGGGCCGTTGCTGTTCGGGCAACTGAGCGGCGAAGGGCTGCGCCCGTTGGCGCATGCCGGCTTCTGGACGCCCGCGGTGCTGGCCGTCGCCGCCTTGATCGGCGCTTGGCGTTTGCAGCAGGTGGCGCGCCGTGAGCAGGCCGGTGTGCTGGGCACGCTGGGCCTGCAACGGCTCTCGCAATTGCTGCTGGTATGGGGCGCTGGCTGGTGGGTGTTAAGCCTGGCAAGCGAGATCCTGCGCTTCGCCTCGCTCGAATTTCAGGCGCCTTTGTTGCTCAAAGTGGCCGCGGCCAGCGTGGCGTTGTGGACGCTGATCGCCTCGCGCAGCCAATGGCGCGCCATGGCGTTGCTGTGCACGCTGCTGGTGCCGGCCGCCGCGGTGATCCTGCTATACGCCTGGCACTCGACCTATCACCCGGCGGCGAATTTCGGCTGGCTCGCCTGGGGCGCGTTGTTCGCTGTGCATCTGCTGTCGTTGCGCCGCTTGAGCACACTGTTGCCGGCAGGCGCTTTAAGCGCGGCCCATGTAGTGGGTTGCTGGTTGCTGCTCGGCGTTTTGGCCCTGGAGCTGCGTTACCTGCTGTATATGCTGTCCGAGCACTACAACGCCTGGCGTTGGCTGGGTTGGGCGTTGTTGCCGAGTCTGTATCTGCTGCTGATGTCGATGCCCCGTCAATGGCCTTGGCCGGTGGCGGCCCATCCGCGCGAGTACCGCTTGCTGGCCGCCGCGCCGTTGGCAATGTTGATGCTCGGGTGGTTCTGGCTGGCCAATATGGTCAGCGATGGCGCCGCCGATCCCCTGCCATACATACCGCTGATAAACCCGTTGGAGCTGGGTTTGCTGATTACCTTGTTCGCGCTCTATGAGTGGTTGCGCGGCGCCTTGCCGGAGCTGGGCTTGGCGTATTGGGGCGGTGGGCAATTGGTGCCGGCCGTTGCCGGGCTCTCGCTGTTCGCCCTGCTGACCGCCGCGGTATTCCGTACCGCTCACCATTGGGGCGGGGTGGTTTATCAATTGGATGCGTTGCTGGCGTCGATGCTGGTGCAAGCGGGCTTGTCCATCGTCTGGACCCTGATCGCCTTGCCGCTGATGATCCTCGGCCATCTGCGCACGCGCCGCGAGCTATGGCTGGTGGGCGCCGTGCTGATCGGCGTGGTGGTGGCCAAGCTGTTCTTCGTCGAGCTGGGCAATCGCGGCGGTCTGGAACGCATCATCTCCTTTATCGGAGTGGGCGTATTGCTATTGGTCGTCGGCTATTTCGCGCCATTGCCGCCCAAACGGCCGGTGCACGAGGCGGAGCAGGTAAAGGCATGAACGGTATGAAGCGAGTACGTGGGACCCTATTGGCGCTGACGGCGGCGCTGCCGTTGCTGGCACAGGCGCAGGAAAGCCCCGGCGATTATGCCCAGCAGGTGCCGCTGACGTTGAGCGGCGAGGGCCCCTGGTATCGCCTGGAATTGCCGATGGAGTTGCACCTGGCCGCGCGTTACGCCGATTTGCGCGACCTGCGGGTATTCAACGCCGAGGGGCAGGCCCAGGCCTACGCCCTGACCCTCGGCAGCGCCCGGCAAAGCGAGACGCGTAAGGACACCGCGGTGAAGTGGTTCCCCCTGCGCGGCCCGCTGAATGCCGAGCAGACCCCCAGCGTGCGGGTGCAACGCAGCACCAGTGGCACGCTGGTCGAGGTGGTGCCGGAAGCCGCGCACGGGGCGAACGAACAAGTACTGCGCGGTTGGTTGCTCGATACCAGCGCCATCGACGCGCCCTTGCACAAGTTGACCCTCGATTGGGCATCCGAGGGCGACGGCTTCCAGCGTTTCTCCATCGAGGCCAGCGACGATCTGCAGCAGTGGCGCGCTTGGAACGATGGGCAGATCGCTCGGCTGTCGTTCGCCGATGAACGTATCGACCAGCGCGAAGTGGCCTTGCCGGGGCAGTCCGCGCGCTACCTGCGTCTGCTCTGGAGCAGTCCGCGACAGGCGCCGCAATTGCTCTCCGCGCGAGTGCACAGCGCCACCAACGACACGCTTCCCGCGCCGCTGACCTGGTCGGCGGATTTGCCTCCGAGCAGCGCCAAGGCTGGGCAATACACCTGGGAATTGCCCCTGGCGCTGCCGTTGCAGCGGGTGCAGATCGAGCTGGCCCAGGCCAACACCCTGGCGCCGGTGAGCCTGGCGGGTCGTCACGAGGGCAAGGTGCAATGGCAACCGCTGGCGCGCGGCCTGCTCTACCGTCTGCCCCAGGACGGCAAGGAAGTGCTGCACGACGAGCTGGAGCTGTATGGCGCCCCGGTGCAACAACTGCGTTTGCAGGTGGACGAGCGCGGCGGCGGTTTAGGCAGCGAGGCGCCGAGCATTCGCGTCGGCATCCGCTCTACCCAGGTGGTGTTTCTCGCCCGCGGCACGCCGCCCTATACGCTGGCCATCGGCAACCCGACGGGCAAGGCGGCGAGCCTGCCGCTGAGCACGTTGATCCCAGGTTATGACGATAAGCGCCTGGCGAGCCTGGGCGTCGCCCAGGCGGTCGAGACGCCGCTGCTCGAAACCGGCGCGGCCAGCGCGGAACAAGTGGAGCGCTTCGACTGGAAGCGGCTGGGCTTGTGGGCGGTCTTGCTGATAGGCGTCGGGTTGCTCGTGCTGATGGCCCTGAGTCTGTTGCGCAACAAGCCCGCGGCACCTTAGGCGAGGAGCGATGGCGCTGAACTCGTGGCGATCGCGGTGGTCGATGATAAACCGAACCCCGGTGCCAGGCGTGTGTCTGGCGCCCTTCATCCTGGGGCAGAGGCGCCGTTGCCCCGAACAGGTTAAACTGCGCGCGATTTTCCTTCCTTCCCGGAGCCGTCCATGTCCCGCGTTACCCTGAGCCGCTATCTGATCGAACAGACCCGCAGCCACAACACCCCGGCAGATTTGCGTTTTCTTATCGAAGTAGTGGCGCGGGCCTGTAAGGCCATCAGTCATCAGGTCTCCAAGGGTGCGCTCGGCGGCGTGCTCGGCAGCATGGAAACCGAGAACGTGCAGGGCGAAGTGCAGAAGAAGCTCGACGTGCTGTCCAACGAAATCCTTCTCGAAGCCAACGAGTGGGGCGGTCACCTGGCCGGCATGGCCTCCGAGGAAATGGACAACGCCTATCAGATTCCGGGACGTTACCCGAAAGGCGCCTACCTGCTGGTCTTCGATCCGCTGGACGGCTCGTCGAACATCGACGTCAACGTCTCCGTCGGTACCATCTTCTCGGTGCTGCGTTGCCCTGAGCGCAACGGCGAAAACGGCGATCTCGGCGAAGACGCCTTCCTTCAGCCGGGCACCGCACAGGTTGCCGCCGGTTACGCGATCTACGGTCCGCAGACCATGCTGCTGCTGACCCTGGGCAATGGTGTCAAAGGCTTCACCCTGGACCGCGAATTGGGCAGCTTCGTGCTGACCCACGACAACATCAGCGTGCCGGAAACCACTCAGGAATTCGCCATCAACATGTCCAACCAGCGCCACTGGGAAGCGCCGGTACAGCGTTATGTGAGCGAGTTGCTGGCCGGCGAAACCGGGCCGCTGGAAAAAAACTACAACATGCGCTGGATCGCATCGATGGTTGCCGATGTGCACCGTATCCTCACCCGCGGCGGCATCTTCATGTACCCGCGCGACAGCCGCGAGCCGGAAAAGCCCGGCAAGCTGCGTTTGATGTACGAAGCCAACCCGATGTCCTTCATCATCGAGCAGGCTGGCGGCGCCGCCACCAATGGCACCCAGCGCATCCTCGATATCCAGCCGACCTCGTTGCACCAGCGCGTTGCGGTCTTCCTCGGTTCCAAGCAGGAAGTCGAACGCGTCACCGCCTACCACCAGGAATAACCCGTGACGGCCTGGCAAAGCGTGCTCGATTGGTGGTTCGGCAGCGCCAGCAGCTCTGCCGAAGTGGCCGCGGCACGCGGCACGCTCTGGTTCGGCAAGCGGGACAGCCAGGACCGCGAAGCGCACGAGCGTTTCGCCGGGCTGGTCGAGCAGGCCCTTGCCGGCGAGCTCGAGGACTGGAACCAGCAGCCCGAGGGTTGGCTGGCCCGTGTGCTGTTGCTCGACCAGCTACCGCGAATGATCTTCCGCGACACGCCGCGCGCCTTTGCCGGAGACGCCGGCGCCCAGGCGCTGGTGCGCGCGGGCATGGCGCAGGGCTGGGATGCGCGGCTGACGCCGATTCAGCGGGTATTCATCTACCTGGTGCTGGAGCATGCGGAAGACCTCGCAGTGCAGGACCAGGCGGTCGCTTGCTTTTGCGCATTGCGCAACGCCGCGCCGGAAAGCGAGCGCCAGCTGTTCGACGATTACCTCGACTATGCCGAACGCCATCGGCGGGTGATCGCCCGCTTCGCGCGTTTTCCCCACCGCAATGCCATTCTCGGGCGCGCCTCCAGCGCCGCGGAGCTGAGCTTTTTGCAGGAGCCCGGTTCGCGCTTTTAGCCGGCCATCGAAAAAGGCGGTCAGTTTTTCAACGGTCTGCGAGCGTATCCCGCGCAGAGCCGTCGGGCCTGTGCCAAGCTCTGTACGTTCAACCCATCAGGAAGTAAGCCATGTCGCTGCGAAATCTCATGTTGCTGTGTGTCTGTTTGTTCCTCGCTGCATGCAGCAAGGTCAATCAGGACAATTACTCGAAGCTCAAGAGCGGAATGCCCAAGAGCGAAGTCGAAAGCCTGCTTGGCAAACCCAGCGAGTGCGCCGGCGCCATCGGCCTGACCAGCTGCACTTGGGGCGATGAGAAAGCCTTTATCAGCGTGCAGTTCGCCGGCGACAAGGTGATGATGTTTTCCGGCCAGGGGCTCAAGTGAAACGCCTTGGCGATGTTCGTCGCGCGCTGGCCGCGTTGCTGCTGGTATGCAGTGCCGCGGCCAGTGCCGCCGAGCCGCCGCTGACTGCGGGCGCCGTCGACTTGCAACGCTATCAGGGCGTTTGGTATGAGTTGGCGCGCCTGCCGATGTTTTTCCAGCGCAGCTGCGTGCAGGCCGAGGCGCACTACGCCTTGCAGGCAGATGGTCGCTTACGGGTGACCAACCGCTGTCGCACCGATAAGGGCGAATGGCAGGACGCCCATGGCGAAGCCGTGGCGCAGGTCGAAGGGCAAACCGACAAACTCTGGGTGCGTTTCGACAATTGGTTCAGCCGCCTGCTGCCGAACGTGACCAAGGGCGAGTACTGGGTGCTCTATCTGGATGAGGACTACCGCACCGCGCTGGTCGGCCACCCGAACCGCAAGTACCTTTGGTTGTTGGCGCGCGATCCCGAGGTCTCCGCCGAAACCCGCGCGCTGTTGCTGGAGCAGGCCACCTTGCGCGGTTACGACACCCGCGAGCTGATCTGGCGCGCTGCGGATGAGCCGGCCGCGCGGCAACCAGTCAACTGACTCTCAGCGCCTGGCCCGGGCGTCGTGCAATTCGATCTGCAATTCGGTGTCGCCATTGCCGTGTTCGAACAGGCAGGCCAGTGGCTCCGGCTTGCCCCTGGCCAGCGGCGGGTTGGCGGAAAACCCCACAGGTTCGAGCGGCACGCCGCGCGGGCTGAGGTCGAGCTGGCCGTTGCCGTTATCGTCGCGATACAGCTGTAGCGCATAGCGCCCTGGCGGCACCTCGGTGAACAGGGCGACGCCATCCTGCGCCTGCACGTGCCTCAGCGGTGTCGTCGGCCACTGCGCCTGATCGGCCAGCACCAGCGCTAGGTATACCGGGGCCTTGGCTTGTTTGCCGCCGATATTGACCAGAATGTCGCCTGCATGGCTCGGCGAACAGACCGATACCAGGGTAAACAGAAGGCCGTAGCGCAGGCGGGTTACGGTTTGAAGAATTCGCTGTGGCATAATCCGTTCATTTTGTGGGTAGTTGCTAGGAATGCGACAGGTTCTGGTGGTTCATTATTCCCAAACGGGACAGCTCGACCGGCTGATGCAGTCGGTCTGCGCGCCATTATTGCAGCGCGCCGATATCCATGTGGACTTTCTCGCGCTGCAACCCGCCCAGCCTTATCCCTTTCCGTGGCCGTTTCTCGGTTTTTTCCGGATTTTCCCGGAAACCGTGCTGATGCGTCCGCAACCCCTATTGCCCCTAGCCGTCGATCCGGCGCAGCGCTACGACCTGGTGATACTCGCCTACCAGGTCTGGTTCCTTTCGCCGTCGCAGCCGATGACCAGCTTCCTCGCCTCGCCTGAAGCCGCGCAACTGCTCAAGGGCGCCCCGGTGGTGACCCTGATCGGCTGCCGCAATATGTGGCTGATGGCCCAGGAAAAACTCAAACAACGCCTGCACGAGTTGGGCGCGCGGCTGGTGGACAATATCGCCCTGACCGACGCCTGCGGCACTGCGGCGAGTTTTCTGGCGACGCCGTTGTGGCTGTTCACCGGGCGGCAGAAACCCTACAGCTGGGTGCCGCGTGCCGGCATCGACGAGGCCGAGATAGTCGCCGCCAGCCGTTTCGGCGAGGCCATGGCGCAGCGTCTGACCGCCGATGCATTGCCGATCGAGCAGCCGATGTTGCGTGGATTGGGGGCGGTGCGCATCGACGAAAAGCTAATCGCCAGCGAGAAGGTCGGCAACCGCAGCTTTCAGTTGTGGAGTCGCCTGCTCGCCGCCCTCGGGCCGCAGCAGAGCCGGCGGCGTGGGGCGGGTCTGGTGCTGTATATCGCCTTTCTGTTGTGTCTGATCGTGACCGTGGTACCGCTCAGTGCATTGCTGAAAAAGCTTATGGCGCCGCTGTTCAAGGCGCGCATAGCGCGTGAGAAGGCCTACTTCGCCGGCCCGTCCGGCGAGTAATGTTGAGGGATTGTCGTGGCACAACCGGTATTCATTAATCGCATCAGCGCTTTCCTGCCGCACGATCCGGTCGGCAACGAACAGATGGAAGAGCGCCTCGGTCTGGTCGGCGGCAAACCCTCGCGGGCACGCAAACTGGTGCTCAAGCGCAACGGCATCCAGCAGCGGCATTACGCGATCGACCCGCAAACCGGCGCGCCGAGCATGAGCAATGCGCAGATCGGCGCCGCCGCGGTGCGCGGTTTGCTCGGCCCCGGTTTCGAGCTGGCCGAACTGGACTGCCTGGTGGCCGGCACCGCGTCGCCGGACCAGGTGATGCCGGGCCATGCGGTGATGCTGCAAGGCGAGTTGGGCAACCCGCCGTGCGAGGTGGTGACCACCGCGGGTATCTGCCTGTGCGGCATGACCGCGCTGAAATACGCCTGGCTCAGCGTCGCCAGCGGCGAGAGCAAGAACGCCGTGGCCTGTGGCTCGGAGCTGGCCTCCAGCCTGATGCGCGCGGATAACTTCAATGCCGAGTACGAAAGCCGCGTCGAACAACTGCAGACTCAGCCGGAAATCGCTTTTGAAAAGGATTTCCTGCGTTGGATGCTCTCCGACGGTGCCGGCGCGGTGTGGCTGCAGGGCCAGCCCAACGTCCGTGGTCTGAGCCTGCGTATCGACTGGATCGATGTGTTGTCCTTCGCCGACAGCATGCCGCCGTGCATGTACGCCGGCGCCGAGATGCAGGACGGCCAGTTGCAGGGCTGGAGCCGCTACGACGGCGAGGCACGCAACCGCCTGTCGGTGATGGCGATCAAGCAGGACGTCAAACTGCTCAACGAAAACATCGTCAAATTCACCGTCGAAGAGACGCTCAAGCGGATCATGGCGCGCCGCGAATTGCGCGTCGCCGATATCGATCATTTCCTGCCGCACTATTCCTCGGAGTATTTCCGCGAGCGTCTGGCCGAGGGCCTGGCCAATATCGACCTGCCGATCCCCCAGGAGCGCTGGTTCACCAACCTGACCAGCAAGGGCAATACCGGCGCGGCCTCGATCTTTATCATGCTCGAAGAGCTGTTCAACTCCGGCACGCTGCGCAGCGGCCAGCGGCTGTTGTGTTACGTCCCGGAAAGCGGGCGTTTCTCCAGCGCCTTTATGCAGCTGACCGTAGTCGGTAATCAGGGAGACGACGATGAAGCTCGATGAAGTGCCCCAGGACCATAGTTCCACCTACGGCGGCCACAGCAAGCTGGTCTATGCGGTGGACGCCAGCGGTCATTACCAGGGCGCACAGAGCGATGGCTGGGAGCCGGAAGCCTATGCCACCCAGTTGGCCGTGGCCGAGTTGCAGGCGCAGGAAGCCGAGGCGCTGGCGGCCTGGCAGCGCGGCGAGCAGTCGCCGCTGAAATGCCTGATGTACCGCTACCGCCTCGACGAACCGGCGCTGGCGCAGATCAGCGGGTTATGGCAGTGGCGCATTCGCCGGCACTTCCGTCCGGCGATCTACCGGCGTTTGTCGGCCGCCATCCTGGCGCGCTATGCCGAGGCCTTCGGCCTGCCCGTCGAGCAGTTGATCGGCTACCAGCGGGATAGGGCGTGAGCCTGTCGTCACCGACCAATTTTCTTCCGCGAACCGTGCTCTGCGCACGGCGCTACGGGGCACCGACTTGAGCACATTCCCTGATTTCCAACACCGCCAGAGCGCCCACTGCGAAAGCGGGGTGATGGCCAGCCTGCTAACTCACGCCGGCCTGCCAATGAGCGAGCCCATGGCCTTCGGCCTGGCGTCCGGGCTGGCCTTCGCCTACCTGCCGATCGTCAAACTCAGCGGCATGCCGCTGATCGCCTATCGCATGCCGCCCAAGCACCTGATCAAAACCCTGAGCAAACGCCTGGGCGCGCGCTTGCACAGCCGCACCTTCGGCAACCCGGAGCAGGGCCGCCTAGCCCTGGATGCGGCGCTGGATGGCGGGCGCCTCGCCGGTCTGCAGAGTTCGGTGTTCTGGCTGCCGTATTTCCCGCCGGAGATGCGTTTTCACTTCAACGCCCACAACCTCTTGGCCTATGGCCGCGAGGGCAACGAGTACCTGCTCAGCGACCCGGTGTTCGAAGCCCCGGTGCGTTGCGCCGCCGAAGATTTGCAAAAAGCTCGCTTTGCCAAAGGCGCGCTGGCCGCCAAGGGCCTGATGTACTGGCTCGACGAGGTGCCGTTGGAGCAGGACTGGGAACGCCTGATCCGCACCAGCGTGCTCTCCACCACGCGGATTCTCGACGGCATGCCACTGCCCTGGATCGGCATTCGCGGCATCCAGCACCTGGCTCAGCGCATCGCCAAACTCGACCCGGCGCAGAGCAAATACAACCGCCTGTACCTGACCCATATCGTGCGCATGCAGGAAGAAATCGGCACCGGTGGCGCCGGCTTCCGCTTTATGTACGCCAGCTTCTTACAAGAGGCCGGGGATAAGATCGGCGCTGCCAGCCTGCGCGAAGCTTCGACGCAGCTGACCGCGATCGGCGACGACTGGCGACAATTCGCCTCGGCCTGCGTGCGCGCCAGCCGCAACAAGGGCGAAACGCCGGACCTCGCCCCCATCGCCGAACGCCTGCGCTGCATTGCCGTGCAGGAGCGCTCGTTGATGAAAGAGCTGGGGGCCTGGGCCAAGCGTAAGGGCTGAGGCGGTTAGCAGGCCTCGAACAGTCCGTCCGGATTCTCTGTGGGTTGTTGGGCGCATGCGTAGTGTCGCGACATAAGTCATTTGTCGATTTCCGTGGGAGGGGCTTTAGCCGCGATGCTTTCAGTGCCTTCAAGGTCAATTGCCGCTAAAGCGGAACGCTGCCCAGCCTCTTCCTCGCACGCTGACCGATATATGAGGGTTGACCCGATAGTAGGGCCAATGGAAGGCCTGTAGGGGCGCGCTGAGGTGTTGTAAGTTCTTCGCTATGGCTGATCTAAATGTGATTCAGTCGATATTTTCGTGTATGGATGCCTAGCGATTTGCGGGTAGTATGCCGGCCCTAATTAATGGCGTTTTGCTATCCAGGTAGTGACGCTTAATCGTTGTAAGTGCATGGACGCAATGATGTCGAATGCTCCCTCGTTGAATGAGTCCGATGCCGGGCTCGACACGGGCCTCGCCTGCCTGGTGATGCTCGCGCGTTTCCATAACGTTGCCGCTTCCCCCGAACAACTCGCCCACGAATACGCTGAAGACGGCCGCACGTTTGGCCGTGCCGAGCTGCTGATGGCGGCGAAGAAACTCGGCCTCAAAGCCAAGTCCGCGCGCAGCTCGATCTCCCGACTCAGCCATACACCCTTGCCAGCGATTGCCGCGGCGCAGGACGGCCGCTTCTTTATCATCGCCCGCCTGGATGACGGCAAGGCGCTGATCCACGATCCGCAGGCGCAGCGCCCGGAAGTGCTGAGCTTCGAAGAGCTGGAGGCGCGCTGGAGCGGCGAGTTAATCCTGATCCGCTCCGAAGCCTCGTTGGCCGGCGACCTGGCTCGCTTCGACTTCAGCTGGTTTATCCCGGCCATCGTCAAATACCGCAAGCTGCTCGGCGAAGTGCTGCTGGTGTCCTTCGTCCTGCAAATCTTCGCCTTGTTGACCCCGCTGTTCTTCCAGGTGGTGATGGACAAGGTGCTGGTGCATCGCGGCCTGAGCACCCTGGACGTGATCGCCATCGGCCTGCTCGGCATCATGATTTTTGAAACGTTACTGTCGGGCCTGCGCAGCTACGTATTCGCCCACACCGCCAGCCGCATCGACGTCGAACTGGGTTCGCGGTTGTTCCGCCACCTGGTGACGCTGCCGCTGGCTTACTTCCAGGCGCGCCGGGTAGGGGATTCGGTGGCGCGGGTGCGCGAGCTGGAGAACATCCGCAGCTTCCTCACCGGTAACGCCATCACCTTGCTGCTCGACGTGCTGTTCTCGGTGGTGTTTATCGCCGTGATGTTTATGTACAGCGGTTGGCTGACCTTGGTGGTGATCCTCTCGCTGCCGCTGTACTTCATCGTCTCCCTGCTGATCACCCCGGTGCTGCGCGCGCGCCTCAATGAAAGCTTTACTCGTGGCGCGGAAAACCAGGCGTTTCTGGTGGAAACGGTCAACGGCATCGACACCTTGAAATCCATGGCGGTGGAGCCGCAGATCAACCGCAAGTGGGACAACCAGCTTGCAGGTTACGTGGCCGCCAGCTTTAAGACCCAAACCCTCTCGACCCTGGCCAACGAAAGCGTCGGCTTTATCGGCAAGCTGGTCACCGTGACCACTCTGTGGCTGGGCGCGCGCCTGGTGATCGACGGCGACCTGTCGGTCGGTCAACTGATCGCCTTCAATATGCTCGCCGGCCGGGTGTCGCAGCCGATCATGCGCCTGGCCCAGCTGTGGACCAACTTCCAGCAGACCGGCGTCTCGGTGCAGCGCCTGGGCGATATTCTCAACACCCGCACCGAACTGTCCCAGGACTCGCGCAGCGCGCTGCCGCCACTGCGCGGCGACGTCGAATTCGACCAAGTGCAGTTCCGCTACCGCCCCGATGGCAGCGAGGTGCTGCGCGGCATCAGCTTGACCATCCAGGCCGGCGAAGTGATCGGCGTGGTTGGCCGCTCCGGCTCCGGCAAAAGCACCCTGACAAGATTGCTGCAACGCCTCTACACCCCCGAGCGCGGTCGGGTGCTGGTCGACGGCATGGACCTGGCTCTGGCCGATGTCTCCTCCCTGCGCCGGCAGATCGGTGTGGTGCTGCAAGACAACATGCTGTTCGCCCGTAGCATCCGCGAGAACATCGCCCTGGTCGACCCCGGTACGCCGATCGAAGCGGTGATGCAGGCGGCCAAGATGGCCGGCGCCCATGAATTCATCCTCGAACTGCCGGAAGGTTACGACACCGTGGTCGGTGAACACGGCGCCTCGCTGTCCGGCGGCCAACGCCAACGCATCGCCATCGCCCGTGCGCTGATCGGCAACCCGCGCATCCTGATATTCGACGAAGCCACCAGCGCCCTGGACTACGAGTCCGAGCGCATCATTCAGCAGAACATGCAGGCCATCTGCAAAGGCCGCACCGTGATCATCATCGCCCACCGCCTGAGCGCCGTGCGCGACGCCCACCGCATCCTGGTGATGGACCGCGGGCAGATCGTCGAGCAGGGTAGCCACGCCGAACTGCTGGAACACCAAGCCGGCCACTACTCCCGCCTGCACCGCCTGCAACAAGGATAAAGCGGATGAACAATTGCCCTCACGCTCTCCCTGTAGGAGCGAGCTTGCTCGCGATCGATCCGCCAGGCCGACACTGCTCGCCCAGACCTACCCACTCACTCGCGGGCAGATCCCAGCCATGAGCCAACCCTCCGCCAAACGCGACCTGCTCAACCGCTACCGCCACGCCTGGCGCCATGCCTGGAAAAACCGCCAGGCCATGGACGCACCGCCACGGCTGAGCCACGAAGTGCAATTCCTCCCCGCCGCCCTGGCCCTGCAAGACGCCCCCGTACACCCCGCCCCACGGATCATCCAATGGCTGATCATCGCCTTCGCCGCCCTGACGTTGCTCTGGGCCTGCGTCGGCGAGATCGACGTGGTCGCCACCGCCAGCGGCAAGATCGTCCCCAGCGGCAAGAGCAAGATCATCCAGCCGAGCGAAGTGGCGGTGGTCAAAGCCATCCACGTGCACGACGGGCAAACAGTCAAAGCCGGCGACCTGCTGGTCGAACTGGACACCAGCATGACCCACGCCGATGTCCAGCGCCTGCACAGCGACCTGCTCGCCGCCCAAGTCGACAGCGCCCGCGCCACCGCCTTGCTCGACGCCATACAGCACAACCGCGAGCCCGCCAGTCTGGCGCAACTGATCCCCCAGGCCAGCGCCGAACAGCAATTGGCCGCCCAGCGCTGGCTGCAAGGCCAATACCTGGAACTGCAAAGCACCCTGGAACAAAGCGCCGCAGCCATCGAACAGCGCAACGCGGAAATCCAGGCCGCACAAAGCAGCGTCGCCTCCTTGCAGCAAAGCCTACCCATCACCCGCGAACTGGCCGCCGACTACAAACGCCTGCTCGACAAGCAATTCGTCGCCAAACACGCCTACCTGGAAAAGCAGCAGATCCTCCTTGATCAGGAGCGCGAACTGGCCCTCCAGCAATCCCGTGTCCGTGAACTCAGCGCGGCGAAAAAAGCCGCCGAGAGCCAGCAAAATAGCGTCATCGCGCAAACCCGCCGGGCCATGCTCGACCTGCAACACGAGGCCGAACAACGCGCCGCCGCCCTCAGCCAGGAACTGAAAAAAGCCGAGCAACGCGACCGCCTGATGCACCTCACCGCCCCGGTGGCCGGCACCGTGCAGCAACTGGCGATCCACACCCAGGGCGGCGTGGTCACCGAAGCCCAGCCACTGATGGTCATCGTACCCAGCGACCAGCCGGTGGAAGTCGAAGCCATGCTGGAGAACAAGGACATCGGCTTCGTCCGGCCTGGGCAAAGCGTGGAGATCAAGGTCGAGACTTTCAGCTTCACCAAATACGGCGTGGTGGACGGCACCGTGCTCAGCATCTCCAACGACGCCATCGAAGACGAGAAGCTGGGGTTGGTCTACAGCGCGCAGATTCAACTGAAGCAGGACAGTATTCAGGTGGGGGCGAACCGAATCCAACTGTCGCCGGGCATGGCCGTGCGGGCGGAAGTGAAGACGGATAAGAGGAAGGTGATCGATTACTTCCTCAGCCCGCTAAAACAGTACACAGCGGAAAGCCTGAATGAGCGCTGATTCGAAGGAAAAGCCGGCTGCGGCAGGTGAAGATGTGGATCATGCTTTGACGTTGGAGGAACAGAAGCTTTACCTGGATTTTGTTCAGGCATCGCAGCGTATCGACACGACAGAGGCTTTTCAGAAATACATTCAGCTATTCGTGCGGCCGCTGTTTCCCCATGCCATGACACTCGCCTGTGTCGGTGGCATCGTCAATGGTAAGGCCGTGTTGGAAATGGCAATTGCCTTGAACTATCCAGACGAGTTATTCAACAAGGTTCATGACATTGTGAATATTGCCGAGCGGTCATTGCTGGCGCGCTGGTATATGGAGCGGAAACCTCAATTGATCGAGCTCGGCCGGGATGATCATTTACTGTCGGAGCTGGAGCGTTCGGAGATGGAGAAATTTGGCTTCGATAACTTCGCTGCCCATGGTGTCGTCGATCTGGATGGTAAAAGGGGCAGCTATATCAGCCTCGCGGCTAGCCCTGGCGATCTGGGCTCGCATCAAGGGTTTTTGTTGGAATTAATGGTGCCGCACCTCCATCAGGCGCTGGTTCGCATTCATCACAAGCAACGCGATGTTCGCAACTTCAGCAATGCCCAATTGCTCACACCCAAGGAACAGGTTGTGCTGCGCTGGTTGGCAGCCGGGAAGAGCAACCCCGAGATCGCGGCGCTACTCAATCGCAGCGTCTCCACCATCCGCAATCAGGTTCACTCCATCCTCGGCAAACTAGGGGCTTCTTCGCGAGCGGAGGCACTGCACAAATCCCATGAATTAAGGCTGCTGTAGGGCAGATTTAGATCATCTGATCCATTGCCGCCTGATCGGCGAATGGTAAAACTCTACCCACATTTCCGACATGGATGCTACGGATGAAAGTATTGGTCACGATATTGCTGCTCCTGACCCTGAGTATCCCTATGGCCTACGCCGCGGGTTATCCGGGGCATGACCCGCAGAAAATCCTCACTGTCAGCGAAAATGCATCAGGTCAGAAAGCCTACGGCCTGGATATGCGTTACCTGGACCGCATGCTTGGCGACCTCTCGCGGCATGCCGGGCGCTATCCACCTAGCTTCGACTCCACAGAGCAGAAACAGCGGGCTATTCAAGATCTGCATGCCCTGTCCGGAATGCTGGGTCTGCTACTGAAAGACGGCAAGCCTAACCCGAAGATTTTGTTTCGCTCGGCAATGGCTAACCGCATGGGGCACAACCTTGATATTCCCGGTGCCGCAGAAAAAGCGGAACAACAATTTCAGGCGCTCTTGCAAATAGAGCCGGATGCCCCGCAGGGCAATTACCAGTTCGGCATATTTCTCGCAGAGACAGGGCGGGTAGAGCGAAGTATGCCTTATTTGGAAAAAGCGCTGGCCTTGGGACTCGAAGAAACTAATTATTCATTGGGCATGGCTTACTTGGGGATGGGTAATAAGGGGGAAGCGCTTGCTCGGTTGAATGTGTACTTAAAACATATGCCGAATGATAATTCAGTGCAGAAACTGATCCAGGTGATTGAAAAAGGACAGGATGTGGGGATGGAAACCAATTAATTTTTCTTGGGTGTTGAGCGGGGGAAGTTAGTCGCGTGGCGAATTTTCTGTGTCAAATTTATATTTTTATTAAAATTATCTGTACGCAATGATGGGTTGGTTAAATGTATTTAAGAGCTGTGTTTTTATTGGCTTTAATTCTGTTTGCGCAGGGGTGCAGTAGGGTTGGGGATAAAATTGTAATTCCGGTTGACTTATCAAGTCATGGTGTAGAAAGCTTCGGTGAAATATCGATTCCCGAGGGCTTAAATTATAATTTTTACCTGGCCTTTGTATGTGATTGCAGCGGTGATAATTCAAAGCGGGCTATTTTTGATGAGGTTGTCGGTAAAAAACAGTCTGGAAAAAGTGCTGAAATCTCAGTGAGGTTGAAAATTGCTCAGGGGAACAGTGTATTAGTCGACGACATTATTGAGGCTGCGGAGAGTATAGGTGCTATGAGCATGGAGGGGGAGTGGGCCACTTTAAGGCCCCTGTTTGTACACTCGCTTGAGCCGGGAAAGTATCATGTTGAAGTAGAAGTGATAAAGGAAGAGCAAAGATTGCAGGTTTTCAAAACATACTTATATATGTTTTATTCTAATCCTAAGGTTTGATTTTGGGTCAAAGGGGTTGATGTGCTGCTAGGAGTGTAAGGAGTTAACTTTGCGCTTCTCATTAATTTTCCGTCTGCCGGGGGATGAGGGGCGATTGGGTGATTGTGGAGGCTGAGTGTATATTTAGATGCGCGTATAGGGCATCAAAGGATGTAGCGCAGATAGAATTGTCTGGATCTTGAATATTGATTTGTAAGTTGGAGCTTGTAGTGAAAATTTTTCTGAATTTTATATTAAGGCAGTGGTTGGTTTTTCTGGTCTTGTTGCTCGCCGTTTCCTGGGTTTTGCTTTTCCCGGCGTGGGCTGATTGGGTAGTGAAGCCTCCACTTGATGAACCTATCTCTTTAGCTCCTAAGGGGAGTATTAGAAAAAATATCCAAATTGTTATTCCTGAAAACTATCAACTGGATTTGGTGTTTGATAGGCATGGCGTACCATTTGAGGAAATGAAGAATTTGATGGGCGGCTGGGGATATAAGGATGGCGCTCCCATTTCCTCTGGAGTCAAAGTCCCACTCAGATGGTCATTGCACTCTACGGATGGCGTGTTGGTTGTATCTGGTGAGGCTGAAGGATTTGGGGCTGTATCTTGGTCCGCTAACGAAGTGCATAGAAATTTCGGGCGTATACAAGTAAAGCCAGGTAACTATATTTTTGCTGCTGAGGTTCTACATAATATTCCGGAAATTTCTCATGTCAACACTCGGGTCAAGTTTTCACTTCACCCGAAAGCGGCAAGTACATGGCAAATGACTGTAGTCTGGTGGGGGAGAATAGTTGGTGTTCTTTTTGTTTGGCCTTTAATATTGGTGTTTGTAGGGTTTTTGTTATTTAGATTGTGGAAGGATGCTCTGTTTTTGAATGATGAGCAAAATAGCAAAATAGCAAAATAGCAAAATAGCAAAATAGCACGATGCCGACGATTTGTATGTTCGTGAAAAAAATGAATAGGTACATTGCTAGGATGGTACGGATATGCCATTAAAAATGAAGCCGCGTTTGGTTCTACGACTAATAAATTTTGGTTAGTAATTATTGTAATTTTTTTGCAGCTCAATAGCTTGCCCTTTGATGGCTTAACTATCTAATGCTCCGGCTTTATCGGGGATGATATTTAATATTTTTGGAGTGAATCATGCAGCCTTCAGTTCAGGTTCTTGTTGATGTCGGCGGTGCGGATGGGTTGCCTCATACTTTTTTAAGAGTTACGCATCCTGATGGATCGGTGGCTGAGTATGGTTTTGCCCCTAAGGAGTCAGGGCTTTATGGTGAGGGGGCAGTTTTTATTACTGGTGCAAACGGAGACGATGGGCATGAATATCAGTTTGCGGGAGAGGTTACTACTTTAACTGATGATCAATATGAGCGAATGATGGCTCAAATCGATGCGTCAATCGAAAACCCACCTTATTATGGTGTTCAGGGGGATTGGATTCCGGTGGGCACAAATTGTACTCGTTGGGCTCTTGATGTATTGGAAGTTGCTGGTGTGCCGCCTGAGGTTGGAATTACAGCTTCTTATGTGTGGAACCCCTACGGTCAAGCAATAGGAATGGCTTGGTCAACTTTCATTAACGCAGTAATGACAGTTGTGGAAGGAGGGTCTTATGCTGGGCCGATTATTGATCGTGGAGTGAATGATGACTTCAATTCTGCCAATAACTTCATCCAACGTCGCGACCCCCTCACCCTAGACCTCGACGGCGATGGTATCGAAACTATCTCCGCCAACTCAGGCATTACCTTCGACTTCGATGGCGATGGCTTGAAAACCGGCACCGGCTGGGTCAAGGGCGACGATGGTTTCCTGGTGCTGGACCGCAATGGCAACGGCACTATCGATAACGGCAATGAACTGTTTGGCGTGGATACCGTTAAGGCTAACGGCCAGAAGGCCAGCGACGGCTTCGACGCCCTGCGGGATATGGATGGCAATGCCGACGGCGTATTCGATGCCCAGGATGCCCAGTTCGCCAATGTCCGCATTTGGCAAGACGCCAATCAGGACGGCGTGGCCCAGGCCAGCGAACTGAAAACCCTTACCGAGCACAGTATCAGCGCAATCAATCTGGGCTCCACCGCCACCAGCCAGAACTCCAACGGCAACTTGATCAGCGCCACTGGCACTTTTGTCCGTGATGACGGTACTGAGGGTGACGTCAACGATAATCAGAGCCTTGCTGCAAACCTCGATCTGGCGGCCAATCCTTTCTATCGCGAGTACACCGATAGCATTGAACTGGACGATACAGTCAAGGCCTTGCCGGATATGCAGGGTTCCGGCGCGGTACGTGATTTGCGCGAAGCGGCGATGCTCGATGCCGGGCTGAAAAGCGTTCTCAGCCAATACAGCCAGGCGCAAACGCGCGAACAGCAAATGGCACTGCTGGACAAGTTGCTGGTCGAGTGGGCGTCGAGTTCGACCTACAAGACCTGGGATCAGCGTATCGGTAACCTCGGCAACGACACCTTGGAAGTCAGCTTCGCCTACTCGTGGGAACTGTCGGAAACATACAGCGTTGGTTTAGGCGGTGGCGGCAGTGGCGGCAGTGCAACAATCAGTGTGTCCTCTGAAGAGAGTGGTCCAACTGCTGCGCAGCTCGCGCAGAAGCAGGTGCTGGAACGCATTAAGATACTGGAGGTGTTCAACGCTCGGAACTTCTTCAATTTCTCCCCAAGTACGACGTCTAGTGGCTCGGATGCGGACACCATTAGCAGTTTTGCCCTGTCCTCGGGGACAACTTCAGGCACCATGTCAGTGGCGTTTGGCGTAAGGGAAGTGACTCTGACTGAGCAAGACCTCACTATCAGTGCCGGGCAGGCCGCTTTACTCAATAGTGCCTACGATGCCCTTCTCCAGTCCGTATATGATGGCCTGCTGCTGCAGACTCGCTTAAAACCCTATGTGGATGCAATAGATCTCAATCTAACGACGGATGGTATAGGGCTCGACTATTCCAGTGTGGAGCAAAAATTTATCGAGGTTGCGAGCCAAAATGTACCTAAGGCTTTGCTTGATTTAATGGAGCTCAAGAAAAATCCAGGTTTCGCACAAGCTTTATCTGTGGACTTTTTCAGCTCGAAATTAATGGAATGGGTTGAGGTTCTGACACCTGAAGAGTCAAACAGCATTCGTACCCAATTAGGTCAGAGCTCCACCTTATTTATTGGTAGTGCATTGGCAGATCAACTTAAAGGCTCGAACCTGAATAACCAGCTTTATGGTGGCGCAGGCGATGATCTCTTGGACGGTGGAACTGGTAAAAACCAGTTATATGGGGGGACTGGCAACGATGTGCTGAAAGTGCATTACAACGCGGCCCACAACGTATTGGCTGGCGGCACCGGTAG